>JAZQEE010000017.1:0-1795 GCA_045538815.1 Acutalibacteraceae bacterium
CGAAAACGAAAAGACCGCACTCGAAGAAATGATTAAGGATATCGAAGGTCTTGAAGATAAGATTGCCGAAACAGAAGAGAAGCTTGAAGAAATCAAGGACATCGAAAACAACTACAATCCCGAAAATGTTTCAAGTGACGACAAGGCAGCTATCGAAGATAAGATTGCTGAAATTGAAGCAGTAAATCCCGATAATCTCACCGATGAGCAGAAGGCTGAATATGAAGAAATCAAGGCAGGCTTTGAAGCTCTCCTTGAAGAAATTGCAGCAGCAGAAAAGGATGTTGCAGACATCGGCGCCCAGCTTGAAATGTTTGACGAAGAAAGAGTAACAAAGTTCTGGGAAGATGATATTGAAGCTCTCAAAGCAAAGATTGACGAACTCCTTGCAGACGAGAATATGGGCGAAGCAGAAAAAGCAAAGCTCAATGAGTACAAGGCTCAGGCTGAAAAGCTCATTGAAATCATCAACACTCCCAAAGAATATTTCTCGCTCCGCTTCTTCTACCTCATCTGGGATTGTCTCACCTGGAAATACAACGGCATTCTCTGGCTTTTCTCAAAAATTTTCGGTTGCTGAAATTTAAATTGAAATAACCCTATAACCAACAAAACCGACGGATTAAAACCGAAATGCACTCCAAATGTTGGATATTATGATGTTAACAATGAATTTCAGGCATACAGACCTTTAAAAATTATAATTAAAAGTTGAGGCTAAACAAATGAAAAAGTTTTTATCAGTCACTCTTGCAGTTATAATGATTGCTGCAACTCTTCCGTTCGCTTTTGCGGCGGAAAAGAACACAGTTATTCTTTATACAAACGATGTTCACTGCGCAATCGAGGATTATGCGGTGCTTGCAGCTTACAGAGCGGAGCTTATTGCTCAGGGCAAGAATGTTATCACCGTTGATGCGGGCGATGCAATTCAGGGCGAGGTTATCGGTTCAACAACCGAAGGCGAAGCTATAGTTGATATTATGAATGCAGTCGGCTATGACTATGCGGTGCCCGGCAACCACGAATTTGACTACGGCATGGAGGTATTCCTTGACCTTGCACAGAACAAGGCGGAATATGATTATATCAGCTCAAATTTCTATGACCTTACCTCTGTTTCGCCCGTGCTTAAACCTTACGCCATTGAAGATTTCGGAGCATATCAGATTGCCTTTGTGGGCATTTCAACTCCGGATACTATCACCTCAACAACTCCCGAATATTTCAAGGATGAAAGCGGCAATTTTATTTACGGATTTCCCGTATATCCCGGCGGAATGACAAACGAAGATTTATACGAGAACGTTCAGGAAAGCGTTGACAAAGCGATAAATGACGGTGCGGATTATGTTGTTGCGGTAGGTCATGCGGGAATTATCGGTTCGAATGACGGTTGGAAATCAAGCGATATCATTGCAAATACCGACGGTATAGACTGTTTCATTGATGCTCATTCCCATGAAACAACGGAAAAGGCAGTCTATAAAAACAAAGATAACGAAGATGTTTTCCTTACATCAACGGGTGAAAAGTTTGCAAACTTCGGTATGTTCACAATCAGCGGTGACAACAAAAGCTTTGAACTTATAAATCCCGATAATGTTGATATTGAAACGATGTCGGCAGACGCAAAATCAGCTTACACTGCCGTCAAGGAAAAAATTGACGGTTACAACGAAGACATTGCATATCTTTTTGAAGAAATAGGCACATCCGAAGTAAATCTTATTATCCGTGATTCCGATTTGAGCAGAGCTGTAAGAAAGAGAGAAACCAATGCAGGTGATTTTGT
>JAZQEE010000018.1:0-7207 GCA_045538815.1 Acutalibacteraceae bacterium
ATGGCGGAAAAGTGTAAAAGATTTGCAAAGAAAGGCTATATCACCGCAACAATGAACTATACCCTCTATGCAGACGGTCTTTTCGGCAAGGTGACTGCTCTTACAATGTGTGACGAAATTGGCAAGGCGATTGATAAAATAAAAGATTTTTCCGAAGAAAAGGGGCTTAATATCACAAAACTTGCCGTTTCAGGCTATTCTGCAGGAGCACATCTTTCGATGCTTTACGGATTTTCAAGGGCAGATGAATCTGCGATTGATCTTGTGTTTACTGCAAATCAGGTTGGACCGTCAGATTTTCATTCAGAAGTCTGGGGCAGCACGGGTCTTGCGAGTATGCTTTCGGGAATTGAAATCACGGATGAAATGATTGCAAACGGTGAGGTCGAGAAAGTAATAAACCTTGTTTCTCCCACCGCTTATGTAACCAAAGATACCGTTCCTTCGATTCTTGCTTACGGCGGTACGGATATGATTGTTCCTTCAGGAAATGCTGAAAGAATAAAAACTGCTTTTGAAAATGCAGGTGCGGTTCACAATTATATACTTTATCCGCTTTCCAATCACGGTTTGGGTCTTGACCCGCTTTGCGAAATGGAATATATAAATACTGTTGAACAGTATTGCGTGCAGTATTTCGGATATTAATTACTCGGAGGATCGCGGTATGAGATATGTTGCCGATCATGATTTTCATATTCATTCAACGGTTTCGCTGTGCTGCCGCGATGATAATCAAACGCCGCAAGCAATACTGAACTATGCGAAAGAAAACGGTTTTAACAAAATCTGCATTACAAATCATTTCTGGGATGAAAAGGTTAAGAGCGAGGCAGAATGGATTGAAGAGCATGATTATTCTCACATTTCATCCGTATTACCCTTGCCGAAAGATGATAACATAGAATTTCTTTTCGGCTGTGAAACCGATATGGATTTCAATAATGTGCTGGGTGTAAGCGAAGAAAGATTTTATGCTTTTGATTTCATTGTTGTTGCAACAACACATCTTCATCTTGACGGAAACACCGTCAGAACAAAAATAACTAATCCTGGAGAAGCAGCGTTCCATTGGGTTGATAAGTTGGAAAACCTGCTTTTAAAAGATTTGCCTTTCAATAAAATCGGTATTGCTCATCTGACAACAGGGCACATACTCAAAAATCAAACTGCAGAAACATTGTCTCTGATTTCTGATGCAACAATGTGTTCAATATTCAGCGAATGCTCACGCAAGGGTGTAGGCATTGAATTGAATGTTAAAACAATAAATATGACCGATGAGCAAAAAGAAATTTTTCTCCGCCCGTATTTTATTGCAAAGGAATGCGGATGTAAATTTTATCTCGGCAGCGACTCGCATAAAACAAGTGCATTGGCAACAGCAAAATCCGATTTCGAGGATTTAATAACACTGCTTAATCTTAAAGAAACTGATAAATTTATACTTTAACATTACATAAAAACCACTTCATACAGTGCCGTATAAGCACCGATATGAAGTGGTTCAATGTTTTTATTAAGATAGTCTGACAAATTATAATTTAACAGTTTGTCCTTTTGTGACAATATGCTCCTTCGTCAAATGAACTGTCGAGCAATGATATACTGCGGGAAAGTTTAACTTGCTGTTAGTCAAAAATGTCAACAATTAATTTTCGGATTTCAACAATTGCGATTTCAAATGCCTGACGGATAAATCTTACGGCTTTTTCAAAAAAGTTTTCCGCTTTAAACTCGGCTTTTTCTCCGTCGGCAGAATAACAACCGATGTTGTTGCTTGTTATTTCATTGCCGTAGAAATCTGTCATACAGCCATCCTCTATCTTAAAGCCTGCTCCGATTAACGGTGAGCCTTCTGCAAGTTGATATGCTTTAATCGGGTCGTCACCGCCTGCAAAACCGGGAAGAGTGTTTAAAGCATCTTTGTCAAATGCTGGGTTAAATGTGTTGTAATAACAGTTGTCGGCAAACACATTATTCCAGTTTTTCGCTTCTTCATTTATATGATAAAACTTATGACCGTCTTTAAAAACAATGATATTGTTTGCGAACAGCGAATCATAAATCTGGGTCATCTGAAATTCTGACGAATTGATTATTGTATTGTTATAAAAGCTGAAATTCCATTCGCCGTCTGATACGCCGATTTTGTTTCTGCCCTGATTGTCATTAACCGAGAGGCAGTATCTTACCGTGTTGCCTCTGTTGCCGCCTTTAGCAGGGTTGTTGCACATAAAGCGCATATTATCGTGAGAATAAATGTATTCGTATGTGCAGTTGTATGAGCCGTGGTCAAAATCCACAGTCATTCCGTCACCGTAGTTTTTCTGACCCGCTATTTCGCAGTAGCTGAAAGTACAGTTTGATGAATAATGAGTCCACATTGCGGCGGTAAAATACAGAATTTCTCCGTTTTCATCAAGACCGACTCCCTGGCAGCAGTCAATCGCACGGCAATGCGTTACCAAAGCGCCGTCGCAGCCTTCAAGAACAACCGCTTCACCGTCCATATTATAAAACTCACAGTTCTTTATAAGTGCGTTTTTGTTCAGGTCCTGAGTTCCTGTAAAAAATATACCGTTGCCGACATCATATATTTTGCAGTTTATTGCCTGAAAATCGTTGACGGGATGAGGTGAACCGCCGTAACGTTTGATAACTATTGCGGCTCTGCCAGAAATCGGACCTTCGGTATAATTGTCACGGCAAGTTACCTTATAATTCTGCATATCGTGAAATTCGCAGTTTTCTATTCTGACACCTTTTGATTCCTTTGTAACCCCGTCAACCCAGATACCGCCGCCGTTGTGCGCCGTAATTTCAAAGCCCGAAACAGTTACATAGGAGCAGTCAAAAAGTTTCATAACCGCATCCCTTGCGTTGGTGTTAAGGTGCGGCTTTTCGCCTTCACCGTAGGATGAAATGACAATGGGATTATCCGAAGTTCCCGAGCAGGTAAGCGTAATGGCACAGTCATAATCACCGCCTGCTTTGAACAGAATTTTATCTCCTGCTTCAAGCGTTAAAGAAGCAATGTTATCAACTGTTTTCCAGGCAGAGGATTCGGATAAACCCGTGTTTTCGTCGTTGCCTGATATGCTGTCGATATAATAAGTTGTTCCTGCGGCAAACGCAAACGTTGTTATGCTCATGGTGATTATAACAGCAAGAATTATCGATAAAAACTTTTTCATAACAATACCTCCATAAATTAAACAGATATTTCGAAATACTGTTCTGCAGTTACCATGCAATATTTTCCGCTAAGGTGAATTTTTTGTTCAGCAATCAAATTATATCATACATTATTGCAAATTACTACAGTATGTTTGACATAATCTTGAAAGAGAATTATAATTAATGTATCATAATGTTTTTATAATAAACCGGAGTTGATAAGATGAAAAAACTTTTTTCTTCGCTGCTTTGCATTATAATTGCATTTAACGCAGTTATCCCGTGCTTTGCGGCTGACGAAGTAATTATACCGCAAATCATTGAAACCGTTTATCCAACAGACGATGTTGTTATTGCCGATATTGTTATCAATGCCGATTCAAGCGGCGAAAGCGATGTTACTTCGATTATTCAGCAGGCAATCGATGACTGTGCGGCAAACGGCGGTGGTACAGTCTGGCTTCCTGCAGGAAAATACAGAGTAACGGGCAATGTTTATATCCGGCAGTTTGTAACGCTGATGGGCGATTATCAGGACCCCGATGTCGGTGATGACTACGGAACAATAATCATTGCCGACGTTGAAAGCAGCGATGCTATGAATCCCGCTTTATTTACTGTCGGTGCAAGTGCAGGCGCAGTGGGTCTCACCGTCTGGTATCCCAACCAGAGCATTGATAACGTAAAGCCTTATCCGTTCACCTTTTACGTGGTCGGTAACGACGACTATATGCTTCAGACAATAAAAAACTGCACCCTCATCAATTCCTACAGAGGAATCGGTGCGAGTGCTGAATGCGAAAACGGTATTTATGAATGTCACGAAATGCTGACTGTTGAAAATGTCAAAGGCACTTGTCTTTATCAGGGTTTGAACGCCCATAATTCAGCCGACGTTGATACCGTTAAAACTCTTTATATATCAAACAAGTATTGGTGCGAAGCGGGTGAGGAGTTCAACGCTCCCGAAAGGCAGAAACTTGATGAATATACACGCAAAAACGGCTGCGGTCTTGTAATAGGCGACCTCGAATGGCCCGAATTTGCCGATGTCAGAATCTCCGATATGCTTTGCGGAATGTTTGTCAAGGAAGGCACTCGATACACCTTCAGCGGCGAATTTACCGATTTTTATATAACCGATTGTGATTACGGAATTTATATTCCCGAAGGCAACATAATTTCAAGAAAATATTCATGGGGTACAGGCATAAGCAACGGTGTTATCGAAGGAAGCGAATGTGCAATATATGACCCCGGTGAAAATGCAATGATTCTGACAAACGTAAAAACCGAAGGCAGAATCAAGGGCAAAAATATCCGTATCTACAATGCGGATACAAGCGGATATACTCCCGATTATGAGCATAAACACACAAAGCCTGCCGAAGTTTTGTATGTTGTATCAGCTGATAAAACAGGCAAAACCGATGCATCCGTTGCGGTTCAGAATAAGCTGAATGAAGCGGCAGAAACAGGCGGAATAGTTTATCTGCCTGCAGGTCTTTACCGCTTTGAAAATCCCGTAACTGTTCCTGCAGGTGTTGAATTCAGAGGCTCATCATCTGTTGCAACCCGTTGCCAGAGAGAGAACAGCAGCGGAACTCTCATTCTTTCATATTACGGTTTCGCCGCATCGGATAAACCGCTTATCACCTTATGCGGCAATGCTTCGGGCATCAGCGGAATCAGAGTTGATTATCCTCTCAACAATCCCGTTGATAACAGCGGAAAATATATGAAAACCACGCCGATTATTTACAGCGAATATGATGATGTTTATATTATCAACTGTGCATTAACCCTTGCAAGCTGCGGAATAAAGCTTCAGAATTCCGACGGTGCTTTTATAAAAAAGGTAATCGGCTGCTGTTATGAATCGATGTTTGATTTAACCGATTGCAAAAATACTTTTATTGAGGGCTGCCTGCAAAATGCAAACACTCTGCCGAGAAACGGCTATGCAAAGCTCGGCATACCCCGTCTTACAGAGGATAAACTGTTTGATTATGTTTTTATTCCCATAACAAGAATTCATACCGATTATATCAAGCTCAAATCCTGCAACGATGTTACCGTATTCAACACGTTTATTTACGGTGGAAAATCCTTTTTGAATTCGGTTGACAGCAATGCCGTATTTGTTAATACAGGTCACGACGGTTCATCAAAAACAGAGCCTGCACTTATTATGTCGGGCGGTGAAATCAACTTCCTCAATTCCATGCGTTCAACCTCCGACGGGCAGCAGGGATATTATTTCTATTCAATCAAAAACGGCACTAAGTTCAAGTCATACAACAGTCAGGCAGTTGATATGGCTTATTGCGAGCATCCCGTAATTGAAAACATAAAACTTAATGAGCTCGATAAAAGCGAATGGATTTACAGAGTTTTACAGCCTTTTTACAGAATAATAGCATTCTTTGGAAATTTGTATATGGATAATCAATAACGGTAATGTATAATGCAAAACCGCCTCAACCGATGCAGAAAGCACCGATAAGAGGCGGTTCAGTGTTTTTGTGAGGGTAATTTGATAAATTGAAATTTATTGAACTGTTTTGGTTTAATAAGAAAAAGTTATAAATTGCCGATATGCGCTCAAAGCTTCTTGAATGGATGCTTGAAACGGCAGACAGCGTGCCGAAGGATAAAGACGCCCGTTTCCCCGATGACTTCTATCTCGGAACAGTCAACGCAATGGCGGGATTCAAAATTTCACCGCTTATCAAAGGCGTTATGAAGCTGACACGCAACGATTTTTCATCGCTTGTCAATAAAGCAATAAAGCTGCTGCGAATTGACACAAACGGATTTTATAATAAAAAGATATAAATTTAAAACCGCTTCACTGTGCCTTATGCATAATGAAGCGGTATTTTATATTGATATGAAATTATTTCTTCTTTTTGAATTCTTTCTGACCTCTTGTGCTGCCGCCGTCACAAAGAATATCAACACCTGCAAGGTAACCGTTGCGTTCGTCAGCTACAGTTGCGATTGCATAACCGAGTTCTTCGGGTTTGCCCATACGCTCTTCACAGGATAATTTGATAAGGTATCCGCCGTGTTCTTCTTCCATCTTGCCCATATCTGTTGCGATAAGACCGGGGCTGAGCGAAACAACTCTGATGCCCTTCGGACCAAGGTCAAATGCACTCTTTGCGGCATACCAGCAAACAAAGTTCTTTGAAAGACCGTATGCAAAGCCGTTCTTTTCATAATCGGTTTTAGCCATGTTTGCTCTCTTGATAAGCTTTGCAAGGAAAGCCGCTTCATCTGTTTCAGCAAGAGGATATGCCTTCTTGGGGAGAATAAATGAGGGGAGCGAGTAAGCTGAGTTTGAAGAAATATCGCAGATAACGCTGCCTGCGTTCATTTTCTTTGAAAATTCCTGATTAACATAAACCGTGCCGAGAGCATTGATGCGAAGAATCTTTTCCTGATCGCCTGCACTGCCCATTGCGGGTGAAATGCCTGCGGCGTTGATAACATTCTTGATTTCGCCGAGTGAGGCCGCGTATTCGGCAAGCTTTTTAACGCTTTCACGGTCTGATGTGTCACAGGCAAAAGCATAAGCTTCATAACCCAATTCTTTGAGTTCGTTAACTGCATTTTCAAGCTTTGCAACGGTTCTGCCTGAGATGACGATAATTTTTTCTTTGGGCATAAATTTCGCTGCAGCAAGACCCATACCGCTGCCGCCGCCTGTGATTACGCAAACGTTTTTCATTATCAGTTCTCCTTTAAATATAAAAATTTACCATTTCAATTTTATCATAAAAAAATATTATTGTCTATAAATTTTTATCTGCTTATTTAGATTTTAATTTCAGCGTTTTGTATAAGAAAACTCCCTCGGTGAATACCGAAGGAGTCCGACAAATTGGAATTTATCTCTTCAATACTTTTTTGCACCAGGTACGTTTGTTGCAGCTGGGGCACTTTAAGTATCGAGTTGTTCCCCTGTGCATAGCATTAAGTGCCTGTGTGTAGGTAGGTACAATCTCATGACCACAATTTT
>JAZQEE010000019.1:0-3644 GCA_045538815.1 Acutalibacteraceae bacterium
AAAACAGAACGGGCACAGAAAAGAATTTATAGCCCGCAGCCGCAAAATCGTCATACTCATTGAACTTTTCAAGATAAGTCATATATGCAACTGCAGCGTGCGGTTCGCCGTTGATATAAAGTGTGGGCACACCGCCGCAATTCTTGATTTCCGAATGAATTCCTGCATATTTATCCATATCGCGCACAACCTCTTGAGTTGAAATTTCGTAATCCGTTTCCTTCAATGGCTTTTGAAAGTTAAAAACACAACCTAAAAAAGTTGTAAAAGCCAAAAAGAAACTGATGATTTTATGAAAAAGCATATTTTTTACCTCGTTAAAATAGTACACATGATATTACGGCAAAAATTGATTTATCAAACTCAATTAAGCTCTGAGATTTTCTCTTCAAGCTTCTGCACAAACTGACCGACGAAATATCCGTCAATGAATCGGTGATTTACATCGAGTGTCATATTGATGATGTACTTGCCGTTTTGTTCAGTATATTTACCCCAGACGAGGATCGGGGCGGTGTCGTCCTTGAGCTTCGGGTCAGTGTAATCACGCTCGTTTGAACACATAGTGATATCCGCCCAAGGGATGCACGAAAAGACAATCTGCGATTCTCTTAATCCGCCGAGAGAATATACCGATAACGGATTGTTTTCACTTTCCTTGCGTGCTTTTGTTGCAAATTCAATGATATCTCCGTCGCAGGGAAGTGATACCATATGAAAGCTTGTTGCACCTTTTTTCAAATCTGTGAAACAAGGCACACGGCGGTCGATTTTATAGACTTTGTTATCCTCTGTTTCAAGCAGAAATTCGTCAATTTCGTTAATTGACTGAGTGCAAAGATATATCAGCGAATAATAAAAAGATATTTTATTATTTCTTGTGAAAGTAAGCAGATTTGTTACGTCAATATTAAACGCAACGCAGTAATGCGGTGTTGAAATTTTTGAATAAAACTCAAAATGCTCTTTTCTGTCCCAAGTATTTATATCAATTTCTTTTCTCATAAAAACATCTCCGTAAATTCTTATTGACGAACGAAGCGCTGCAATGCTGTTCAAACATTATTGCCGCTTCGCTTTTTAAACAACATAAAAGAATACACGAGCACCGATAAAGCCGAAACAACAACGAGAATATTGTGTAAGGTGTTGATTTCAACTATTGCCCTGTGTTCCGCAGAAGCAACAAAGAAATATGATAAAAACATAAATGCCACGAATACGGGAAGCAAAATTCTTGCAAACCATTCCATACCCATCTTCTCTGCGTTGATGCCGCCCTTTTTTACAAGCAATGCTATAAGAATTGCGGTTAAAACAACCACTGCAGATGTTGCAATAATCTGAACTGTATCCGAACTGTCGAAACGCCTTGCGATGGGGCGGACAAGGTTTACACCGATTGTGCCGATAAAGCCTGCGATAAATATAAGAACTTTCTTCGGCTTTTCTGGAATTTTTGAAAACGCAATTTCGGCAACATCTTCGCTTTGTTTCAAAGACAACAGAACGGCGGTAATTATAACACCTGCAATAAATCCCGTGAAATATTCCCAGCAGGACCACGCATATATAAAATCTCCCTCGTACTGTATTCCGAGCTGACGGTAACCGCCTTTTGTAAACCAAAAGAACAAATCGGAAACCGTTATTGAAAAACCGAATGCTCCGCAAACAAGAGCACCCACTTTTGCGGCAACTTTATCTTTAACGATAAATCTTGCGGCAAGTATTGCACCCAAAGCCCTGATTGCGGAAGAAACAGCCTGAATTTCAGAGAAATAATTTCTGCCGCCTATAATCTTTTTGCTCCAGGAAATATCTGCAAAGTGCTGCATAAATACCTTGTATGCAGAGCCTTCTATGCCTGCTGTTTTAAGTCCTTCTTCAAAAAGGTCAACAGCTTCGGGCTGAATGAGCTGCACAATCCAATGTGAAATGCTTGCTTTTGAAACAATGTCAAAAATCAGAAATGCACCGATAACAACTATAAAATCTTTTATTTTCCATTGGTGAGAACTGAAACCTCTGCCGAGCAAAACTCCGAACAGACCTGCCACACCGAAGCCGACGCAACACATAACAAATGCACCCGATAAAGGCGATATATACCTGAAGATATGCTCTGCACCTTCAACTTCGCTTTCACGGATAACGCCCGTTATCTGGGTGTTTATTGTTCCCCAACTGGGCACGGTCAGAATAAATGACATAGCCGTTAAGGAAAGCCAGCCTAAATCAAGTTTTTTTCGTTCACCCATAACGGTTGTGATAAAGAGCAGGTAAACAAAACCGACATTAAATACGCCTGCCTCTGAACCCCAGCCGCGTGAACCGCGAAGACGCCATAAAAATCCAAGCAGAAGTCCGCCGATAAGAATAATCAGAATTTTTTGCCATAAATTTTTTTGTGTTGTTTTGACCATCGTTTTTCCTCCTGTTATTTTTTCTTTCGCTTTGTGTTATAAATCAACATTGATTCCGTACTTTTCATCAATAAGAATATAATTCAAATTATATGTTTGTGCAAGTTTCAAGATTTTTGAATTGTCTTCCAAAACACTTTCCAAAGTATACCATTCATCATCTATACGATTTTCAATAATGTTTGCATATTTCTTTATGTCGGCAAAGTTGTTTCTGATATAATTTTCACTCATCACAAGGCAGTAATACTTGATGTTTTCAAGGTGTTCGGAGTCAAAGTCCTTTTGCCAATCGAACGGAATATAGCAACCTTCAACAATTAAATTCTGCTTGTTTTCAATAGCGGTTTTAATTATTTCGCGTACAATCGGCCACAGGTATGAAGTCAAATCGCTATCATCACTTATCGGTGTGAGTTTTGTGTTTCCGCTGCGGATTAACCCCATCTTCAAGTGGTCAATGGACAGGTATGGATATTTATATTTTTCAAGCAGTTGTTGGGCAAGTGCTGTTTTGCCTGTATGCGATGCTCCGGTAATTAAAATAATCATTATCTCACCTACAAATTCTGATTTGTCAACTTCATTATAATTCCCTGAGATTATTTTTGCAACTCTTGAATTATGTCACTGAAAGTGTTGGTTGAATAAATATATTAGCCGTATTCCGAAGTAACAAAGCGGATTACGGCTTTTTATTTTTGCAATTGTTTGTAACCTGGCAAGCAGGGCGAGTGTGTACACATTTTAAAAATCCCTTACTTGCATATTACGCCCGTTTTAAACTTTTGCATAATAGCAAGCAGGGCAAGTGGATATCCACTTTTCAAAAATGCCCCGCAACCCTTACCGCTTGTTGGTGAAATGTTTTCCCCAAACCCCTAAAAATCGGAGAGAAAATTTAAAAATCTTCTCTCCGAGCAGCGCCACAGTGGATTGAAATATAATTTTATAAAAATCATATTGACATTTATTTGCATTAGTGCTAAATTATAGTTAGCACTAATGCAACAACCTTTTTAAGGAGGCGCTATGGCAAATTCAGAATCAACAAAAAATAAAATACTTCGTGTTTCAACCACGATGTTTCTTGAGGTAGGATATTCAAAAACCTCACCGCAGATGATTGCCAAGGAGTTGAAAGTTTCAACAGGCAATCTGACTTATTATTATCCCACAAAGGAACATCTTCTTGCGGTACTCACGGATTTGCTGTGC
>JAZQEE010000020.1:0-2784 GCA_045538815.1 Acutalibacteraceae bacterium
TTACGGAATCATCGAGGAAAAGCTCCTGGAATGAAAGTCTGCCGACACGGGCAACCGAATCAAGGGAAGTCAGCGCAAAGGCTGAGATTGAAAGAGTGATAAGTGTATAAACTATATCCGAGGGCAAGCCGAGCGTTGTCAGGAAGCCCGAAACCGCACCTGCGAAAACCTGAGCAGGGGTATTCCAGCCCTGTGCAGCCGCTTCGCCGCTTGCAAAAGATGCAACCGCAATAAGAGCGATTACGGCAAGCATGCTTTCCAGAAGCATTGAGCCGAAAGATACGGGAAGCATATCTTTTTCATTCTTAATCTGCTTTGATGCCGTACCCGAAGAAACCAATGAATGAAAACCCGAAACTGCACCGCAGGCGATAGTAACAAAAAGGATGGGAAAAAGATAGCTGCCGTCAACCTCGAAGCCAACAAATGCAGGCAGATTAATCTGAGGATTTGCAACAAACACGCCAATAACTGCCGCAACTATCATTACAACAAGCAGATAACTGTTGAGATAATCTCTCGGCTGCAGAAGAATCCATACAGGCACAACGGATGCAATAAGAATATAAACAAAAACAAAAATGTGCCATACATCAAGAGAAATAAACATAGGGAATTTCAGACCGATAATTATGGATGCAACAAGCATTACAATTGCGATGGCGGTATTAACAGCTGTCGGCAATTTGGCATATTTGATAATCAGTCCGAGAACAACCGCAAAAATGATAAACATTACCGATGTTGTGGCAACCGCACCGTTTGCCGTTATGTTTGCGCTCTGCACACCGTCGGTTACGGTAAAGCCCATAAAAGTGCCTGCCACTATGTCGGCAAATGCCGCAACAACAAGGATGCAGAAAAGCCAGCAGAAAAGCAGGAACATCTTTTTTCCTGTTTTACCGATATATTTTTCAATTATGTAGCCGATACTTCTGCCTTTGTTTCTGACGGAAGCATACATCGCGGCAAAGTCCTGAACTGCTCCGAAAAATACGCCGCCGATAAGTACCCAAAGCAATACGGGCACCCAGCCGAATATGGCTGCCTGAATCGGTCCGTTTATCGGACCTGCTCCTGCGATTGAAGCAAACTGATGTCCGAAAACAACGCTCTTGGGGGCAGGCTCATAGTCCACGCCGTCACGCTGTTCATAAGCCGGAGTTTTTCTTTTAGGGTCTACTCCCCATTTTTTTGCAATCCACCTGCCGTACAAAATATATGCCAGAAGCAAGACGGCAAGAGATATTAGCATTATTGTAACACCGTTCATGATATCCCCCTTTTTCAAATACAATTCATCTTAAATCAATAATGCGCCTCTCCGCATTCACATTCGGGTAGGATGTTAAAGATTTTGTGGAAGAAGTTGACTATTCTCCAGATCATGCTCCAGAACCAGTGATCGCTGTGGCAGATATGCTCACATTCCTCTTCAGCCCATATATTTTCCTTGCCGCAGAGGTCGCAGATTTCATCATCATTATGATCAATATGATATTCTTCATCAAGCGGTAATTCTTCGTGACCGTAGACAAATTCTTTACATTCATTGCAGTAAACGCCTTCCGAATAACCGTGCTCGGTGCAGTTTGAATATGTTTCTTCAATCAATATAAAATCATGGTGAATGCTTCCGTCTTCATCGGTATGAGTCATTCTTTCGAGCTTAAAGGCAAATGCAGAGTTTTCATAATAATCGCCGATTTCGAGGTAGTATGTTTTTCCCGACTCAAAAGCACAGACCAGTCTGAAATCAAGAGTACCGTTATAATCGTCACCACTTGCTACATAATCGCCGTCTGCATTAAGAACAAAGCAGCAAGGGTCGCTTTCTTCCGTATTGCTGAAGGATTCAATATAATAAACTCCGCTTTCTTCGGGAACAAACCTGTACCATTCCCAATTGCCTTCACGCCCTGACCAATCGTGCTCAACCTCAACACCTGCCGAAATATCCTTGCCTGTGAAATTCTGTCCGCATTCACAGATGTAGGGACGATCTTCGGTCAACTCGTGGTCGCAAGCTTCACCGCATACAGCACAAACTCCGTTTTCATAGGAGTGACCGCATTCAACAACAAGGTCAAAATCTGCTCCGTCTCCGTGATGAACATAAATATTCAGATAATATGCTTTGCCTGCCTCAAGCTTGCATTTCAATATGAAATCATAGCTTTCTTCGGTATCGTCCCAATATTCAGCGAGAACTTCTTCTCCGTTCGAATCGAACATACAAGCACCTGTATCAGCCCAATCTGATTCGGTTCTGAAAATATATTTGCCCGATTTTTCAGGAACAAACTTAACAAAAACGCCGGCGACGGATTCTGTTTCAATTGTCACAGTATCTCCGTATTCGATTTCATAATCACTCTCGGGGGCGTTGGGACTATTGGAGATAATTGTGATTCTGCCCTCACCGTCGGGGTTGCCGTATTTTTCGGCAGTTATTTTTCCGCCGAGGGTTTCCGTGAAATATTTAATGAGCATTTCGGAATCGCAGGGAAGTCCTTCCTGCTGAAGAACTCTTGCGCCATCAAGCATTGTAAGTCCGTCGCCGCCCTGAAGAAGCACATAAGTGCTGCCTGTGAGTGAATACTTCTTGTCAAGGTCAACAGGCTCGCCGCCGATGCAGACATTCTGAACACGGCGTTCCATTGTTTCGTCAACCTCCACAAAATCACCAAGCTGATCGGTAATAACGGGAGTTTTTCTGTATGTGTGAATTTCGAATGTCATACCCGAAACCTGGAAAAAGCTGCCGAGTTCTTCGGGGCACTT
>JAZQEE010000021.1:0-16023 GCA_045538815.1 Acutalibacteraceae bacterium
CTTACAAGCAGAGGGTCACAGGTTCGAGCCCTGTTGTTCCCACCATTTGGCCCGGTAGTTCAGCTGGTTAGAACGCTAGCCTGTCACGCTAGAGGTCGACGGTTCGAGCCCGTTCCGGGTCGCCATTGAGTGACCTGTAATTTTATTACAGGTCACTTTTATGCCTCTGTAGCTCAGTTGGTAGAGCAGTGGACTGAAAATCCACGTGTCGCTGGTTCGATTCCGGCCGGAGGCACCAACAGGTGCGGATGTAGCTCATCTGGTAGAGCGCCACCTTGCCAAGGTGGAGGTAGCGAGTTCGAGCCTCGTCATCCGCTCCATTTTTTTAATCATTTTTTAAAAATGATTGCATACAATATAATAAACGGTGCCATAGCCAAGTGGTAAGGCAGAGGTCTGCAAAACCTCGATTCCCCAGTTCAAATCTGGGTGGCACCTCCAAAAATCCCATTTGCGTTCAGCAAGTGGGATTTTACTTTTTACCTCTTACTTCTTCGCTATTCCCTCAAAAAAATTTCGGATGGGATTTTGGGAAAGTAAGAAGTAATAGGTAAGAGGTAATAAGTTTATTTGCAAGGCTCTGCCTTGCGTTTTTTATTCTAAAATGATATAGTTTTATCAAGAAGGGTGGTAATATTATGGCGGACAGTCCGTTGATTATAAAATCTAAAGAATTTGCTTTACAGATAATCAAAGTTTGCAATTATATAAAACAGAACAAGAAAGAAACAGTTTTATCCAATCAATTGATTCGTTCAGGAACAAGTGTAGGTGCAAATATTCGTGAGGCGTTTTACGGTCATGGAAAAGCTGATTTTATTGCCAAACTTCAGATTGCACTTAAAGAATGTAGTGAAAGTGAGTATTGGTTGGAATTACTTATTGAAAGTGGATATTATGATGATACAAGAATTCTTGAAATGTGTATAGAAGTTAAGAAGCTTTTGATTTCTTCCATAAATACTGCGAAGGCAAACAAAACGTAATTAAGGAGAGAAAAAATGATTTTTATTGCACCGCAAAGCCATAAAGAATTAGTTTTAAGTAAGGAATCCCTTGTTACAACAGACGGTAAGGAAAATTATGCTGTAGTCAAAGGTGTTCCAATTCTACTTCCCGAAAAAACAAATCCTGATTGGGCTCGTGAACTTCTCGAAATAATATTTTGGGAACATCCCGATGAAATCGATAAGATTTTCAGCGAAATGGAAGCGGGTATTATCGAAGATTGGAACGAGATTTATGTTAACCACATAAAAAAGATACACGGCACAAAAGAAAATATTTTAAAAGCTTTTGATTCCTATAAACAAAAAGAAACAAGCGAGTGGATTGTGGGTGACAAAAGCGGAAATATCAGAAAAAAGCAACTTAAAGATTTCAAAAAATTCAGCAAAAAGCGTAACGGCAAAAAGAGAGCAATAACAAAAGTCAAAGGTACAGGAGTATTTTGGGACAGATACCGTTATTTTGCTGAAGTTGTTTGCAAAGAAAAAACAGATAAAATATTAGAACTCGCAACAGGTGCAGGCGGCGGTACGGCTTCGGTTGCCTTATATATGCCGAAAGCTTGTGAGCTTTATACCGTAGATATTGGCTTTGATTGTCTCGGAAATGCTTTGGGTATCGCTAAATATCAGAAAAAGAAAATCATTCCCGTTTGTGCGAATTTTTGGTATCTGCCTTTCAAGGATAAAGCGTTTGATACTGTTTGTACTTATTGCGGATTGGATGAATCCCGAGAAATTATTGAAACTTTGAAAGAGGTTTCAAGAGTTCTGACGGATAACGGCAGATTTATTGTCACCTCAAGAAACAATGCGTTTATGCGTCAGCACAGAGTTTTAAAGCCTTTCGGATTTACGGAAAAAGAAACACTTGAAATTCTTAAAGACTGCAGAATGTATAGCGATTTAAATAATCTTGATGAAATCTGCGAAAGTTTAGGAATGAAGCTCAAATCACGAAAAGAGTACAGGGATAACGAAAATATTGCATTTTCTGTATCCGAATACACTAAATGAATAGTTCTAATTCATTTTACTCCGTTTCTGAAATGTGACGTGCTCCCAGAAAAAGACACGCAACAGCGTGTCTTTTCTTTTTCAATGAAATAAATCCCTGACAGGATTTGTGAAATATGCTGTGGCGTATGAGGGATTTGTTTTATTTCACATCGCACAGCGATATTTCATTACATACAATGCTTTGCGTTGATTTATATTAAATTGTCGACGAAGTGTCCTCGGACAAATGTATTTGACAACCGAACCCGATTGCAATTTAAGGTTGCATATGATATAATTATTTCAAGAATTGCAATTATTACAAAGGATATGATATTGTGGGTAAAGCGATTTTGGCGGCAATCGTTACAATTATTGCCGGTTATATAGGTATGGTTATTGGTATTGAGTTTTTAGGCGGTTTGGCTGAGTTCGGATTGCTTGTTGCTGTTGCGGTAATGGGTGCATTCATTATCTGCTTTAACGATAAAAAGAAGTAATCAAATTCCAATTTGTTGAGTCGCTTTAATTCTTGATAAAAAATTATAAGCACAGAATCTCTGAAATCAACGACTACGCAACGAAATGAGGATAAACAGCAATGAATAAAGTTAAATATATTGACCCTATGATAGGCACTGTCGGCGATGAGCAGGAAGAAAGCTTTCACGGCGGCGGAAAAACTCATCCCGGCGCATGCGTGCCCGGCGGCATGGTGCAGCTCACGCCCGATACAGTTACGGGCGGCGATAACGGCACGGGATATAACTATTGCCACAACTCAATTGAGGGCTTCAGCTTCAATCATATGAGCGGTATCGGCTGGTACGGTGATCTGGGCAATCTTCAGATTATGCCCGTTATCGGCAACACCGATCTCAGAAGCGGAAGCAATGAGGAAATACCGTTTAAAAATGGAAAAACGGGCTGGAAATCTCCGTTTTCTCATGAAAGAGAGTGTGCCCGAGGGGGATATTACTCCGTTTTGCTTGAGCGCTACGGAATTTTTGCCGAAGCAACCGTTTCGGCTTATACGGGATTGCTGAAATTTACATATCCCGAAACCGACGATGCGAGAGTGATTTTTAATTTTTCGAGAAGAATAGGCGGTCACGCTGATTTTGAAGAAATTGAAATCGTTAATGACAGACGCATAGAAGGTTATATAAAATGCACACCGAAAGGCGGCGGATTCGGAAGAGGCCACGCAGGGATTTATTATAATTTCTATTTTGCATGTGAGTTTTCTCAGCCTGCAAAGGAAATGAGATTTTTCTCCGATGAGGAGTTAGCAGATGAGGGACTGAAAAGCTATGCTCATGAGGATGCGGGGCTTCTTGCGTACTTCGGAAATCCGGACGAACCGCTCATGATTAAATGCGGAATTTCATATACAGACCTTGACGGCGCAAGAAAGAATCTTGAATCCGAGAAAAACGGTTTTGATTTTGACATCATCTCAAAAAATGCGGAATCCGAATGGGCGAAGGTGTTTGACTGCGTTGATGTTGAAGGCAGCGACGAAACGGATCTGAAGCTCTTCTATACCTGCCTTTATCACACTCTTCTTGACCCCCGCAAGGCTTCGGACTGCGATGGCAGATTCACCTTTGACAATGATGTTTTCACCGTTGACGATTATACTCACCGCACGGTTTTCAGCGGCTGGGATGTCTACAGGAGCGAGTTTCCGCTTTTGTCGGTTATCCGTCCTGATATTGTCAACGATGAAGTCAATTCGCTTATTAAAATAGCGGAATACAGAAACACTTCGCTTCCCCGATGGGAGCTTCTGAGCCTTGATACCCACAGCATGGTCGGCGACCCCGGTCTGATAGTCTGCGCCGATGCATATGTCAAAGGAATAAGAGGCTATGACGCAAATAAGCTGTATGATATCGTTAGGGCATCCGCTCTTTGTGCAAGCGAGCTTCACGGAAAGCCTTTTGAACCGGGCAGACGGGTTTCACCTCAGTATATTGAAAATGCGTATTGCCCCGAAAGACTCAGCGATACCCTGGAATTCCTGCTTGCCGATTATACTCTTGCACGCTTTGCGAAAGCGATGGGTAAAACGGAAGACTCGGAATATTTCTTCAACCGTGCCATGAAATATAAAGAGAATTACAATCCTGAACTTGGCTTCATGGCGCCGAGAATGGAAGACGGCAGCTTCGTTTATGAAGAAAATGAATATGACGATGACGGCTGCGTTGAAAGCAATATTTATCAGCAGTCATGGTTTGTGCCGTATGATGTTATCGGTCTGAGCAAGCTTTTTGGCGAAAAGAGAACTGTTGAGCTTCTTGAAAGATTTTTTGAAAAAGCTAAATTATCCGCTCTCTGGAGTGATGATTATAACCATTCAAACGAACCCTGCCATAACATTACGCATTATTTCAGCATGCTCGGTCTTGCTCACAGAACGCAGTACTGGACAAGAAGGGTGCAGAAGGAATCTTACCGTCTTGGCGCATTCGGCTTCTGCGGAAATGAAGATGTGGGTCAGCTTTCGGCATGGTATGTGCTTTCGGCTCTCGGCTTTGCTCAGCTTTGCCCCGCCTATGAAGCATATTTTGTCAATACGCCGCTGTTCAGGAAAGCCAAAATCAAGCTTGACCCGAAATACCATTCCTGCCGTGTTTCGGAAATATTCAGAGTTGAATGCGATAATGACCCGCTTGAATATCCCTATATCCGTTCAATGAAGCTCAACGGAAAAGAAATTGACAGACCTTATCTGACTTATTCTGAAATTACTGACGGCGGCGTGCTCAGCTTTGAGCTTTCAAAGGAGCCCTGCGCTGATTTCGGAAAAGAAATTCCCGAATCATTTTTGAAATAATCAAAACAGAGTTTATATTTATACAACCCGAGGTGATAAACTTCGGGTTTTCTGTATATTTTTACTGTTTTTTATTGCATTTATCTTTATAATATTATAGAATAACTTTATATGGAAAACGAGGTGTGATTTATGATAAAGCAGGAGAAAATCCAAAAGGAAATCACAAGACTTGAAAGGGAAAAGGCAAAACCGAAAAAAGGCGGATACCTTATTTTCCTTGTTCTGATTATCTGTGTTGTTTATGTTACCGATGAAATTGCATCTCAGATTCAGACTCTTATGAAAACCGAAATTGCAACTGATTTGCTTGCAAAATACGGCGAAAGTTCAATCGGCATCCTTGATATCCTCGGCATTATTGCGTTCCCGTTTCAGGGACTTTCGCTGCTTTATAAACCGCTTGCCGACAAATACGGCAGAAAGCCGTTCCTTGTGCTGAACACATTCGGAATGGGAATTGCGCTTTTATTTATTTTTCTTTCAAATAACCTTGTTCTGTATGTCATTGGCGCAACGCTTGCGGCATTTTTTGTGCCTCACGATATGCAGGTCGTTTACATCACCGAAACTTCTCCGCCGAAGCACAGAGCAAAGATTTATTCGGTTGTTAAATGCGTTTCAACCCTCGGTGTAATGCTCGTTCCTCTTTTCAGAAGAGTATTTATGACAACTGCCTCCGAATGGAGAATGGTCTATCTTGTTCCCGCACTACTCGGAATTGTTGTTTCGCTTATCGCTCTTATGACCTTGCGTGAAACAGATGCGTATATTGAATCACGCCTTAATTATCTGAGAATGACTGACGAAGAAAGAGAAGCTGCAAAGAATGCAAAGGATGCGTCTGATTCACAGGGCGGTCTGGTTGCGGCAATAAAGTTTGTTGCTCATCACAAACAGCTCCGCTGGCTTTATATTGCCGTTGCATTCGGCACTATGGGTGTGCTTGTAACAATGCAGTATCAGGCAATTATTTCTTACGGCTACGCACAGTCGGGGCTTGCACAGGGGATTTATTCTTCGCTTGAATCCGCCCTTGACGCAGTTTCCGTCGGCGCAGTAACATCAGCGCTGTTCATGTTCCCGGTCGGCAGCGGACTCATTCAGCTTTCTCACGGATTTATTTCAGATAAATGGGGAAGGAAGCCTGCTATTATCACCATGGCGGCGGCAACAATCGTTTCGCTGATTCTGTTCTCTGCGGGCGCAGAAAAAGCGTGGAATCCTTATCTTGTAGGACTGCTCAGCGGTGTCTGCGTCGGCAGCTTCTGGGCATGCACGGATATCAACACCATGATGGTCGGCGAATCTTCTCCGACTAACCTGCGTTCCTCAATAATTTCGCTTTCAATGTTTGCTCTCGGTGTAGGTTATGTTGTGACTTACGCGGTTGGTATTCCTCTTATAACTTATTTTGGGAATTCGTCTATTCCGACGGTTTCTCTTTGCCTTGCGCTTCCGAGCCTTGCAGTTTCAATGCTTATACTTATTTTCAAAACGAAAGAAACCAAAGGTGCAAACCTTGAAACCGTAACCGGCAGCGAATGGGACTGATAATTTCTGATAAGGAGAATGAATAATGATTACAGAAGAGAAAAGAACTTATGTGCCCTTCAACGAATGGAAGGAAAAATCAAAACAGACTGAGTATACAGAAAAAACACCGCTTCTTGCGCCTGACGGAACTTTGCTTGCGAAGGGCTGGGCAAGACACAATGTTTTTGAATACAACAGAGATTATGTAAAAACAGGAATCATGAGCCGCAAGGAATGGGATTTTTATAATATTTCAGACGGCAAGATGCAGATGCTGATAAGCTTCGCAAACATCAATGTCGGCGGATATGTAGCCGCAAAGCTTGTTGATCTTGCAACGGGCGAGGTTATAATCGATGCGATTCAGTATTTTCTCGGTGCGAATAAGCATGTTCCGCCTGCAAAAGGCGATGTACCCAACCGCTTCAAGGATAGAATCGGAAAAGCTGAATTTGATTTCGAGACCAAGGAAACAGAAAGAACTCTCAAGTTCAGAAAAATGCATAAGGGTAAACTTGTTGAGTGCTTTGCTCAGATGGATATTATGCCCGGTCTTGAAAACATAACAACGGTTTTTCCTTTTGATGAAGACAAAACGAAGTATTTCATGACGACAAAGCAGTTCTGCATGCCCTGCGATGCAGTTTTCAAAATCGACGATTATGAATACAGATTCTCAAAAGAAGATACATTCTGCGCTCTCGACTGGGGCAGAGTCAATACCGTTCACAAAATGGTCTGGTATTGGGGCAATGCGGCAACATATGTTACAGATAAAAGCGGAGAAAAACATATGCTCGGATTTGAAATAACCTGGGCAATCGGAAACGAAAGCAACGCAACCGAAACATGCCTTATCTATGACGGAAAGGTACATAAATTCGGCGCAGTGGATGTTGAAACCTTCCCCAAGGGAAGGTTCATGGAGCCGTGGAAGTTTATTTCCGAGGACGGCAGATTCAACATGACAATGCAGCCGACTCTTGACAATCATTCCGATATTGATTTCAAGGTCGGAAGAATGAATTGCCATCAGGTTTACGGCGTGTGGAACGGCGATGTGACTCTCGATGACGGAACAAAAATCGAAATAAAAGACTTGATCGCATTTTGCGAATATGTTGAAAACAGATGGTAAAAAGAAAGGTGATGTGAAATGGAAGAGAAAAAGCTTTATATTCTGACCTATGACCATGGCGGATATGTTCTCTGGAAGGACGAGGTGAAACCCCGTCTCAAAAAAATTTATGAATGGATGGAAAAATATCCGAAACTGAGAATCGGTCTTGACTATGAGTCCTTCACTTTTGACGAGTTTTCAAGATGCGACCCCGAGGTCGTTGAAATGATAGGGGATTTGCTTAAGAAATATCCTGACAGAGTCGGTCTCGGCGCAACAACCTACGGTCAGCCTCTTTCGCTCACTATTTCCGAAGAGTCGAATGCTCGTCAGCTTATCTATGCTGTGCGCACTAATAAGAAATATTACGGCAAAACCCCGAATGTATATTGCATCTCTGAGTTTGCGCTCAACAATCAGACTCCTCAGCTTGCGAAGCTCTGCGGCTATGATGCGGCAATTCTGCGTTCGCATGTTATGGGCTACGGTTATCCGAGAACTTTTGATTCGGCATGGGGCAGATGGATAGGTAAGGACAAAACAGAAATCCCCGCTGTTCCGACATATGACAATCAGGGCAGGGGCTTCAACTGCTGCACGGTTGATAACTGGATTCTTTCGAGATGGCCTGAAAATCAGCTTTATTCGCTCGAGGATTTTGAAGAAATGTTTTCAAAATATTCGCCTCTTCTTGCGTCAAGATATGATGACCTGACTCAGCCTATTGAAGAGCTTACAAAATATATTGAAGCAAAAGACAACTATGAATATGTTCTTCTTGAAGATATTCCCGCTCTTTACGGAGAGGCAAAAGACGAGCTTGCAACAACCGATAATGATTTCCATGTTCAGATGCCGTGGGGCTACTGCGGCAACGAAATCTTCAACGGTGTCCGTGAGGCGGAGGTTGAAGCCGTTCAGTCCGAAAAGCTGAATGCAATTTCCGTTATGCTCGGCGGAGAATCAATGCAGGAGAAGCTGGAGGAAGCCTGGAAATATGCGCTTGCCGCTGAGCACCATGATGTAACAATCTGCGGACTGCTTGATCTTTCGAGAAGATTCATCCCTGCATCGCTCAAGGAATCTGGCGGAGCAAAGAAAGACTCTCTTAAAAATATTATATCTCATTTTGCGCCCGACAAAAATTCCGTTCTTGCGGTGAACGCTCATTCTTTTGCTGTCAGGGAATATGTTGATCTTGATGACGGAAAGCGTGTTTATGTTGATTTACCTGCGTTTACGGCAAAGAGCATTTCCGCATCATCCGCCAACGATTGTGCAAAGAACTTTTCATGGAATGCGGAAACGGGCATTCTCAAAGCGAACAGACTCAGTATCAAATTAACTGAAAAGGGCATCGCTTACATTGAAAATTCCGACGGAAACCGTATTATTGATAACGGCGAAAACGAAATGTTTACCGCTGTCATCGATGACGCTCAGTGCGTTTCATGCGGCAAATGGAATGTTGAAATAACACCCTGCGGCGCAGTTGCTGTTTTCAGCGGAGAAATCGGAAGTGTTCCGTTCAGCTTTGAAATGCGCTTCAATGGTGCTCAGATGATGAGAGTTGACTGCAAAACCCGATTTGAGGTTCACGGTCAGCGAGTAGGCATTATCGGTGACAAGGCTGGCCTTGAAAAATCGATTACCGTTAACGGTCATCAGCACGAAGGCAAGCTTTGCTTCAATATGAATCTTACTCTTGATAAAAACCGCAGAATGGTTCGTGACTTGCCCTATTCAATTTCGGAATGGGACGGTCAGGTCAGAGCGGTTGAAGATTATTGGTATAAAACCGACAGAATTATTATCGAAGAAAACGCAACTCCCGAAGAAACATTCGAAAAAGGAACTTACATTAACGGCATTTACTGGGCTTGCGTAAAGGATGAAAATAACAGCGTTGCAGTGTTCAACAAGGGATGCATGGGCGCCGCTGTCAACGGAAACCGACTTTCCGTTCCTCTTGTTTATGCAAACGAATATCTCTGCGGAACCAAAATGCTTGACGGCATTTATGAGGATGAATTTGCAGTTTCTTTTGACTATGTGAACGATGCGGAGCTTCACCGCCTTGCTCTTTCCTATGCTTATCCTCCTGCAGTTGTTTCTCTTGAAGAGGGCTGCGGCAACCTGACAGAATTCAAGCCTTTCTCGCTCAAAACAGAGGGCGGCGAGGTTATTCTCACTACCTTCTATCCCGAAGACGGCAATCTTCTTGCGCGTTTCTGCAACTATTCCGATGAAACCGCAATGGCTGAGATGAACAGCGCTGTCGGTCAGATAACTGCAGAGGTTGATTTGCTCGGAAATGAGCTTAAAGAAATAACAGACGGAAAGCTCAGCTTCCGTCCGTGGGAAATCAAGACAGTAAAAATCAAGCTTTAAAAGGGGATTTCTCATTGAACAAAACCGAATTCTCAAATCATATCGGGCTTAAAAATATAGAAATTACCGACCCGTTCTGGAAAAATGAAATTGAGCTTGTTCGTCGGGAGGTCATTCCTTATCAATATGAAGCGCTGAATGACCGTGTTGAAGGCGCGGAAAAAAGCTATGCAATCAATAATTTTGTCAAAGCGGGAAAGATTGTTGAAAAGCTGAAAAACGGTGAACAGGTGCCCGTTTATCCTGCGGATAAATGGCATTATCATGACGGAAATGCTGACCCCGAAGCCTTTCACGGCTGGGTGTTTCAGGACAGCGATGTTTATAAATGGCTGGATGCTGTCGGTTATTCTCTCATAAATTCACCTGACGAAAAACTTGAAGCGCAGGCAAAATCAGTTATTGACTTGGTTTGCGCCGCTCAGCTCGATAACGGATATCTTGACACGCTCTATGTTATTAACAACCGTGACGAAATCTTTGCAAATTTAAAGGATTTTCATGAGCTTTATTGCTTCGGTCATATGGCTGAGGCGGCTGTCAGCATCTTCAACGCCACGGGAGACCGAAAGCTTCTTGATGCCGTCTGCTGTTTTGCGGACCTGATTTGCGAAACCTTCGGCGAAGATAAAATCAAGGGCTATCCCGGTCACGAAATTGCTGAAATGGCGCTTGTTAAGCTTTACGATGTGACGGGTAAAGAGGGATATCTGAAAACTGCGAAGTTTTTTATCGATGAAAGAGGGAAAAAACCCTATTATTATGATTTTGTTCTCGGAAAAGAAACTGTCTGTGACAACTATCACTATAATCAGGCTCATTGCGAGCCGAGGCATCAGCATGAGGCTGTCGGTCATGCGGTGAGAGGTGTTTATCTTTACAGCGGCATGGCTGATGTTGCAAAGCGGTTCGGCGATGAAGAGCTATACGAAGCCTGCGAAAAGCTGACGGATAACATAATCAACAAAAAGATGTATATAACGGGCGGCATCGGTGCAACGGTTGACGGAGAGGCATTTTCATTTGACTATGATTTGCCTAACGACCTTGCATATGCAGAAACCTGCGCTTCAATCGGGCTCATTTTCTTTGCGCGCAGAATGCTTGAAATAAAGCCCGATGCGGACATAGCCGACGCTGTTGAAAGAGCGCTTTATAATACTGTTCTTTCGGGAATGGCGCAGGATGGAAAAAGCTTCTTTTATGTGAATCCCCTTGAGGTGCTTCCCGAAGCATCAGCTAAGGATTCGAGAAAACGCCATGTGAAGCCCGTGCGTCAGAAATGGTTCGGCTGCGCATGCTGCCCGCCGAATCTTGCAAGGGTCATTTCTTCAATCGGCGAATACTGCTTCACAGAAAACGAAAACACACTGTTTATCCATCAGTTTATCGGCTGCAAGGTGAAGACTGACAAAGCAAAAGCCGAAATTGTTTCGGATTATGCGAAAAACGGAAGAGTAACGGTAAAGATAATTCCCGAAAAGGAGTTTACACTTGCTGTCAGAATTCCGAAATGGTGCAAGAATTATTCGTTTTCACTTCCCTGCAAAATAAAAGACGGCTATGCTTATTTTGAAATCAGCTCCGAAACCGAAATATCGGCTGATTTTGAAGTGAGACCAATGCTGATAAAATGCTCAAATCTTGTTCGTTCAAACATCGGAAAAGCGGCAGTAACCAGAGGACCGTTTGTTTACTGCGTTGAAGAAGCGGATAACGGCAGAAATCTTCAGATGCTGAAAATCAGCAGGAATCCCGCATTTGAAATGGACGGAGATACGATTGCTGCGGATGGCTTCAGAGAAAAAGAGAGCGGTACGCTTTATGCCGAATGGCATGAGCCTGAGCTTGAAAAAGTCAGAATAAAGCTTATTCCTTATTACAAATGGGGCAACCGCGGCGAAAATGAAATGAGTGTCTATATTTCTATATAACCGGCAGAAACAATGAGATAAGCTCAAATAATTTTGTTGACATTATCTTTTTGTTTTGTTAAAATTTTTATCATAAAAATCAAAGGAGAAGAATGATGAAAAAAGTTTTAAGCATTGTTTTAAGCGTTGTTCTCGCATTTTCATGTATAAGCATCGGAATGACCGCTTTTGCACAGGAAGATGCCGACATTAAGTTTGCGGTTGCTTCCGACCTTCACTATGTTGAGCCTCTTGAGGAGCTTGAGGTTGAGATTCCTTATGAGCCCGTAATGTGGAACGCAAACCGCAGAGCGGCAATGGAAAACGAAAGCGGATTCATTATTGATGAATTTCTCCGTCAGTGTGCCGAAGATGAGGCGGTTGATTTCGTGCTCATTCCCGGCGACCTTGTAAATGACGGCAGGGTTATCGTTCAGCAGCATCTTGATGTTGCCGAAAAGCTCAAAAAATTTGAGGCTGAAACAGGCAAGCCTGTTTATGTTATCAACGGTAACCACGATAACGGCGCAGGCGAAAATGATGTTACATATAAGGATTTCAAAGAGATTTATTGGGAATTCGGCTATGATGAAGCTCTTTATGTTGATGATGACACCTGCTCATATGTTGCAGAGCTTTCAGAAAAATACCGACTTATTGCGCTTGACAGCTGCGACCCTACCAAATCAACCGAAGACGGCATGACAAACGATAAGGTCAAGTGGGTTGTCAGCGAAGCTGAAAAGGCTTATGCAGACGGAAAATATCCCATCCTCATGATGCATCATAATCTCCTTGACCATCTTCCCATGCAGAGAATTCTCAGCAGAAACTTTATCATCAGAAACCATATTTCAACCGCAAATAAATTTGCTAATGCAGGCATAAAGCTTGTTTTCACAGGTCACGAGCACTGCAGTGATGCTGCTGTTCACACAAGCCCTCTCGGCAACAAGATTTATGATTTTGCAACAACCTCTCTTTCGATGTATCCCGCTGAATACAGAATGTTCACCGTGACTGAAGAAGAAATCAGCTACGAAGCAAAGACGATTGAGAGCATTGATGTTGAAGCGCTCACTTCAACGGTTTCGGGCTATACCGAAGAACATATCGCTCTTATGAATGAAAACTTCAATTCCGTTTATGCGAAGGAATATCTCAAGTGCGGCGTTCAGTACCGTCTCGGCAAGGGACTCAAGATGGAAGCTATGGGCATGGAAGAGGGCGACGCTTTCTATAACCTTGTCAACACAGCGGTTACAGGCCTCAACAAGATTCTTGAATATCCTCTTTACGGAGAGGGCGGAATTCAGGAGCTTGCCGCAAGCTATAACATCGAAATTCCCGACAGTGAATACGAAAACATATGGGATGTTGCAACTGAGCTTGTTGCAGCTCACTACGCAGGCGAAGAGGATTACCCCCTCGATTCAAAGGAAGTAACAATCTTCCTCAGAGCAGTTGCACTTCTCCTCAGAGATGACCTTGCAGCTATCGGCGATGAAACTCTTCTCAAGGCTGCAAATAACCTTCTTGAAAACTTCGGTGCCAAGCAGGGCGTTGCGGCGGGAATAACAAGACTCTGCACCCGTGTTTTCGGCGGCGTAAGTGCAGTTGAGTATTTCCTTGTTGCTCTTGTTTCTCCTCTTCTTTATGAATTCGTTCTTGATGATGACGGTGTGCCTGACAATGACGGCTCAATCCCCGGCTACGGTGTAACGGGCACAGAGGTTGCCGTTTCCAATATCTTCGAAAGTATCAGCAGCACAGTATCATTGATTATGATTTACATTGCCAATTTCTTTAAGATTATCGTTAAGATTATTTAATCAATAAACAGTTAACGGCACTCTGCTCAGTCCGTGCAGAGTGCCGTTTTTATATTACTTATTATAATGCTTTTCTATTTTATCATATTCTTCTTCAGTGATTTCAACAATTCCGCCGTGCTTGAATCCGTAGGGGAAGGAGAATTCCTCCGTTGCTCTTTTGAAATTGCTGTCGCCGGGCTTTGCTGAAACAAAGGGAACATAACCCATCTTTGACTTTTCGCATCCGAAGAAGTCAAGCATCAGACACCAGCGTCCGTCGGGAAGAACAAGAGTTGTTGCGCCTTCATACGAACCGGGCTTTTCAAATGTTGCCATATAATCCTCAAAAGCCTTATCATGTTCATACGGACCGTATAAATTCTTTGATGTTGCGTGCATGTTCATCGGAGGACATTCCGCATTTTTATAAAACATATGATATGTATCACCGAATTTTCTGATGTGGGTATCAAGAATCTCGTTGTCTTTTGTAAAGAAAAGCTTTGGCTCGGAGAAGGTCTCGAAATCCTTCGTCGTGCAGCAGTAAATGGACATATGTGTGTAATTGTCCTCTTTAACGGTTGAGCCCCAGTGAATCATATACTCATCACTGATATCGTCATATATAACCTCGGGTGCCCAGAGACAGCCGAAATCGTCTCTGCCGAAATAAATAAGCTTTTGTTCAGAAAAATTGATAAGATCATCAGATTTCCACATGCACAGGCACCTGCTGCCGGTTGAATTAACTTCTTTCCAGTTTACCTGATAGTTTTCGTCCATTCTGTAAGCAATCGAAAGATCTGTTGTGATAATAACAAAACCGCCCGTTTTGAGACGCACAATTTCAATATCTCTGCAGCCCTTTTCGCCGATTGTGCTTGTCAGTACGGGCTCGCCGCCATTGACCTGCTTCCAGTTGAAGCCGTCCTTGCTTAGTGCAAAATAAACCTGTTCTCCGTCGGGGGTTATTTTTTCTTTAAAATGACCGAAAAGATAAGGCATAGTTCGTTCTCCTTATATATTATTAAAACAATTATATATTACTATCTGTTATTTTCTGTGTCAAGCTTACAAAAAATTATTTTGTCTGTGACTTTTCGTCACATTTTGCTCATGTCAGTAAATAGTATGCTATAATCTTTTCAAAACATATCGGGGTTATATTGTTATGAAAAGAGTTATTATATTTGCGCTTGCGGCGATTATTGTGTTTGCCTCAGGCTTTTCGGTATACGGCGTAATGCTTGACGGCAGAAATGACGGCACAGAATGGGACGGAGCGACCGCTTATATGTTGTTTGACGGTGAGAGTAACAGTTCTGTGGAATGGGGAGCGGTCAAAGCAAAGTTTGCTCCTGAGGAAAATGCGGTTTATCTTTGCTTCATGTTCGGCGATCCCATGCTCGAGCAGGGAAATACCCTTGCAGGAATATCATTTACGGCTGAGGGGTCTCCGTCATATAATCTGACCATGGATAACAGTCCTTACGCCGCTGATATTGATAAGTATGATGTCGGCGGTGCCATGTTTATTGATAATAACAACGGAGCTACATGTGAGATGCGTGTCGGAATAAAAAGCGGTGTTCCGAAAGAACTTTCGTGCAGCGTTCGCTATATTGACCATGAGGGCGTTCCTTCAAACTATTATTATTTTACATTAGTTAATGAACAGTATACTGAAACGACAAAACTGATTATTGCTCCTACGGCGGACAATCCCGACCCCGCCTACAATCCCGAAGTGAATACAACACAAAAAGTAAAAACGACAAAAGCAACTACCGAGCGAACCACCAAAGAGAAAACAACAAAGGAAAAAACCACCAAAGCAACAACTGTCCAAGAGATAACTACGAAAAAGCCGAAGACAACTAAATCGCAGAAAACGGAAAAAGAAACACAGGCGGCAACGGTATATTATTATGAAAAGGAGATTATTATATCTCAGGTTATTGTTACGCAAACCGTGCCGGTAACAACTGTTGCGACTGTTCAGACAACAGAAGAAGAATCAACAACCCAACCCCCGACAACATCAATTATACTTTCGACAGGAAGCAAGTATAAAACCATAGCGGGCGTTGCGTGTGCCGCAATGTTCATCGCGGTTGCAGCGTGGAGCGTGATAGGCGCTAAGAAAGAAAAGAAGGAAGAAGTGCAGGATTCAGAAGAGAACAAGTAACTGCGCAATAGAAAAGAAATAAGCGAAAGGGCCCCGTGTAACCACGGGGCCTGGTTATGCCGCAAAACTAAACACACGGCTAAGTTGAGAAGTAAGGAATAAAAAGATAAAAAAAGGTGTTGACAATTGAGGAATGGTGTGATATATTATTCGAGCACCCGCAAGACAGGGTGCCGCACATTGAAAATTAAACAACGAAGAAAAAGAACA
>JAZQEE010000022.1:0-11869 GCA_045538815.1 Acutalibacteraceae bacterium
CTTTTATTTTTTGAAACAATGGGAATTGCCTTGATGGACATTGCCGTGTTCTCCTTTCACAGTTTTGATTTGCACTGAAAGTATGTAAGAAAGTTTTTTCAACTCTTGTTTCTGAGCAGAAAAAAATACGCCCGAAGGAATTTGATTTCCTCCGGGCTTTTTCAGGCTGTTATGATAAGTTGTTATTTATATACCGTAATTACCTGTTGTCGGGTCTTGAAATAGCGGGATTTGCGGTTGCACAAAAGTTAACACAACAAACAACAAAGCAATCAAACACAGAATAACAAATGCAGTTGTCGGTGATTTACAAAAATTGATTTCTTTATTTAGAAGCTTTGTTTCCAAACAATATGCCGCTACTGCTGATACGAAAAAGATGACAATATTAAACCAATCCGCAGTTACTCCCAATGCACCTGTGTAGGTGTAGAAAAGCATCGGTATCAACGGCAATCCTGCCGCTGTTCCTGCAAGCTTTGCACACCAGAAAAATTCGTAATTCTTTCCCAAAGCCCGATATTCAACCAAAGCAAACACAAACATCGGGAAGAACAGCAGCTTCATATGCTCCCATATCGACTCATTTACCGCTGAAAACGGTGCAACAATAATGCTTTGATTAGTCCAATCAAAAAGAAAGTGCAGCAAAACTCCTGCAATTCCCGTGAAGATAAAACCGCAAAGCTGCCATAATTTTAATGACCTTTTCAAGCATACTCCTCCTAAAACAGTTTCACACAAAGTATATTTCACGGTTATTGGTTTTATCCGTATTTATCTTCAATCCCTTTCAGGATAATCTTCTGCAAATGAACTTTCTGAGCAGAAATATTATGTAATGACATTGTGTTGACATTAAGCATATTTTAGGTTATACTATTGATGAAGGAGATGATATGTTATGTCAGAATATATTTCAGTTGCAAATTCACCCAAAACATCAACTTTTCAGATGAGAATAAATCCCGAAGTTAAGGAATATGTTGAAAGCATTTATGCACGCTGCGGAATGACATTAACAGATGCTATAAATGTTTTTATACAGCAGTCGATAAATGTTGAAGGTATGCCTCTTATTGTTACTCAGAACAGCAAGGAGGCTCTCAAAGAGCAGGCAGTTGCAATTCTTATGAGTGAATTGAAAAAAGGCGAAGATTCAATTAAAACTGATGCAGATTGGGTTTCGGAAGAGGATATCTTATCCGAATTCGGTGTTAATGTATGAAAATTATTTATTCACCGCAGGCAAGGGATGATTTAAGAGAAATCCGGGATTATATCACACAGGTCTTGAAGAACCCTTCGGCAGCCAAAAATGTAACAGATAAAATAATCAAAAGTACACATTTACTTTCTGAGCAGCCTCATCTCGGCATTGATGTTGCTGAAAAAACAGGCAGAGCTACAGATTACCGTTGTCTGTTCAGCGGTAATTACGGTGTGTTTTATATTCCCGATAATGATAAAATTGAAGTTATCAGAATTCTTGATTTAAGAACAGACTATATGAGAACCATATTTTCAAACTGATTAAATGACCCCGTCGCTTAATTGCGGCGGGGTTTGTTCTATCTTCAATCCCTTTCGGGATAATCTTCTGCAAATGAACTTATGGGTATATCTTCATAGTTTTCTTCTCTTTTTACTTGTGAAACAGCTTTTATGAATATTTCTCTCAGATTAGGGATTTTTTCATTGAGTATATTCATTACTTTATTAATTCTTTCTATATATCTTTTGGCTTTTTCCAAAGCTTCTTCAAGAAACTTCTTTCTTTCTCGCAGTTGTACATTTTCTCTCTTTAATTTCTTGTTCTCTTTCTCAATTTCAGCTGTTCTTTCAATGCTTTCAACATAAGCATCGTTTATCTCTTTAAACCCGTTTAAAACGGATTTTGAAACAAACTGCGTACGCAAAACATCGGGCGGAACTTTGTAATAGTGTTCGGGGTCGGAAACGGTCGGCTGATGCTCTTTGACACGGCTTAAATCAAATCCGTTCATCTCATCGGTTAATTTGTTTACGAAATCTTTTTTCGCTTCATATTCAATTAAGCCTGCATTTTGTTCGGCTTTAATCTGTTCAGTTTCGTTTTTAGCTTCTGCTACGATTTTATATGCTTGTATTTTTGCATTCTCAATATCTTCTTTCGCCTTGCCTTTTTTGAAATCGGAAAGAGATTTATTTCCTTCTTTTGTTGCTCCGTTGAGAATATCAACGTGATGTCCGAGCCGTGCAGAAACATATTCTTCCATTTCTTCATGTGCTTTCTGAAGATGAGATCTTGTAATAACTTCCTTTGCACAAAGCTTTTCGCCTTTGTCTATTCTTTTTGCCGGAATTATTGCACAATGAAGATGTTCTGATGTTTCATCACGATGTACGAAGCATGAAATAATATTTTCTTTTCCGTATGTATCACAAAATTTATCAAAGCAAGCCTTGAAGAATTCTTCGTGTTCACTTTCGGGCAGATTTTTCGGAGCAGTAACTACCCAACTGAAAAAAATGGACGCTTGCGTTACCGTGAACTTTGATTTCTCCAAGACGCTTATTCAGAAAAACTGTTTGCGGAAGAGGCTGAATTTCGGCTGCAATATTATAGTTGAGATGTGTGCGTTCGGGGTCAATGTTTTCGTTGCTTCTTTTACAATTCCTTTTGGAATCGCTTCTGCCGATGTGGTCAAGCATAACTCCTGCAACATTCTTATGAAACTTTTCTACGTGCATAATTTTCTCCTTTCATCAAATTTTCTGTATACGGTTTATCGCCCTGCGAAATTTGGTGTAGCCCGTTATACCATTTTCTCTGAAAATGGACGGGCTCCCTGAGAGGCGGGGGGTTATTTACATATTCGCAGACTAAAAAATATCTGTCTGCTTGACTGAAAGCGCAGGGAACAGCATTTCTGTTCCCTGCACTTTTTCTCCATGATCATTCGTCATGGAGGGGGCGGCGTTTCTTGCATTACACATTCTCCTTTTAATGATTTTGCTGACAACAAAAGTGAATTATAAGACGGTGATATAAGAGGCGTATTGGGTTGTTGTCAGATTGGCACATTTGCGGGGTTAATCTCCTCCTTAAAATTTAGTTGCGGCTGCAGATTGCCGCAGATTCAAGATGTCTGAAACGCTATAAGAAACACGCTTGAATCATTTCTCCAAGCGTAGCTTCTTTTTCAATAAAAGTATGTAAGAATAGGAGTCAAGAATGAAAAAGTAATGGAGGTTCAGAATAGAAAAAAGCTACGGCTTGGATATCTGCGTCTCAAGTCGTAGCTAAGTTTCATACAAAGTATGTAAGATTCAGTTGGTCGGTATCTTTCCATTTTCTCCACCTTGACGTTACCAAACCCAATGAAATATAATTAAATAAAAAATTTATATTTTTATGTAACCTTTTTATTTTTTTGCTTTGTATATATTTGAAGCATAAAATATGCGGAGGTGTAAATATGTTGGAAGACAATAAAATCATTGAATTATTCTTTGCCCGTTCTGAAAAAGCGATTGAAGCGGTTGCGGAGAAATACGGCAAGGCGTGTTTCAAGGTGGCGTTCAATATTCTCAACAACTATGAGGATTCGGAGGAATGCGTCAACGATTCATATCTCGGTGCGTGGAACAGCATTCCTCCCAAGAAGCCCAACCCCTTGATGTCCTATATTCTCAGGCTTGTGCGTAACTGTGCGCTCAACCGCTTTGATTATAACTCGGCGAAGAAAAGGGCGGGTAACTATGCCGTATGCCTTGACGAAATCGGCTATAAAATTGAAGCAGACGAAACACCCGAAACGAGCTTTGAAATGAAGCAGTTGACAGCCTATATCAACGAATTTCTTGAATCAATCAGCAAGGCAAACCGCATTCTTTTTATCAGAAGATATTGGTTTATGGATACATACGAAGAAATTTCCGAAATGACGGGCATCAAAACGGGTGCACTCAAAGTGCGAGTTATGCGAATTCGCAATGAACTCAAGGAATTTCTCGGCACGAAAGGGGTGGAGATATGAACGGCAGACTTTTTATGGAGGCTATGGGCGATATAAAGGATGATTTCGTTATGGAAGCCTCTGATATTGACGAAATCAAAAGATGCTTTGCTGAATGGGATGATGAGGAAGTATCAATAACCGAGTCCGAAAAGACAGAGAATAAAAAGATTAAGCGTATTCCCCGAATCCGCAAGCTTCTGATTGCTGCTGTTATCTCTGTATCACTTCTCCTTACGGCAAACTTTGTTGCTATGGCATTGGGCTATGATTCACTTGCAATTCTGAAAGAATTTGGTAACAGGATAATTGAAATGTTTGAGGGTGAAAGAGTGGAATACAAGGGTATATCAATTATAAAAGAAGGAGAATCCATATCATATACAACAATCAATGAGTTATTTGAACAAACTAATTTCGATATTATGTATCCTTCTAAACTTTCTAACAACTTGGAGAATGTTAATATTACTGTATTTGGTTCCTACGACGCACAATTAAATTATACTTCTGAATATAACCGGATTATTTTTTTATCATTAGACTTAAATAAACAGGTTATTGTTGATATGAATCCAAATGGGCAAAAACAATTTCTAACAAATCCACATTTAAACATTGAATTAATTAACGGGCACAATTGTTATATTGATACTCTTGAAAACGGTTATGAAGCAACATTCATTCATAAGAATTATATCTACACCATATCAGCCCCAAACTACGATGACATTGTAACCATTGTTTCAAACATGAAAGAATATGAAGAATAAGTGCAGAGTTAAATTCGTTTGGCCTTTTTGTTTCGCATAAAAGACTTTTGAAAAATATCAATAATTAAAATCCGCATTATCTGTTCCCAAAACAGGAAAAGAATGCGGATTTTTTGTTTTTTTATGTAACCTTTTTTGTCAAAATCTTAAATTAATAATATAAGGCTTTATTATTAGCTACATTTATCTGCAACCAATTATTACGTAATAATAAATCACGCAAAAAGAGACCTTTCGTTCTGCGTTCTGCACTCATCATTCTGCACTCATAAAGGCACTTAATAAAGAAAAGGAGAAAAGCAATGACACCCAAAACAAAACCGCGAAAAATAGTCCCCGATGACCCTTAGCTGAACATAAAATAAATTTTATTTGTTAATTTTGAAAATACGAAAGGAATGATATTTTTATGAAAAAAACTTTTAACAGAGCATTGTCGGTTATCCTTGCTGTTTTAATGCTTGTTTCCGCAATGCCGATTGCGTTTGCTGCTACTCCGATTTCATTAAAAGCTGCAAATGTTACTGTTTGGCCTACTGCCACAGGGGAAATGTATTATGGTCAAATTATAGGCGAACATATCACACTCACAGGTGGCGAAGTGCAGTATAATGGTGAGATTGTTCCAGGACACTTTGAACATGTTGATCCTGAAGCAATAGCTGAAGAAGCAAGCGATGAATATGAAGCCGATATAAAATTTGTTCCTGATGATACAACTGCTTATAAAGGCTTTACAAAATATTTTAGCAAAACAACATATGTTGTACATAAGACGACACCGGTTTTAGCAGATGCTGAAAAGCCACCAGTTGTTTCAAATGTTGTAGAACCTGGAGTTACACTTTCAAATGTTGTTATTTCTGATGGTGCAATGGTTAACCCTTATTACGTAGACGAGTCAAACGTGAAAAAGACTACATGGGCATGGGCAAATCCCAATATGATTGTTTCTGAAAGTGGTTATTATGAAGCAATATTTAAAGCATCTGCAATTAAATATGTAACCCTTACAGAAAATATCTATGTTGAAGTTAACAATCCTGTTCCTTTTGCGGAAATAAAAGATTTACCTACAATTGATACTTTCGACTATAACCCTAATATAACTTGGGCAGATGTTGAACTTAAAGGCGGAGTAGCAATAATTAGGGATGGTGATACAACGACTGAGGTTTCAGGTGTATTTGCTCTTTCCAATGAAAATTTGTTAAATAAAGTACCCTCAGTTGGTTCTTTTGAACTCGATGTAAAATTTACTCCTAACGATAGTGAACAAGCACTTCCTTGTGAATGTAAAGTTCCAGTAACAGTTAACGCAGCAACGGTAAAATTCGTTGACGAATCTGGCAACGAAACAATTCCCGAAATTACAATTGACAGGGTTCTTGAAGTAGGCGATGACCTTAACGGCTACCTTAAACCCTATCTTAATGCATCGTGTTCCTTCAATTATGAAGAAACCGAAGGATACGGCGAAAAGATTAAGCCCGGTACACACGAATACACTGTTAAAACAATCAGTGATGATCCCAACTATGAGCGTTACGGCACTCTTACATTTAAGATTGTCTTAAACAAGGAAAAAGTCAATGCTAAGGTTAAGAATGTTGTAGGCGGCAAGCAAATTTATATCGAAGGCGGCGACACATATCATCTTAACGGCAATTTCGATGTTAAGTACTTTATTGACGGTAAAGAAGCAGGCATAATCGAAGATGTTGAATTTAATAAGCCTTTTACATTCAGCCAGGATAAGAGTGGTGTTTACACCTACGAAATCGTATATAACGGCACAGAAGACGATTATTACGATATCACAGTAATTACTGAAGCAGAAGACATAAAACTTCAGCATCAGGTTAAAGTCGCTGGTCAGGAAGCAGTTACATATAAGTATGGCGATACCGTTACAATCAACGCTCCCGCCCACGAAAAGCCCTATTATGAGTTTACAGGCTGGGTAAATGAATCGGGTATAACTCTCACCGATGAGCAACGTTCCGCCGAATCAATCAGCACAACTATGCCCGACAATGATATTGAGCTTGAAGCAACCTACAAATTCAATTTCTCGCTTTTCATCAAATACATATTTGATGTTATTTGCTCTTGGTTTGCTAAAATAGCTGCTTTCATCACAGGAGCTTTTGCAGTATAAGCTGCACGCAACAATAAACTTTTTCAACCCTCCATTTGATTATGAGGCTCAACGGGCATCTTTCGGACATAGAGATGCCCGACCCCTCAATCAAAAGGGTTGTCAATTCAAACAATTGCATTTTTCTCCTTGTGCTCAGAGCGCAACCGTTACCACAACGGCTGCGCTCTTTGTGCAAAACAATATTTTAAATACTTGGAGCGAAAACAAACAATGTTAAAAGATTATAAAAACTACATTTCAAAAGAAACACTTCTGAACGGTGTTGAAAAAATGAATTCCTTCGGCACAAGACTTACCGGTTCTGCAGGTCACAATGCTTTTGTTTCTTACTTGAAAAATGAGATAACAGAAATGGGTCTTGAAGTCTATTCTGACCGCTACTCCTTTGATCGTTGGGAAGCAAAATATTCTTCAATTATAATTCATACCGATAGCGGATATGAAAACATTGAGGTTTCATCCGAATGGCCGTATTCAGGCGAAACACCTGAAGAAGGAATTACCGCCGAAATCATTGAGATCAAAGAGAAACATATAGGGTTTATTGGCGTAAAAAATAAAATTGCGTTGGTTAAGGTTCACGATTTGGGTCAGATACCTACGGGTATTGCCTTTAATCAGCGTGATTCATTTCCGAAAGAATTGAGCCTTCCTGCTCATTATAAAGGACCCGTTGCAACGGCATTTGTTAACTTTCCGCTGTTTTCTGTTGCCAAGAAAATGGGCGCAAAAGCGATAATCTGCATCTGGCAGGGCATGAGCAGTGAAATGGTAAAGGGTCAGTATCTTTCGTTTATTCAGTCTTATCTCGGTATTCCGTGCTTATGGGTAAGCGAAAAAGAAGGCGAAAAGCTGCTCTGTGCAGCCCGCAACAAGCAAAAAGTAACTCTTACTCTGCTTGCGGAAAGAGAGAAGAACGCCAAAACGGAGAGCTTTTATTCTGTTATAGAAGGCAAGAACAGCAAAGAAGCAATCATTATCAACACTCATACCGACGGCTCAAACTGTGTTGAAGAAAACGGCCCGATTGCAATGCTTGAAATGATGAGATATTTTAAAGATAAGCAACTTAACAGAACGCTCATCTTTGTTTTTGTTACGGGGCATTTCAGGCTTCACGAATTCAAGCAGAATGATATTCAGGCATCGTCAAAGTGGCTGAAAAACCACCGTGATATGTGGGACGGTAAAAGAGGTCATATCAAAGCCGTTGCAGGCGTAAGCGTTGAGCATCTCGGCTGTACGGAATGGAAAGATGTTGACAGCATATATCAGCAAACAAACGATATTGACGTTGAGCTTGTTTACACAGGCAACAAGAAAATGGATGAAATATATTATGAATCCGTCAAAGACAGAAAACATATAAGAACAATAACATTGCGTGGTCATAATATTCTTCATTTCGGCGAAGGTCAGCCTTTGAGAAATGTCGGAATACCCGAAATCGCTCTTGTTACTGCACCTGATTACCTTACCGTTGTCAGTGACAGTCACGAAATGGAAAAATTTAATTTGGATTTGATGCATGAGCAAACGCTGACATTTATTGAGATCATACATAAAATTGATGCAACACCTGCCGAACAGCTCGGCAAGCCCGATCCCTACACCTTTGGTTTGGGACGAATCAAAAACAAGAGTAAATAATGGGAGGTGAAATATAATGTCAATTTTTCAGGCGATTTTAGCAATATTATGGATACCTTCAGGTATTGTTCAAGGTTTAATCGGTATTGTGTTGTTTAAGCTTGGTCTGATTAGCTAAAATGAAATTTATATGATTTTCAAAAAGCGCAACCGTTACCCCAACGGCTGCGCTCTTTGTGCAAAAATATTGACAAACGAAAGGAATAAAAATATGCTTTTAAAAGATACTTTTGCCGTTGCAGCAACACTCGATGAAGAAAAATACAAATTACTCGTGGAGTTTTTCAAAACAAATAACTTTGAGTTTTACGAAATGGATCGAGATTTGATTGCCGATCTGCCTGTTGAAAGAAAACCCTACACATTATATATCCGTTATTTCAGCGAAGAAGAATTTGTTTTTATCCATAACTTAACATTCTCAAACGGATGTTACCTTGCCGCTAAAATAAATCTTGTCGGAAAATACATAATCGCTTATACCGAAAACCCCGAAGGAAATGAAAACGAAATACTCTTCAGATACGAAAACATTATCGGTGAATATGATTCCGAAAAGAAAGCCGAAGCGGCTTTAAAGAAATTATCTTCAACACAAAAAGAAAACAGAAACATAGATCTTATCTTGGTTCTTTATGATAATTCAATCAAAGATAAATCCATTCCCGTTTGTTCTCGTCTCTTGGGAGGGTTGGTCAGATGAACAAAGCAAAACAAGATTCAGACACACGGAGTTTCTTTATAGATAAATTAAAAGATTTAAAACAGCTTATGGATAACACGAATACTGAAAATATGACCATTGGCATTCAAATTGAATACATGGCAGACGTGTGTCCCGAACAGTTTAAGGATGATTTAAAAGCTTATTGGGGTCATATCAGGGTTTATAAAACTATACAGAAACCGGATGAAAATGCAACCGTAAACTACGTATTCGTTGCTCTCGACAGAACTTTCGACATTGATGAATCTATATGTTTTCTTGAAAAATACAAAGACATAATCTTGTCGTTTGAGTTCAATCTCGTTTATCAGAAATATGCTTTCGGATATATAGAAAAAAGCGATTGCTGCGAATGCGGTTATGAGATGACTGATGGCATCCGCGAGTTTGAAAAACTTGATGAATGTCTTTTGGTGTATGAAGTGGCTTTGCTGATAGAAAAACAATTAGACCGTCGTTCGTTTGCCATTGCCAAAGTTTTTAAAGATATAAATACCGGCGAAACAATTACCATACATCCCATCGAGGGATATATATACGAATAAAATAACAGGTAACAATAAAGCACCACCGTATAATTGCGTACGGCGGTGCTTTTCTGCGTTTAATCCATTGTAATTCTGCACAAATTATAATGTCGAAATTTGTCTAAAACAGAGAAAGCGCAGAAAACAAGCAATTTTCTAAAAATTTTTGCGTAACATTTCGCGATTTTTGTCATATATATATAGATTTATTTTTAAGGAGGTAGTTATGCTTTTTTGACAGCACACAACAAACATCCCGATTTATATTATGTATTAAAGAAAGGATTTTAATTATGGAATTTATATATTCTGTTGAAGACAAAAACCTATACGAAAAATTCAGACAAGAAAAAAATGTTCAGAAAGCAAATGCATGCACCAAAAAAGTTTTAGAGTTTTATGAAAAAAACAAAGAAAAATGTGAGCAAGCATTAACAAATGCTGATTCAGTCGAAAAAAATGAAAGTGATTTTTTTGAATATAAAGGAGATATTGAAAGCGTTGATTTTAAAATATTATTGGGTAATTCTCCCAAAATTTTAGTTTTTACTGCTAATAATATAGAAAATAAGATTTTAGTATGGAGCTTGCATAATAAAACAAAAGCCAAACTTTCCAGATATACAATAGATGATAGAGATAAGAATTTATGTATAAATGTAAATTTGTGTACATATTCAGGTTATAATATTATTCACCATCACGTAGGAAAAACCGGAGATGAGTATACAAGGCGAGCAATAAATGATATAACGCAATTTATAACGCCCGATTACATTATCCTTCTCGGTATATGCTATGGACTTAATTTAAAAAAGCAGGAAATTGGTCTGGTGAATATTTCAGAACAAATAACAGGAGTTAGAATTAACTTTAGAGATAAACCTAACTCGGAAGAAATAATCTTCGAACCTGACATTGAATTCGAAGAAGTTCCTAACAGTTTTTTATTCAAAACTATTTCAACAAAAATTAATAGTATGAAAATTACAGAAATAGATTCAGATGTCAAGGTAAGATATATGTATGGACGAATAATATCAGCAAATAGTCTTATGAGTTGTAAAACCGTCAAAGAATCTATTGTAAGTAGTTTGCAGAATGGAGCTAAAGGAAGAAACTATATAGGTGGCGAAATGGAAGCATGCGGTATATTTAAAGCAAATATTAATAGCACTTGTGTAAACTTTGATAACTGGATTGTAATAAAAGCAATATGTGACTGGGGTGAAAGCAAAAACTTTTTGGTTCCAAATGAAGAAAAAAGCGAACACATAAAAGATTGTTTGCAAGCATATGCAATGATGAACAGTTGTGCAGTTTTTGAATTTCTTCTTAGAACTAATTCATTTCGACATATTACATAAAACAATATTTGATATAATAAAACGAAAGGTAGGTATAGTTTATGAAAAGATTCTATAGTAACAACCTCAATAACATTCCGATTGAGGATCTTCTTGAAGCAAATCCCTTTTGTGCTGATACAAGAATTAACTTTTTAGGTGAATTAACACCAGATGTTTTCTTTAAAGAATTTTATATTGAAAGCATAGATATTTCTGAAAATTCAAAAGACGCTGAGGTGAAATTGTTTAACGAAGAAATATCTAATGCTATTAATTGTACAACCAACAATCCGTTTTCTAAAGTGGACTTAATCCATATTTCTGGCTATGGTGGTTGTGGAAAATCAACATTTATCAGACATCTAATGTGGGAAAAATTTAAAAAGTATAATTCAAAATATATAATTGATTTTACCGGTGAAAAGTATATAAATAACACCTATTTAAAAATTATTTCACAAATTATTTTCACCTCTTTCTGTGAGAAAAAAACATTTACATCTAACGACTTCCAGCAATTAAAAGAATTTAAATTAAAGAATTTTGACGATGTTTATTTAAAAACACTTTTAATGTTAAAAGGAATAGAAAACCAAAATAATTTAACATTAGAAAAAATAAATGAAGCCCTAAAGAATTCAGGATTTGATGGAAATGTTGAATACTTATTAAAATTAT
>JAZQEE010000023.1:0-43098 GCA_045538815.1 Acutalibacteraceae bacterium
GAAAATCTGCAGGAATACGAGGTTATTTCAAAGATTTTTAACGCAGCCGTGACGGAAATATGCCTTTCAAAACCATATTGATTACTGTTTCGAAAAGTATAGCACTGATTATTTGAAAATACAACGAAAAATCACAAAATAAATTCAAGAAGTTCAAAATGATTCTTCCTGCTTCTGAGAACGCCCTCTTTTCTCAGCTTGCTGATTTCTGCCGAGAGACCGCTTCTGTCAACCTCAAGGTAATCGGCAAGCGCCTGACGGTCAAACGGAATATTAAAGCTTGCGCTTTTCTCCGCCTTTGCCTGCATCATGAGATAAGACATGAGCTTTTCTCTTGTTGAGCGTTTTGAGGTTATTTCGATTTTCTGATGAAACATAACATTCTTTTCGGCTAAGCTCTTCATGAGATTGAATATCAGCTGACGGTGAAAGCCGCAGTTGTTTGAGCAGGTGTGAAGAATATGAGCGCAGTCAATAAGCATTATCTCGCAGGGCTCATTTGCGGTTATTGTTACGGGCACCGATGACAGCTCCGCACACGCAAAAGACTCCGCAAAAACCTGCGAAGCGCCGACATTGCTGAGAATGCTTCTGTTGCCGTAATAATCAACCTGCGATATCTGCACCGACCCCGACAAAACTATTCCGACATATCTGGCGGGAGTGCCCTCGGCAAAAATGGTGTATTTCTTATCAAACGCCTCAACTCTTGCACCCAGACAGCCGAGCATTTTCTGCAAATCGTTATCGCTTATCTGACGGAAAAGCGGACATTTACTCAGAATTTCAAAATATTTCTTCATATTTTTCTCCATTTTGTTGAAATTTCAACATACTTGATAATCAAATTATATTATAATGAGCTCATAAAAGCAAGGAGGAAATTCAATGAAAATTGCATTTTTTGATACAAAGCCCTATGACAAGCCCGCATTTGAGAAATACGGAAACATACACGGAATCAAATTCAAATTCTTTGAAACAAAGTTAAACGAGGATACCGTTGAGCTCGCTCAGGGCTTTGACGGCGTCTGCGCCTTTGTTAATGACACGGTGAATGCAGAGGTTATTGACCGTCTGAGCGATATGGGAGTCAATGTTCTTGCCCTTCGCTGTGCAGGCTTCAACAATGTTGACATGAAGCACGCATTCGGAAAAATCCATGTTCTCAGAGTCCCCGCATATTCGCCGTATGCGGTTGCCGAGCACACAATGGCTCTTCTTCTGACATCAATCCGCCGCATACATAAGGCATATATCCGTTCAAGGGATTTCAACTTCAGTCTTTCGGGGCTTACGGGCTTTGACCTTCACGGAAAAACTGTCGGAGTTATCGGAACAGGAAGAATAGGCAGAGTTTTCATCGACATCTGCCGCGGCTTCGGAATGAAGGTTCTCGCATACGACAAGTTCCCTGCGGCGGGGCTTGACAACGGCGACTCGGTAAGATATGCACAGCTTGACGAAATATTTGCAAACAGCGACATCATTTCGCTTCATTGCCCGCTGACAGACGAAACGCACCATATTATTGACGCCGAGGCGCTTGAGAAATGCAAAAAAGGCGTTGTGATTCTCAACACTTCGAGAGGCGCACTTGTTGACGCAGAAGCTCTTCTTGCAGGAATTAAATCACGCAAGGTCGGCGCCGCTTGCCTCGACGTTTACGAAGAGGAATCAGACCTTTTCTTTGAAGACAATTCGGGTCACATTTTAGAGGACGATACTCTTGCCCGCCTCATCTCGATGCCCAATGTTATAGTAACTTCTCATCAGGCTTTCTTAACGGAAGAAGCACTTGAAAACATTGCGGAAACAACTGTTGATAACCTTGACGGCTTCTTCAGAAACGGACAGTGCCCCAACGAGCTTTGCTGCCCGCGCGGAGATAATCCCGAGGACTGCAAAAGCGGAAAATGCTTTTGATAAGGGAGAATGATATATGATAAGAAAAATAATCAGAATCGACGAAGATAAATGCAACGGCTGCGGCGCATGTGCGGCAGCCTGCCACGAAGGCGCAATTGAAATGATAAACGGCAAGGCGAAGCTTACCCGTGAGGACTACTGCGACGGTCTCGGAGACTGTCTCCCCGCCTGCCCCGTTGATGCAATATCATTTGAAGAGAGAGAAGCGCCCGCCTATGACGAAAAAGCAGTGCTTGAAGCAAAGAACAAAAAAATTACCGATGCACCCCTGCCCTGCGGCTGTCCGGGCACGAACGCCAAGGCAATCAGGCGTGACGAAATATCTGCGCCGTCAAGAACAAGCGCACAAAGCAGACTTACTCAGTGGCCCTGCCAGATAAAGCTTGTTCCCGTCAACGCACCTTATTTTGAAAATGCAAATCTTCTTGTTGCCGCTGACTGCACCGCTTTTGCACACGGAAATTTCCATGAGGATTTCATCCGAAACCATATAACTCTTATCGGCTGCCCGAAGCTTGACGAGGGCGATTATGCCGAAAAGCTCACTCAGATTATTGCAAACAATAATATCAAGAGTGTAAAAGTAGTCAGAATGGAAGTTCCCTGCTGCGGCGGAATCGAAAACGCAGTCAAGCGTGCATTGCAGGCAAGCGGAAAATTCATTCCGTGGCAGGTTGTCACAATTTCAACCGACGGCAGAATTCTTGACTGATAAAACTTCCGATTCAAGGAAGAATTATTTCGGAGGCAGAAAATGAAATTGGTATTACTGACGGCTCTCGGAGTCGGCGGAGCAACGGTATTCGGAGCTCTGCTCGGATTTATTTTTAAAAAGATATCGCATAAATTTTCAGACATCGTTCTTTCATTCGCCGCAGGCGTAATGCTTGCAGCGGCAGTGCTCGGACTGATCCTTCCCTCTCTTGAGCACGGCGGTAAATACGGAATTGCGGTAACGGTTATCGGCATTTTTGTCGGCGCAATATGCCTTAATCTTATGGATAAGCTCGTTCCGCATATGCATAAGCTTGCAGGCACGGATGCTGAGGCACACAACAACGCAAACCTTAGCAAGGTTCTGCTTTTCGTTTCAGCCATTGCGATTCATAATCTTCCCGAGGGAATTGCGGCAGGCGTCGGCTTCGGCTCGGGAGACACCTCGCAGGCTCTTATCATTGCGGGCGGTATTGCCTTGCAGAATATCCCTGAAGGAATGGTTATTATCGGACCAATGCTTGCGGCGGGAATAAAGCCGAAAAAAACATTTATCTGCGCAATGCTTACGGGTCTTGTTGAAGTTATCGGAACAATGATAGGCTATTTTGCGGTCAGCCTTGCCTCTGCAATACTGCCGTTTGCTCTCGCCTTTGCGGGAGGCACAATGCTCTATGTCATCAGCGACGAAATGATTCCCGAAACTCACGCTCACGGAAACGAGCGGGGCGCAACCTATGCGCTGCTTGTCGGCTTCTGCGTTATGATGATTACGGATGTGCTTCTCGGATAATCAATAAATGAAAAATACCCCTGAAATGTTTTTCAGCATTTCAGGGGTATATCTTATTCATTACTTTTTCTTTACCTTGTTGAGCATTGCGTTGATTTCGAGAATCTGCTCCTTGGTAAACTTGCCGCCGAGCATTGAGAATACACGCTTAACGGTAAATCCGCTTGCCATTGCGTAAATATTCTTAATCATTCCGAGGCTGAGCCGGAAGCCTGCAACCTCGAGCCCGCCGCCCTTCTTGCCGTCCTTGCCCGAGGACATTGCATTCTTGAGCTTGAGAAGAATTTTTACTGCGGCAACCTTACCGCCGAAGGTTGACATAATGTCACCGATGGTATCATTGATTGAATATCTTCCGTCGGGAGTGTTGATTTCAAACCAGTTGATAACCTGACCTTCTTCTTTCATGATGTAAGCTTCGTTAGGCTTATCAACCTTGCGGATTGTTGCGGTATCTTCAAGCTCACCCGCTTTTACGGTAAGAACCGTTTCTCCCTCGTTCTTAACTTCAAAATAGAAGAAGGGATATTTGCCCTTTGTCTGCTTGCCGACGCTTACGCCGTTTGCAAAAAGCTCAACCTCAGGCTGATTTGAATAAACGGTAACCTTTGTTACATCCTCAACTCTGTCAATATATTTCTTGCTGCAGAGATGAAGCACGGGCTCATCGGAAAGCCATGCCTTATATGCATAGAAGGAATCCTTCTTATACTTTCTGTCGAAGGTAACAAGGCCCTTATGGTTCATTCCGTTTTCGCCGCCCTCTGCTCTTGCATCGGCTGCAAAATCGAACATGTTCCATACATGGGTTGCCCAGAGATAGGGTCTTTCAGTAATCTGCTTGATAAGCTCTTCATGATAATATGCCTGATATTCTTCGGTGTAGTCGCCCTGAGTGGGTGTTGAGGTATGCCAGTCAAGCGCCTCACAGCCGTATTCGCTGATGCCGATGGGCTTCTTGGGATATTTCTTATGGAAATCGTCAAACCAGGGACCGTTCATGTCGGTTGTTCCGCCATACCATCCGAAATAGTGGTTATATGAAAGAATATCGCTGATATGAACATATTCAGCGTCAATGGGACACATTGTTACGGATGCGATAGTGGTAAGACGGGTTTTATCCATATCGTGGCAAAGCTCATTGAGCTTCTTGTGGTTTCTGATAAGGTCGGGGTCAGCCGCACCTGCAATCGTGATTTCGTTTGAAAGACCCCAGACAACGATTGAAGGATGGTTATAGTTCTGAACAATAAGCTCCTTCATCTGAGAAACGGTGTTATCATAGCCGTTGGGCATATGCTTTGAAATATAGGGAATTTCAGCCCAGAGAACGAGACCTGCCTCGTCGCAGAGGTCATAGAAAACCTGTGAATGCTGATAATGAGCAAGACGTATTGTCGTTGCGCCTACTTCAAGAATGAGGTCAAGGTCTTCCTTATGATGCTCAGGGAGAAGAGCGTTTCCGATTCCGGGTCTGTCCTGATGGCGTGAAACACCTCTGAGGGGATATTCTTTTCCGTTGAGGATGAATCCTTTTTCGGGGTCAACCTCAAATGTGCGGCAGCCGAAACGGGTCGAAATCTGATCGAGCTCCTTGCCGTCGCTGATAAGGGTTGCTCTTGCGGTATAAAGATAAGGGTCTTTTCTGCCGTTCCAGAGATGAACATTTTCGATTTTGATTTTAACCTCATCGTCTTCATCGCCCGTTGCGGTTGCAATAACCTCACCGTCGGCAATAATTTCATATTTTACGGTGCAGTCATCGTCATCCTTGATAAATGTTCTGATTTCAACAATTGCATCGCTGCCCTTGATTTCGGGTGTTACCATAATCGAGGGAGAGCCGTAATAATCAAGGTCAAAATGATTTTCGGGAACACCGATTACGCTGACATCACGGTAAATGCCGCCGTAAAAAGTGAAGTCTGCATTCTGGGGATAAACCTTGTCGTTAGGTGAATTGTCAACGGCAACAGCGAGAATGTTATCCGCCTCAACATCCTTGATTTTTGCTCTGAAGGTTGAATATCCGCCGTCATGCTCACAGATTTTCTTTCCGTTCCAGAAAACCTCGCATGAGGAATTAACGCCGTCAAACTGAAGATATTTTTCTTCGCCTTCGGGAAGGTCGGAAGCCTTCAGTTCCTTGACAAACCAGCAGGTACCTCTGTAATAATCATTGCCGCCGTCCTGACCGTCCTTGCCGTTCCATGTATAAGGAAGGTCAACAGCGGTCCAGTCTGCGGGAAGAGCTTTCGGCGCAGACTTTGCTTCCTTTGAAAAAAGCCAGCCTGCGTTAATTATTTTTATATTTCTCATAACTGCCTCCTGAAAATCAGATTTTTCCATTATATATCATTATACAGAAAAAAACAAAAATTTCAATCATTATTATTTTGGGGAAAATTTTTTCTTGATTATGCGCCGGTTTTTTTGTATACTGTTTTCATAATCTGAAATTTTGGGGGTGGAGAAATGAACCGCGAACTGCTTGACGCACTTATTATGTCTATGCATACGGAACCCAGACTCAGTTGCAGAAAAACAAATAAAGACGGAAAAGGCATGACCGTCAAAAGCGGAAATCTGCTGAGCAACGAAAGACTGATTGCGGTAAGAGCGGATACTAACCCCGCCTATTTTCCTGAGCATACCCACGATTATGTTGAAATTGTCTATATGTGTCAGGGCGAAACAACGCACGTCATAAACGGCGAAAAGATTATTCTCAAAGAGGGAGAATTCCTCTTTATGAATCAGAACTGCAGGCAGGAAAATCTGCCTTCAAGCAGCGAAGACATTGCGGCAAATTTCATCGTTCATCCCCTCTTTTTCGAACACACGCTCAGAATGATGGATAACGAAGAAACTCTTCTGCACCGCTTCATTGTCCAATGCCTCAAGGAGGACGAGGAAAAAGCAAGTTATCTTCATTTCTGCGTTTCCGATGTTCTTCCGATTCAGAATCTTGTTGAAAATCTGATATGGAACCTGCTTAATGACATTCCGAATCAGGCAAAAATCAATGAATCGACTATGGCGCTTCTTTTCCTGCAGCTTCTCAACTATACCGATGAGCTTGAGTATAAATATGACGACAGACGCATTATTTTCCATGTTCTCAGCTATATTGACGCTCATTATGCAGACGGCAGTCTCACCGAGCTTTCGGAATCGCTTTTTTATGATTTTAACGCACTCTCAAAGCAGATAAAAAAACAGACGGGCAGAAACTATACTGACCTTGTTCAGGAAAAGCGTCTGTCTCAAGCGTGCTTTCTGCTGAAAAACACGGATTTCGGCATTTCGGAAATCTCAGAAAAGGTCGGATATGAGAATATAAGCTACTTCCACCGACTGTTCAACAAGACATACGGACTCTCTCCCAAAAAATACAGAGATTCGGAAAAATAGCTGCAAATAAGGACACTTTTTATACAAATAGTGTCCTTTATTTTTTTTGTAAACAGTGATATTATATAAATAAGAGTATTATTCAGGAAGGTCGAATCATACAGAATAATACCTTTATCAGGCGTTATGTCGGCAGAATGTAAACAGCGGCATACATAACGCAGACTTTGCAAACAGCGTTGAAGAGAAAAACGCAGCAACCGAAGTTAATTTATAAAGGAGTTGTCTGAATTGTTATCATTGAAAACAGCAATCGCTTTTTTACTGATTATGCTTACCTACGCTTCCAATTCCGTTTTCGCTGCCCTTCCGTCGTCTGTTCCCGAAGCGAAAACCGAAGCCGAGCTTCTTGCCATGGAGGACACAATAAAGGATTATCCCCTGAATGAAGAAATAACCGTTATCCGCCATTCAAAGCTTACCTCTGCTCAGCTGAGAACCGTTATATCGCTTCAGGGCATCGTTGCAAAAACAGAGCCTTCGATTTATATTGACTACGGAAACAGCACCTCAGAATACAATATAAATGAGCTCTCTCAGGCGGGATATGCGGTTTCCCGCACGGACAGCGAAGGAAACGAATGGAGCTTTTCTTCAATTATCAGCAAGTTTGCGCCTTATATTGCAGACAGTGGATATGTTCTATATTCAAGCATAGATGACCACGGTCAGATAAACACGGCAACCAACTATTCAACTCTGTTCAGCTGGCTTGCCGTTCCCGCAGAGGTTGAAGAAAAAGTCAAATCCCTCGGACTGACAAAAAAAGCTGATATAAGCAACGATATAATTGATGTAGCCTACCTCGAAAATTTCTACAACAAATATAAAGACAGCTTCCGTGACGATATCCTTATTCATCAGTACAGCTACGCACACGGCGTCAGAGACCTTGCCATTCAGCAGAATGCTTTCGTAATGTATGTTGATGACAGCGATTGGGTCGGAAGAGTTTTCAGAAACAAAGTTTTACGCAATCTGAAGCCCGCTTCAATGATACTCGGCTGGTGTCAGTATGAAGTCAAATTCACCCAGATGATTTCAATGTTCGGTCACTATGTCATCCCGTCAGACCATTCATACAACATAAGCATACTCGCATCGTTTGAAGCGCACAGCGGCATGATGACCGAAAAAGAAACCGAAAGCAAGCCCGTTGAGCTCGACCCTTCAAAGCATTACATAACTATAATGTACAGCGACGGCGACAATGCTCAATGGATTCAGAACGGTTTCAATGAATTCCACACATGGCAGGGATACAACTCCGACATCCCCGTAACATGGACCTTCCAGCCGCTTATCAGACAGATGTCAAGCGTTGATATCAAGCGCACGCTCGAAAACAGCAACAACAGCTCTTTCGCCACGGGACCTTCAGGCGCAGGCTACGGACGCATATCATTCATGACCGCCAAAAACCTCGAGGCTTTTTCGGATATGACCGCATCGTCAATGCTCAAAACAGGCATAACGGCAATAACCCTGCTTGATGAAGTTGAAAACAAAAGAGATATGAACATGCTTGCATCAAAGCTCCGTTATTTCGCAAGATACGATAACATTCACGGCGGATTCCTCCAGCTTGACCCCGACAGATACTCTGCGGGCAAAGGCGAAATCTGTTTTGTTAATGACAAGCCTTTTGTCAGCGTAAGGCTTTCTCTCTGGTATCCGAGCGGTAACGCCGATGAGGTAACAAAAGAATGGCTTAAAGAGCAAGCGGATATTGTTAACTCCTACCCTGCCGATATCAATTCAATCAACGGATATTCCGTTATCAATGTCCATCCCTGGACCGTCGGTCCCGATGACCTCGCTTATTTTGTAAGCTGTCTTGATGAGGATGTGGTTGTCATTTCATCGGATGAAATGATATCTGCATTAGGTCAGAATATTCCCCATAAAAATGCAAAACCCGAATAAAAAGGAGGATAAAAAATGAAAAAGCGTATTTTCTCATTCGTTCTCGCACTATGCCTTATTTTCGGCACGGCACTCCCCGCTTTTGCCGCAGAAAAGTCAAATCCTCTCAAGTTTGACGAAAACGGAGAATTCACCATTCTTCACATCTGCGACTGTCAGGACGGATATCCTGCAAAAGAAAAAATGTTTACCTATATCGAGTATATGCTTGATACTTATAAGCCTGACCTTGTAGTGCTCGGCGGTGACAACACAGTCGGTCCCAAGGAAACAAAAAGCGATGCAATCAAAGAGCTTGTTTCACCTTTTGTTGAAAATAAGGTTTATTTCACTCTTGTTTTCGGCAACCACGACCACGAGCAGGGCGTTGATAAGGAAGAGCTTCTTAAAATGTATCAGAAGCACGGCGGCAAATACTGCCTTGCATATGATGCAGACCCCTCTCTTCACGGCTGTGCAATCCACAATCTTCCCGTTCTCTCATCGGACGGCAAAGAAATCAAATTCAACATCTGGCTTTTCGACACAAACACATATGTTTATGACGAAAATGATCCCACCAAGAGACTCGGCTATGACAGCGTAAGAGAAGATCAGGTCAAGTGGTACAACGAAACATATGCCGAACTTAAAGAAGAGGCAGGCGGAACAGTTCATTCCCTCGCATTCCAGCATATGGTTCCTCCCGAAGTTTATGACGCAATGTTCCCCAGATTCTTTATCGAGATGTCGCCCCTTACCGAGACCTACAACAACGGCAAGATTTATCCCATCTTCCTGCCCAAGACAAGCGCATTCAAGGGTCATCTTTATGAGCCCCCCTCACCCGGCGTATTCAACTACGGTCAGTATGACGCAATGGTTGAAAACGGCGATGTGCTCGGTGTTTTCGCAGGTCACGACCATATCAACAGCTACGAAATCAAACATAAGGGAATCAAGATTGTCAACACTCCCGGCGTTACCTTCAATGCATACGGCAATGAGTTTGTAAGAGGCAGCAGAGTTATAACCGTCAACGAAGACGATACATCAAAATTCGATTCAGATGTTATGACCGTCAACAGAGTTGCTCTTATGAACAAGGATTTTGCAGAAGATATCGGAATCAGCCGCTTCAGCGCAGGCTTCTGGAGCGTTCTCGGCAATGTTCTCCTTCTTCTCAAGAGAGTTTCGGGCATTGTAACCTGGATTTTCTGAATTTAATCGCAACACCGCAACCGAATCAGACATCGGCTGCGGTGTTTTTATGTTTGACACATATATAAATTATATGTTATAATTTTACGGTAAAAATTTATTTGCAGAGGTGTGCTATGGCAAAGTATAAGATTACAAACCCTTACGGTGAGGTCACTTCTCTTCTCGGTGAATCGGATAACCACTATAAAACAAACCTTCACACTCACTCAACCTACAGCGACGCTAACAACACCATGGTTGAAATGATTGAAGGCTTTTATGACAATGATTTTGATATTCTTGCTTTTGCCGAGCACGGCATTTTCGGAAAGGAATGGGATCAGGAGCCTTCGATAATCCCCCTCTTCCTTTTCCAGAATCTCTGGCACGGTAAGCGCTGCCACCCGACAACGGAGCAGTATCACGCAATCCTTGACGGCACATACAAAACCGAAAAAAATCTCCGCACAAAAAAGAGAGGTCTCATGTGCGTTCCCGATGCAATTGAAGCAAACATGTTCACTCTGATGAAAAACCATGTCAACGGTTATTTCACCGATGCGGCATGCGAGGGAATCTACGGCAAGGAAAACGATTTTGAAATACCCATCAGAAAAATTCAGAACAGCGGCGGAATTTCTCATATCAATCATCCCACAGACTGGCTCGGTGCAAGGCAAAATCCCGATTGCGGAACAAAGCCCGAAAATGTCAGATACTTTGCCGACCTTCTGAGAAGATACCGCTCATGCCTCGGAATCGAAGTTCTCAACATGTATGACATTCCCAACCGTTGTGACAGAATTCTCTGGGACAGTCTTTTGAAAACTCTTATCCCCGAAGGAAAGCGCAGCGTCTGGGGCTTCGCAAACAGCGACGCACACAGAGTCTGCGAAATTGACACCGCATTCATGGATTTCATTCTTCCCGAATACTCTCTTGATAATCTCCGCCATGCAATGGAAAGCGGCAGCTTCTTCGCAATTGCAAGATACGCAAAGAACGAACTCGGCGAGCATTTCGCGGGCCACGGTGCGTACCCCGTTGTCACCGGAATCGAGGTTGACGAAGAGAACGATTCAATCACATTGACGGGTATCAACTGCAAAGCAATCGAATGGATTGCAGACGGCGAAATTATTCAGAGCGAAACTCTCGAGGCTGACGGCGAAATCACAACAACAATCAGACTCGGCGAGCACAGCGACAAGATAAGCTGCTATGTCCGTGCTCAGCTCAAGGGGGACGGCGGAATCTGCATGACTCAGGCATTCATCTGCGACGGCGGAAATTTTGAGAGCCTCATTGATGAAGCTCCCGCTGCTCCGAACCCTCTTAAGGACACGCAGACGCCCAAAGAGAAGTTCAACAACACAAGACTCGGCGTTATTTATAACAAGCTTACAAAGAAATAAAGAAGAAAACGGAGTGTCCGCACAATGCAGGCACTCCGTGATTTTTTATCTCTTGATTATTCTGTCTGAGCCGAAAAGATTCTTGAAGAATGAAATGAGCTTCTGGAAGAATCCCGCCTTTGAAGCAAGGCTGACGGAAGCTTCAAAGGAATCGCCGTTTTCATCAATGATTTCATTGCCGTCTGCATCAACAAGCTTGACGGTAACAATAAAATCTCCGTTGCCCGTTGATGTCACAGCGCATGTCTCGCCGTTATCGGAGGGCTTGATTGTAACACCCGTACCCTCAACGCTCCATTCATAATAAACGCCCTCGGGAAGCGAGGTAGCGTCTGCGTGAAGAATAAGAGTATCGCCGTAATTTATCTTTTCAACAGAGGGCTTTTTGATTTTGATTGAAGTATCGGGATTTGCAATAAGGACAAATTTTGCTGTGAATGTCATGTCCTTTGCGGGCATTTTTTCAGGCACATCGGGAGTCCAGCCTGCAAAAGTATAGCCGTCCTTTGCGGGGTCTGCAGGCTTTGTGATTGCGCTTTCTTCCTTAACCTTTTCTTCGGTTTTTTTGCCTTCAACAATCCATTCAACCGTGAACTCTCTGGGAGATACAACAACCTCACATTCATCAGTAAAGCTTCCGTTTTCCCCGACAGCAGTCAGCGTTATAACCGTCTTTCCGATGCCTTTCGCAGTAACAAGACCGTTGTTGCTTACCGTTGCAATCGCTGTATTATCAGAGCTCCAGCTTAACTTCAGATTGCTTGCATTTACAGGATAGACTTTTGCAGCAAGCTGACGATTTGACGCATTTTCAATTCCTATTTCATCTACGCCGTATCCATCCGAAAGAATTTCAACGCTTTCAACTCCGATAAGCTTGGGAATCTCTTTTTCATCAAGAAGTTCATTGCATACCGAGCAGCGTTCTTCTTCCTTGCCGACTTCGTCAAGAGTGGGCTCAACGGCAACCTTCCAGCCGCCGCTTGTGTGTCCGTTTGCATCAATTACTTCGCCGATTTCCGCAATTACGCCGCATGCGGTATAATACTTGTCGCCTGTGTATCCCTCACCATCACAAGTAGGCTCAGCAGCGTTTCTGATTTCCGTTGCCGCATCGTCATGTGAATGGTAGTTTCTTTTTGCGTTCTTGAAAAAGTCGTTGAAGTCATCAATCTGAATTTCATTCCACGATTTGTAGCTGCCTGAATAGCAGACAATGTCAATTTCCTTGCAGTTTTTGAAAGCAGAGCTTTCAACCATCTCAAGCGTTGAGGGAACGGAAATATAATCAAGAGCGGTGCAGGCATTAAAAGCATCGGCATGAATGGTTGTTACACCCTCGGGAATGCTGACATTCTTAACGCTTGTTTCCTTGAAAACGCCCTCACCGATTGCAGTTACGAAATTATTGTTGATATACTGAGGAATAACAACAACGCCGTTTTCGGGTACTTCGCAGTCTGTAATCACAAGCTTGCCGTAATCATATTCATAGGTAAATATTCCGCTTTTTCCCGTCTCAACGGCAAATGCACCGAAAGAAAGCACCGTTGACATGAGAATAATGCAAAGCAGAGCAGAAATAATTCTGAGTGACTTTTTCATTTTTTCACCTCATAAATTTTGCATTTTTATTATTAAAATCAATAATAACACAAAAGCAAACAAAAATCTACTGTTCAGACAATAATTTTTGTCTGCCTTTATTTCCCTGCTGTTTTGCTTCTGAGCACCCCGAGAAAGCTCGAGTAATTATGTCTTTCCCGCTTTATTCTTCTGCCGTTTTTGCTTCGCCTGAGGATATAAAAACGCTTGCGGTTTCCTCTGCCTGCCGCAATTGCGGCGCAGCCTTTTCCGCCGCATACTCCCGAGCCCCAGACGCACAAATCGCCTTTTTGAGGAACAAAATCAGATGTGTTGTGAATTCTGACAAAAGCCTTCGTCAGCTGCTCATAATGCTCAAATCTGATAAAATAATTCTTCGGAAAGTCAATGCTCAGCGGTGCAATGCCGAAAACCTCTTCAAGATAATCCGCAACCAAATCCCCCGAAGCTTTTCTTTTTTGTTTAAGAATAAACTCATCAAAAATCATGTTGCCGCCCCTTTTCCCGTTTCAATACAAGGTATGAAGGCGGTAAATATTTTGTTAAAAGCAACATTGCGTGTCTTGACTACACCAAGCCGATTTGTTATTATATTAAGGTAATATTTATATTGGGAGTGTGTTTATGGAAAACATTAAACAGGCTATAATAAACGGCAAAACCGCTTTAGGCATTGAATTCGGCTCAACAAGAATCAAGGCTGTTCTCATTGACGAAAAGCATGAGCCCCTTGCATCGGGCAGCTTTGACTGGGAAAACAGCTATGATAACGGCGTGTGGACTTATCCCCTCGAAAAAGTAACAGAGGGTATGCAGGGCGCATTCGCCGCACTCAAAAAGAATGTCAGCGAAAAATACGGCGTTAAGCTTGAAACCGTCGGCTCAATGGGTATCAGCGGCATGATGCACGGATATCTTGCATTCGACAAGGACGGCAAGCTTCTTGCCCCCTTCAGAACATGGAGAAACACAATTACGGGCAAGGCAGCCGAAGAGCTCAGCGCACTTTTTGATTTCAACATTCCTCAGCGTTGGAGCATTGCACATCTTTATCAGGCAATCCTCAATGGTGAAGAACATGTCAAGGATATAACATTCATCGCAACCCTCGCAGCTTATGTTCACTGGAAGCTGACGGGCGTTAAGGCTATCGGTATCGGCGAAGCATCGGGCATGTTCCCCATCGACAGCAACACAAACAATTATGACAAAGAGATGCTCAGAAAGTTTGCTGATAAAATTGCAGACAAGGGCTTTGCATGGAACATAGAAGATATCCTTCCCGAATGCATGGTTGCAGGCGAAAACGCAGGCGTACTGACCGAAGAAGGCGCACTCTGGCTTGACCCCACGGGCGAATTCAAGGCAGGCATCGCTCTCTGCCCTCCCGAAGGCGACGCAGGCACGGGTATGGTTGCAACAAACTCCGTTGCAGAAAGAACGGGCAACATTTCCGCAGGCACATCAATCTTCCTTATGGTTGTTCTTGAAAAGGCACTCTCAAAGCTTTACACCGAAATCGATATGGTAACAACACCCGCCGGCAGCCCCGTTGCAATGGTACACTGCAATAACTGCTCGAGCGAAATTGATGCATGGGCAGGTCTTTTCACAACCCTCTGCAAGGAAATGGGACTTGATGTAAGCATTTATAAGGTTCTCGACAAGATGTTTGAAAAGGCTCTTGAGGGAGATAAGGACTGTGGCGGTCTCATCCCCTTCAATTATCTTTCAGGCGAAGTTATCACAGGTCTTGACGCAGGCAAGCCTCTCTTCGTAAGAGGTCCCGAAAGCAAGTTCAACTTTGCAAACTTCTCAAGAGCTCAGCTCGCTTCCGCAGCAGCTACTCTCAGCATCGGCATGGAAATCCTCACCGATGAAAATGTTAAGGTTGACAGACTCCTCGGCCACGGCGGCTACTTCAAAGCGCCTCTTGCAGGTCAGACAATTATGGCTTCCGCTCTCGGCGCACCCGTTTCGGTTATGAAAACCGCAGGCGAAGGCGGTCCGTGGGGCATGGCAATTCTTGCAAGCTACATGATTAACAAGGCTGAGGGCGAAACCCTTGACGCCTATCTTGAAAACAAAGTGTTTGCAGGCTTTGATTCAACAGAGGTTGCTCCCGACGCAGCCGACGTTGAAGGCTTCAAAGCATTCCTCGATAACTACAAAAAGGCTCTCGCTGTTGAAAAAGCAGCAGTTGAAGCTTTCTGATAAGGAGAATGACAATGAAGAACAGAGAATTTTGGTTTATCGTCGGCAGTCAGCATCTCTACGGTCCCGAAGTGCTCGATATCGTTGCTGAGCGTGCCGCAGAAATGGCAGAAAAAATAAACGCAAGCGCACTCATTCCCTGCAAATTCATTTATAAAGCAACAGTCAAGACTCCCGATGAGGTAACAAGCATCATCAAGGAAGCAAATTATGACGATAACTGCTGCGGTATTGTTACATGGTGCCATACCTTCAGCCCCAGCAAGATGTGGATAAACGGCTTCTCAATGCTTCAGAAGCCTTACTGCCACTTTGCAACTCAGTATAACCGTGAAATCCCCAATGAAGAGATTGACATGGACTTCATGAATCTCAATCAGGCTGCTCACGGCGACAGAGAGCACGGCTTCATCGGTGCAAGAATGGGTATGCCCAGAAAAATCATCATGGGCTACTGGCAGGACGAAGCTCCCCTTAAAGAGCTCGGTCTCTGGATGAGAAGCGCAGTCGGCTACGCTGAAAGCAAGAGCCTCAAGGTTGTCCGCTTCGGCGACAATATGAGACAGGTTGCCGTTACCGAGGGTGACAAGGTCGGAGTTCAGATGCAGCTCGGCTGGCAGGTCAACACATGGGCGGTCGGCGACCTTGTTGCGGAAATGGATAAGGTTACTGAAGCTGAAATTGACGCTCTCATTGCAGAATATAACGAAAAATACGATATGAACACCGATGATATCGCAACCGTGCGCTATCAGGCAAAGGAAGAAATTGCAATCAGGAAAATCCTTGACAGAGAAGGCGCAAAGGCTTTTACAAACACCTTTGAGGACCTTCACGGAATGGATCAGCTCCCCGGTCTCGCTTCTCAGCGTCTCATGGAGCAGGGCTACGGCTACGGCGGCGAGGGTGACTGGAAGGTTTCCGCAATGACACGCATCATCAAGGCGATGTGTGACGGCATGGGCGGCGGCAGCGCATTCATGGAGGATTACACCTATCACCTCACCGAAGGCAGCGAATATTCTCTCGGCGCTCATATGCTTGAAGTCTGCCCCACTCTTGCAGCTGACAAGCCCAGAATAGAGGTTCATCCGCTCGGAATCGGCGGCAAGAATCCTCCTGCAAGACTTGTTTTTGAAGGCAAGGCCGGCAGCGGCGTTGTTGCTTCGCTTGTTGATATGGGCGGCAGACTCCGCCTTATCGTTCAGGATATCGAGGCGGTTAAGCCCATTATGGAAATGCCCAACCTTCCCGTTGCAAGGGTTATGTGGAAGGCAATGCCCGACCTTTGCACGGGCGCAAAAATGTGGATAATGGCGGGCGGCGCACATCACACCGTTCTTTCATATGACGCAACTCCCGAAATGCTTGAGGATTTCGCAGAGATGGCAGGCATTGAATATGTTCACATTTCAAAGAACACAACCGTTGAAGGTCTCAAGCAGCAGCTTTTCTTCTCGGACATCGCATGGAAGCTTAAATAAAAATTTCACCCCCTAAACGGCAAGAACTATGCCGCTTAGGGGGATTTTTGCACCCATATCATTTATAAAACAAGGTATTTAACTAACGCCATCAATTCACGCATATAATTGGTCGGCACGGTATACCATTCAATATCAGCACCTGCATGAGTTGCTTGAACACCGATTGATTTTGCTATTCTCTCCGCACGGTAGATATGAAAGCTATTGGTAATAAATGCAAGTGAATAATCATCATAAAACTTTTCTGATAATATTTCAGCTGAAAACTCAAAATTCTCATATGTTGAGGTTGATTTATCTTCTTTTATTATTTTATCGGCAGGTACACCCTTTGATACAAGATAGCGTTCCATTGCCAAAGCCTCAGATATTTTTTCATCCTTGCCCTGTCCGCCCGACACAACAATAACAGCATCAGGATTCTTTTGATGATATTCAACTGCCACTTCAAGCCTGCTTGCCAAATCGGGTGTTATTTTGTCGCCGTCAAGACCTTTGCCGAGAACAATAACTGCATCTTCGGTGTAAGTAACATTGTCGTTGTTTCCGTAAACGGCAAGGCTGCCGGTGAGCATAAACAAAACCAAAGAAAAACATAAAATCAATATGTGAATGATTCGTTTAAATCGGTTAAAGAAAACACCGTAGATAATCAATGCCGGTGCTATAACATAAATCGGAACAAGTCCTGTGCTGAACGGTGAAACAAAAAGAATTATCAAACCATAAATTATCAATAAAAAGCCTGAAGCGATAATGATGGTTCTTATAACTTTTTTCAAGCCTATTCCTCCATTCTTTGCTGGCGATTCGTGAATCACCCCTACACCGTATATTCTTTAAATAATAAACTTTGCAATTACTTCAACGGTTTCCGCAATATATGTTGCGCCTGCATTTTCAAGCTCATCACGGCTTCCGTAGCCAAAAAGCACCCCTATGCTGTCAATTCCGTTTTTGTTTGCACCGATAATATCGTGTTCTCTGTCACCAACCATAACAACAGAGTCTTTATCCGTTATTCTGCACGATTCAAGTGCATATTCAATAACATCCGCCTTGTTTGTTCTCGTGCCGTCAAGGTTTGCGCCTGCCTCATATAAAAAATACTTCGTCAGATTGAAATGTGCAAGAATTTGTTTTGCAAAAACCTCGGGTTTGGATGTGGCAAGAATAATCCTTTTGCCGTTATCCTTGAGCCTTTCCAGCAAATTCTCAACGCCGTCATAAACCGTATTTTCATATATTCCCTTAACTCTATAGTATTCTCTGTAATACTCAACCGCCTGCAAAGCCTCTTCTTTTGAAAAACCGTAATACTTTTCAAAGGATTCGTGAAGCGGAGGTCCGATGAATTTATAAAGCTCTGTTCTGTCTTCAACGGTTATTCCGTATTTCAGCAAAGCGTGTGCAACAGAATTTGTTATTCCTTCACCCGGATCGGTCAGAGTGCCGTCAAGGTCAAATAAGATTATATCATATTTTTTCATTGTTTTCTCCGACTGTATAAAATTACAAAAAGGGCAGTCAGATGACCGCCCTTTAAAATTATTTAATGTTTGCTTTGAGAGTTTCAAGCTCTGCCTTGAGAGTTGCGGGAAGTCTGTCAAACTTGCCGTAGAACTCTTCGATGCCTGCGATTTCCTCTGCCCAGAGAGCATTGTCAACGCTGAGGATTTCATCAAGCTGAGCCTTGCTTACTTCATCTTCAATGCCCTCAAGGTTGATATCCTCTGCCTTGGGAACAAAGCCGATTGAAGTTTCGTCAGCATCTACCTTGCCTTCGCAACGGTCGATAATCCAGTCAAGAACACGAAGGTTATCGCCGAATCCGGGCCAAAGGAAGTTGCCGTCGTCATCCTTACGGAACCAGTTAACGTTGAAGATCTTGGGAGCCTTTTCGGGGTCAAGACCTGCACCGATGTCGATCCAGTGCTGCCAGTAATCAGCCATGTTGTAGCCGCAGAAGGGAAGCATTGCCATGGGGTCACGGCGAACAACGCCTACTGCGCCTGAAGCTGCTGCTGTTGTTTCGGAAGCCATGATTGAGCCAACGAATACACCGTGGTTCCAGTCTCTTGACTGATAAACAAGGGGAGCAAGCTTTGCGCGTCTGCCGCCGAATACGATAGCTGAGATGGGAACACCGTTGGGATTCTCAAACTCGGAGCTGATGCAGGGGCAGTTCTTTGCGGGAGCTGTGAAACGGCTGTTGGGATGAGCGCCCTTTTCTGCGCTTTCCTGACCGTTCCAGGGATTGCCCTTCCACTCGATTGCGTTTGAGGGAGGATTCTTGTCGAGACCTTCCCACCAAACGGTGTTGTTATCAAGGTTATGAGCAACGTTTGTGAAGATTGTGCCCTTCTTTGTTGAAGCAAGAGCATTGGGGTTGGACTTCTCGTTGGTGCCGGGAGCAACGCCGAAGAATCCGTTTTCGGGGTTGATAGCATAAAGTCTGCCGTCCTCGCCCTTACGAATCCATGAAATATCGTCGCCTACGCACCATACGCGGTAGCCCTTATTGTAATATCCCTCGGGAGGAATAAGCATAGCAAGGTTGGTTTTGCCGCAAGCTGAGGGGAATGCAGCGCAGATATATTTGATTTCGCCGTTGGGCTTCTGGAGGCCGAGGATGAGCATATGCTCTGCCTGCCAGCCTTCGTTCTTGCCCTGATATGAAGCAATACGAAGAGCGAAGCACTTCTTGCCGAGAAGAACGTTTCCGCCGTAACCTGAGTTAACGGAGATGATGGTGTTATCCTGGGGGAACTGGCAGATATATCTCTTCTCTTCATCGATGTCGCACTTGCAGTGGAGACCGCGAACCCAATCGTCGCTGTCGCCGAGTGCCTTGAGAACATCAGCACCTACTCTTGTCATGATAGCCATGTTGAGAACAACATAGATTGAGTCGGTAAGCTCGATACCGATTTTTGAGAACTTTGAGCCAACGGGACCCATTGAATAAGGAATAACATACATGGTTCTGCCCTTGTAGCTGTCCTTAGCGATAGCGTAGAGCATTTCATATGCTTCTGCGGGATCCATCCAGTTGTTGGTGGGGCCTGCTTCTTCCTTTGTGGGAGCGCAGATGAAAGTTCTGCCTTCAACACGGGCAACGTCGTTTACTGCGGTGCGGTGAAGATAGCAATCGGGAAGAAGCTCCTGATTGAGCTTAATCATTTCGCCTGTTGCGCAAGCTTCTGCACGAAGAGCTTCAATCTGCTCGTCGCTGCCGTCAATCCATACGATCTTGTCAGGCTTAACGAGTTCAACTTTTTCGTTAATCCATGAAAGAACGCTCTTGTTGGTAGTCATATTTTCCATAGTTTTCTCCTTTCTTGCAGAAAAGCCACTAAAATTAAACAAATTTATGAGGTCTGAAAAGTTTGTTTTGTGACACTTGACAAATGCACTTTAAAGCTTTTCCAACCTTACCCATTATAATTATATCACAGTTTTTAGTAAAGTCAATATTATCATCCGATTTTGCATTGAAAAGTAACACAAAATTCATTTTTCGATAAATTTTATCGGTTTTTACTCATCAATCGGCATTGTTGCGAATGCATTGAGGTCAAGACTTGCAATATTGCCTTTTTGGAATTCATAATATGCCTGCGCTCCGACCATCGCCGCATTATCTCCGCAAAGCGAAAGCTCGGGCATATAAAGCTGCCATTTTTTCTCGTTGCAGACCTTCTGCATTCTTGCTCTCAGGCGTGAATTTGCCGAAACGCCGCCCGCCATAACGATTTTCTTGAAGCCGAATTCCTCAGCCGCCTTAACCGAGTTGTTGACAAGGCAGTCTGCAACGGTTTCAATGCACGATGCGCCAAGGTCGGGAATGCTTATCTCCTGCCCTTTCTGTTTTGCGTTATGAATTATATTTACAACCGCTGTCTTGAGACCCGAAAAGCTGAAATCATATTCGCTGCCGTCAACTCTGGGGTGAGGAAGCTTATAAAGCGATGAATCGCCGTCCTTACTTACTCTGTCGAGGTTTACGCCGCCCGGATAATCAAGACCCATTGCTCTTGCCGCTTTATCCATGCATTCGCCTGCCGCATCGTCTCTTGTTCTGCCGATAATCTTAAAATCCGTATAGTCATTTACGGCAACTATATGGCTGTGGCCGCCCGAAACAACAAGGCAGAGAAACGGCGGCTCAAGCTCCGCATGAGAAATATAGTTGGCGGCAATATGTGAGCGCAGATGATGAACGGGAATGAGAGGCAAGCCCGTTGAATAGGAAAGACCTTTTGCAAAGTTCACTCCGACAAGCAGAGCGCCGATAAGACCGGGCGCATAGGTTACGGCTATTGCGTCAAGGTCTTTATAAGTCAGCCCCGCATCGGAAACAGCTTTTGAAACAACTCCGCTGATTGCCTGAGCATGCATTCTTGACGCAATTTCAGGCACAACGCCTCCGTATATAATATGCTCCTTAACCTGCGAAGCTATTACGCTTGACAAAACTTTTCTTCCGTCCTCAACAACCGCTGCCGCAGTTTCGTCACATGAAGATTCAATTGCAAGAATTCTCATATTTTTACCTCGTAACAAAATTTTTGGTGTAAATTATTCCATCCTCAGTCGGGTCAGAATAAAAACTCTTTCTTATTCCAGCCTCTTCAAAGCCCTCGGAAATATAAAGCGAAATTGCCGCTTCATTGCTTTTGCGGACTTCAAGGGTTATGAATTCGCAGTCTCTTTTTTCGGCGCCGCCGCAGGCGTTTTTCAACAGAGCCCGTCCGACTCCCCTGCCTCGGTATTCCGAAAAAACCGCAATGTTGGTTATATAAGCTTCGCCGCAGATTTCCTGAACTCCGATATATCCCATAAGCTCATCGCCGTCAAGGGCACAGATGAAATGAGAAGCGGAATTATCAAGCTCCTCCGAAAGCGATTTTTCGCTCCACGGCGATGAAAAGCATTCTTTTTCAAGCTTTGTAATCTGCGGAATATGCTCTTTGGTCATATTTACGATTATCATTATTTATCCTCCGCAACGATTTCATCAAATTGCGCCTCGAGAGCCTTTTTGATTGAATTCGCACAGATTATATATTCTTCCAGATTGCCGCCGTAAGGGTCGGGCACACCTTCGCCGAGAACAAGGATTTTTTCGCTCGGCACATACATTGAAAGACTGGCGGCGTGCTCCTTTGTCATGCAAACAAATTTATCGGTTTCGTCAAGAATATAGGCTGTTATTCTTCTTGCACGGTGCGACGAAATATCAACTCCGAAGCGTTCGCAGGCTTTAACGGCGTTTTCTGCAGGGTCATCGCCCGTCATCGCAAAAAGACCCGCACTTGAGCATTCAACATCATTTATATTCTTATCGGAAAGAATTTTTCTGAATATCCCCTCTGCCATGGGGCTTCTGCAGGTGTTGCCCGTGCAGACAAATAAAATCTTCATCTGTTCACATCCTTATGATTTTGAATCATACCATGTTTTGCCCGTGCCGACATCGGCAAGCATGCTGACTCTCATCTTAACCGCATTTTCCATTTCATGCTTAACAATCTGAGCTACCGCTCTTGCTTCCTCTTCAGGCGCTTCAACAATAAGCTCGTCATGCACCTGCATAATCAGTCTCGCTTTGAAGCACTGTTCATTGAGCTTTTTCCAAACTCTTATCATCGCAATCTTGATGATATCCGCCGCCGTGCCCTGAATAGGCATATTGAGCGCAACTCTCTCACCGAATGCACGCATCATTGCATTTGAAGAAGAAAGCTCGGGAAGATATCTGCGGCGGGCAAAAACGGTTTCAACATAGCCGTTTTCCTTTGCCTTCTCAACGATATCCTTCATATATCTGCCGACTCCGCTGAAATGAGCAAGATAGCCCTTGATGTATCTGTCAGCCTCCGCTCTGCTGACTCCGATATCCTTAGCAAGCGAAAAAGCTCCTATGCCGTAAACGATTCCGAAATTGACAGCCTTTGCACGGCTTCTCATAAGCGGAGTTACCATCATGAGCGGCATATTGAACACCTGCGAAGCGGTTATTGCGTGAATATCGTCGCCGTTATTGAAAGCGCTTATCATCTCGGTGTCATTCGCAACATGAGCAAGAACACGAAGTTCAATCTGCGAATAGTCGGCGTCAATAAGCACGCAGCCTTCTTTTGCCTTAAAGAATTTTCTCATCTCTCTGCCTATCTGCGACCTTACGGGAATATTCTGCAGATTCGGCTCGGTTGAAGAAATTCTGCCCGTTCTTGTTTCGGTCTGATTGAGGCTTGAGCGGATTCTTCCGTCCTCGCAGATAACCTTCAGCAGTCCGTCGCAATAGGTTGATTTGAGCTTTGCGTAGGTTCTGTATTCAAGTATTTTTGCAACAACGGGATATTCATTCGCAAGCCCTTCAAGCACCTCTGCGTTGGTTGAATATCCGCTCTTTGTCTTTTTCTTTGCGGGAAGTCCCATTTTTTCAAAAAGAGCTTCTCCGAGCTGTTTGGGAGAATTGAGGTTGAATTCATAGCCGACCTCATCAAAAATCTCCGCCATCAGCTTTTCAATCCTCTCCTGCATTTCAATGCCGAATTTTTCGATTCCTTCAGCATCAACAAGAAAGCCTTCCTTTTCCATTGAAGCAAGCACTCTCGCAAGAGGAAGCTCGATTTCTTCAAGCAGTCCGGTCTGATTATTCTCTTCAGTCATTGCGTTCATCTTCGCAAAAGCCGAAGGCAGATATGCCGCATATGCGGCGGTATCCTCGCACTCTGCGCCCGCATATTCCTCAATTATTCTTTTGAGGTCATAAGCGCCCGACGAGGGGTTAATGACATATGCCGAAAGCATCGCATCGCCGCATATGGAATTAACCTCTATATCGCTGCTGTAATCATAGAAAAATGCATAAAGCTGCTTTGAATTATATGTGTATTTCTTTATCTCTTTGTTAAACAGGAATTCGGTGCAGAATTCCGCATAGCCGTCATTATCGGGCTCAACCCTCGCAACGCCGTTTTCCGCTTTAAAGAAGAATATTCCGCTGTCAAAAATAAAATATGCTTCCCCGTCTTTTTTCAGCTTGTTATAAAGATATTTCAAATTCTCCTGAACGAAGCTGTCGGTGTTTACCGTTTCGGTTTCCTCAGTCTGCGCAATTCTTTCGGGTGCTTTCATGTCAAGCTTTTCAATCATCTTGAACATTTCAAGCTCCGCAAGAAGCTGAGTTGCTTTTATTGCATCGGTTGCCTTCGGCACATAATCCGCATAGCTCTTGCTGACAGGCGCATCGGTGCGGATTGTTCCGAGCTCACGGCTCAGATATGCCATATCCTTATCATTTGCAAGCTTATCATGAACACCCTTTTTGATGTCAAGGGTTTCAAGATTATTATAAATATTATCAATCGAGCCGTATTTGCTGATGAGGTCCTGAGCGGTTTTCTGGCCGATGCCCGCAACGCCGGGGATGCAGTCTGAGCTGTCACCCATAAGCGCCTTGACATCAATCAGAAGCTCGGGAGTTGAGACAAGATAATCCTCGGTTATTTTTGCTCTGTCATAGCAGACACTCTGCGGTCTGCCCATCTTCGTTGAAGCGAGAAGCACATTGACATTATCACGCACAAGCTGAAGAGAGTCTCTGTCGCCTGTTGCGATATAGCAGAAATCCCCTTCGCCGCAGCCCGAAGCGAGAGTGCCGAGAATGTCATCGGCTTCCCAACCGGGGGCTTCGAGAATTGTATAGCCCATAGCAGCAAGAAGCTCCTTGAGCGGAGGCATCTGCTGAGCAAGCTCGGGAGGCATCCCCTTTCTGTTTGCCTTATAGCCCGAATACATTTCGTGGCGGAAGGTGGGCGCCTTGACATCGAATGCAATTGCCACGGCGTCAGGCGAAACCTCTTCCCTGAGCTTTAAAAGTATATTAAGGAATCCGTAGATTCCGTTTGTGAATCTTTTTCCGTCTTTGGTTGTAAGAAGCTTTATTCCGTAGAATGCACGGTTGAGAATACTGTTTCCGTCAAGTGCCAATAACTTCATTCCAAATCACCTCATAATACATTATATCATATAATTTGTAAAATTCAGCATTTTTTTGAAATTTATTGAAAATAGTTTTAATAAATGATAATATTATAATATTAAAGCTTAGGAGATATAAATGAAAATAGGAAATTTTGAAATAAACGGATATGCTGCGCTGGCACCGATGGCGGGAGTTGCGGACAGAGCCTTCCGCGAGCTTTGCATTGATTACGGTGCCGCATATGTTGTCAGCGAAATGGTAAGCTCAAAAGGTCTCACCATGCATGACAGAAAATCCGATTCGCTGATGACCCTCGGCGAAAAAGAAAAGCCCGCCGCAGTCCAGATATTCGGCTGCGACCCCGAAACGATGGCAGAAGCCGCAAAAAAAGCACAGCAGACAGGCTGCTGCGCAATTGATATCAACATGGGCTGCCCCGCTCCGAAGATTGCAGGCAACGGCGGAGGAAGCGCACTTATGAAAGACCCTGCACTTGCCGCAAGGATAACCGAAAAATGCGTTGCAGCGGTTGAAATCCCCGTAACCGTAAAAATCCGCACCGGCTGGGACGACGATAACCTGAACGCCGTTGAAATGGCAAAAATGCTTGAAAACGCAGGCGCGGCGGCACTCACGATTCACGGAAGAACAAGAAAACAGATGTATGCTCCCCCGGTCAACATCGACATGATAAAGCAGGTAAAGCAATCGCTTTCAATTCCGGTTATCGGCAACGGCGACATTGTTGATGTTCATTTGGCAAAGCAGATGTATGATGAAACGGGCTGCGATTTCATCATGGTTGGCAGAGGCACACTCGGCGCACCGTGGCTTTTCTCTCAGATAAATGAATTTCTTGAAAAAGGCATCATCCTCCCCGACCCCGGGATTGAAGAAAAGATGAATGTTATGATAAAACACATTCAGAAACTCTGCGAACACAAGGGTGATTATGTCGGAATGAGAGAGGCAAGAAAGCACGCCGCATGGTATATCAAAGGAATAAGAGGCGCAGCTTCTCTCAGGCAGGAAATCGGCTCTCTCGAAACGCTTGACCAGCTTAAAGCGATTGCGGAAAAAGTTATAAATTCAGCAAAATAAAATTCAGCCAACCGTTATCTTCGGTTGGCTGTTTTGCATATTAAACACATCAAAACGGCAATATTCCGCTCCGTTTCCGTGCATATTACCAAATTTTTGCAAGATTTCAAAATAACACTTGCAAAATTCTTTCATATATTATAGAATATAACCTGTTGCACTACACGAATCGGAGGTTTATTCCAATGAGCATTAAAAATCTTTCAAAAGAACAGCTTTCAGAGCGTCTTGCAGCGCTCAGATGCGAATATGATTCATATAAATCGCTCGGTCTCAAGCTCGACATGTCAAGAGGCAAGCCCGGCGCAGACCAGCTTGACCTTGCAAACGATATTCTTGATCCCGCTCTTCTCGGCGATTTTAAGGCTTCAAACGGTTTTGAGACCCGTAACTACGGCATTCTCGACGGTATTCCCGAATGCAAGCAGCTCTTCGCTGAAATTCTCGGTGTTTCAACAGACAATATCATTGTTTTCGGCAACGCAAGCCTCACGATTATGTATGACTACATTGCTCAGTGCATGCTCTTCGGTGCAGGTGCAGAGCCCTGGGGCAAGCAGGACGGAATCAAGTTTCTCTGCCCCGTTCCCGGTTATGACAGACATTTTTCAATTCTCGAGCAGTTCGGAATTGAAATGATAAATGTTCCCACAAACGAAAACGGTCCCGATATGGACATGATTGATGAGCTTATCAAGGACGAAAAGGTAAAGGGCATCATCTGCGTTCCCATGTATTCAAACCCCTCGGGCATCACATATTCCGACGAAACAGTTGAGCGTTTCGCTTCTCTCAAGCCCGCCGCAAAGGATTTCAGAGTTATCTGGGACAACGCTTACTGCGTTCACCACATCGGCGATAATCACGATTCGCTTCTCAACATCTTTGAGGCAGCAAAAAAGAACGGTGCAGAGGATTATTTCATTGAGGTAACTTCAACATCAAAGATTTCATTCCCCGGCGCAGGCGTTGCCGCTCTTGCCGCTTCCGACGCAAACATTGCGTCAATCAAGAAGAGAATGAACGTTCAGACTATCGGCTATGACAAGATAAACCAGCTCCGCCACGCAAGATATTTCAAAAACAAAGCAGGCATCGACGCTCATATGAAAAAGCTCGGCGATATGCTCAAGCCCAAATTTGACGCTGTTCTTGATGCGTTCAACAAAAATTTTGCAGGCAAGGACATCGCTTCATGGACAGTGCCCAACGGCGGCTACTTCATCAGCCTTGATGTTATCGGCGGCGCAAAGAAAACCGTTGCTCTCTGCAAAGAAGCAGGCGTTACTCTCACGGGTGCAGGCGCAACCTTCCCCTACGGCAACGACCCCGAAGATAAAAATATCCGCATTGCCCCCACCTTCCCGTCAAGGGATGAACTCTGCAAAGCGGTTGAGATTCTTTGCCTTTGCGTTGAAATCACCGCAATTGAAAAGATTCTCGCTGAATAAAATTCAATAAAGAATTTCATTTTTCCGATTAACCGAGTCATTTATGACTCGGTTTTTTCTTTCTGCTATAATTTTGCACCGAAAGTTAAAATGTTATTCGGATAAAATATAATAATATTTATAATCTATGCGTAATATTTACCTTGACTTTATCCGACACTTTTTGCATAATTAAACCATAATGCAGTTTCAGGAGGAAAAACCATATGACTGTTTTTAACATTTTCTCATTGCTCGGCGGGCTTGCATTCTTTCTTTTCGGAATGAGCACAATGAGCAACGGACTCGAAAGGGTTGCAGGCGGTAAACTTGAATCTATTCTTAAGAAGATGACGGATAAGCCCATTAAAGGTCTGATTCTCGGCGCAGGTATAACCGCAGTCATTCAGTCCTCCTCTGCCGTTACGGTAATGCTTGTCGGTCTTGTTAACTCAGGCATTATGCAGCTCGGTCAGAGCATAGGCGTTGTTATGGGCTCAAACATCGGAACAACGATTACTGCATGGGTTCTCTCTCTGGCAGGCATCGAAAGCGAAAGCTTCTGGGTCAGCATTCTCAAGCCCGCTAACTTCTCCCCGCTTATTGCTCTTGCAGGCATAATTCTTATTATGGCGGCAAAAAAGACCCGCTCCAAGGATATCGGAACGGTTATGATGGGCTTTGCCGTGCTTATGACGGGCATGGAGCTTATGAGCAGTGCAATGGATCCTCTCGCAGAAAGCGAAAGCTTCAAAAACGCAATGACTCTTTTCAACAACCCGCTTTTCGGTCTTGCAATCGGTGCAATTCTTACGGGTATTATCCAGAGTTCATCCGCAACAGTCGGTATACTTCAGGCTCTTTCCACAACGGGCGGAATTTCCTTCGGAATGGCTATTCCCATTATTATGGGTCAGAATATCGGCACCTGCATAACCTCGCTGATTTCGAGCATCGGCGTCAGCAAAGCAGCAAAAAGAGTTGCAGTTGTTCATGTTTATTTCAACATTTTCGGAACAGCATTCTATCTCACTTTTTATTATATTCTTGATGCAATATTTAAATTCGCTTTTTCTGACCTTGCAATCGACCCTCTCGGCATCGCAATGGTTCACACGGTTTTCAACGTTGCAACAACCGTTCTTCTCTTCCCGTTTGTCAAACAGCTTGAAAAGCTTGCGGTTAAAACCGTTAAAGACAAAGCGTCGGATACAAAAGATGTATTCCTCGACGAAAGACTTCTCGCAACCCCCTCTCTCGCTGTTTCGGAATGCAGAAACTATACTGCTCAGATGGCTGTTATTGCCGAAAAGACAATGAACAATGCCATTGCTCTTCTTGACGGTTATTCATCAAAAGCCGCCGAGGCAATCAAAGAAGATGAACAAAAGCTTGATAATTATGAGGACAAGCTCGGAACCTTCCTCGTCAAGATTTCAAATCAGCAGCTCAGCGACGCTGACAGCAACACGGTTTCAACACTTCTTCACACCATCGGCGATTTTGAAAGAATCGGCGACCATGCTCTGAACATCGTTAAGGTTGCAAAAGAAATATCAGATAAAAACATCAGCTTCTCTGAGCAGGCTCAGAAGGAGCTCAGAGTTGCCGCTGAAGCAATCAGAGATATTCTCTCAATCACCGTCAAGGCATTCTGTGACAGCGACCCCACGCACGCTCTCGATGTTGAACCGCTCGAGCAGGTTATTGATAAGATAATTTCAGAAATTAAAAAGAGACACATCAACAGACTCACGGGTGGAAGCTGCACAATCGAGCTTGGATTTGTGCTTTCAGACCTTCTCACAAACTATGAAAGAGTTTCTGACCACTGCTCAAATGTTGCGGTCTGCATAATTCAGATCAGCAAATCTGTATTTGACACTCACGAATATCTCAACGAGTATAAATCCGCAGGCGGTGAGTATTACACAAACGCCTACAACGAATACAAGACAAAATATGTTTTGCCTTAAAACTTGAACGGAGGTTGCACCATGAAGAAAATCATATCTGTTATTACGATTGCATTCTGCATCGGTATTCTGCTTTGCAGCTGCGCAGGCAACGGTGAATCAGTTCAACAAACAACTGAAGCTCCGCCTCAGACGCAGGATATTTTCGCTTTTTCCGAAATAGGTGAAGGAAACAAAAGCTTTGTTTTTGAAGTTCATGATGACGAAGGAAAAATCAGTTCAATTACCGTAAACACAAATAAAAAGACCGTTGGCGAAGCGCTTCTTGAATACGCAATCATCAACGGTGAGCAGGGCGACTACGGTCTGTATGTGAAATCGGTTAACGGTATTGTTGCGGATTATGCGACAAACGGCGCTTACTGGGCATTTTACATAAACGGTAACTATGCCTCAACGGGCGTTGACCTTACGGAAATCAATGAAAGCGATGTTTATTCGTTCAGATACGAAAAAGGATAATTAAAGATTTAAAACAGACACTAAATTCAAAAGCGACTTGCAATGGATATTTTTCCGCTGCAAGCCGCTTTATTTTTTATTCAGTTTCTTTTGGTCTTTGCTTTGTGAGACAGTCCTTTAATTAAATGTCAAACAGAAGCTTTTCATATGAGGGATAGGGCCAGTATTTTTCCGCTGTTACGGTTTCCGCTTCGTCAACTGCTTCTCGCAGGCTCTTCATATCGGGGATAACAACAGATTTGAAGATTTCTGCTTTTGCTGCGGCATCCTCCGCATTCTTAACGCTTTCGGCGTCTTCGGCAAGCTTTCCGACTCTTTCATAAATATCGGCATTGAGCTTTGAAAGCTTTTCAACCGTCTTTTCTTCATAGGTACAGTCCACTGAAGCAAAAGCGGTTTTCTTTGCAACTGCGGTTTCGCAAAGCTCTCTGATATATGCAGTGATTGCGGGCAGAATGTCTTTATTTACCATATCAATCATTGTCATTGCTTCAATGTTGATGGTTTTGCAATAGGTTTCAAGATAAATCTCAAAACGGGACTGAAGCTCTGTTCTGTTGAACACCTTGTGGTTTTCAAAAAGCTCAACATTCTTATCTGCAACAAGGCAGGGAAGACAGTCGGGAGTTGTGGGAAGATTATAAAGTCCCCTCTTTTCTGCTTCCTTGACCCATTCATCGTCATAGCCGTTGCCGTTGAAGATGATTCTCTTATGGTCCTTGATTGTCTTCTTGATAAGCGCATGAAGAGCTTCTTCAAAATTCTCAACATTTTCAAGTCTGTCCGCATAGGATTTGAGTGACTCTGCAACTGCAGTGTTAAGAACTATGTTTGCGCTTGAAATCGAGCTTGATGAGCCGAGCATTCTGAATTCAAATTTATTGCCCGTAAAAGCAAAGGGCGATGTTCTGTTTCTGTCGGTTGTGTCCTTGGGGAATCTGGGAAGAACATGAACGCCTACCTTCATCTGCACCTTTTCTTTAGCGTCATATGCGGTGTCATTCTCAATTGCTTCAAGGATTTCGTTGAGCTCATCGCCAAGGAACATTGAAACAATTGCGGGAGGCGCTTCGTGAGCGCCGAGACGGTGATCATTACCTGCGGTTGCAACAGAAAAACGAAGCAAATCCTGATAATTGTCAACAGCCTTGATTACTGCGCAGAGGAAAAGCAGGAACTGAGCATTTTCATAAGGAGTTTCGCCGGGCTCAAGAAGGTTAACACCCTTGTTTGTTGAAAGCGACCAGTTATTGTGCTTACCGCTTCCGTTAACGCCCTCAAAGGGCTTTTCATGAAGCAGACAAACCATTCCGTGCTTTCTCGCAACCTTCTGCATAAGCTCCATGATGAGCTGATTATGGTCTGTTGCAATATTGGTTGTTACAAAAATCGGAGCAAGCTCATGCTGAGCGGGGGCAGCCTCGTTATGCTCGGTTTTTGCAAGAATTCCGAGCTTCCAGAGCTCTTCGTCAAGCTCCTTCATGAACGCTGCAACTCTGGGCTTGATTGTTCCGAAATAATGGTCATCCATTTCCTGACCCTTGGGAGGCTTTGCTCCGAAAAGGGTTCTGCCTGTAAACTTAAGGTCTTTTCTTTTATCGTAAAGCTCTTTATCGATAAGAAAATACTCCTGCTCGGGGCCAACGGTTGTTTTTACGCTTGTTACTTCCTGACCGAAGAGCCTGAGAATTCTGACAGTCTGCTTGCTGATTGCTTCCATTGAACGAAGAAGCGGAGTTTTCTTATCAAGCGCTTCGCCGCCGTAAGAGCAGAATGCGGTGGGGATACAGAGAACGCCCTCTTTTATGAAAGCATATGAAGTGGGATCCCATGCGGTGTAGCCTCTTGCTTCAAAGGTTGCACGAAGACCGCCCGAGGGGAAGCTTGATGCGTCTGATTCGCCCTTAACAAGCTCCTTGCCCGAAAATTCCATGATAACATTGCTGTCTGAGGTGGGAGAAATGAAGCTGTCGTGCTTTTCGGCAGTGATACCCGTCATAGGCTGGAACCAATGTGTATAGTGGGTTGCGCCGTTTTCAACAGCCCAATCCTTCATTGCATTGGCAACAACATTAGCAACTGCGATATCAAGACGCTTGCCGTCCATGATAGTCTTTTTCATTGCCTTATAGGTATCTTTGGGTAATCTCGCTTTCATGGTATTATCATCGAACACCATACAGCCGAAATAATCGGGAACGCTTCTCATTTCTTTCTCTCCGTTTCTTATACGAAAATATACCTTAGTATATATTCATTTTTAAACAAAATCAAGGCTTTTTCGCCGTTAAAAGTCATATTCTCGCAATGTCACAATAACAAATCATTATATCCGTCTGTTTTTGTAAAAATTGCAAATCTTATTTAACACCGAAATCCGCAGCGTTTATTTTATCAAGTCGTTTAAGCCACATTGCGCTGCTTGCATCGCTCGGCATTACCCATTCATTCTTGGGTGAAAGGCCGACGCTTCCGAGCATCACGCCGTCAGGCACACAGTTTCTCTTGAACTGCTGAGTAAAGAATCTGCGGTAGAATGTTTTAAGCCATTTGAGAATTGTTTCGCCGTCAAAATCGTTTGCAAACGCCTTTACTGCGAGCGCATAAACCTTTTCGGGCGCAAACCCGTAGCGCAGATGATAATAAATAAAGAAATCATGCAGAGCATAGGGGCCGACAATGCTTTCGGTCTGCTGAGCAATTTTTCCGTCAGCATCGGGCGGAAGAAGCTCGGGACTGATGGGAGTGTCAAGAATGTCACGCAGGCAGTCCGTTCCGTCAACAAAAACGCTGTGCTTGATAAGGCTGTCAATTATCCATCTGATAAGCGTTTTGGGAACATTGGAGTTCACGGCATACATGCTCATATGGTCGCCGTTATAGGTACACCAGCCGAGTGCAAGCTCGCTCAGATCGCCCGTTCCGACAACAATGCCGTTTGACCTGCCCGCATAGTCCATAAGAACCTGCGTTCTCTCTCTCGCCTGAGCGTTTTCATAGGTTGCGTCATAATTATTGACATTCTGCCCGATATCCTCAAAATGCTGCAGACAGGCATCTCTGATATTTATTTCAAGCGAAGTTATGCCGAGCGCATTCATGAGTGAAAGCGAATTATTGTAAGTTCTGTCAGTTGTTCCGAAGCAAGGCATTGTTATGCCGATAACATCGGTAAGGGGTCTGCCCAGCTCTTTAATTGCCTGAACGCTGACAAGAAGAGCAAGGGTTGAATCGAGACCGCCCGAAATGCCGATAACGGGCTTGCTTCCCGTTTTTTCAAGACGCTTTTTAAGACCCGCAACCTGAATCCCGAATATTTCAAGGCATCTGTTTATTCTTTCTTTTTCATTTGAAGGAATAAAAGGAAGCTTTCTGATTTTCGCATATTCTCCGTTTGACTTCGACTCCCCTTTTTCAATATTAACATATTCCGCATATTCAGCAGAATAAAGCGATTTGCAGGAATTGAAAACAGAGCTTTTCTTTCTGTCATAATCAATTTTTTCTGTGTCAACATCAGCAACAATCATATAGTCGCTTGAAACCGGTTCTTCAAGCTCGGCAGAAACACTGCCGTTTTCGCATATTGCGCTGTAGCCCGAGTAGACACAGTCGGATGTTGACTCATTGCAGCCCGCAGAGCAAAGCGAATAAACGCAAAGATTATTTGCCGAATTACTCCTGATAATTTCTCTGACTGCATTGATTCTGCCGACGGTCTTTTTAACCGCCGAAATATTAACTATAATCTGAGCACCCTCAAGACACAGCGCAGATGACGGCGCAACGGGTGCGAACACATCATCGGATATTTCAGCGCCGATTTTAACGCCCGAGCAGTCAAAAATCAGACTTCCGACGGGGATTTCATAGTCTTCATCAAAGCCGAAAAACGATGACTCAACCGAACTGTAATCAATTGCAGCACCCGAAACAAAATGTCTGTCATTTCCGACATATGTTTTGGGAACGATACCTTTGATTTTTCCGTTGTGAAGCATCACGGCGCAGTTATAAACGGCGTTGCCGATTTCAAGCGGAGCACCGATAACAGCAAGTATATCTTCATTTTTGGTTGATTCTGCAATATTCAGAACGGCTTTTTTTGCTGCATCAAGCAGAGTTTTCTGCATGAAAAGATCTCCGCATGTGCAGCCCGTTACGCAAAGCTCGGGAAAGCTTATAAGGTCAACATTTCTTTTGCACGCAAGGTCAATGAATTCAACTATCTGCTCGGTGTTGAAATCTGTATCCGCAACCTCAACCTCGGGCACTGCGCAGGCAATTCTGAAATAATCAAACATAAACAAAACCTCTTTTCGGCTTAATCAATTTATTTTAGCATATGTTGACTGCATTGTCAAAGTATAGATTGACTTTAACTCCAAAAACTGATAAACTATCAATTTAGAAAGAAGGAATTCTCATGAATGAAAGCGCAGTCAGAAAGCGTGATTTACGAATCATTTTCATATGCTGGCTTGCCTATACGGCAGCGTATATCGGCAGACTCAATTACAACGCATCAATCGTTGCCATTGTCGCAGACCTCGGAATAACCAAGGCTGATGCAGGGCTTGTAAGCTCATTTTTCTTTTTTGCTTACGGCGCAGGTCAGCTTGTAAACGGAATTCTGTCAAAAAAATACAATGCAAAAATCATGATTTTTGCTTCACTTATAACATCGGCGGTTTTTAATCTGATTATGCCGCTTTGCAGCGATATTTCGGTTATGAAATTTGTCTGGATGTTCAACGGAATGGCACAGTCTGTTTTATGGAGCACGCTGATAAAAACTCTGTCTGACACCGTTTCGGAAAAAATGCTTCCTAAAGCAATTCTTGTTATGAGCACAACGGTCGCCGTCGGCACCTTTGCTTCTTATGGCGTATCGGCACTCTGCGTTAATTTCGGCGCATGGAAAACAGTATTTTTCATCGCATCGGCAGCACTTGCAGTCAGCGCATTTGTCTGGATTTCGCTTTACGGTAAGAGCGAAAAAGCAGTTGCAGAAGAAGAAATCAAAAAAGACGAAAAAGTCCGTATGAGCAGAGGTATAATCATCGCCCTTGTCGTCACCGCCATTGCAGGAACAGCAAACGGCTTTATAAAAGACGGAATCAACACCTGGGTGCCTTCCGTGCTTTATGAAGAATTCGATGTTTCGCAGTCATTCTCAATTCTTCTCACCCTTCTCCTGCCGCTTATTTCAACATTCGGTGCGGCAATTATCAAAAAAATCCACGAAAAAATCAAGTCTCATGCAGTTATGAACTGCATCATGTTTGCCCTTTCGGCACTTATCTGCGGCGGAATTCTTCTTTCGATGAGAATTCACAGCCTTGTCGCTGTTATGGTTTGCTTTATCTGTGTTGCATGTGCAATGGCAATGATAAACAATGTTGTAACGAGCATGTTTGCACTCGATAACCGCCGTCTGCTCAACGCAGGCTTTGCCGCAGGTCTGCTCAACACCTTCTGCTACATAGGCAGCACAACAACAACTTACGCTCTCGGCGCGGTTTCTCAGACAAGCGGATGGAATGCGGTTTTTGTTATCATGCTTGCGGTCTGCGCCGCCGCATCGGTTATCTGCTTTGCAGGCAACATCATTCATAAAAGAATGGAGAAATAAAATGACTTTCAGATTTGCAGAAAGAAAAGATGCCGCAAAAATTCTGTTTTTCATCAGAGAGCTTGCCGCTTACGAACACATGGAAAACGATGTTGTTGCAACCGAAAGCCTTCTTGTAGAGTGGATTTTTGACAAGAAAAAAGCTGAAGTAATTTTCGTGCTCGACGGTGAAAACGAGGTTGGTTTTGCGCTTTTCTTCCATAATTTTTCAACCTTTCTCGGCAGAGCCGGAATCTGGCTTGAAGATTTGTTCGTGCTCCCCGAATTCAGGGGCAAAGGCTACGGCAAAGGGCTTCTCAGGGAGCTTGCGGGAATTACGGTTGAAAGAGGCTGCGGCAGACTTGAATGGTGCTGTCTTGACTGGAACAAGCCGAGCATTGATTTTTATCTTTCTCTCGATGCCGTGCGGCTTGATGACTGGACAACCTACCGTCTGAGCGGCGAATCACTGAAAAAGATGGCTGAATAAGGAGTGTATTATTACGAGCAAGCCCACCGTTACATGGCACGCAGGTGCAATGGAAACAGAACCGAACTCACTTGAATCAATTGAGGTTGCAATAAAAAACAATGCTGCAATAATCGAAATTGATCTTACTTTCAGACCCGACGGTACGCCTGTTATCATTCATTCCGACGCCCCTGCAGAGAATGAGGGTGTGTTGTTTGAAGAGGCAATAAAAGTGCTGAGCAATGACGAATGCAGGGTCAATCTTGACATCAAGTCAACCGCAAATCTGCCCTCAGTTGACGAAATAATCAATAAATATCAAATGATGAACCGCGTGTTTTATACCGGTGTTTTTGAGGACTGGGTTGAAACAGTCAGAAGTAATTCAGCAATCCCCTATTATCTGAATTATTCCGTCAACGAATCCGTATGCGCTCAGGCCCTTGCCGACAAAGCAAAAAACCTTGGCGTTATCGGTATTAACTCAAATTTCAACGGTGTAACAAAGGAATTTGTTGACAGTATTCACCGGAACGGTCTCGAGGTTTCGCTGTGGACTGCAAACACGGAAGAGGAAATGCTTATCTGCGCTGCAATGAACCCTGATAACATAACAACAAAAAGACCCGATTTGTTGAATGCAATTATAAATAAATAAAAGAGAAAACCGATGTAAGTCAGCAAAACTTACATCGGTTGTTTTTTGAAATTCAATTATTTCAGCTCAAATTCATCGTACATAACCTTAATCATTTTTGTGCTGTTAAGAGGGATTCCCGAATTATTACTGTGATAATAAGAAACAAGAAAACCGCCCTCAGCTTCAATAATTGCAGGGTAACAATAGCCGTTACCGAGGTCATCCTCAAGATAAAAAACATTATCTTTTTTGAAAGTCCTGCCTCCGTCTGTGCTTACGGCAATGACATAGGGTGTTCTGCCCCATGGCTCGCTTTCCGGTCTCAGAACATGCTCGGGAATGGGATTGAAGATTGCAACCGTATATTTATCGCAGTCCTTCACAAGCATAGGAGAACAAGGCGACGAAAAAAACCTGTTTGGAGAAGGTTCGCTCCATGTTAAACCGCCGTCATCCGAGAAGCATTCATACTGAAATCCGAGTCCCGTTCTGATATAGCACCAAAGTCTGCCGTCCGAAAACTCATAGATGCCCGGCTCCTCATATCCGTCAGGGTCTGTTACAAACGGGCATTCAAATTCCTGCTCGGTTTTATACCAGCTTTTACCGTCATCGTCCGAAACAATGAAACAGATTATTCCGGGCATAAACTCCTTATGCTCAGTCAGAACGGTATGTCTTGCAAGCGGAAGAATAATTCTTCCGCTTTTCAGTTTTCTGACCCTGTCATTATTGATTACATAATAATCCTTGACCTCAAGGCAATCCAGACAGTCAACAGGCTCACTCCAGGTTTCGCCTTCATCAGATGAACGGGAAAGAACAACTTTATCTGTTCCGTCTGTATTTTTAATAATATAAAATGCACCTATATCGCCGTTACCCATTCTGACGAAAGAAAGACACATAATATTTTTAGCGTTATGAGGCTTTTCAAAAAGGACTCTTTTACCCGTCCATGTTTCACCCTCATCTGCAGAAAAAATCGCTGTAATCCGTGCGTGCGCATCATCTTCCCAGTCATTGCCCAGAAATTCAGTGTATGCAAACATAATTGAACCACTTTCAAGTCGGATAAATGCTCCCTCGCCATTTCTGGGGTTATTTTCCTTTGCGGCAATAAAAAGAACTTCTCTTCCGAGTTTTTTCATGTCAGTTCACCTTTTATTTATCATTTTCTGTATTCTTTGTATTGTGCCATTTCAGTAAATCGTTGTAAATGCCTTTAAAATGAAAAGAACGTCCGTTTTTATTCATTCCGATTTTTGAAAGACCCATTTTTTCAAGTATTCCAATAGATTTATAATTTGAAATATTGGCATAAGCTTCAACGAATTCAATATTCTTCCTTATCTTCGGAATAAGAAATCCATATAGCTTTCTGAAAAGGTTTTTACCCTGATATTCCGCTTTAAACTGGATTTCTTCCATCATAAAGGTGTCTGCGTTCGTGTAATACTGAAAAAATCCGACAAGATTTTCATTATCTTTGATAAGAATTATCTGCCGTTCATCCTTTTTAAAGCCGTCGCTTACACATTCACTCCAGCATTTATAGTCATCTTCTCTCGTATTGCCCGTTGGAGCGATTACAGTCATATTGTCGGCGAGAATATCAAAAATCTGCTGTGCAAGTGCGGAAAAATCAGACTTGTTCAAGTATTCAAAACCAATCATAAAACCTCTTCCTCAGTATCATAACAGTCTTACGGTGTATATGCATTAAGAATGTCTATTATATCCTGCTTACAGATATTTCTGCCGAGAATATCTCCGTTGGCGCTGAAACAGATTGCACGGATATCTGTCGGATCTTCCTGATAGGGATTCTTTATTTCTTTGCTCAGATCAAAATATTCACCAAGATATTTAACTGCATTTCCGCTTGGAAATATAACATTGCCTTCGCTTGTTTCAATCTCCATCTGATTAAATTCGGCAAGAATTTTTCTTGTTTTGTTGTTATAAGGATTATCGTCATCGGCACTTATAAGCCATGCAGGATGAACCTGCAATTTAATGTCGGGAACATTTACGGCATTTGCGAATGCTTTGACATAATCAAGCGGAATTGTTTCCTGATGAAAAGCATCGACGGAAAGCAGAATTTCATTTACTCCGCTTTCGATTATCTTTTGAGCGACAAATTTTATTCTGTCAAAATCTCTGCTGAAATATCCGTTGGTTATAAGTTGCCTTTGAGGGATATTCATTTCTCTTGCGGCGTTATGAATTTCGCAAACGGTTTCGCAGCAAAGCAGAGGTTCACCGCCAAAGGTCATAACGGATTCAATATTATATTCTCCCGAAATTTTACGCACTGCATCAACAGCCAAATCTTTATCAATTCTGTCACTGCTGTTATGTTCACCCTGCGAGCAATGCCTGCACTTTCCCGTGCAAGCTGTTGTGACAACAAATTCTAAGCGATTGAGATTTTTCAGATATTTATTCATTTTAAATCCTCTTCATCAATTTAAAATACTCTCCATCTTCATCTGCACCTTCAAACAACACTTGAGTGAATCCGTATTTTTTATATAAATGCAGTGCGTTGACATTATCTTTATCAACACCGATTGTCATTTCTGAATAGCCCATTTCTTTTGCTTTTGCGATAAGAAATTCAAGGATTTCGCTTCCTATACCTCGGTTTCTGCATTCCTTTTTTACTATCATCCTTGAAACATAAACGCGTTTGTCGGGAATAGTGTAATCGGGGTCACCGGTATTCAATACCAAAGCACCTTCGCCGATGAATTCACCATTGATTTTATAAATAAAAACTATACGGTTGCCTGATTTTATCTCTTCAAGCCATTTACCGGCAAGCGGTTGAGCTTTCATATTCCAGATATTCGAGCATTTTTGATAATCTTCAGGCTTGAGAGGTTCGATTGTAATCTGTTTATTCAAAAAATCTTTCATAAATTCATTAACCTGCCGTTGTGTTTTAAGAACAACGGTTTTATTTTTATATTCCTTTACGATTTCGGCATAAGTCTGCCGTCTTTCTTTGTTTCTGCATCCAAATAACGTAAACTTTATAAACCACCAATTCAAATCATTTTTGTAGCCGTCTTTTCTGCGTGATTTTGTTCTTTTTACCGCACGGTAAAGGCAAGTCAATCGGGGAAGCAGGAGCAAAACTATCGTATCCGCATTTTCAAGCCGCTCATTATAATACAGATAATCGTAGTAACCGTCTATTATCCAGTCATCATTTGCCATAAAATCTGAAACCTGAGGCAATACAAGCGAATCATCAATCGGTTTCCATTCCTTGTCCCACTTTATCTCATCAAGATGAAGAACGGGTATATTTTTCTTTTCGGATATAAAATCGGACAAATATGTCTTGCCACTGCCGGCATATCCTAAAACTGCAATTTTCATTTTATTCCTTTCTTGCCTTCACAATCAGAAAATTCGGTTTGATATACTCTTTAATTATTGTCGGCAGCTTTTCAATTGCCCACTCTTCGGGTACTGGTTCGCAAACTTCTTCAATTATAAAACCTGCTTTGGCAAGGGCATTGATAATGTTGCTGACTGTGCGGTGATACTTTACAACGCCATCAACATACCAATGAATTCTGCGTTCGCCCGGTTCATTGTAATTTGAGAAAGTGTATGAAACCCTGTTGCCGTTCTCGTCTTTATTGAAATGGCCATTTCCGTCAACGGTTGCAGTTATAATAGGGTGCTCCTGCGAGAATAAAAGCTGACCGCCGTTATTCAGCACCGAATACATATCCTTTGCAAACGCATCAAAATCTTTAACATAATGAAAGGCAAGTGAACTGTAAATGAAGTCAAGCTTTACATCAAGCTTTGAAATATCCGTCATACTCATATTGCAGTATTCAATTTTACTGTGTGACGATTCCTCTCTTGCAACAGAAAGCATCTTTTCCGATATATCAATGCCGATAACCTTTTCCGCACCCCTGTTTATAAAATCAAGGCAGTTATGACCGTAGCCGCAGCCCAAATCCAAAACGGATTTGCCGTCTATATCGGGCAGCATCTTTGCCATTGCAGGTTGTTCAAGCAAATCGTTATAGTTGATGTCGTTATCACGCAAAGCCTTGTAGCCTTCAAAAAACGTTTTGTTGTCAAATATATTTTGGTTGCTCATATTTTTCTCCTATATTCCGTTAGTATGTTCGTCATAATTAGCTCTGACAACACGCCTTTCGGTTTCTGTTAAATTCCAGATATGAATACCCGTGTCAGCAGAATTGAAGAAATAATCACAGTCAACAGGCATATTAAAAAATGAGCGATAAAACTGATTTATCATTCCACCGTGAGAAACAATTGCTACGGTTTCATCGGGTTGAACTTCATTGATTATTTTTAAAAACACCTTGTCTGCTCTTTGTCTGAATTCGAGCTGAGATTCCTGACCGTAAACAGATTTATCAATCGGCAAATCGGGTATAGTCGGATATTTTTCTCTCACAATATCTCTCGACAGCCCTGCAAGCAGACCGTTATTGAATTCCATTAAATCTTCATCAAAAACAATCGGAATACCTGTTTTATCAGACAAATGCTGTGCAGTCTGCTTTGCTCTTATTAACGTGCTTGCATAAATCTTTGATATGTTATAATTCTCTGCTACATAGTTTGCCATTGCTTCGGCTTGTCTGTGACCTCTCTCGGTTAAAGCAAAATCAGCCCTGCCTTCATGCACATCAAGCAAATCCGCCTCTGATTCACCGTGACGGATTAACAATATTCTCATTCGATTTCTCCTTTTCATCTAAATACAAATCAATAATTCTGTAACGATAATAATTAGCCTGCCATTCTGAACCTCTGTCAGATTGCTCGAATTGATTGACCCATTGAAAATAATGAGTGAGTTCATGGACAAACGAAGAAAGAATTGAAAGAGCTGCTTCTTCTTTTCCGGCGGATTCAGCCTGCTGTAAATAGTCACCTGTAGGTATTCTGATATAAGGCTCATCATAAGTATCGAAATATCTGAAAGAGCCCCAAGCGATACTTCCGTTCATCAGAGTTATTGTTTCGCTTTCCTTAATATAAACTACAACACGGATAGGAAAAAAATAATTCTTCCTCAACCATTTAGTAAAGTCAGTAAACAATATTTTTATATCACTATGGACACCTTTATCAAAGCGTAACGCTATGCCTGTCCTTACAGCGGAATTACAATAGATTCTTTTAAAATTCGTGACTTTCCAAGGATTCATATTTCAGCCTCTTTTCAGAAACAATACAGGCACCTCCGAAACGGAGATGCCATACGATGCTCAGAAGATATTAGATCAATCGTAAACGGACAAAACGGCTCTCCGGTTCATAGTGTTAATAATCTTTGTCATCCTGTCAAACTGACTTTCATTGTTTATTATAATAGCATTATGTATAAAAATCAATTCGAGCAAAAAAGAATATAAACAAAACCTGAACCAAAAATACATTTATACTATGGTTACGGAGGTTCTCTATGTGTACAGCAATTGCGTATAAATCAAACAGACTTTATTTCGGCAGGACACTGGATAATGATTTTTCTTATAATGAAGAGGTAACGGTAACACCGCGAAACTATTCATTCAAATTCAGAAACTGCCGAAATTTAAACAATCATTATGCAATTATCGGTATGGCTTATGTATTAAACGATTATCCGCTTTATTATGACGCAATGAATGAAGCCGGCTTATGTATGGCGGGACTGAACTTCGTTGGAAATGCAAAATATAATAAGCTGAATGATAAAAAAGAAAATATTGCTCAATTCGAATTGATTCCATGGGTTTTGGGACAAAGTCAGAGTACCGAAGAAGCCGTGATGCTGCTTAGCAACACAAACATCACAGATGTATCATTCAATGAAAAACTGCCTCCCGCCCAGCTTCATTGGATGATATCGGATAAGCTGCAATCAATTACAGTTGAATCAACCAAAAAAGGGCTGAAGATATACCAAAACCCGGTTGGAGTATTAACTAATAATCCGGAATTCGAATCGCAACTGTTTATATTAAATAATTATATTCATTTATCACCTAAAGAACCCCAAAACACATTTTCAGAACAACTCAACTTAAAAAAATACAGCAGAGGAATGGGCGCGATCGGTTTACCAGGTGACTTATCATCACAATCAAGATTTATCAGAGCATCATTCATTAAGATGAACTCAGCTGTATCTGAAAACGAAGAGGAAAATATCAGCCAATTTTTTCATATTTTATCTTCTGTTGAGCAAACAAAGGGATGTTGTATCCTAGAAAATGGAGAATATGAAAAAACAATATATTCCTCATGCTGCTGTGCAGACACGGGATTGTATTATTACACCGGATATTATAACAGACAAATTACCGCTGTAAATATTAACAAAACAAATCTCAACAGTTATAAACTGACACGATATCCGTTAATCAAAAATGAACAGATAAAATTACAAAACTAAATAAAAAAACCGCTTCTATTGAAGCGGTTAATCTCGATGTTCAAATACACCCTGAAAACTGAACAAAGGAAATGATAGCGGATAGATATGGAAAAAGAGGAAGAAAGAAAAACTGAGAATAAATAAACATTGGTCAAGCCCTCGACCTATTAGTATTGCCAAGCTGAACGTGTCACCACGCTTACACATGCAACCTATCAACCTCATAGTCCATGAGGGGTCTTACTAGCTTACGCTATGGGATATCTTATCTTGGAGGCGGCTT
>JAZQEE010000024.1:0-8479 GCA_045538815.1 Acutalibacteraceae bacterium
TTGGGTTAATAGTGATAAGGAACTATTAGAAAACTTATCAATGTTAGCTGACGGTTTCACGGTGCAAACGGAAAACACCGTCTGATTCCTAACAGGAATACAGGCGGTATTATAATTTTAATAGTAACCAAGGAGATTATCTATATGAATCGTATTAAATCTTGTGAGTTCAACATCGATACAACTTGTGTTGAAGTCAAACTCACCGACGGCTCAATGGTATCAATCGACTGCGATGCAGTTGAAGATGAATATGCTAACAATATGTACGAAACATCTGAACTTGATTATCTCATCTATAATGAACCGACGAGCTATGTCAGATTACTGTTAAGCGGAAAGATGGAAGAATACCTGCGAAACAATACAGATTACACGCCATTATCTGATATGAGATAAAATTTCAGCCGACAACATCATTTGAAGTGGTGTTGTCGGCTATCTTTTTGCTAATTCAAATAGAATTTACAACTTAAAATCTCGCCTTTGTAACGCATAAAATGCAAAATCGGGGGTACAGGTTAAACTATACGCACCCTTCAATTACCGCACTTCAAATCCCTTATATATCAAAGGTTTCAGAACGGCTATTTGTCTACTTTTCACACTTGAAGTTTCTTTTGTTTTACTTTTCGTATGTAAATACCGCCTGAACAATAATTGTTCAAGCGGTAATTTTTTATAAATTCTTTCTTGATTTCGTAAATCTGTATTCTGTGTAGAGTTCCAAACCAAGCGGCATAAGACAAAGAACAGCATAACCTGTGTAGAAAAGATAAGACACAGAAGTTATAGGAGTAATAATTATTTTCGGGTCATAGACTATTTCGGTTTGTTTGAGCATAACGCCCATTACCGTCAGCGTTATATTTGCAAACATGGCAATAACATAAGCACGGTCACGGTTATCAAAACGATAAATTGAAAACGCTTTTCTGCCCCGAAGCAGACTGCCACGACTCTGCATTGATTCGGATTGCAGAGAAAGAGAATCGATTATCCATGTTATCATTATTGAAAAAATACGAATGCAGTTTCGAATACGTGAAAAAATATTCCCTTGATTTATACCTCTGCCGATTCCTCGCTGTGCGGTGTTTATTTTCTTTGCCTCGTATTTAATTCTCGGCACCATTCTAAGAAGAATAGAAAGGAAAAGCGAAAGCTTGGGTCTTGCTTTACCGAAAAGATAAACTACCTTATCCGATGTGAATACGGAATAAATGCAGGAAAACCATATCATTGCGCCCGAAACCGTAAGACCGATCACCGCGCCGTAAATCAGCGATTCAAGCGTGATGCTGTTGCCGATAAGATTCTGCTCAATAACGGTAACTCCGAAGTGATTGTACGTACTATAATAAAGAGCAAACGCACTTGATAACGGCAACAACACAGCATCAAAAATAACCGCTTTCATACCGTTTCGTTTAATGCTGTATGCAACAGCACTCAGAAACGATATGGCGAGAAAAACGGGATGCCTGAAACAAATCATTCCGTACATTACCGATACAAAATAAATCATGTTAACCGCAGGATGACAAAGCTCAAATCCCATTTTCATCCTCCAGCATTCCGTATTTCTGCTTCACTCTGTTGAGTTTTTCAAGAAGCGGTTTTCCGAAAACAAGCATCATAAGTGCGGTGCAAAGCCCTTGACTTACATTCACGGGGAATCCCGATGCGAGAGATGCTGTTATTGTTGAAATGTTGATTTCGGGCATCATAATGAAGATATGTGAAGTGTCAAGCAGGGGTCCTATCCAGAATACAACCGCAAGGAATCCGAATATTGCCATAATCCACGGCTTTTTCGGGATTTTATTCTTAATGAACACAAAGCCTGCGAGCATTCCGCCTGCACCGTAAGCCATCATCTGCCACGGCATATATGCACCCTGGCCGTAGAAAAAGTTGCTTGCAAATGCCGTTATTGCACCGACAATAAATCCCGCTTCGGGTCCGAACGCAATGCCCGTAAGCATAATTATCGCAAATGCCGCTTTAAAATGCGGAATGGGAATTGCGACACGCCCTATAACGGCAAGAGCAATCATAACAGCCAATATAACAAGCTCTCTTGCCTGCGGTTTTCTTTTTTCAAATGCCATAAAAAACGGAACCGAAAGTTCAATTATGATAAGAACACCTGTTATGTAGTAGCCTTTTCCGGGAAGCTTATCTCCGAGAAACAAAGTTAAAGGAATTAAAGCAAGAAACACAATCAGCATTGCAACGTTTGATTTTTTCATACTGTTCCTCCCTTGTTTTTGCGGTAAAGCTCAACAACATTTTCTGCCGTAACGGCATATTTGAAAATGTGTTTACTCATACGGTTTGCCGCTGTTGTGTAAAAACTGTTGCCGCCGAAGAACTTTTGCGGAGTTTCGGTTGTAAGCACCTGACCGTCAAAGAACATACTCACTCTGTCTGCATGTTTTGCACAGAACTCAACGTCGTGCGACACCATAAGAATTGTTATGCCTTGACTTTTGAGTTTGTTGAGTATAGTCGCAAACGTTTCTTTGAAGAAGCTGTCCATACCCTTTGTGGGTTCATCAAGAAGAAGTATTTTCGGTTCGGTGAGAAGCACTTTTGCAAGCGCAACTCTTTGCTGTTCACCGCCCGATAAATCATAGGGGTGATTATTCATCAGGTCCGTTATCTGACAAGTTTCCGTAACTTCATTTATCTTATTTTTATCCTTTGTCATTTCTGCGAGTTCGTCAGATACTTTGCTTTTTACAAAAAGACTTTTCGGGTCTTGCGGAAGCATTGAAATGCAGTTTCTGAAAAGCTCACCCGATCTGAATTTGTTTACGGGTTTGCCGAAAACCTTGATTTTGCCTCTGTAAGGTTTACAGATTCCGCAAATTGCTTTGAGCGTTGTGGATTTGCCTGCACCGTTACCGCCGACTATTGCGGAAATACTGCCCGACGGAATTTTAAGGCTGACACCTCTGAGAATATCGGGGGTGTCTTTTTCGTATCTGAACCATAATTCCTTGAGCGACAATGCAGGATTTTCAATATCATCATCAATATTTTTGCAAGGAATTTCTTTGATTTGGGGTTCTGTTTCGAATTCTTTATTGAGCCACGCTCTGCCTTCTCTGACTGTTAGGGGGCAATCACCGTCGCCGTCTGCGTTATAGAAAACACGAACGGGAGTCGGCATTGCCGTAAACATGGGATTATTCTGTTCGTAAAGAAGCTTACCGATATTTCTCGGTGTATCATCGGCAATGATTTTGCCCGAATCCATAACAATTGCTCTGTCAGCATAGGGGAAAATATCTTCAAGGCGGTGTTCGGTTATGATAACGGTTGTGCCGAGCTCGGTGTTGATTTTTCGCACTGTGTTAAGAAAATCCGATGCTGCAATGGGGTCAAGCTGACTTGTAGGTTCATCGAGAATAAGCACTTCGGGCTGCATCGCCATGATTGAAGCAAGGTTGAGAAGCTGCTTCTGACCGCCCGAAAGAACGGCAACATCTCTGTGAAACCAATCCTGAATACCGAAGTAACAAGCCATTTCGGCAACTCTTGAACGCATGGTTTTCTGGTCACAACCGAGACTTTCAAGACCGAATGCAAGCTCGTGCCATACTTTATCCGTAACAATCTGGTCATCGGGATTCTGCATAACATATCCGATTTTTGATGACTGTTTACGGTTGTCAACATCATTCAAAGCAACACCGTTGAAAAAAATTTCACCCGCTCTTTTTCCGTGGGGAGTGAGAACGGTTTTAAGATGTCTGAGAAGAGTCGTTTTGCCGCTTCCCGATTTTCCGCAGAGAACGATATATTCACCTTTTTCTATTTTGAGCGACACATTATCAAGTGATTTTTTATCTTTTGAGGTCGGATAATAAAAACTCAGATTTTCGATTCTGAAATGTTCCATTGTATAACCTCCTTAACGTTTAATATTGTTGGAATCATAAGATATCCGAGATACGCGATAAATCCGATTACATTAAAACCGTTTATCGGTGTGATGTTTCTTTCGGGAAGAAATTCAGCGTTCATTCCGCCGTTTGCAGCAAAGAAGACAACAATTCCGAGCAGAGTAAGCATAATTAATGTCAGAACCCAATCAGTTTTCGTCATACGGTAAACCATAAAGCTTGTCCGTTTTGTCGTGCCGTAGCCTCTTGAACGCATTGAATCGCTTGTTGTGATGCTTCCTTCAAGTGCCCATGAGGTGAGAACACCGATAACGGTCATTCCCGAACCCAGTTTATCTTTTATTGATGATTTTCCTGCCGTTCCTTTTCCGATTGAACTTCTTGCGCCGATAATCTGTTTTACTTTCTGCAAAAGATTCGGTATCATTCTGAACACGATAACGAGAAGCAGCGATAATGACGGCGCAAGATTGCCGAAAAGGCAGGTGACCTTATCTCCCGTCAGCACCTTTCCGTAGCACCCAAACCACAGAATCATCAATACAAACGTTGCCGCTACCGCTACACCGTAAATGAGTGCTTCAAGGGTGTAGGGTCTGTCGAAATATGTAAAAAGAACAGTTACACCACGGGTGTTCACTATGGGGTTGAAAAGTGTGATGAATATAAAAAGCGGTATCATCAATAATATGTTTTTCATCCCTTTTCTGCCATTCAGAAAAAAATAATACACTCCGCTTGCAAATATGCCTGCAAGCAGATAAACAGGGTGCTGCAGAAGAACACCGAAAGCTATTGCTCCGATGAAAAACAGCAGATTCACCGCAGGATGAAGTTTTGAGAATGCGTCATCTTTCATATTATTCCCATCGTTCTGCACCAACATCTTCACCAAGTCCGTTACAGGTGTAGCACCAGACGATTTTTTCACCGCCCGTTAAATAATAGCTTGAACAGCCGTAATTCGGGAACCATCCGTTCACTTTATACATCCATCCCGATTCGCTGCCGCAGTCAAATTCATAAAGATTATTGATTCCTTCAATATAATAGCTGTCATACATAGGTGTCCAACTGTACTCAATCGGAATGTTATACTGTCTGCAAACTCTGTTCAGAACATCAAATACTGTTTCGCCTTCTTCAAATTCAACCGTTACTTCCCTGAGAATGACTCCGTCATCGGGAACATACGGTGTTTTTGCCGGGTCGAGATTATCCATATTATTGAGAATTGTATCACAGCGTATGGTTATCGTACAGGTAAGCTTTTCTTTTGTTGTGGTCGGTTTTGTAGTTGCAGGTTTAGTTGTGGTTACCGGATTGGTTGTGGTCGGTTTTGCGGTTGTGGGTTTGGTAGTAGTTACGGGTTTGGTTGTAGTTGTAGCTTTGGGCCTTGTTGTTCTTTCGGTTTTTGTCTCAGACGTTGTTTCAGTAACAGTTGTTGATTCGGTTATGTAAACAGAGTAATCACGCCTTGTTGTGGTCGGTCTCTTTTTTGTTGTTTTTTCTGTGGTTGTCTGTGTTTTGGATGTTGTCGGTTTTGTGGTTGTTTCGGCAATTGTTGCCGTAGGCTCTTTCTTTTCCGTGATTGAAGATGTTGTTTCTTTTTTAGTCGTTTTTTCGGTATGAGTTGATGTTACGGTTTCTGTTGAATTGCTGACTGTTGTTGTTTCGCTTGAACCGTGCATCTGTTCCCATCGTTCATTTTCGAGTTTATCCAGATCATCATTTGAGAAAACGAGAGTTTTTGTTCCGTTGGCTTTTCGTATTTGTGAAATGTTGAAACCATTGAGGCTTTTAACAGAGAAATTTCTTACGGATTCCTTATCGCCAACCCATTCAAGCATCTGACCCTCGGTTGCTTCACCGACAGAGCCTTGATAAACGCTGATACTTTGTGCACCTTTGCGGACACTCAGGGTTGCAACTGAATTGCTGATTTCAGTCTGCTTATCTGCAAATTCAAGTGAAACAGAATTGTTTGTGTTAACAAAAGCTTCGCCGACATTAACTTTAAGGGCAAACTCGTCGGAAACGGGATTTATGATTTCTGCATCGGCATTCTGACCGAGAGCAATATAGTTTTCGCCCAAAGCAATTCTGACGGTTGCACCGGGGTCACAGGTGATTTTATCTCCTTTGCGAAGAACAGTTTCATCAGTTGTTGCATAGGCAACTCCGTCACGCTGCAAAGTTATGATGCCACGGAAATCCGTAAGAACTGCGGTGCTTTCATCGGATTTGTCAAACCAACCTTTGATATGACCGACACTCAGGATTCCCGATACTGCGATAGCAATAATGACAGCGACCATCACTATATTTGATATTTTCTTCTTTTTCATAAAATTGCCTCCTGACGGTCTATATACATTGCTATATAACAAATTATTTTCAAAATTAGGGAGTTGCGCCGGCTGTTGTTTTTAGCAACAGCCGACTTTTGGAGTTATCAGAATGAGAAAATGTTTTGGAAAAGTGTGATTACCCAATTGAATGCATTGACAATCCAATTGATAAGCTTCTCAAAGAAGCTGAGTTCTTTTTCGGCAGTAAGTTCGCTGTATGTTGTTTCTGCTGATGTGAGAGTTTCATAATTTTCAACAAGAGCTTTCTGTTCGTCTGTAAGCGCATCATAAGCAGCTCTTGCTTCTTCGATAGCACCCTTACTTTCTGCGGTAACTGTGCCGATAGCGGAAATCATTGCTTCAACATCGTCCGCAGCCTTGATATCATTTTCAATTTTTGCAAGTGCAGTTTCGGCAGTTGTGAGAGTTTCATAGTTTTCAACAAGCACTTTCTGTTCGTCTGTAAGTGCATCATAAGCAGCTCTTGCTTCTTCGATAGCACCCTTACTTTCTGCGGTAACTGTACCGATAGCGGAAATCATAGATTCAACTGCATCGGCAGCCTTGATATTATTTTCAATTTTTGCAAGTGCAGTTTCGGCAGTTGTGAGAGTTTCATAGTTTTCAACAAGTGCTTTCTGTTCATCTGTAAGAGTATCGTAAGCAGCTCTTGCTTCTTCGATAGCGTCCTTGCTTTCTGCGGTAACTGTACCGATTGCGGAAATCATTGCTTCAACTGCATCGGCTGCTTTTTCATCTTTTGTGTAAATATCAACATCGCTCATATCATAAAGTGATGTTTTGCCGTCGAGGAAACGGAAATATGATGCCAGAGCATACTGTGCCTGCTCTGTTGCCATACCGTTTATGCCTGCATCGGGAATATGTGCAAATCCGCCACCTTCAACAGCAAACAGACACATTGCATCAACAACGGAAACACCGTTCTTTGCAAATCGGGGATCAGTTTCGGGATTGATGCCGAGCGTAGTTAACGCAACGATAACCTGCGCGCAGGATTCGCTGCAAATGCCGTCGATTGAACCGAATCCGCCATTATCATACTGTTTTTCAGAAAGACAGATAATTGCTTTGTCAATCGCAGCTTTGACTTTGGTATTTGTTTCGTAATACGGAGCAAGTGACTGAATTGCCATACCCGTCATATCAGGGTCGGCAACTTTGCCCGAAAGTGCCCAGCCGCCGTCCTCAAGCTGTTTTTCAAGAATATAAGCAATAATCTTTTCACGGGTAGCTTGCTCGGTTGCATCTGCATTAACGGGAATTTCATAGCCGTGGCAGTCAAATGCAATCAATGCCCATATAGGACCGTTGATACCCTGCTTTTTCAGATATGTCATATCGGTCAGACCCATAAGAAGATTATGACCGTCAACATCGGTTACATCATAGCCTGCCGAGGTAAGAGCGAGAATAACTCGTGAATTATCTGTTGACTTTGCTCTGTGGAGCTGCTCTTTATCATTGATATTTTCATTTACATAATCAACAACGTTTTCATAATATCCTTCGGGGCAGTCGTAGCCTGAACGGGTAAGATCGATTACCATCCATTCGCCACCGGTTGAACCGACAGAAGGCGTGCCGAGAGAATTTATGTATGTACCCGTTGCTTCATAAATTGCCTTGTGGTCTGCATCCGAAGCATCTGCAAGCAAGGTTACGAAAGAATTTTCTGCATCGGTGAGAACGAAATAGTTTTCAACAAGCGTTTTCTGTGAATCGGTGAGTGCATCGTATGCTTCACGGGCAGAATAAATATTCTTATAGTTAAAAACTGTTACCGAGCCGATAGCTGAAATCAGTTCTTCAACAGCATTCGCCGCCGCTTCATCGGCAGCTGCCTGAGCATCCATCAAATCATCATAAACAGCCTGTGCTTCTTCAAGGTCTGCAAAATTGAAAACAAGTTCTTTTTCCGAATCGGTAAGTGCATTGTAAAGCTCCCAGGCAAAGTTGATAGAATCTCCGCTTTCTGCCGTTACCTCTCCGATATCATCAATAGCAATAATAACTTCAATTATCTGTTCGGTCATAAGAATCGGTTTAATAACCCAGCTTCCCGGTTTGTTGTAAGAATTCTCAAGACCGAGAACAAGATAAAACTCGTCATAAGCTTTGTTGTTATCATCCGTGTAGCCAAATCCGTAGCCTACACCTGAATCGTCACCGAAATCCCAATAATCTTCA
>JAZQEE010000025.1:0-3361 GCA_045538815.1 Acutalibacteraceae bacterium
TTGTCGCTTGACTTTACGCTTTCAAACACATACTTGTCAACTGCTTCGATAATACGCTTGATTTCGTCGCTGATAGCTGTGAGTTTATCAATCAGACCGAGAACCTTATCGTGAGCCGCCTGAAGATTTTCTTTTTCTTCTTCGGTTACGTTATCGGTAAGAGCAAGAGCGTAAATATCATCGTTGAGCTGAACAAGAGCATCCTTATCTGCACTTGTTACCGTTGCTTCGTCATAGCCGTTTGCAGCAGCGATAACTCTGTCATATTCTGACTTTGTTTCTGCGATTTTTGCAAGGAGTGCATCTGCAGTTGCATCAAGATTTTCGAGCTTTGCTCTTTCGTCTGCCGTAATGTTCTGACCGTCGGTAAGAGTCCTGATGTCTGCGATGAGCTGTTCGATACCAGCCTTGTCGCTTGATTTAATGGTTGCTTCGTCATACTTGCCGACCTCTGCTTCAAGTCTTGCGAGTTCGTCTGCGGTTTCATCAATCTTTGCAAGGAGAGCATCAAGAGTTGAATCAAGTTCGTTGAGGTTTGCTCTTTCGTCAGCGGTGATGTTATCGCCGTCGGTGAGTTTCTTGATTCTTGCGATAAGGTTTTCAATATCTGCCTTGTCGCTTGATTTTACGGTGTCAATGTTATAAGCATTAACTGCCCTTGTAATTCTTGAGATTTCATCTGCCGTGCTTCTGATTTTCGCAGCAAGTAAATTCGCTTTTGCGTTAAGTTCTTCAAGACCTGCTCTTTCGAAATCGGTGATATTTTTGCCCGTTGTGAGAGTCTCGATATCGTCGATAAGCTGTAAAATATCCTTATAGTCGCCGTACTTAACGGTTGCTTCGTCATAGCCGTTTACAGCATCGGTAATGCGTGTGATTTCTTCTGCAACATCGCTGATTCTGGTTTCAAGGTCTTCAATCGCCGAATAAATATCGGTTACTTTCTTTATCTGTTCATCTGTCAGATTGTCATAATAATCATTATAGAACTTGCCGACACTGTTCTGGAATCTTTCCAGTTCAGCAGCATCATCTGATGTTACGGTATCAATATCATATTTTGCAAGCTCATTCTCAAAGCTTTCAATCTGATTTTCAACGCTTTCAATCATTCTGAGCATTTCAACGCAATTATCTTTGATAAGATCCCATTCGGCAATCTTTTCCTCACTTGCGTGATATGTTTCAGCGTTTCTGATTTGATCAATGACAGCTTCGAGCGCCGCCTTGTCGCTTGATTCCACGTTATGAACATTGAGCCCTTCAATGGCGCTGACGTCGGGCTCAATCGTGAACAGGCCGCCGACAAACGTTATATCGTAGTTGGGGTTGTTTTCGTTTGTAAGAGTGCCTTCTCTGATAAGATAAACGCCGACGTTTTCGCCTTCATCTCTTTCAGGGGAGCCGTTGAGGCTATAAAGAGAAGCGGGAAGGTCAATGCTGTAGGTGAGATTCGCAGGGTCATTGGTACCGTAAGTTTTGCTCATATTGTCTGCGGTTACGGTTACGGGACGGGTTTTGATTTCCCATTCTACCGGAATTGAATTCCGGACGTTGTTGATGCCGACAACCTCTAAAGTATAAACACCTGCATAGGTGGCCATGTTGTCTATAACCTCATAGTCAACACCCTCTTTGAAAGTTTTTCCGTCGATAACAACAGACTCTACTTTCATGGTCTGCTCTAAGCCATTGTAAGTAAGCGTATCGCCGAGAGTTACGTCTGCACCGGATATGCTTGCAGGGTAAATCGTATATTCAAGAATTACTGAGCCGGTGCAGGAATTCTTGCCTGTTATTATAACTGTTCCATTGCCGGCATTCACGTTATCCGAATACTCAAGGGTATAATTGTTTTCATCCAGATCCAAACCGTTTATTTGGGGTTTGACGGAGATCGGTTCACCGTTATATATAAATTGGTTGCGGTCAAGCGTTACTTCGACTGCGCTGCCTGAAAGGTCGAGTAAACCCAAAGCGGAAACGGTTGTGTCATCAGTTATTTTTGCGCTCGGAATTCTGAGACTACCCGTTTTCGCGTCATAGGTATAATCGCTTGCGGCAAGAGTATCGGCGCCGACCTTTACCGTTACGGAAGAAGGCATCGTGTATCCGCTTGCGGGCGTGAGCGTTGCGGTGTAATCTGTGCGATAGTTGGATGTGTTGCTCTGCCATTCGCTGTCATTGAAAGTAACGTTTTGTCCGCTTGCGGTCACTTTTTTGATGCATCTTGCAGGAGCGATGGTGTCGATATTGCCGACGTTGCCGTAGGCATAAACTGTTCCGTAGTTTTTGGTTGAGGCATAAAAGGAGCCGCCGTTTTTGACTATGACAGTTCCGTTGTTCTGAGCCTTGCCCGTGAAGGTTTTACCGTTGGCAACCGTCAGGCTTTTATCAGCATCAATAACCAATGTTTCGCCGTTGAGTGCAGCTGCGGTGTCACCCCAGAATTTCCAGGTTGAGCCGTATAAGTAAACAACATTATCAAAATCATTAATACGTTCATCACGCATAACGGAGGAGTAGAGATGAGCTTTACCGTTGAGTTCAGCGAATCCATATTTCAAGCGTATTAAGCCGGGTGAACCGCCGGTAACCGTTACTCTTGCATCTCCGTTAAGAGTATAATCGGAACGATACAATACATATATACCTATAGTTATTGTGCCGCCGGTCACAGTGATATTGATATTTCCGTTAACGCCGTATTCCGCACCCCATATCTCTTTAAGCTGACCGCCGTTAACAGTGATGTTGATATTACCGTTTAAAACCGGACCTGACATGCCGGCGCAGCTGCCGGAGATATAATCAACAACGCCGCCGTTCATTGTAATATTGATGTCGCCGGTATAAGCATCGTACGCGCCTTTGATGTCGGTGCCCGAAAGGTCGGCTTCGTATTTATCGTTGCCGAGAGTGAACATGGGTTCTCCATCAGAATACTTATACTTTGAAAAATCCAGGTATGCTCCGTCAACTTTAATCTTTGAATAGCCCGCTTTTGAGGCGGCTTCGATAATAACAGGATTACCGTTCGTGAAAATAGAAGAGCTGTTATGGATAGTAATTTCGCCGGGTGCAGCAAACGCCGTAAGGCTCAGCGGCGCCAGCGACAGAAGCATCGCCATTACAAGCAGTATGCTTATGAGTTTGTTTGTCTTTTTCATAAGGTTTCCTCCTTGGTTATTAAGTGCAGAGTGCAGAGTTCAGAATGCAAAATTATAATTTATTTCATTCTGCATTCATCATTCTGAATTCTGCATTCACTTTTGGTTTGTTTTCTTACATATTGAAACGAGAATTGCAATTATCTCGTCTATATCCGTTTCCATACTTTTAAATTCTTTGTCTGTCAGAT
>JAZQEE010000026.1:0-130551 GCA_045538815.1 Acutalibacteraceae bacterium
GCAGTTTTTATCAGGTTATTTTTCGTTCAGACAAAATGATAAAAATCCCGCAATACTTGATGTATTACGGGATTTTTTCGTGAAGTATTAACGGAAAAGAACCGATAAAAACCTTAACTTCCTTATGAAAGGTCGCCCAAGCGGTACACCTTTTTTGTGTGTTGATTACCCCACTTTCTTCTTGTTGACTTTCTGCGGCAAATGTTCTACGATAATTTTGAGTTTTAATAAATTTGTAATAATTTTGATACTTTGTTTGTAATTTCACGCCGTTAGAATGAAGATGGTCAGTGGGATTGATATTTTCAGAGAGGTGAAGGATTTGTTTACCGTGCTCGTATGCGATGACGATATCGCAATTCTCGATTCTGTTGAGATTTATCTCAAGCTTGAGGGCTATAATGTGCTTCGTGCCGAAGACGGCAGGGCGGCGCTTGAGCAGGTTAAGAATAATGAGGTACACTGCGTTATTCTTGACGTCATGATGCCCGGTCTTGACGGCTTGCAGGCAACGCTCAGACTGCGTGAAAAGCATAATATCCCCATCATTCTGCTTTCGGCAAAAAGTGAGGATACCGACAAAATAACGGGGCTCTCATTCGGTGCAGACGATTATGTGACAAAGCCGTTCAACCCGCTTGAGCTCATGGCAAGGGTCAAGTCGCAGATAAGACGCTTCACCGCTTTAGGCTCAATGGAAGTCCGTGAAGGCGTTATCACTACGGGCGGTCTTTCGCTTGATACGCTTGCAAAAGAGCTGACTCTCGACGGCGAGAGCGTGAAGCTCACCGCAACCGAATACGGAATCATGAGCGTGCTTATGGAGAATCTCGGCAGAGTGCTTTCAACCGAGCAGATTTATGAGGCAGTCTGGAATGAGCCTGCATGCATTTCCGACAAGACGGTAACGGTACATATCCGAAGAATCCGCGAAAAAATCGAAATCAATCCTAAGGATCCCAAATATTTAAAGGTGGTGTGGGGAATTGGATACAAAATTGAGAAATATTGACCGCAGAAAAACAACAAGAATAATCGCATTGGTGCTTGCTGTTGCGCTTTTCTTCGTTTCGGGGTATTTCGCAAGCCTTTTCTACAGAGAGCTGTTCATTTATGACAGCGTTAATTCCGAAAGCTTCACTCAGACTCCCGTTTTCAGAGGGATGCTCAACGATTATGAGTTTCATCTCCTGATTTCGGGCGAAGACGAAAGCGCAACAACGGTTGAGGAATTCAAAAAAACCGCAAACGGAATTAACATTGAAGAACGCAGAAAAAATGCCCTTGAAAGAGTTGAAGAAAGCTTTGCCGTGCTTGACGCTTCGGGCATCAAGGTGTTTGTCACCGAGGATAACCGCTACAGATACAAGCTCGATTACGGAAACCGTTCAATCTATTTCAGCTATAACGGCAACATAATCAGTCTCAATGAATTTGAAAACTATGATTATGTAAATGAGGACGAACATTATTATTTCGGGTCTGATGTTTACGGCGAAGACTACACAACAATGATGACTCCTGCCGAATATGAAATATATTACGGCGGAAATGTTGCTAAAATCGGCGATGCCCTGAACTATCTCAACTCGCTCAGCGAATATTCCTGCTACGGTGAAATCGACAAGGCATCGGCTCTCGCACTAATCAATGAACAGCATGACAGCGAACTTGAATCGCAGTTCTGGTCAAGAGGAACATGGTCAAGAATCAAAGAGAATACGGACAGCGTAAAATATGCCGTTTTCTTCTCTTCAACAGGCAATGTAATCACTAACTGCGGGGTAACAAGAACGGACCCCCGCGAACAGATTCTCGCTAAACTCGGGGGAGACTTTGTTGAAGGATACGAAAACGGAAAATATGTTCTGATTAAGGGCGAACCCGTAAAAAAGGCAGAGGGAATGGGCGCCGCCTACGATTTGCGCAATGAATTCGTCAGTTACACTTCTTATGACGGATATTCAAGCGCAATAAAGAACAGGGCGCAGGGTGAGAATGTTGCCAAAATGTATGTTTCCTACGGTTACACGGGAACAGACCTTTTCTCGCTTCTTCACGATATGTACATGAATTTCAACATCGGATTCAGCCTGAAAACGATGGGAATAATCAGCGTTTTAAGCTTCCTTATTGCCTGCGCACTCGGAATTTATCTTATCGGCGCAGCGGGCAAAAAATCGGACGGCACGGTTGAAATCTGCTTTGCGGATAAGATTCCGTTTGTTATCAATGTTGCGCTCGGTGTCGGTGTCATGGTCCTTATCGGTCTTGCCGTCTTCGGTGCAATTGTCTGCGAAACCGACCCAAGCATTATTACGGTTATGCCTATGAGCCTGCTTAGCCTTGTTGCGATGCCTCTGACACAGTTGACTGCTCTTCTCTTTGCGGTTTTCTTCATAATTCCGACTCTTCTGCTTATGAGCATTGCAAGAAATATCCGCAACAAGACCTTCTGGAAACACACCCTTGTTTACTGGCTTCTCAAGCCCGTAAGATGGCTCTGGAGCAAGATAAAGCCCCGCTTTGCAAAGCTTAAGAAAATGCTTACCGTTGACCGTACAATCGACCCGAAAAAATTCAGAAAATATGCGATAATCGCAGTTTGCGGCGTTGTTGCGCTCAGCTTGATTTTAGCTTTCTTTTCGGCAATATTCAGCCATGACGGAGGAGTATTCTTCTTTGTTTTGTTTTTCATATTCTGCATTCCCGTTGTTCTTTATTGTCTCATTCACATTCTCTCGCTCGATAAGATTATGAATGCGGTTTCTCAGACCAAGGAGGGCAGACTTGACGCCAAGATTGACACTCAGTTCATGCCCGGCTTCATGCGCAATTTTGCCGAGGATATCGGCACAATGCAGGACGGCTTGCAAAATGCGGTTGAGAGCGCTGTCAAGGACCAGCGGATGAAAGCTGAGCTTATAACAAATGTTTCGCATGACCTCAAAACGCCTCTCACCTCAATCGTCAGCTATGTTGACCTGCTCAAACGCTGCGAGGTTGAAAATGAGGACGCAAAGAAATATATCGATATTCTTGACGAAAAATCCCAGAGAATGAAAAAGCTGATTGAGGACTTGGTTGAAGCTTCAAAGGCTTCATCGGGCGCAATCGAGCTTCATCCCGCTAAAATCAATCTCTGCGAATTTGCCGCTCAGGCGGTGGGCGAGCACAGCGATGAGCTGAAAGAACACGGAATCGAAATTGTTCTGCGCTCGGCTCAGAATCCCGTTTATGTTACCGCTGACGCACAGAAAACCTCACGCATAATCGAAAATCTCTTCTCGAATATCCGCAAATATGCGCTTGAGAATACGAGAGTTTATGTTGAGGTTGCGGGCGGGAATCAGTATGGCTCAATAATTCTCAAAAATATTTCAAAATATCCTCTTGATGTTCAGCCCGACGAGCTTGTGCAGAGATTCGTCAGAGGCGATTCATCAAGAACTGGAGAAGGCAGCGGACTCGGACTTTCAATTGCTAACAACCTCTGCGAATTACAGAAGGGCAGATTCAACGTCCATGTTGACGGCGATTTGTTCAAAGTCACCGTTGCATTACCTATAGCTCAATAATAGAACAACCCGTAATGTTCACGCCGAACATTACGGGTTGTTTTGATTAAATCTGTTACTCATAAAAATGCTGTACCCAGCAAAGATTGGATTCGGGGTCTGCGTCTGCCGCAACGCCGATGCCTATCTGGGTAAACTGCGGATTCATGATGTTCTCATAGTGAGTGGGCGAATCCTTCCACGCCTGACAGACCGCTTCGGGCGAAGCAAAGCCCCAACCGATGTTTTCGCCTGCAAGACCGCTGGTGAAGCCGTTTTCTTTGAAAATTGAGAAACAATGGCTTCCGTCGGGGCGATAGTGGCTGTGTTTGCCCGACCATGCAAGCTCCTCCGCACGGACATTCGCAACTTCGGTAAGCTTTGTGTTCAATGTGAACGGTTCAAGCCCGCCCTCTCTGCGGTAGCCGTTGGTTATTCTGAGAATTTCATTTATGTAATCGCTGTAGGTGCTGCGATTTTTCTTTGCTGCGGGAAGAAGATCTTCATAGCTTGCGGAATAGTTGATGCGGCTGTAGCCTTCTGTAATCTCCCTGCTCTTTTCAACCCTGTCTCCGTCAATCACATCGTAATAAATTTTTATTACTCTGCGCACGGTTACTCCGTATTTAAGAACCTCGTTTTCAACCTGACGCTCATAGTTATCGCCTGAATCTTTCTCGGTTTCGGGCGCCTTGGTAGTAGTCGGCTTTTTGGTAGTAGTCGGCTTCTTCGTAGTGGTCGGTTTTTTTGTGGTTGTTATCCTTTTTTCGGTTGTTGTGACAACGGTTGTGGTAGTAGTGGTTATCGTCGTCGGCGCCTCGGTAGTGGTCGGCGCAGTTGTTGTTTCGGTTGTTGTTTCGGTCGGATTGGTTGTTGTCTCTTCGTCAAGCTTTATTCTCTGGCATGCCGAAAAACAGCTTATCATCATAATTGCAAGTGCGCCTGCAATCAGCTTTTTCCTCATCATATAATCCCCCTTGCTGAAAAAAGGCAGACAGTCTTTATTCTGTCTGCCAAAATAGTAGAATATCAGTTTTTTATGCTTTTGTCAAGCATCAGTCAACTGCGTCAAACTCAAGAGTAACGCAGAAGATATTGTCCGCAGCGGAAAGAGTCATTTTTCCGTTCTGAATTTCCGTGAGGCTCTTTGCAATCGAGAGACCGAGACCGTTGCCCTCGGTGTGTCTCGAGCCGTCGCCTCTGACAAATCTTTCAAGAAGATCCGCTTCGTCAATGTTAAGCTCTGCACCGTATCGGTTCACAAGCTTCATGACAGCCTTTCCCTTGTTTTTTTCGATGCTCAGAAGCAGATCCGTTCCGCTCACGGCATATTTGCAGGCGTTGTTCATAAGATTGGAAAGCGTTCTCCAGAGCCACTTTCCGTCGCCCATAATGTAAACATCCTCCTCGGGAATTTCAACCCTCGGAAGCAGCTCTGCCTGCTCAAGCTTATATGAGAATTCATCAAGGGTCTGCGCAAGAATAATGTTCAGACTCGTTTTTTCAAGGTTGACATCGATGTTGCCCGATGTTATCTGCGAAGCTTCAATCAGGTCATTGAGCAGACTCGCAAGCCTGTCTGTGTGGTTTGAGAGAATTGAAATATAGTTCTTTCTCTCCTCAGATGACAGGCTGTCACCTTTGAGAAGCTCCGTATAGTTGATGATTGATGTAAGCGGGGTTTTAAGGTCATGAGATACATTTGTTATAAGCTCGCTCTTGAGTCTCTCGCTCTTGATTTCCTGCTCCATTGATTTGGTGATTTCTTTTCTGATAAGGTCAAGATTCTTGCCGTGCGCACGGATTGCAGAAACGGTGAGCTTGCTTGAAATTTCATCGCCGAGAACGCCCTGCGCAAGTCTCTGACCCTCCTCTTTAACATAGTGAAGGTTGATTGCAAGCATGGCGATAATGGGAATGAGAATGAGTCTCGTTGTGCCCCAGATAGCAAGGAAAACTCCGAAAACCGAGCCTCTGTCAAAAGTATCGCTGATGTAAACAAAATATGATGTTGTAAGCATAATGGCAGCCTCAACAATGATGAGTGTTGAAATGCCGAGAATAATTTTTCTGAATATGCTCATTTCACGCATCGAGCGATGGAATTTGCGAGGCATAAGAGCTTTGAATCTTCTGAAAAGAAGATAAACCAGCGTATTCTTATGAATCTTACCGAGCTTGACACGCACGGAAAGTGTTGAAAGAAACAGCTGCAGAACAACAACGAAAACTGCGAAAACAATCATGATAACAACGTTGTTCAGAACCATTCCTACGTTTCCCGCCGAGGTCAGACCTATAACGACCCAGCAGACGAAAAGCACAAATCCGATGAAAACAATCCACAGATCAAGCGGTATTCTGTCAATAAAACCGGGCTTGACTTCTCCGCCCTCCTCGGTTATGCCCGCATTGACCGTCATAACCGAAAGCAGCATGATGATAACAACAATCGCCAGAACGGTGAAAATGAAAAGTGCGTATTTCAGCGAATCCGCAAGTTCAATCCACATGAATGCCGAGCGATACTTGTCATTTGCACTGTTGTGGTCATCATGAATCATATAATTGATTTTCAGGGGAGTGATTTTTCCCTCCTCGCCGTAAAAATAGAAGCCTGCGCTTCCCGTATATTCCGCATCAAATTTCAAATGCTCCGTGAGGGAGTCGAAGTTAGTGAAAAGCACTTCGCCGTCCTCGTTTTCAACCGAGAAAATGAAGTTGCTCTTCTTGGGGGAATACTTTGTTTTGTAGTAGCTCATACGGTATTCGTCGCTGTCATTCACGATGCAGTTATAGTAGTCCTGCACCTGATCAATATCCTCAAGCGAATAAATCTGAACAGCAACGCTCTTTGCCGTTTTGCCGTTATCGCCCTTCTGATAAAAACCGTATTCGTTAAGATAGATTATACCGAGAACGCTGCCCGCCGCAAGAATTGCCATGCAGACAAGAATAATCATCAGGGCGGTGCGGTCGGTATCGGACTGCCAATAGTTTTTCTTCATTTTACTGCCCCCGATTATTTCTTTTCCATCTTATACCCATGACCCCAGACGGATTTGATATAGTCGGGGTTTGCGGGGTTTATTTCAATTTTTTCCCTGAGATGGCGGATATGAACGGTAACCGTGTTTTCAGCACCGAGAGGGTCATCGTTCCAGACCTTTCTGTAGATATCCTTGGGTGAGAAAACAACGCCCGGATTATGCATAAATAGTCTGAGAAGCATAAGCTCTGTGGGGGTAAGGTTAACGCGATCGCCGTCAACGGTGACGGTTTTTGTTTTCTCGTCAAATTCAATTCCGCCGTTGATAATTGCGGTGCTCCTTGCAAGGTTATCCGCAGTGCCGCCAAGGCGCATATATCTTCGGAGCTGAGACTTGACTCTTGCAGCAACCTCAGTGGGATTAAAAGGCTTTGTTATATAGTCATCCGCGCCGACATTGAGACCCGAAATCTTGTCCGCCGCCTGACTTTTTGCGGTAAGCAGGATAACGGGAATGTTGGAATGCTCCCTGAGCTTTGCAAGAGTTGTTATGCCGTCCATAACGGGCATCATGATGTCCAGCAAAAGAAGATGAATATCTTCCGTGTCAATGATATCAAGGGCTTCCCTGCCGTTTTTCGCTTCAAAAACTCTGTAGCCTTCGCCTGAAAGATAGATGTTCAGCGCAGAACGGATATCGTTTTCGTCATCGCAGATTATAATGTTATAAGCCATATCGTCTCTCCTCACCATTTTTTCATCGGGCATTTCTGAATATTGAATGCCGCTTTCATTTCAGGGTAACAGCCGCATTTGAGGCAGGTTCCCTCCTCGAGGAATTCGCATTCCCTGCAAACTGCGAGTCTGCGGGAATACTCCGCATCGGACGCCTTTTCGCCTGCGGCGATTTTTTTGATGTGCTTTATAATGGTTTTCAGCGTGTCCTCACGCCCGCATTCGCGAAGAAGACAGCGCAGACAGAATTTATCACTCATTTCCGCCGCCCCCTCTCTGATATTTTCTATTATAGCAGTTATTTCAGAATAAATAAATAGTTTTATCAAAAAAAGCAGAAACACCGGCTTTCACCGATGTTTCCGCTTTTAGGAGTTCAATATAATGAAAAACAACTTAGTCTTCGTTAGCTTCCTTTGCTGCCTTGACAACATTTTCAGGAACTGCTTCGCCGTGTTTTACGAAGAAGATGCAGAGCATGCTGAGGATGAACATAACGGGGCTGTAAACAAACAGCGACATATATGTTCCCGAAAGCATACGGACAATACCGTAAATGATGGGAGAAGCAATCTGAGCCGAGAAGGTTGCGGTGTAATAATAGCCTGTGAATGTACCGACCTTATCTATACCGCCGATGTCGAGAACAAGGGGAAGAGTGTTAACGGTAATGAACATATTTGCAAAACCGCCGAGAACAAGAACAACCCAGATAATAGCGGTGCTTCTTGTGAGAACATAGAGAAGGAATGCGCCCATGAATACTGCAAGACCGATAAGGATTGTCTTCTTTCTGCCGATTTTCTTGCCCATGTAGCCTGCAGGAATTGCAGCTACTGCCGAGCAGACAGCGAAGAGAGTTGTCATAATGGTTGCTTCTGAGGTTGTTTTACCGAGGACTTCAGCTGCAAACAGAGCGAAGAAGGTTGTGATTGCGTTTGTGCCGCAGAAGAGGAAGAAGAGACCGCCGAGCATGAATACAAGGCTTACTCTTTCGCTCTTTGAAAGCTTCTGAGCCTTCTGAGCTTCCTTTGCTGCCTTCTTTGCTTCTTTTTCTGCCTTTGCTTTGGCTGCTTCGTCAGCCGCCATATTCTGCTTTGCAACTGCTTCAAGCTTGCTTGAGGGCTCTTTTACGAAGAAGAGAACAACAAGCATGCCGATAATCATAACGATTGCGCCTGTAAGGAAAACATAGGGGAACGCAACCTGCTCATTTGCGGTTGTGATTTTTACGCCTGTAGCTGCAGTGTAGATTGCGCCAACGATTGTGCCTGCAACCATACCGATTGCGCTGCCGATGCCGCCCATAAGGTTGATGATTGCGTTACCTTCGCTGCGGAGTGCGGGAGGGGTAAGTGCGGGCATAAGCGCAACGCAGGGTGCTCTCCAGAGTGACATTGAGAAAACGAAGAGAATGATGAAGAGCATTGTCAGGGGAAGAGAATTGCTCAGGGCAACCCAGGGAATTACGGCAAAAAGGAATGCCGAAACGGGTGCGCCGAAAACAATGAACGGACGGCGTTTGCCGAGCTTTGAATGACATCTGTCAGAAAGCTTGCCGAAGGTCGGCTGGAAAATAACACCGAAAATATTATCGAATGTCATGATAATACCGATAAAGAGCGGAACAAGAGTAATACCGCCTGCTTCGGTAACAACATTTTCGCCCTGAGATTCCGCAAATTTTGCAAGAACGGGGAACATTTCGTTAAGCTTTGTGCTCCACTGGGTAACCGTTTCGGAAGCATTAAGCAATCTTTCAAGAATTTTTGTGATGTAAGGGTCGTAGATTGCCCATGCAATCGAAGAAGCCATAAAGCCGAAGCCCGTCAGAATTGTTCTGGGGCGATGAAGCTTTCCGTTTTCTCTTGCACAGAAAAAGGTATTGTTCATAGTCTTTTCTCCTTATGAATTTACGGCGCATAATGCGCCAAGTTTAAAGTAATTATATCACCTTTATTTTATTTTTTAAAGATAACATTTTATACTAAAAACGGCATTTAATTTTGTTAGAGTTGACGAAAAAAAAGACTGCCCCGAAAGGGCGACTTTTCGTAAGGAACGTCCTTATGAAATGTCGCCCAAACGGAGCGGCCCGAGTTATTCATTATGCAAAAATTCCTGCTATTCTTGCCAGAACATAAAGGAAGAATGCTTCAATCTGTTCGCCTGTGCTGAACTCATTTCCGCTGTAAATGAACTGATATTTCTTTGCAGGATTGTTTTCAACATCATAGAATTCACGCCACTTGATAACCTCTGTTTCATAGGTTGAGGTGTCTTTTTCGTTGATATCGATAACTCTTACACCTCTGTTGTCGCCGCCGTATGAAGAGAAGGTAACGCCGGGAGTGTTGACGATGTCAATGCCCTTGTAAGGAATGACAAAATTGTTCTTATGGTCATGACCAAAGAACATTGCAACAACATCTCCCTGATTAACCATTGCATCAAATTCACCGTTGCTGTAGTGAGGAGGGCAGGGATTTTCCCAGAGCTCGCCGTCAACACCCTCGGGGAGAGCATAACCGCCTGAAGTCTTATCGAGAACATCATATACTTCGGGCACGATTATGTGCTGGAACACCATTGAGGGAACGGGCTTGCCGCCGTTTGCTTCCTTGAGTTCATCTGAAGTTCTGACATACCAGTCAATCTGATCCTTATGGACGCATGCATAGCCCTCAAGGTCATTTTCATAGTATGCAACGTCGTTTTTATCTTCGGGGTGACGGTTATATGTCAGCGAGTCGATGCACCAGATGTTATATGCAACCTTGCTTCCGTCCGATGACATGATGGGAAGATTGTAGTTTCCGCAACCAGTAAGGTCTTCGCCCTCGCAGCCTACAAAGCAATCATATGCTTCATACATTTCCATCATTTCTTCCTTGTTTGCAGCGCCTTCACTGTCGTGATTGCCGTAAACCATCGCAACGGCAACACCGTACTCTTCGAAAATGCTCATAAATCTGTGAATTGCGATTTTTGCAAGACCGTCTGTCCAGCAGCCGCCGCCCGAAATATTGTCACCGGTAAGAACAACAAGGTCGGGGTCAGTCTCTTCGAGAATATCCTTAAGGAATTCCGATGTTGCGGTCATGAGAAGAGGACCGTCCTGAATATCGGCAACCTGAAGAATTCTGAAGTTGCCGTTTTCATCAAATCTGAGTTCGGATGAATTGTCGGCACTCACGCCGATTGAGCAGAACGCAAAAAGCATTGCAACGCTCATAAGAACCGAAATAATCTTTTTCATTATAATTCCTCCATGGTAAATAATATAAAATATTATAGCACTTTGATTTGTTTTTTCAATCCCAAAAATCGAAAAACGGGCAAAAAAAATAGCCGTCCTTTTGGACAGCTAAATTTGTAAGTGTCGGCGTCGACCTATCTTCCCGGGCCGCTTCCAGCCAAGTATTTTCGGCACTGTTGAGCTTAACTACCGTGTTCGGGATGGGAACGGGTGGACCCTCAACGTCATCAACACCGACTAAAAAACGCAACGGCGTTTTTTGAATGCTTAATGATTATATACCGACAAAACCGTTTTGTCAAGCCTTTTTTGAAATTTTTTCAAAAAATTTTTAAGTTTTTCTGAAATCCGACAAAAAACAGCATTTATTGCGTGCTTCCGACAGCCTCTGAGGTTGACGCAGCCGTAGTTTCCGTCACTTTTTCTTCGGGAAAATCAAATCCGTGAATAAATCCGTCTTTTTCAAGCGAGCAGACATCGCCGCCGATGACAACTCCGTTATAAACAAGAAGATTCAGCTGAACAACTCCGCTTCTGCCCTCATACGCGGGATAATTCAGAATATCATATGTCCAGCGCTTTGCCCTCATTCCCTTATAGAGCTCAAGGTCGAGACCCTGCGCTTTGTTTATTTCATTGTAGTTCATATAAACATCATCAAATTCCGAAGGGATAATAACTTCGCTGACCTCGACGGGGTCAGCAGAAAATTTCCAGCCGAACTGCGAGATGAAAGCATTTCTCTGCTCTGCATTTTCAGCTTTATAGCTGACTGTGTTTTCATCGGCAGCAACCGGAGCTTTTTCTCCGAAAGCAACAAAAAGAACTGCCGCCGCAGTTGCGACAAGAGCAATAAGAAGCACCGCAATTTTTGATTTTGAGGTTTTAACAGAATAAACAAACATAAAAATCACCGCCTGTCAAAAGCATATGAACAAGCGGTAATATTTATTACAACTTCATATTGATGCAGATAACTCCGCCGTCGGTAATGTCAACAACTCCGTAGCAGCCTTCACGGATGCTTCCCGGATTCATCGCATAAAATCCGTCGTCATAATCAGTAACGGCGCAGTGAGTATGACCATATAATGCAATACGGGCGCCTGCCGATTTCGCCTTTGCGTAAAGCATCTGATTGCCGTGCTTGACAAGCTCGGAATGGCCGTGAGTGCAGAAGATCTTTATTCCCTTTGCAAAAATGAATTCATTAACAGGAAGCAATGAGCAAAAATCGCAGTTGCCGCAGACCTGAACAAGCGGTTTGCTTCCGATAATATCTTTTATTTTTTCAACATCCCTCTCGCCGTCTCCGAGGTGAACAATCATATCCGCTTCGGGGTGAAGCTCAATCGCATCGGTCATTTTTGATGTATTGCCGTGCGAATCCGAAAAAACAAGCAGTCTCAAGCCGTCATCTCCGTTCTATCCGATAAATTTATAACATATGTATTATACTATAAAAAAGGCGGTGATTCAATGAATAACGGCAATTTTTCCGTTGATGAAATCATGAAAATGGCAAAAGCGTCGGGCGGCAAAAATCCCGATGAAATGGTGAATACAATCAAAAGCAGGCTTTCAGACGATAAAAAAGAGGCTCTCTCTAAGCTTCTCTCCGACAAAAACGCCATGGAACAGCTTCTCAGGAGTGAGCAGGCGCAGAAGCTTATGGAAAGATTCAGAAACGGCAAATAAAAACTGCGGGTGACGGTATGGACAACATAAATGATATTATCTCAAGCCTTACCGATGAGGATATTGAAAACCTCAGAGCGGCGGCTGAAAGCTTTTTCGGCGGTGATGCGCCGTCCCAGAAAGAGAAGAAGCCTCCGGAAAACGGCATGCCGGATTTATCTCAGCTTCTCGGCAATGCGCAGATGATGGCGAAACTTACCTCGATTATGGGCGCGATGAACAGAAAAGACAGCCGCTCGGCGCTCATAGAAGCGCTCAAGCCCCTGCTGAGCGAAAAACGCAGAAGAAAGGCAGATGAAGCAATGCAGATGATAAAGCTTTTTGATCTTTTGCCGCAAATCACCGAAATTATGGGCGGTAACGGCAAATGAACAGTGACGAAAACCTGATTGTTCCGCTCACATTGCTGCTTGCAGCGGAAAAATGCGACTTTTTTCTTATTTTCTCGCTGTTATATATTATAATGTAGCTTGCAAAAGGAAGGATTTTGTTGTAAAATAATATAAAATGAAAATCAGGAGTGTTAATAATGGATTATCAATACAGAACAAGCGGCACCTGCGCCCGCATAATCCGTTTCGAGCTTGACGGCGACACCGTTAAAAACGTTAAGTTTGAGGGCGGCTGCCACGGCAATCTTCAGGGCATCGGTAAGCTTGTTGACGGAATGAAGGTTCAGGACGTAATCAGCAAGCTTGAGGGTATCCGCTGCGGCTTCAAGTCAACATCCTGCCCCGACCAGCTTGCAAAAGCTTTAAAGGAGGCTGCAAACAATGGATAACAGCAAAAACATAAAGCTGACCTTTTATGTTGTCAGCGGACTTCTTCTCGGCGCACCGTTCATCTGGAAGCTTATCAAGCTTATCCCCGATTTTCTCAGAGTTATTCCCAATGCGGTTGAAATCCTTGCCGCCTGCGGCTACACAGGGCTTATCATTGCATCTCTCGTTGTTGCTTATAAGCTGAACGAGCCCCTCTGGACGAGAATAGTCGGAATTTATTCATCGGTGAGCCTCGGCGCCTGCGTTTTAATGCTCATCACTCAGGCAATTTCTTCAAGCGGCGAAATCTTCAAGCTTCTCTTTGAGCTTGTTTGCGCTCCCTTCTACGGAATCGATTCGCCCTTCACCGTGCTCGTCATCATGCTTGTTCTTTGCATAACTTCTTACGCATTCCTCAACAGAATGCCCGCAAAGAAAAACGACGGCAACTCACAGCAGTAATCATCAAGGCGGGGAATTCCCGCCTTTTTTATTTGGAATTATAAAATAAAAAAGGCTCAGCCCAAGCTGAGCCTTTTTCTTATTCTGTTCTGAGAGCAACAACGGGGTCTTTGCGGGAAGCTATCTTTGCGGGAACGAGACCTGCAATAAGAGTCAGCGACATGCTGATGATAACAAGAATTATCGCAGCGTTTGTGGGAAGCTGAGCAACATCGGGAATGGTTGAAAGATGCTCGATAATTGCGTTGATGGGCAGACAGAGAAGTATCGTTGAACCGATACCTATTGCGCCCGAGACGAATCCCACAATGAGCGTTTCCGCATTGAATACTCGGGAAATATCCTTCTTTGATGCGCCGATTGCACGGAGAATACCGATTTCCTTTGTTCTTTCGAGAACGGAAATATAGGTGATGATACCGATCATGATTGATGAAACAACAAGCGAAATTGCAACGAATGCAATGAGAACATATGAAATAATGTCGATGATTTTTGTTACCGAAGTAAGGAGAAGTCCGATATAGTCGGTGTATTTGATTTCATCGTCTTCTCTGCCCTCTGCCGCCGCTTTTGCGTTGTATTCATCGATAACGGAAGAGATATACTCCTTTGATTCAAAATCAAGGGGATAGATATTGATTGTCTGGGGAGTTGCAAGGTCTGCAACGCCGAGCATTTCAATAGCCTCTTCATAGCTCTTGGCGAGCGGTTCGGGCTCCGGCTCGGGTTCGGGCTCCGGCTCAACGGGTTCGTTGCCCTGCTCGTTGCCGCCTTCGGAAGCGGGAGGAATAACACCAGCCTGACCGCTCATCATTGCGGAAAGCATCTGGAGCTTTGCATCCTTGCCCATCATCTGAAGATACTGAATTGCCTGCTTACCGGTAATTGTTCCTATGCCTTCAATTTCCTGACCCTCAAGCATTTTATCAAGATAGCCCGCAAGCTCTTCTTTTTCTTCAGAAGAAAGTCTTGACTGAAGCATAAGCTCAACAGTACGCTTCATTTCTTCTGCCTGCTTGCCGCTGTACATTTTATCTATATTTGCATAAACCTCTTCTTCGGTTACGGGCTCTGCCTTAGAGAAATCCATTGATATTGCGGTTTCCGAAGCCTTGGGTGCTTCGCCGGAGAACTTCATGGTGCTTGCCTTGGGAGCCTCGGTTGATGCAACGGAAGCGTCAATCTGAGGATCGAGCGATACGCCCTGAACTGCAGGTGCGGTTGCTGCGGGAGTTGCAGCAGCCTCTTCCTTGACGAAGGGAAGGCCCGTGAAAACATCTGTTGCGGGGTCTGCCTTCTGCTTTTTAACAAGCTCGCATTCGTTTGTTGCATTGACAACATGCTCGGTGAGTGCGCTGGTATATCCGACTGCGCCCATTGTTGTTACCATAAGCGAGCCGTCTGTGGGTCTGATGATACCGACGATTTTTATTTCCTCGCCGTTTGCGATAAGCGACTGAACATAAGCATCGTCACCACGCTTATCTTCCCACATCTGAGTTTCTTCGTTATATGCGTAGTAATCGGGCTCAAGAACAATTTTGAATGTCTTGCCGATAATATCGTCATATTCGATTTCGTGCTTTGTTGCAACATAATCCTCGCCGTTCTGCATAGCCATAAAGCCCTGCACCATATCAGCGGCGGTTGTTATGCCGAGACCCTGAATTGCAAGGTCGCTGATTTCGTTATTCTTGTCAACGATAAGAACAACTTCGTTATAATTCTTGGGCCATGAGCCCTTGATAACATCATACTGTGTTTCGAGCAGCTCGGGGTTGTCGATAAGCTCCTGCCATGAGTTGTAGTATTTTTCATAGGAAGCCATCATTGAGGTATCAACACTCATTCCGCCGAGGTTGATGCTGCCCATCATTGAATGCATAAGGTCAATAATCGGGCTGGGATAAACCTGATTTGCGCCGTTTGACGCATCGGCAGCGTAAATATTCATTTTTCCGCCGTATGAATACTGAATACTGCTGACATACTGATCAATATCGCATTCATCGCTTTCAAGGAATTTCTTGAATTCAGTAAGGTTATTTGCCCAGATCTCGGAAGTAAACGATTCGAGCATGGTTGAAGTGAGTGTGTTTGAATAAACCTTGTCAAGTCCGTGGTTAATTTCGCCGCCCGTGGGAGAAATTGCAGTCATTCCGCCGAGCATGCCGCTCATATCCATTGTTGCGCTTTCAACCATGATGGGATATGAAGTGAGTGTCTCCTGCTGAATGGAGTCAATATATGCCTGGAATCCGCTTGAAAGAGCAAGGATAAGAGCAATGCCGATAATTCCTATACTGCCCGCAAAAGAAGTGAGGAATGTTCTCATCTTCTTGGTAAGCAGGTTATTTAGCGAAAGAGAAAGAGCTGTAAAGAAAGACATTGAAGGCTTTTTCTTTGCTTTCTTCTCTTTTCTTGTCTGAGCAGGCTGAACCTCTTTTTCTTCATCCTCAGCGGTGTAAGGGTTTGAGTCGCTGACAATTGAGCCGTCAACAAGACGGATGATTCGGGTTGAATATTCCTCAGCAAGCTCGGGGTTATGAGTAACCATAACAACAAGCTTTTCTTTTGAAATCTCCTTAAGGATATCCATAACCTGAACGCTCGTTTCGGTATCAAGAGCGCCGGTAGGCTCGTCGGCAAGAAGAATTTCGGGGTTATTTACAAGAGCTCTTGCAATTGCAACTCTCTGCATTTGACCGCCCGACATCTGGTTGGGTTTTTTGTTAAGCTGGTTGCCGAGTCCGACCTTTTCAAGCGCTTCCTTTGCTCTCGCTCTTCTTTCAGCCTTTGAAACACCCGAAAGAGTCAGCGCAAGCTCAACATTTGAAAGAACGCTCTGATGGGGAATAAGATTATAGTTCTGGAAAACAAAACCTACCGAATGGTTTCGGTATGCGTCCCAGTCTCTGTCTTTAAAATTCTTGGTTGACCTGCCTTCAATCACAAGGTCGCCCGTTGTATACTGGTCGAGACCGCCGATGATGTTGAGCAGGGTTGTTTTTCCGCAGCCCGAATGGCCGAGGATTGAAACAAACTCGCTGCGGCGGAATTCGATGTTGACATCCTTGAGGGCAACAACCTTTTCGTCGCCCGTAGGATATTCCTTGACAATGTTTTTGAGTTTCAGCATAGGATACCTCTCCGCAATTTAGGATTACTTGACAAAACAAGTGCAAAATGTTACACTTGTAACTGTTACAAGTGTAACACCGGAATGTGAACAATTCATCAACAAAATAAAAAATATAAATAAATGTTACAAAAAAGAGGATTTGTAATGGGTAAACATAACGAGGCAAACGCCTTGACAAAAGAATGCATCCTGACCGCTCTTCTCAGGCTTATGGAGAGCGAGCCTTACGATAAAATTTCAATAACCGACATAACCAACCTTGCGGGCGTTTCGAGAATGGCGTATTACCGCAACTACAACAGCAAGGAAGATATTCTTCTTAAACAGCTTGAAGAAGCCGAGGAAAAACTCCTTGAGGAAATCGGAAATGAGAACGCTCATTCCATTAAAGAAGTTCTTATCTATGTTTCCAATTATATACAGGAAAATGCATCCGTTATTCGTGCAATTTACAGCGCAAATCTCGGACATCTTCTTTCAAACATGCTCAGTCAGAGAATTTTCAGCTATTTCCCCGTTGCCAACGCATCAACCGAAGGCAGATTTGCAGTTCCGTTTTTTGTCGGCGCAATTCTCTCGGTTTTTCAGGTGTGGTTTCATAACGGAATGAAGGAAAGCTGCGAGGAAATCTCCGACATCATTACCCGTCTCATCAACCGCGACAATGCGCTTGATTATGTTGTGAGAACAAAAGAATAATTCTATCCGCTGTGGTTTCACAGCGGATTTTTTTGTTAAAACCTGATCCTGAAATATTCAAGATATTTTTTGAACTTATCCTGCTGAGAAAGGCAAGTATCGGTAAGGAAGTGTTTTTCGGAATTCCATTCCCTGAGCCCTCTGTAGTAGAACATCTTTATATCATCTTCAATAATAAACGGAACAATATTGTACTTGAGGCACTCTTTAAGCATAATCAATCTTCCGATTCTGCCGTTTCCGTCCTGAAACGGATGTATGCGTTCAATTTCAACATGAAATTCTATGATATCATGCAGCGTTTTTTCTTTTTTTCCGTTGTAGTTTGACAGAAGCTTTTTCATTTCATCAGCAACATTTTCAGGAAGCGTTATTTTCTTCCCGCCAACTTCATTGGGAAGCTTCTTATAATCACCGATGGTAAACCAACTCAGTCTGCTGTCGCTTGTGCCTGCTTTAAGAACGGAATGAAGAGTTTTTATAAACTTTTCACTGAGCTGCATGGTTGCGTTCTCTATGACCTCATCGATGCAGCAGAAATGGTTAACCGTTTCAACAATATCATCAACTCTTATACCTTCTTCTGTAATGCCGATTGTGTTGGTTTCAAAAATATAACGAGTCTGGTCATGAGTCAAGCGACTGCCCTCAATGTGGTTAGAATTATAAGTTAAATCAATGAGTTGAGTTTTTCAGAGTTTGTTGCCGATAACGGCAACAAAAAGAGGCTGTCGCCTTTCCATACAGCCTCTTGATAAAATTCCGTTACTTTTCAAAAAACTTCTCGATTTCAGCTTTCTTTGCCGCAACGGAGCCCTGAACCATATCAGGCTTTCCGCCGCCTCTGCCGTTGCACGCCGCATTAAGCTCCTTGCCGATTGCTCTGACATCCTCGGTTCGGCTGCCGATTGCATATTTATAACCGTTTTCATCGTCACCCGAAAATACGGCGGCGATTATCACTTTATCCGCAAGCAAATCGCAGAAAATTCTCGCATCCTCTGCCTGACCTGCAGGGTCAAACATGCAGCAGAATTCGCCCGAAACACCCTCTGCCTTAGCGGCAAAAAGTTCCTTTTTGAGCATGTTATATTTCATTCTTGCGTCATAAAGCTGAGCCTGCACCCTCTCAACCGCTTCAACAACCTCTTCGGTTTTTGCCTTGAGCAGAGCGGAAATTTTGTTTACACTCGCATTTTTCTCTCTGTAATCATCAAGCGCCCTTCTGCCGATCTGAAGAGTGACACGAACACCCGATTTGTAATTCATGATAGATGTCGCTTTAATTATTCCGATTTCGCCCGTAAGCGCAACATGAGTGCCGCAGCAAGCGCAAAGGTCAACATCGCCGATTTTTGTCAGACGCACCTGACCCTTGATTTCCTTTTTGCTTCTGTAATCATAGTTCGCAAGCTCCTCATCGGCAGGATAAATCGCTTCTATCGGAATATTCGCAAACACCGCTTCATTTGAGAGAATTTCAATTTTTTCAAGCTCTTCAGCTGAAATAACACCGTCAAAATCAACTGTAACGCTGCTTTCTCCCATATGAAATCCGACATTGTCAAAGCCGCATACGGAATGCACAACGCCCGAAAAAATATGCTCGCCCGAATGAAGCTGCATATTCAGAAATCTTTTGTCAAAATCAAGCTTGCATTCTGCCTCTTCGCCCTCGTTTACGGCAGAATCGCAGATATGAATAACCTCTTCGCCCTTTTCCTGAGTGTCAAGCACCTGAGCAGCGCCGATAAATCCCGTATCGCCCGGCTGACCGCCGCCCTCGGGGAAAAACGCTGTTTTGTCAAGAATGACTTCATATTTTCCTTTGTTTTCAGTGCAGGAAATTATTTTTGCCGTAAAATCCTTGATATACTGGTCTTTATAATATAAACGCTCCGTCATTTTCTTCTCTCCTTTTGGTTTCTCTGTAGATAATACCATAATATTTCATCAAAATCAAACCCTGAGTTTATTCTGATTCATTGACTTTATATTATTTTATGTTATAATAAGGTTACTTTTGTAACAGGAGAAAAAAACATTATGAAAGAATACATAAAAAGAATTCAGGACGGCTGTCCGAAACACCGCTTTTTTATCTGGTGGATTTTCAGAGCGCTGATGATTTACGCATTCGTTGCAGGCTTTTTCAAAGAGCCCTTCGACATTACCGATCCTCTTCAGGTCGGCGCAAACTTCCTTTGCATGTTTGTCTGGGAAATCTTTATGGCATTCCCGAAAAAGAGCGTTTTCCGCTTCATCCCCTCTTCGCTGCAGACATTTCTTATTATCGGAATTTTTGCTGCTTCATTCGGCGGAAAATTCCTCAATCTCTATTATGATTTCAGATGGTGGGATGTTATTCTTCATTTCATCGGCGGCGGCGCCTGCGTATTCTTCGGCTATGAAATCGTTGCCGCAATCCAGAAGAGAGACAAAAAGCATGTCCCCATGCAGCTCATTCTTCTCTGCTCGGTAGGCTTCTCTTTCTTTGCCGCAACCTGCTGGGAGCTTTTTGAATTCGGATTTGACCAGATTGCCTGCATGGGCGGCGGTATCGGCGACGCTCAGCACTGGTCTCTCCAGCTTGCTCAGGGCACACCTAAAATGCAGACTCTCTTCGACCCCGTATATCCCGACCGTTGGCCCATTATGGACACAATGGCAGACATCGTGCTCAACTCAATCGGCGCTCTTGTTTCATTCATTTATATCAAATTCAAACCCTATCGCCACAAGGGAAAGAACGATATCACAAAGGATTTTGAAAAAGAGCCTGAAGCCGCAGAAACAAAATAATCTTTTTGCCGCAGTCCCGACGGATTGCGGCAATTTTTTTGCATTTGCAGTTGATAAATGCCGCCTTATGCGTTATAATATGATGATACCATTAAGAAATGGAGAATATATATGCTTAAACTTGAAAACATTTCTTTCAAGGTTGAGGCCGACAACGGCACCCTTGAAATCATTGACAATATAAATCTTGAAATCCCCGACGGAAGGTTTACTGTTATCACAGGCCCCAACGGCGGCGGAAAATCAACTCTCGCAAGGCTCATTATGGGCATTGAAAAGCCCACAAGCGGCAGAATGTACTATAATGACATCGACATAACAGATATGTCCGTTACCGAAAGAGCAAAGCTCGGAATCGGCTACGCTTTCCAGCATCCTCCCCGCTTCAAGGGTCTCACCGTGCGCAGACTTCTTTCTCTTGCGGCAGGCAGCGAACTTCCTGAAGACGAATGCTGCGGATACCTCACAAGCGTCGGACTCTGCTCGAAGGATTATCTCAACAGAGAAATGGATAATTCCCTCTCGGGCGGCGAAGCAAAGCGAATTGAAATTGCAACCCTTATGGCAAGAAAGCTCGGTCTTGCAATTTTCGATGAGCCCGAAGCAGGAATTGACCTCTGGAGCTTCTCAATGCTCGTTGAAAGCTTCAAGGCGATGAGCGCAGGCAAGCACAACAGCGTTATCGTTATCTCTCATCAGGAAAGAATCATGCAGCTTGCCGACGAAATGGTTATCATTGCGGACGGCAAGGTTAAAGAAATAGGAGCCAAGGACGATTTATTCCCCAAGCTTATGGGCGAATTCAGCAGCGGCTGCGGCTTCAGAGGAAAGGGGGACAAATAAATGGATAAGGTAGATTCTCAGCTTCTTGAAGCCATTGCTGACCTTCATGAAATCCCTGAGGGCGCATACAATATCCGCAAAAACGGCGGCGGACTTTCAAGACGTTCAACCGCCAACATTGAAATTGTTCCCAAAGAGGACAAGCCGGGCATCGACATCATAGTTGCCCCCGGAACAAAAAACGAAAGCATTCACATTCCCGTTATCATCACCGAAGCAGGCGTCAATGACCTTGTTTATAACGATTTTTATATCGGCAACGATGCAGACGTTCTCATCGTTGCGGGCTGCGGCATTCACAACAGCGGCGATTCCGCTTCTCAGCATGACGGAATTCATTCCTTCCATATCGGTAAGAATGCCAAGGTAAAATATGTTGAAAAGCATTACGGTGAGGGCGACGGCAGGGGCGAGAGAATTCTCAATCCCGTAACTGTTGTCAAGCAGGACGAAAACTCCGTCTGTGAAATGGAAATGGTGCAGATTAAGGGCGTTGACTCAACCGTCAGAAACACCGAGGCTGACCTCGCTGCGGGTGCAAAGCTCATCATGACCGAGAGACTGCTCACCCACGGCAAGCAGTATGCACGCTCGGATATGGAAATCCGCCTTAACGGCAAGGATGCCTCATCCCAGATTATCTCCCGCTCGGTTGCAAAGGACAATTCAACCCAGATTTTCCATCCAAACGCAGTCGGCAACGATAAGTGCAGAGCTCATGTGCAGTGCGACTCCATTATCATGGACGAAGCAACCGTCAGCTCCGTGCCCGCAATCACCGCAAACTGCGCCGATGCGCAGATTGTCCACGAAGCCGCCATCGGCAGAATCAACAATGACCAGCTCATCAAGCTCATGAGCTTCGGAATGAACGAAGAAGAAGCCGAAGAAGTTATCATTCAGGGATTTCTTAAATAAAAAAAACGGCGGGAACAATCCCCCGCACTGCACAGATAAACAAAGGGACTGTCGATGACAGTCCCTTGATTTTTTATTCGGCTTTTTCTTCTGTTTTTTCAGCTTCTTCCGTCTCTTCGGGCGGATTTTCTGCCGCTTCCTCGCTCTTTTTTGATTTGACCGCATATCTGATTATCCAGACTATCAGCACAACGGGAACAGCCACCGCCGCAATAACCATGAGCTGCTTCATGGGGATATAGTCATAAATTCCGTCTCCGAGAATCGTGAAAAGAATAACTCTCGGCAGTATTCCGCCAAGCGAAATAAGCAGATAATGAACGAAATTCATCTTCACTGCGCCGAGGAAAAGGCTGACAATGTCAATCGGAAAAACAGGAAGCACCCTGATTGCAAAAATTGCCGAAAGCTTGTTTTTTTCGTGAAGCGCAAGGATTTTATCGCCGTATTTCGTCTTTCTGAGCTTGTTTGTAACGATGTTGCCGCCGAGAATGCGACCGAGAAGATATGTCACGCAGACCTCAAGCAGAATTCCTGCAATATTGACGGGAATTGCAACGAAAGTCGGAAATGCAAGTCCGACAGCGATATAAACAAGCGATGCGGGAACAACAAAAACGATTGATTTGAGCAGGTAAACACCGAGCACGCTCGCTATTGCAATCGCAACATTGCCCGATGCGGAAATAATCCCCCTCACATCGAGATTCTGAAAATCCTCAAACTTCCAGATAATGAGTGCAATAATAACAACCGCAACAACTATTCTTGCCGCAAGACCGATGGCGTGCGAGCCTCTCAAAAGCTTCTCTTTCATTGAATATCCTCCGCAAATTAACTCTATAATATGAATAATACCTTAATTTTCTTTATAAAGCAAGAAAACACAAAAAATTTACAAAAAATTTTATGGACATTGTGAAAACACTGTGGTAAACTATTTTTTGTATAGTTTTTTAGTAAGGAGGGGTTCATCTTGATGACAGCAAAAGAAAAGCTTGAGAGAGCGTCAGCTTCAGTGGCTTTTGACGGAATATACAGATATATCAAAAAGAATCCTGCCGAAAACCTCATTAAGCTCATTGACCTTGCTCAGAAATTCATGGGCGGCGCATTTCCCGAGAAGAATTTTGACGCTTTCAGAAATGCGGTAAATGACCCTGATAATGTGTGGAACACCTTTGCAATGAACATCATCAACGAGCTTGACCCTCAGGTTATCAAAAAAATGCTGCTCGCTCTCGGTCTCGGTGCAGGCGTAAACGGCACCAAAGCGGTAAGAGCAAACAGAGAAAAATACAAATGCAACATTCCGTTCATTCTTCTTTTTGACCCCACAAGCGCATGCAACCTTCATTGCAAGGGCTGCTGGTCTGCGGAATACGGTCACAAGTCAAATCTTTCAATGGACGAAATGAGAAGCATCGTCAATCAGGCAACCGAGCTCGGCACGCATTTATTCATGCTCACGGGCGGCGAGCCCCTGATAAAGAAAAAAGAGGTTCTTGCTCTTTGCAGAGAGAACCCCGATTGCGCTTTTCTTGCATACACAAACGCAACCCTCATCGATCAGGCTTTCTGCGACGAAATGAAGGAAGTCGGCAACCTTTCTCTTGCTCTCAGCATTGAGGGCACCGAAGAAAGCAACGATTACCGCCGCGGCGAAGGTGCATATGCAACAACAATAAAAGCTATGGATCTGCTCAAGGAAAACGGACTGTTTTTCGGCATTTCCGTTTGTTATACAAGCAAAAACATCCCCTATGTAACAAGCGACGAATTCCTTGACCTTGTTATATCGAAAGGCTCCCGTTTCGGACTTTATTTCAACTATATGCCTGTCGGTCACGATGCGGTTGTTGACCTCATCCCCTCACCCGAACAGAGAGTTTATATGTATAACTGGCTGCGCAAGGTCCGTAACAGCAAGACGGGCAAGCCGATGTTTGTTATGGATTTCCAGAACGATGCGGAATATGTCGGCGGCTGCATTGCAGGCGGCAGAAACTATTTCCACATCAACTCCGAGGGCGATATGGAGCCCTGCGTTTTCATTCACTATTCGGATTCAAACATCAGAACTCATTCGCTTATTGAAGGACTCAAAAGCCCTCTTTTCCAGGCATATTATCACAACCAGCCCTTCAACGATAACCATCTGAGACCCTGCCCGATGCTTGAAAATCCCGAGTGTCTGCGCAGAATTATTAACGAAACAGGCGCAAAATCAACTGACCTCATCGAGGCTGAAAGCGTTGAAACGCTTTGCTCAAAATGCGATAAATTTGCGGCGGCATGGAAGCCCGTTGCTGAGGACCTCTGGAATTCAAGAAAGCATCCGAATCCCAAGACTCAGTATTACCGCGATACCGAAGAGGGCAAAAAAGCTCTTGACAACAAGGAATAATCGCACTATAATGATAAAAAACCAAAGGGGTGCTGACTCAAAGTCGGCTGAGATTATACCCTCAGACCTGATCCCGATAATGCGGGCGTAGGAAAAAGGCATAATTGCAGTTTTTTACGCCCAACGTGTTTTGCGTTGGGCGTTTCTGTTTGCCAAACATTTTGGCAACAGCTCCCCGGGAAAGGAAGATTTCTCTATGTCAAAAAAAATCACAAAAACACAGGCGCTCGCCGAGAGTGCGATAATGGTTGCGCTTTCAATCGCAATTTTCGCAGTTTCCGATTCGCTTCCGTGGCCGTTTCTTTACGGCGGCGGCTTCAGCCTCTTCGGTCAGGTGCCGATTATCATTGTTTCATACCGTCACGGAATCAAAAGCGGGCTTGCCGCTTCAACCGTGCTTGCAATTTTTGAAATGATAATGGGATTCAAGAATTTCAGCTATGTAACGGGAATTGCGGCTTATCTCATCGTTGCCCTTGCCGACTATCTGGTCGCCTTCGGCTGTCTCGGTCTCGGCGGTATGTTCAAGGGCAGATTCGGCAAACAGAGCGCTGAGCTTGTTGCGGGCGGACTCGTTGTCTGCCTCATCAGATTTATCTGCCACTTCATCAGCGGTGTAACCGTTTGGCAGGGATACTGCCCCGAGGGTCAGCTTGTTGCGGTTTATTCGCTCACCTATAACGGCGCATATATGCTCATTGAAACAATTCTTACCGTCATCGGGCTTTTTGCCGTCAGCGGCGTTTTCAATCTCGCAAAAAAGAAATTGGGATAATAAAAAAAACGGAGATTTGGTTTGAAACCGAATCTCCGTTAATTCTTTTATTCAATTAGTTGAGAGCAGCCTTTGCCTTCTCTGTGAGAGCGGTGAATGCTGCGGGATCTGCAACTGCGATTTCAGCAAGCATCTTTCTGTTGAGAGTGATGTCTGCCTTCTTGAGGCCGTTGATGAATGTTGAGTAGTTCATGCCGTTAGCCTGGCAAGCAGCTGAGATTCTTGTGATCCAAAGACGACGGAAATCTCTCTTCTTCTGCTTTCTGCCGATGTAAGCGTAGTTGCCGCTCTTCATAACAGCCTGCTTAGCAGTCTTGAAGAGTCTTGCCTTTGAGCCATAGTAGCCCTTAGCGAGCTTGAGTACTTTATTTCTTCTCTTGCGAGTCATTATAGCGCCTTTAATACGTGCCATTTTTAATATCCTCCGTTATTATTCTGAAATTAGGGTTTACAAAGTTCCGATATTATTTATAAGGAACAAGACGTTTGATCTGCTTGCAGTTTGTTACGTCAGCAACAGTTGTCTTGCGAAGATTTCTCTTACGCTTTGTGCTCTTCTTGTTGAGAATGTGTGACTTGTAAGCGTGGGCACGCATAGGCTTGCCGTTCTTTGAAAGTTTGAAGCGCTTCTTTGCACCGCTGTGAGTCTTAATCTTAGGCATAGTAATATCCTCCTTAATAATTTACAACTTTGTTATTTCGAGCTTTTAGGAGCCAAAAACATCAGCATCTGTCTGCCCTCAAGCTTTGCAGGCTTTTCAACATTGGCGCAGTCTGCCATAGCCTCTGCGCAACGGTTCATGATTGTCAGTCCGTGTTCGGGGTGAGCCATTTCTCTGCCTCTGAAGCGGATTGAAACCTTAACCTTATCACCTGAGCCGATAAACTTACGGGCGTGGTTGATCTTTGTTTCAAAATCGTGGGTATCGATGTTGAGCGAAAGCCTTACTTCTTTGATATCAATAACCTTCTGGTTCTTTCTTGCTTCCTTCTCTTTCTTTGCCTTCTCAAATCTGAACTTGCCGTAATCCATAATTTTGCATACGGGCGGCTTTGCCATGGGAGCAATCTTAACGAGGTCAAGATTGTGGCTTTCCGCAAGCTTGAGAGCTTCTGCTGCCGACATGATGCCGAGCTGCTCGCCGTCATTTGAAATTACACGGATTTCTTTATCGCGGATTTCTTCATTGATTTGCTGTTCCTTGCTGCTGATGTTAAAGCACCTCCTGAAAACTGATAAAAAAGCGAGGGCAGAATTCACTGTCCTCGCATTAAATCAAAGCTTATTAACAGCCCCACTGAGGGCTGCTTGAAAAGAAGCTATTGACCAACACGGGACGTCACCCGGAAGGTGAGAGCAAACTGCTCTGCTTTATTGTGCAACTTATTCTAATATGTTTATCCCCATTTGTCAAGGGTTTTTTCATATTTTTTTATTTTATTTTGCTCAGAAGCATTATTCCCGCAAGAATTGCAAGCTCTGCCGCAAGCAGAATGAGCGCTGTCAGACCGTTGACAACCGCACCGAGCGAAGTGCAATAGAGCGCAGCGCAGACGATTGCGCCGAGAACGCTGAGAATAATCTGAACAATTGCGCCGAGCTTCACGCCCGCCGAAACACTGCAGGCTGCAGCAACCGCACGGAGCATTGAAAACGCCGTGCCGTCGTGAACAATGCCTGCGGGGAGCTTGTCACAGACTGCGTCTCTTCTTCTCTTGAAGAGTCTGCCCGCAACCGAAGAAAGCACCTTGAAAGTCTCCTGCGGAAGCTCAAAGCTCTTCGAGATAAGCTCTTCCGTAACATTGACATCGTTTGTTCTGACAAGCACCTGAATTCCGTTTGCCTCAAGCTGTCTGAAATAGGGCGCAAGATTCTTGTCTACTGCGTAGCTGACAACGAAAAGAGCTGCTATTTTGCCTGCAACGGCAAGGTACATAACCTTTCTGCCGCTGTGGGAATATCTTTCTTCAAGCGATTTTTCGGGAACCTCGATGTTATGATGAACAAGGAGATTTCTGTTGCCGAGCAATACGGGCTGATTATGAATTCTCGCCGCAATACCGAGTTTATCCTCATAAACAAGCTCTTTTACGGGAGGAAGAATATCCTGTCTGCCGTCAACAACCTGCTCGAAGCATTCACGCAGAGGTCCGCCCGATTTGATAACAAGGGCGGCAGCGTAAAGAAGAACATCGTCAATTCTGATGTTTTCAAAGTTCTTCATGCCGTGCATGGTGCATCGTGAACGGTCAAAGATATCAGCCGAATCCATAACAACGGCGTTTGCCGAAGAGGTCTTTTCAACGGTTTCAAGATTGGAAATCATTGTTCCCGTTGTGTTGAGGTCTTTACCCGTTATTCTTTCGATGAATGCGGGCACAAACGCAGTAAAAATCGGTGAGCTGACACAGAAAGCCGCAGTAAATGCCGCAAAGCCCGTCATCACGCTCTGATTGAATATACCTGCAAGAATTCCCGTTACAGCCGAAACGCCGAGCGAAACGGGAATAAGTATGTTGAGTAGCTTTGTGCTTTCGGTTTTCTTTTCCGAATTCTTGACGAAATCCGTCGGGAACGCAAGCTTTGAAGAATAAAGCAATTCCGCATTGCCCATCATCAGACCTCTGCCGAGCTCAAAGATTTCGGATTCGTTTTCGAACGGATGAACCGCATACATATTATGTTCGTATTTATATGCACAGACCTCGAAGTTGCCGAGAATTCTCTGCGCATTAAGCTTTTCCGTTATTCTCTGAACGAGTACGCCGAACACCGCAGCAGTTGAGAACACGGCGGTTTCAAGCTGATTTCCGCCGACTACCGCAGAAAGAGCATTCTGGATAAGCGCAATCGCAATTGCAAGGCTGACTGCACTGTCGCCCGTGAATCTGCGCTTGAAAACTGAGGTAAGTCCGTCAACAAATCTGACGCTGTTCATTGCGGCAACAACTATGAGAAGCACCGCATTTGCAACGGACAGACCAATCGAATTCGGTGCAAAGAAGCTGCTTTCAATATCCATTTTTGTAATTATTAAAGGCAGGATATTGAGAAGTACCATAACGAATTCAATCGCACCTATGAGGGCAACTCCGACTGTTGCTCTTGACGATTCATCACCGAGGCGGGTATGTATTCTCGCTCTTTCAGAGGGAGCTGTGTATTCCTCGGCAACAAATTTTTCTTCCTCGCTCTGCTGCTCTTCAAGCTTTTTCTTCTTTTTCTTTTGCTCTTTTTCAGCTTTTTCAACTTCCTCGGGAGGCGCTTCGAAATCGCCGTCAAATTCATTGTCGATTTCACCTGTATCAACAATTCTGAAAGCCTTCGCTTTCTGCTTGCGCTTTTCCCAGAGGGTTGCTTCAACATCGTTTTCGCTTGTCTGCTCGGGAGCGGATTCATCAACGATATCCTCAAAACCCGTAAGCATCATCTGACCGTCAACATCATCGCTGTAAGAAGCAGGTTTGCTGATTTTGCTTCCCTCAGAAACAATTCTTGTTTTTCCTTCGGCAATTTCCTTTGCGTTTTCCGCCGCAAGAATTCTGGGCAGAAGCTCAAGTCCGATTTCTTCCGCTTCGCCTTCGGGTTTTTCAATGATTGTTCCCGATTTATCAACGGGACCGTCGGGCTCAACCTCTATTTCGTTCGTTTTTTCAAGCTTAAGCTTGGTGAAGAAAAGAGTTCTGTAGTCATTTTCTGTTATTTTTTCTTTTTCCTCTTCTTTTTCTTCAGCCTTGCCGAAGAATTCGGAGGCGGGCTTGTCACCCTCATAGAACGGCTTTATTTTATGGGCTTCCTTCGCCTCTGCAATTTCAGCCGCTCTCTGCCATTCAAATTTTGTTTCGGGCTCGGGGATATCCTCAGGCATAATCACCGTTTCAATCTCAAACAGAGACTCGTCAAAGTCATCCTCTTTTCCGAAGAAGGTTTCCTGACCCTCAACCTCATGTTCACCCGAATCTGAAGAAATATCCTGCATTTCCTCCCGCTCAACGGTTTCCATCGGCTTTATCGTGAAAAGCTCCGTATCAAACTCACGGCTGAGAATTCTGTCAAAATCCTCTGCGGGGGTTGATTCGGTTTTCTTTTTCGGAACATATTCCTCGCCGTTTGTGCCCGCAATAAGCCTGTCTATATCTTCAAGCGACCAGGTTTTTAACGGCTCTTCGGGTTCCTGCTCAGGCTGCTGATATCTGCCGCTTTTCACTTCTTCGAGTATCGCATCAAGCTCACTCATGTCGGTTTTTCTGTTGTAATCGCTCAAAGCATTCACCTACCTGTGTTTAGCAATTTCATACATAAGAATTCCCGCCGCTACGGAAGCGTTGAGGGAATTTATTTTACCCTTCATAGGAAGGGAAACTATAAAGTCACATTTTTCTCTGACAAGACGGCTGACGCCCTTGCCCTCGGATCCGACAACAAGCGCCACCTTGCCCGAATAATCCTGCTTATCCCAGGGAGTGCCGTCCATATCGGCGCCGTAAACCCAGAAGCCTTTTTCTTTCAGCTCTTCGATAACCGACGGAAGGTTTGCAACTCTTGCAACGGGAACATATTCAACCGCACCTGCCGAAACCTTGCCTACCGCATATGTCAGCGCAACGCCTCTTCTTTTCGGAATGATAATTCCGTGTGCGCCGCAGGCATCTGCCGTTCTGATAATTGCACCGAGATTATGGGGGTCTTCGATTTCGTCGCAGATAATAACAAACGGCTCTTCGCCCCTGCTTTCTGCATTTTTAAGTATATCTTCAACGGAAGAATATTCATGGACCGCCGCCCATGCAGCTATGCCCTGATGATTCTCTCCCTCACAGATTTTATCAAGCTTTCTGCGGTCTGTTTCCTTGACAACAATTCCTTTGTCTCTGCACTGTCCGATAATTTTTCCGATTGAGCCGCCTCTTTCACCCTTTGCGACCATAACGCTGTCAATAGCTCTGCCGCTTTTAAGAGCTTCCGCAACGGCGTTTCTGCCGATTATCAGCCCTTGCTTCTCATTCTGCATTTCCATAAACCGCATTCAACCCCCTTTTTTTACTATATTTAGCTATATTCAGCTTATTATAACATATATATTGAAAAATATACAGTATTAAATAATCTTTTTTTGCAAAATTTCCGAGGAAATTTTTAGTCGGACATAAAATATGACAGTTTTTGCCACAAGTCGGAATTACAGTTAATATGTATCATCAGTTTCTGAAAGGAATTTTAAAACTATGGAAAAAACAAGGCTTGCGGAAAAACGGGATATAACCGATGTTTTATGGGACAGAGGCGTTACCGTTTTCACTTATTCGCTCTATTTTCTCTGCGGAGTCATTCTATCGGGTGCGGGTCTGCTTTCGGTCAGCGTGCCGCTGAGCATCGGGCTTACCGCCGCATGCACGGGCATGGAAATGATTTTTGCCGCAGCGGGTGCGGTTGTCGGAAGCATTTTCCGTCTGAATGAAGAAATGCTTCTCAATTCTCTGATTCCTCTTTGCGGGATAACCGCCATAAAATTCGCCCTTGAAAAAATAAGGACAAAACATAAAAAAACCGTTCTCTGTGTTTCGGTTTTCATTCTTTATTCTGCCTGCTCATCGGCGGTTATGTTTGCTTATGACCCGTCGCTGAATGCTCTTCTTCTCAATCTCTGCTCGGCGCTTCTGTGCGCAGGCTCGGTTGTTTTTTATTCGGGCACGGCGGAATGCGTAAAGAGAAAAAGAAGCCCTTATATGCTTGACAGTCACAGCCTTATCTGCATAATCATAAGCCTGTGTACCCTGCTGCTGGGCACGGGCGAAATCAGCTTTATGGGCTTTCATCCCGCGCGGCTTTTCGGCTCATTTGTCATTATTACTGCCGCATATCTTTTCAGCCAGTCGGGCGGCAGTATTGCGGGCATTGCAATCGGAGTCAGCGTTGCCGCCTCAGGCACAAGCGTTGCGCTCAGCCTCTGCTACGGCATATGCGGATTGCTTTCCGGCATTTTTTCAAAATTCGGGCGGCTTGCCTGCGCCCTTGCTTTCTCTGTGACGGCGGGAATTGCCGCTCTCATTGACGGCACACGGGAGGGAATTTCCGTTTTCGCCGAAGCGGCGGTTGCAAGCGTCATTTTTACCGCAATTCCGGGCAAAAAGCTTGCAAAAATAAGAGCTAATATTCTTAATCCGAAGAACAGGAGAATTGAAACGGAGTTTCACAGGGCAAGCGAGAGACTGCTCGAAACATCAAAAGCTATCGGCTCCGTTTCAAGCTGTGTGTCAAAGGTTTCCGAGGGCATTGAAGCGCTTGCTCCCGCAAAGGATATCATGGTCTGCATGAGAGTGCGCGAGAGGGTCTGTGCGGACTGTCCTCTCAAAAGCACCTTCTGCCCTGAAAACGGCGAATTCTCGGAAATAACCGCAAAGCTTGCAAACGGAGAAACAGTAAACGCCGAGGACTTTTCGGTTAATTTCAACTCGAAATGTCCGAGCGTGCCGAGGCTTGCGGACAGCTTCAATAAAATATATGCAAGTCAGAGTGCCGTCAATGCGCTTCAGGCAAATTCCGCAAGAAACAGAGACCTTGCCTGCGGTCAGTTTGAATGGATATCCGACCTGCTGTCAGAGCTTTCAACCGAGCTGACCGAGGGTGCGTGCGTGCTTTTCAATCAGGAAAAAGCGGCGGCAAGGGTGCTTTCGGAATATGATTTTGATGTAAAAAAAGTAACCTGCATCAGACCGCCGTCGGGCTCTGTCAGGCTCACCTGCACCGTTTCCGATATTCCTCCGGGGACAAGCCTCACAAGGCTCACCGCCGCAATATCCTCAGAGCTCGGTGCAGAATTCATGCCGCCGAAGATAAGACAGAATAAAGACACAAAGGACCTGCTTTTCATCAGAAAAGAGCTTTTCAGAATCCGTCTCGGCTCGGCTTCGGCAAGCTGCGGAAATCAGAAGCTCTGCGGCGATTATTTTGAATGCTTTCAGACCGATTCAAAGGCATATATCATCCTCAGCGACGGCATGGGCACGGGCGGAAGAGCGGCAATCGATTCCGCAATGACCGTTGAGCTTTTTTCAAGGCTGATAAGAGCGGGAGTCAGCACCGATACTGCGCTGAGCATTACAAACACTGCGCTTTCGGTCAAATCCGAGGACGAATCTCTTTCAACGCTTGATATTGCGGAAATCGACCTTTTTGACGGCAGCGGCGTGCTCCTCAAAGCGGGTGCGGCGCCGTCATTTTACCGCTGCTCGGGCAAAGTCAGAGCGGCTGAAATCCCCTCAACCCCGCTAGGAATTCTCAACAAAGTCAGGTTCAGCCGATATGCGCTGAAGCTCTCGGGCGGCGATGTGCTGATAATGGCAAGCGACGGCATTCTCGGCAGCGGAAGCCGCTGGATAACCGACGAAATAAAAAGCTATTCGGGCACCTCAACCGCAAGCGACTTTGCCGAGCTTCTTCTCAACACAGCAAGACTCAGATGCGGCGAAAAATATGATGACATGACCGTTATATGCGCCGTAATCGAAGAGGTGTAAAGCAAAACCCACGGAACATTTCTGCTCCGTGGGTTTACTGTTTTTATCAATAACCGAATCCGAACTGGTTGAAATACTCGAACGGGTCGAGATACTGAACCGTTGTTGTTACGGGCTCTGAGCCGCCCTTGTCCTCAACAAGCGAAGCTTCAACCTTGAATTCTTCGATGGTGTAATTGCTGTTGACTCTGCAAAGGGTAAGCGTGAATTTGTCGCCGACCTTGCCGTTATCAATCTTTTCAAGAAGAACATCTGCAGTTGTCAGAGGCTCGCCGTTAACTGCAATAATCATGTCATACTGTCTTGCATTTGTGTTTGCAAGCGAGCTGTCGGGGCTGATTTCGTTGATAATAAGAGTGCCTGCGGGCAAGCCCTTGATCTGAGCAATCATGCTGTACTGCTGGCTTGCGCTGACGGGATAATAGGTGATGCCGAGCATCGGTCTGTCGGGTACATAGCTGTATGCGATAAGGTCCTCAATGATTTCCTTTGCCGAGGTTATGGGAATAGCAAAGCCCATGCCCTCATATTCGGTTGCGGCAATCTTCTGAGAATTGATGCCGATTACCTGACCGTATGCGTTAACAAGTGCGCCGCCCGAGTTGCCGGGGTTAATAGCTGCATCGTGCTGGATGCATTTCATTGTGTAGCCGATTTCGCTGCTGACGGGTCTGTCAATTGCTGAAACGAAGCCACCCGTGAATGAGCCGAAGAATTCAACTCCGCCGGGGTTGCCGATTGCATAAACGGGGTCGCCGACATGGAGCGAATCAGAGTTGCCGAATTCGGCAGCCTTGAGACCCGAAGCCTTTATACGAAGCACGCCGAGGTCTGTTCTGGTGTCAAATCCTACGATTTCTGCGTCATAGGTTGTTCCGTCCTCGGTCTGGATTCTTGCCTTGATGCCTGCATCGCTGATAACATGAGCGCAGGTTATGATATAGGTGTAGGTACGGGAATCGTCCTCACCCATGATAACGCCCGTGCCCTCGCCTGCAGATGAATTTGAGTTGCTTGCATAAACAACAACGCCGACAATGCTTGACTTTACCTTTGCAGCAACCTGCGAGGTCGTCAGTGCGCCTTCAAGGGTGACATTTGTGGGCGAAACGGGCGAATCCTTGATATCAACATCGGGAGCGCCGTTTTTGATAACCTCTTCGTTGACCTTGGTGTCATCATTATTGTTTGAATATTTAACGATTGTTGCAACGCCTGCTCCGAGCGAAAAAACAATAACAAGAGCGATGAGCGCGGCAAAAATCTTGATTCCTTTTTTAACTGCGGGCTTCTGAATGGGTGCCTGCGGCTGCTGATACTGATAATTGCCGTTATATCCGTTGTATCCGCCGTAGTTTGAATAGGTCTGATTGCTGTAAATGGGATTTACGGGAGGCTGCACAGGCTCCTCTTCTTTTGCTTCCTCCTCGGGAACAACAGGGCTCTCCTGTGCGGTGAAGGAAACATCTTCGGTGCAGACCGGTTTTATTTCCTGCTCCTCTTCCGCAGGAACAAAATCCACCTGCTCCGCATTTTCGGAATTGAATCTGTCCTCATTGTTTTCAAATCCGTTATTGAAGTTTTCATTCATAGCTATATACCTCCGATGCTTGCTGTGACTGTATTCTAAAATCTGAATGTTAATCAGGTTTGAACATCATTTTAAAAATATGAGAAAACTGCTTTACGCCAGGGGAATCTGGAAGATGAATTCCGTATATTCGCCCTCTTTGCTTCTTGCGATTATCTGACCGCCATGAAGCTCAATGATAGTTTTGACAATATAAAGTCCCATTCCCGCGCCCTTGATATCATAGCTTCGGGACTTATCAACCTTATAGAACCTCTCAAATATTTTGTCTGTTTCTTCGCCCGGTATGCCTTTTCCGCTGTTACGGATTCTGACAATTATTTTTTCGGTATCGGATTTCGAGCTGACCTCGATATATCCGCCCTCGGGCGTAAATTTGACTGCATTGTCAATCAGATTATACACAACCTGATTTATCATATCCTTATCGGCATTCAATGGATTGCTCTCCATTGTTTCGAGCCCCTTGATTTCTATATGCTTGCGGTCAATAATCTGCTCAAAGCTGAGAAGAGTTCTGAAAATCATTTCGGAAATATCGAATTTCTGCGGCTTGATATCAAGCTCGCCTGCCTCGATTTTGCTCATATTAAGCATTCCCGTAACAAGGCGGGAAAGCCTCTTGACCTCGTCGGAAACCGTTTTCAGATACTGCATTTCCTTTTCTTTTTCAATCGTGCCGTCAAGAATTCCGTCAATGAAGCCGCCGATGGTTGTCATCGGTGTTTTAAGCTCATGAGAAACATTTGCAACAAAGTTTCTCCTTGACATTTCGAGAGTTGCAAGCGCCTGAGCCATGGAATTGAACGCCTGAATAAGCTCATCGATTTCATTATGGCTGAAAAGCTTCGATTTCTTTATGCTTATGCGGTTTGAGAAGTCTCCGCTTGCATACTGCTTTGCGGCGGCGGACATCTCACGCAGAGGCTTTGTCAGTCGGTACGAAACAAAATAGTCAAGCACAAACGCCAGCGCCAGCGCAAAAAGCACGGCTGTAAAGAACATTCTGAAAATACCCGCAACATAGGGTGTCAGACCCTCAATAACGGGCTGAGTTACAAAAATCGCACCAACGGTTTTGCCCGCCGATATAACAGGTGCGCCAACTATGAAATGAAGATTACTGAGCATTCCGTCAAGGTCGCCGGTGGTGTTATACAGCCCGCCGAGCGTTTTTTTCATGACTTCTGCGGGAATTCTGTACTGATTATGAACCATACACTGACTTGAAATAATACTCATATTTGACTGCATTATTTCCTTGCAGAAAATAACCCTGCCTTCGGCGTCTGTCATAAACATATCGGCATCAACCGCTGTTGAAATCTGACTGAGCGAATTGCATATCAGAATAACCGAGCTTTTTCCGCCTGCTTCAACAAGGAATTCCGAATCCATAACATCGCCGACATTTTGCGCAACGCTCGCCGCATTTTCGGCAAGAAGCGATGTTTTTTCATTCATCCAGAGGGTTGAAACCAAAATCAAGAGAGCTCCGCCCAAAAAGACGAAGCTTGCAAGAATGATTGAAATTGTCAGTATGAAATATTTTCGGAACAGACCCGAACTTTTTCTCTTGCCTGCCACTTAAAGCTCTCCCGTTAATTCAGATAGTTTAATCTTTTGTTTCGAATTTATAGCCTACGCTCCAGACCGTCTTGAGCTCCCATTTTTCGGAAACTCCTTCAAGCTTTTCACGCAGTCTCTTTACATGAACGTCAACCGTTCTCGAGTCGCCGTAATAATCGAAGCCCCAGACCTCATCGAGAAGCTGGTCTCTTGTGAAAACTCTGTTGGGGTTGCTTGCAAGATGATAGATAAGCTCGAGCTCTTTGGGCGGAGTGTCAACCTTTTTGCCGTCAACACGCAGCTCATAGTTTGTGAGATTGATAACAAGCTTATCAAAGCTTACTTCCTTTACGCCGCTTGCAGCACCCGCTCCGCTTCTGCGAAGCACAGCCTTGACTCTTGCCATAACCTCTTTTGCATCAAAAGGCTTGACAACATAGTCATCTGCACCCAGCTCAAAGCCGAGCACTTTATCAAATGTTTCACCCTTTGCGGTGAGCATAATGATGGGCTTGTCCGAAAACTTTCTGACTTCGCGGCAAACCTGCCAGCCGTCAAGCACGGGAAGCATGATATCGAGCAGCATAAGGCTCGGCGAAAGCTCCTGAAAAGCCTTGACAGCATCTGCGCCGTTGTTTGCAATAGCCACTTCATAGCCTTCTTTTTCAAGATAGAGTCTTAGCAGCTCACAAATATTATTATCATCGTCAACAACAAGAATTTTTTCAGTTGCCATTACTAAATCCCCTCCCATTGGAATTTTTCTCTACAATACTAATTATACACTTGTTTTTAAAAAAACTGTGAATTGGTAAAAAATAATTTGTTACTATTCAGCCGCAAAAATGAACAAATTATGATTAAACGCCTTTATTTCACCGAAAATCTGAAAACTGTGCATGTTCTGAACTTCTCGCCCGCCTCAACCGTACACTGCGGGAATTCGGGCATATTCGGTGTGTTGGGATAAAACTGTGTTTCAAGGCAGAAGCCTGCATGCTGAATAAGTGGCTTGCCGCCCTTGCCGGGATTTGTTCCGTCAAGGAAGTTGCCGGTGTAAAGCTGAACGCCGCAAAGGTCGGTGAACACCTCAAGCATTCTGCCGCTTTCGGGGTCATAAGCAACCGCTGCGGGACCATCGCCGTCATTAAGACAGAAATTGTGGTCATAGCCTTTGCCGATTGCAAGCTGATCATCCTGCGCCGCAATGTCTCTGCCGATGGGCTTTGATGCTCTGAAATCAAAAGGTGTTCCCTCAACAGGGCGGATTTCGCCTGTGGGAATGCTGTTCTCGTCGATAGGCGTATACGCATCTGCGTTAATCATAAGCTCATGAGCGAGAATGTCGCCCTTACCTGCCAGATTGAAATATGCGTGGTTTGTCATGTTGATAACGGTTTTCTTGTCGCTGACTGCGGAATAGTCTATTTTCAGCGCATTGTCCTCATGAAGAGTAAAAGTCACCTTAAAATCCACCTTGCCCGGGAAGCCCATTGCGCCGTCGGGGCTTGTGTAAGTCATTTCAACCGAGTTGTCGTCAACAACAATTGCGTTCCAGATTGCTCTTGAAAGCTCTGCGCCGCCGTGAAGGCAGGTTATGCCCCTTTCATTCTTCTCAACTTCATATTTAACTCCATCTATTTCAAACTCGCCGTTTGCAATTCGGTTTGCATATCTGCCGACAGTCATTCCCTGATAATCCGAATATTTTTCGTGACCCTCAACGGTATCAAAGCCCGAAAGAACATCGGCAAAAACACCGTTTCTGTCAGCCGCATAAATGCTGTTGACTGTTGCGCCGTAGGTGATGATATCAACGGCGGTTTCGCTTGAATTGCGAAGAGTATAAACATAAACTTCTCTGCCGTCTGCTGTTGTTCCGAAAAGATTTTTTACTATCATTTTAATAACTCCTTATTTCAAATCATATATGCTGTATCTTCCTCTTTGCGAGGTCTTTTTGCCGAATTGAAGCGCTTTTACGGGGCAGCGGTTGATACAGGCCGTGCAATGCTGACATTTATCCTTGACCCAGACGGGTTTTCCGTCTCTCATTTCAATTGCTCCGTCGGGGCAGACCTTTGCGCAGAGTCCGCATCCCGTGCAGTTTTCATCGGCATGAAATTTCTTCGTTATTCTGAAAGGATTATAAAACGGATACATAACCGCCGTCATCAGCGCAGGCTTGAAGCCCCCGCTCTGACGGGTTTTATGCTTAGCGATGTCACCCGCAATCTCTTCAAGACGGCGGTCCGCCCTGCGCACCTTCTTTACCGCCCTCTCCCTGACGCACGGGTCATAGAGAATAACATAGTTGTCGGGCATAATAACCGAATTGCTGTAATCGACTCTGCGGTCAAGCGCCTTCGCAAGCATTTTATCCGCCGCAGCGGCATCCGCACCGACGGTGATAACGCAATAGATATAAGTTCCGAGACTTTTTCTTACTTCGGGCATCGAAGCAAATCTCTTCACCATTTCGGGAAGCCCCGAATAGAAAACGGGAAACACAAATCCCGTCATTTCTCCCGAAACATCCTCGGGAAGACCGTCCCGCATAACATCGGCAATGTCAACCGCTCTGTCGCCGAGCACCGATGCCAGCTTCAAAGCTGCAAAACGGGAATTTCCCGTGCCCGAAAAATAATAAATCATAGCCGTCACCTTTTTACTTCCTTTATTATATTACATAATATCATCGGCTGTATTTTTTGTCAATAAAATCAGGAGGGCAAAATAAAAGGCGGAAGCTCTGCTCCCGCCTTACAGTTATAATGTGAATAAAAATAATGGGTACGGATAAAACCCGTCTTTAATTCCGGATTGAAAATTCTTTCCACGGAAAGCTTTCCGTATCGGGCTGCGCCGAAAACTTCATCTGCTCCCCCGTCGCAGGGTGTCTGAACTCAAGTGTATGCGCAAAAAGTGCAAGACTTCCGCTGCCGCCGCCGTATTTCCCGTCACCGACGAGAGGCATTTTTCTGCTCGAAAACTGAACTCTTATCTGGTGCGTCCTGCCCGTATGAAGAAGAATATCAACAAGCGACAAACCGTCGTTTTCGCCAATAACCTTATATTCGAGCGATGCTTCCCTGACGCCTGCCCTCTTTCTCTTCACGACGAAGCTCTTGTTTTTCTGCTTGTCTCTGAAAAGCAAATCCTTAAAAACTCCCTCTTTTTCTTCGGGAGAGCCCTTTATCACGGCAAAATATCTCTTTTTTATTTCGTTCTTTGCAATCTGCTCCGAAAGCTTCGCCGCCGAACGGCTGTTTTTTGCATAAACAATAAGACCCGACGTTTCACGGTCGAGTCTGTGTACCGGATAGGCTTCGCATTTCTGCCCCGTGCTCTCAAAATGCTCATTGAGAAGCGAAATCATGTTCTTTCCGCTTTCCGAGCACTGACTGAGAATTCCCGCAGGCTTCACGCAAACTATTATATTTTCATCCTCAAACTTTACCATTGCCCTTTTTCTTCAGCAGCTTGTATCTCTTCTGGCTTCTCTGAAGTGCCTGCTTGATTCCGCTTGCAATGAGCCAGAAATTCTGAGCAAGCTGATCGGGAGTTTCACGCATTCCCGTTCTGAACCATTCGCTGATAATTCCGAAAAATGCATGCTCATAGAACGATGCTATGAATTCAATATCCTCTGACGGAACGTCCATTCCCTCTGCAACGCCGTTGACAAGCTCAACAATAACAAAATTACATGCCTTGAACATATAGCTTTCAAGATAGTCATAGCTTCGTGATGAACAGATGTTGTTAATGATTTTTTTGTTGCTGTATGCGGTATTGGCAACCTTGATAAACCCTTTTATCCATGATGCGCTTGAGTTATGCACCGTCTTAAGGTCTGTGATTTCGTTTTTGAAAACCTCTTCGAGCAAATCATAAATATCACTGTAATAATAATAGAAAGTGTTGCGGTTTATGCCGCAGGTTTCAACGATATCACGAACAGTAATTTTGTCGAAAGGCTTCGTCCTGAGCAAATCAATAAACGTTTCCTTGATTGCAGCTTTGGTATCCTTCTGCATAAAAATTCCTCCGTTTTATTCTTTTTCGGAATATAAATCCTTTTGTCCCATATGTTATTTTATCACAAAATTTATAATTTTACAATTAGACGATTTCATGAAAAAGTCTGTGTGATTTTATACAAAAACACAAGGGTTTGTTTTGTACACAATAACTATTACATCGATTTTTCAAAAATGATAAAATATTATCATTGAAGGAAGGTGCGTAAAATGTTTCGGATTTCAGATAATGTTATTTACTGCGGCAGTCAGCTTTGCGTTGTTGCGGATATAAGAGAAGAAAGCTTCGGCGGCACAAAAAAATTCTATTATATTCTCAAGCCCGTTTATGATAAAAACTCAACATTTTATCATCCCGTTGAGTCTGATGAAGCAAAAATGCGGCTTCCGATATCAAAGGAATATGCCGAAAAAATCATTGGCGGAAAAGCGGAGTCAGCCCTTGAATGGAACGGCTGCGACCCCGTCAGAAAAGAAGAGTTTTCTGCGCTTCTCAAGGAATGCGACCCCGAAAAAACGGTTGCAATGATAAGACTCATTCACTCAAAACGCACCGAGCTTGCGCAAAACGGAAAACGCCTGCGTGCAGCGGACGAGAGAGCCTTCAACGAGGCAAAAAGAGCCGTCAGCGAGGAATTTTCATTCGCCCTCGGAACGGACAAAGAAAGTATCATAGACATGATTATCGGAAATTAAGGCAGTCTGCGGACTGTCTTTTTTATAACAGACATATGTAAAGTTAAAGTAAAAATCCGCCGTTACATTTCTGCAACGGCGGACTGATTTTCAATTATTCAATTTCAGAAGAAACAGCTCTGTCAAAAAGCTCTTCAACTTCCTTTGCGGGCTTTTTGTCAACAAGAGAAACAATTACCGCAAAGAGTGCGCCGGCAATAAATCCGGGAAGAAGCTCATAAACTCCTGTTGAGTCTGTCAGGAAATTCATCCAGAGAACATCAACCACTGCGCCGCCTATAACGCCTGCAATAGCGCCTTTATAGGTGAATCTTTTCCAGAAGAGAGAGAGAATGATAACGGGTCCGAAAGCCGAGCCAAAGCCGCCCCATGCATTATCAACAAGGGTCATAATGCTTGCTGCGCCTTCAGATTTGCTGCTTGCAATGAAATAAGCAATAACAGCAATAACCAGAACAACAATTCTTCCTACCCAAAGAACCTCTTTGTCAGAAGCTTTCTTTCGGAAAATGGGCTTATAGATATCGCTTGTGAATGATGAAGAAGCGACGAGAAGCTGTGAATCGGCGGTGCTCATAGCCGCTGCAACAATTGCTGAAAGAAGAAGACCCGCAACAAATCCGGGGAAAAGCTTCTGGGCAAGAGTAACAAAGATAAGTTCCTGCTGACCTGCATCAACAAGCGCCTGTGTAGGAGCAAAAGCTCTTCCGAGAATAGCCATTGCAATGGCTGCTCCGAGTGAAAGCACAACCCAAACAATGCCGATTGTTGCTGATTTCTTGAGAACCTTTGCATTTTTTGTTGACATAAATCTTACGATAATATGAGGCATTCCGAAATATCCGAGACCCCATGCAAGACCTGAAGCAATATCCTGCCATGATGCCGAGAAAGGATTGAGAGGATTTACTCCGCCGTCTGCAGCTTCAAACACGCTGAAATCAAGTTCCTGAACAAAAACAAGCATAAAGGGAACTGCAAGCAGAGCAGCAAGCATCATAAGTCCCTGGAAAAAGTCAGTCCAGCAAACAGCCTTGAAGCCGCCAAGGAATGTATAAACAATAATTATTGCCGCAAAAATGAGAAGTGCAAGATTGGGGTTTTCAGCAAGCTGAGGAACAACCTGAATGAAGACCTTCTGGCCTGCAACAAAGCTCGAAGCAACATAAATTGTGAAGAAAACGAGAAAAACAACTGCACAGATTATCTGAAGAGCAGGGCTTTTCGTAAGGAAACGGTTTGAAAGATACTGGGGAACGGTAATAGAATCGTTTGCTGCCTGCGAGAATTTACGGAGTCTGCGTGCAACAAAAATCCAGTTTGCCGCTGTTCCGAGTGCAAGACCGATGCCGATCCAGACCTGACCCATACCGAAAGCAAGAATGCTGCCGGGGAATCCCATAAGAAGCCATCCGCTCATATCCGAAGCCTGTGCGCTCAGAGCGGTAACCCAGGGACCCATAGAACGTCCGCCAAGGAAATAATCCTTTTCGCCTGTTCCCTTGGACTTAAAGAAAAAGAAAAGTCCGATTCCGAGAACGGCAATAAAATAAAGAATAAATGCCGCAAGTTGTGAAGTCATAATAAACATATCCCTTTCATTTTTATATTTGCGAGTTGCAATTATAGCACAAGCCAAACAAGAATAAAATACAGAACGGAGTACAGAATATTTTCTGAACTCCGCATGATTTTTTATCATTTTTCCTTGATATTACAAGGTTTTTGCGCCACACAATAACAAGAATTTAAAAAATACACAAAATAAATATTTTTAATTATTTTTTAAAAATCCCGCAAAAAGGATAGGTAAAAGCGTCTCAGAGTATTTGTAAAGCGAATATTCGCCGTTGCACAGACACCAGTCGCTGATTATTGCCCGCTCGCAGAGGGCATATGCCTTGACGAGTTCATTAACCGAAACATCGTCACGGAATTCGCCATTGTTGAGTCCTTCAATCGCAATTTTTCTGAGCAATTTATAATATGTTCTGTTATGGTCGAGCAGATTGCGGTCGCCCTTGCCCGTCAGCTGAGATGAATACAGCCTTGAAAGCAAGTCCATGGGAATGCTGTTTTCAACCATAAGAAAAAGCTCACGGTTAAGATACATAAGCTTTTCAAAGCTTGTCATTTCATCTGTCAGATTGCCCTCAAGCTCTTCGTATTTGTTGTCGAAAAGCGAAGAAAGCGAGGTGAGAAGCTTCTCCTTGCCGTCAAAATAGTGATAGAATGAGCCTCTTGAAGTGCCCGATTCGTCAACGATTTCCTCAACGCTTGTATTCTCATAGCCCTGCTCATAAAAGAGCTTCCATGCAGCATTGACAAGCTTCATTTTTGTTGTTTTTGAGTCTTTCTTAGGCATGTTTTCACCTTCTTAAAAAGTTAATTCGGAATTAAGGGTCTGCGACGTAATTCTATGCGGACGACCACAAGTCGTCCCTACGATGAAATTATAAAACTGTACGGCAGGGGCGAACTGTGTTCGCCCGAACAAAATAGGCAAGGGCGAAGCCCTTCCTTCATTCCGAATTTCTTATCCGATAACGCCCAGATGCTCAAGCAAAATCTTGAGTCCCATAAGGATAAGTATGATTCCGCCCGTAAGCTCAGCTTTTTTCTTGAATTTCAAGCCGAAAATATTTCCGATTTTGATGCCGACTCCCGAAAACACAAAGGTGATAACGCCAATGAATGCAACTGCGGCAACTATGTTCATTTCCTCCTTCGGAAGGAACGCAAAACCGATGCCGACGATGAGTGCGTCAATGCTCGTTGCAACGGCAAGAGTGAACATTTCCTTGATGCCCATTGAAGCGCTTGAGCTTTCTTCACAGTCATCCTTCGAGAGCGATTCTTTAATCATGTTTGCGCCGATGAGACCGAGCAGAATAAACGCAATCCAGTGGTCATATTTTTCAACATACTCTCTCAGTGTTGAGCCGAAAAGATAGCCGATGGCAGGCATGAGAGCCTGAAACCCGCCGAACCACAGACCCGCAAGAACCATCTGCTTTATTCCCGCTTTTTTAACTGCGAGACCCTTGCAGATCGCAACCGCAAAAGCATCCATCGAAAGTCCGACAGCAGTGACAAATAATGTTGCAAGTGACATGTTTTTTTCTCCTTTGATATAAAAAAATCGGATACCGACTGTATCCGAAACTTCACGCTGAATTTTTATTATTCTATCATTTTAAACATTCTTTTGTCAATAGTTAAGGGGAATTACTTTGCATGAAAATGAAAATTGAAATACTTTCAGTCATTCGCACAAAATAAGCGACAAAAATCCGTTTATTTTTTATCCCGATATGCCTTGCATTATGAATGTATCTTTTGTATAATATAAATATATTTTTTAAGGAGGATGTTTATGAAGAAAGTTGCAATCATCATGGGCAGCGACAGCGATTTGCCTGTTGTTGAAAAAGCAATCAACACCCTTGACGAATACGGTGTACCCTATGAGGTGCATGTTTATTCAGCACACAGAACACCCGTACAGGCAAAGGATTTCTCCGCAAATGCGAAGGAAAATGACTTCGGCGCAATCATTGCAGCTGCAGGCAAAGCAGCTCATCTCGCAGGCGCAATCGCAGCCAACACCACCCTTCCCGTTATCGGAATCCCCGTAAAATCATCAACTCTTGACGGCATGGACGCACTTCTTTCAACTGTTCAGATGCCTGCAGGCATTCCCGTTGCTACAGTAGCAATTGACGGTGCAGTCAATGCCGCTTTATTGTCTATACAGATTCTTGCAGTATCCGATGCGGAGCTTGCAAAGAAGCTTGCAGATGCAAGAGCCGCAGCTTCGGAAAAGGTTCTTGCCGCAAACAAAAAAATCGAAGACAGATTCAACAAGTAATTTTCGTTTCACATTCATTTGGGAGGTACCACTTTGGGAGGATTTTTCGGAGCAACATCAAAAAGAGATGTTGTTTTAGATGTTTTTTTCGGCGTTGACTATCATTCTCATCTCGGAACCCGCAGAGGCGGCATGGCGGCTGTCAATGACACCGTCGGTTTCCAGCGTGACATCCACAACATAGAAAACGCTCCTTTCCGCACCAAGTTTGCGGGAATTACCGACGAAATGCAGGGTAACGCCTGCATCGGCTGCATCAGCGACAGTGACCCTCAGCCGATTCTTATCCGTTCGAGCCTCGGAACATACGCAATCTCAATTATAGGCTGTATCAACAATGCCGATGAGCTTGCAGAAAAGTTTCTTTCTTCCGGCGGCGGACATTTTAACGCAATGACTTCCGGCAAAATCAACTCGACCGAACTCGTTGCCGCTCTCATAAATCAAAAGAGTGATTTTGTTGAGGGTATCCGCTTCGCTCAGGAACAGATTGACGGCTCAGCTTCAATACTTATTCTTAAAGAAGACGGAAGCATTCTTGCCGCAAGAGACAAACTCGGCAGAATCCCTGTTATCCTCGGCAAGGACAGCGACGGCTACTGCGTTTCGTTTGAGTCCTTTGCTTATGAAAAGCTCGGCTATGAATTTTTCAAGGAGCTCGGTCCCGCAGAAATCGTTGAGCTGACAAGCGACGGTGTGACAGTTCTTTCAGAGCCGCAGAAAAAAATGAAAATATGTTCCTTCCTTTGGACTTACTACGGCTATCCTAATTCAAAATACGAAGGCGTCACCGTTGAGGTTATGAGAACACGCAACGGCGAGATTCTCGCAAAATTCGATACTGAAAACAGTAAAAACGAGGGTATTGACTACGTCAGCGGCGTGCCTGATTCGGGAACTCCTCATGCAATCGGATATGCAAACCAGAGCGGTATTCCTTTTGCACGACCATTCATCAAATATACTCCTACCTGGCCAAGAAGCTTTATGCCCTCAAACCAGAAGGAACGCAGCAAGGTTGCAAAAATGAAGCTTGTGCCTGTTCATGACCTGATACAGGATAAGAGTCTTCTTTTTGTCGATGACAGTATCGTAAGAGGCACTCAGCTTCGCGAAACCGTTGAGTTCCTTTATCAGAACGGCGCAAAGCAAGTTCATATGCGTTCAGCTTGTCCGCCGATTATGTACAGCTGCAAATATCTCAACTTCTCCAGAAGCACCTCGATAGATGATCTCATTGCGAGAAAGACAATCCACGAGCTTGAAGGCGAAGAGGGAGATAAGCATATCGAAGAATACAGCGACGCCTCAACCGAAAGAGGCAAGGCACTTCTTGACAGTATATGCAAAAAGCTTCATCTTTCATCTCTCGGCTATCAGAGTCTCAAAGGAATGATTGAAGCGATCGGTCTCCCTGAAGACTGTGTATGCACATATTGTTGGAACGGCAAGGAATGATGTTGCCTGACGGCAAACCGTTTCTGAATGAATGACGGGCTTCACCCGTACCCATTACATTAACGTAGGGGCGACCTGCGGTCGCCCGCTTATCAAATAATAAATTATGTTCTTACAGGAGGACTTATATATGAAAAGTTTCAGCGAAAGCTACGCAGCAGCAGGCGTTGACATCACCGCAGGCTATAAGGCTGTTGAACTCATGAAAACCCACATCAAAAGGACTCTTACTGCAGGCGCAATGAGCGACATCGGCGGCTTCGGCGGTCTTTTTGAACTCGACCTCACAGGCATTTCAAAGCCCGTTCTCGTCAGCGGCACCGACGGCGTCGGCACCAAGCTCAAGCTTGCATTCATCATGGACAAGCATGACACCGTAGGCATCGACTGCGTTGCAATGTGCGCAAACGACATCATCTGCTGCGGTGCAAAGCCCCTGCTTTTCCTTGACTATATCGCATGCGGCAAAAATGTTCCCGAAAAAATTGCAGAAATCGTTTCGGGTATCGCTGAAGGCTGCGTTCAGTCAAACGCTGCTCTCATCGGCGGCGAAACCGCTGAAATGCCCGGCTTCTATCCCATCGACGAATATGACCTTGCAGGCTTCTGCGTAGGCGTTGTCGATAAGGATAAGGTTCTTGATAACACCAAGATGACCGAGGGTGACGTTGTTATCGCTCTTCCCTCAAGCGGTGTTCACTCAAACGGCTTCTCTCTTGTAAGAAAAGTATTTGATGTTGACAACGCAGATATCAAGACTCCCGTTGCAGAGCTCGGCGGCAAGTCAGTCGGCGAAACTCTTCTCACTCCCACCAAAATTTATGTCAAGCCCATGCTCGCTCTCTTTGAGGAAGTAACAGTCAAGGCTGTTTCCCACATCACAGGCGGCGGCTTCTATGAGAATATTCCCAGAAGCATTCCCGACGGCTTCGGCGCAAAGATTGACAAGGCATCTCTCAGAATTCTTCCCATCTTTGACCTTATCGCAAAGACAGGCAACATTCCCGAAAGAGATATGTTCAACACCTTCAATATGGGTGTCGGCATGAGCATTGTTGTTGCAAAGGAAGACGCTGATAAGGCAATCGAAGTTCTCAAGGCAAACGGCGAAGATGCTTACATCATCGGTGAAATCATCAAATCAGAAGATAAGGTTGTTATTGAATAAAAACCAAAGGAGAAAATCATGCTTAATAAAGCCCGTATTGCCGTTCTTGTTTCGGGCGGCGGAACAAATCTGCAGGCGTTGATTGACGCTCAGGCTGCAGGAATAATCAGCAGCGGCGAAATAACTCTTGTTATTTCCAACAAAGCCGGCGCATATGCGCTTGAAAGAGCCGCAAAAGCAGGAATCAGAACGGAAACCGTTCTCAAAAGCGAACACGCCGATTTTGAGGGCAGACTTATTGAGCTGCTTGACGGCGACAGCATTGACCTCATCGTTCTTGCGGGCTTCATGAGCATTCTCTCCGAGCGCTTCACAAAGCATTATGAAAACAGAATCATAAATGTTCACCCCTCGCTCATTCCCTCATTCTGCGGCGAAGGCTTCTACGGTCTTCGTGTTCACAGAGCCGCTCTTGACTACGGTGTGAAGGTAACGGGCGCAACGGTGCATTTTGTCAACGAAATCCCCGACGGCGGCAGAATCATTATGCAGAAAGCCGTCGAAATTCAGCCCGATGACACCCCCGAAACTCTTCAGAAGAGAGTTATGGAGCAGGCGGAATGGATAATTCTTCCTTTGTCTGCTGAAAAGGTTTGCAGCGAAATAATCAATAAATAATACACAAATCCGTAGGTGCGATTCACAAATCGCCTGTAACAACGGGTACGGGCAACACCCGTCCTCAATTCCGAATTCATCATTACGAATTCCGAATTTTAAAAAGCACACTGGAGGTACTCAATGAAAGTTCTTGTGGTCGGCGGCGGCGGAAGAGAGCACGCCATTATAAAGAAACTCAAGGAAAACAAAGAAATCGAAAAAATATATGCGCTTCCCGGCAACGGCGGCATTGCCGCTGACGCTGAATGCGTTGCAATCGGCGCAAAGGACATTGACGGCATAGTCGATTTCGCAAAAAACAACGATATAGGCTTTGCGGTTGTTGCTCCCGATGACCCTCTCGTTCTCGGTGCGGTTGATGAGCTTTCAAAAATCGGAATTCCCTGCTTCGGACCCGAAAAGAAAGCCGCAATCATTGAGGGCAGCAAGGTTTTCTCAAAAAATCTTATGAAGAAATACGGAATTCCCACCGCTGCATATGAAGTTTTTGATGACGCAGAAAAGGCTCTTGCATACATCGAAACAGCTCCCATCCCCACCGTTATCAAGGCGGACGGTCTCGCTCTGGGCAAGGGCGTTATTATCGCCATGACCCGTGAGGAGGCTGCAGAGGCAGTCAAGTCCATTATGCAGGATAAGGCGTTCGGCGAGAGCGGCAACAATATTGTCATTGAAGAATTCCTTGAAGGTCCCGAAGTTTCCGTTCTTTCGTTCACCGACGGAAATGTTGTTATCCCCATGATTTCTTCAATGGACCACAAGAGAGCAAAGGATAATGACGAAGGTCTCAACACCGGCGGTATGGGAACAATTGCTCCCAACCCTTATTACACAAACGAAGTTGCCGAAAAATGCATGAATGAAATCTTCCTTCCCACAATCAAGGCAATGAACGCCGAGGGAAGAACTTTCAAAGGCTGCCTTTATTTCGGTCTTATGATAACCAAGGACGGCCCCAAGGTTATCGAATACAACTGCCGCTTCGGCGACCCCGAAACTCAGGTTGTTCTTCCTCTTCTCGAAAGCGACCTGTTTGAAATCATGAAGCATGTCTCAGCCGGCACACTCAGCGAAGCCGAGGTCAAATTCAGCAGCAAGCATGCATGCTGCGTTGTTATGGCTTCCGACGGCTATCCGCAGAAGTATGCGTCAGGCTTTGAAATAACAATGCCCGCAGATAAAAATATTTATGTTGCAGGCGCAAAGCTCGAAAACGGCAAGCTGCTCACCGCAGGCGGAAGAGTTCTCGGCGTAACCGAAACCGCATCAACCCTTGCAGAAGCAGTTGCAGCCGCTTACGAAACAGTTAAGACAGTTAATTTTGAAAACGCCTATTACCGTAAGGATATCGGCAAGAAAGCGCTGGAGGTATAAAAAGTTATGGTTTACAGAGCTTATGTTGAAAAAAGAGAGGGTCTTGCAAACGAGGCTCTTTCGCTCAAAAACGAGCTTGTTTCCCTTCTCGGAATCAAGAGTCTCGAAAATTTAAGAATTCTTAACCGCTACGATGTTGAAAACATCAGCAAGGAGCTTTTCGATTATTCAAAGCAAACGGTTCTTTCCGAGCCTCAGCTTGATGAAATCAGCGAAAATCCCGACCTTGCATGCGACAGACTTTTTGCGGTTGAATTCCTTCCCGGTCAGTTTGACCAGAGAGCAAACTCCTGCGCTGAATGCATTCAGCTTATCTCAAAGGGAGACAGACCCCTCGTCAAGACCGCAAAGGTTTACTGCCTCTACGGCAACATTTCTGATGCTGAACTCGCTCAGATAAAGAAATATGTTATTAACCCCGTTGAAGCAAGAGAAGCAACTCTTGAAGAGTTTGAAACACTCGCAACAGAATATGTAATTCCCGAAACCGTAAAGACTCTCGAAGGCTTTATTGAGCTTGACGAAAGCGGTCTTGCAGATTTCGTCAACGAATACGGTCTCGCAATGGACCTTGACGATATCAAGTTCTGCCAGCAGTATTTTATCGGCGAACACAGAGACCCCACAATCACTGAAATCAGAATGATTGATACCTACTGGTCAGACCACTGCCGTCACACAACCTTCCTCACAAACATTGATTCTGTCAAGTTTGAAGACGAGCTTCTTCAGAATGCATATAACGAATATCTTGCCGCAAGAGACGCAATCGGCAGAACAAAGCCCATAAATCTTATGGATATCGGTACTCTTGCCGCTAAGTATCTCAAAAAGCAGGGTCTTCTTGATAAGCTTGACGAAAGCGAAGAAATCAACGCATGCACAGTCAAAATTGATGTTGAAATCGAGGGCAAGACAGAAAAATGGCTTCTCCTCTTCAAGAACGAAACTCATAACCATCCCACAGAAATCGAGCCCTTCGGCGGCGCTGCAACATGTATCGGCGGCGCAATCCGTGACCCCCTTTCGGGCAGAAGCTATGTTTACGCCGCAATGCGTGTAACCGGTGCGGGCGACCCCACCGTTCCCGTAAGCGAAACAATCGAAGGCAAGCTTCCCCAGAGAAAAATCGTAACAACTGCCGCAGCGGGCTACAGCTCATACGGCAACCAGATCGGTCTTGCAACAGGCATCGTTGATGAGCTTTATCACGAGGGCTATGTTGCAAAGAGAATGGAAATCGGCGCAGTTATCGCTGCTGCACCCGAAGAGAATGTCCGCAGAGAGCGTCCCGAGGACGGCGATGTTGTTATTCTTCTCGGCGGCAGAACAGGCCGTGACGGCTGCGGCGGTGCAACAGGTTCATCAAAATCGCATAACCTCAAGTCTCTCGAAAACTGCGGTGCTGAAGTTCAGAAGGGTAATGCTCCCGAAGAAAGAAAGCTCCAGAGACTTTTCAGAAATAAAGAGGCTTCACGCCTTATCAAACGCTGCAACGACTTCGGTGCAGGCGGCGTTTCCGTTGCAATCGGCGAGCTTGCAGACGGACTTGAAATCAACCTTAACGCAGTTCCCAAAAAATACGAAGGTCTTGACGGTACTGAGCTTGCCATCTCCGAAAGCCAGGAAAGAATGGCTGTTGTTGTTGAAGCCAAGGATGCAGACCGCTTCTGCGAGCTTGCAAACAGCGAAAACCTTGAATCAACCGTTGTTGCTGTTGTCAAGGAAAAACCCTATCTTGTCATGAACTGGAACGGCAAAGCAATCGTCAACATCAGCCGTGAATTCCTCAATTCAAACGGCGCACCCAAGCATATTGACATTGCTCCCGCAAAGCTTGAAAGCTACGATAAAGAAATCGGCGGCAGCTTCGGCGAAATGTACACCGCTCTTGCAGGCGACCTCAACATCTGCTCAAAGAGAGGTCTTTCAGAAAGATTTGACTCAACCATCGGTGCAAACACCGTTCTTATGCCCTTCGGCGGCAAGAATCAGCTCACTCCCATTCAGGCAATGGTACATAAGGTTTCCGTTGAAAAGAAAGAGACTGAAACCTGCTCACTGATGTCATGGGGCTATAACCCCTTCATCACCGAAAAGAGCCCCTATCACGGCGCCTATCTTGCAGTTGTTGAGAGTGTTTCAAAGCTCATCGCAGCAGGTGCAGGCTTTGAAGAGGTTTATCTCACCTTCCAGGAATATTTTGAGAAGCCTATGAAGGATCCCCAGCGCTGGGGCAAGCCTCTTGCAGCCCTTCTCGGTGCATTCAAGGCTCAGATGGATCTTAAGATTGCCGCAATCGGCGGTAAAGACTCAATGAGCGGAAGCTTCGAAAAAATCGATGTTCCTCCCACTCTTGTTTCATTCGCAGTAACAACAGAAAACATCAAAAACATTGTTTCACCCGAATTCAAGAAAGCAGGCAGCAAGGTTGTTCTTATCAAGCCCGCATACTCTGCAGACAATCTTCCCGAAACTGCTTCTCTCCTTGAAGTTTATGACCTTGTTCATTCTCTCGTTGAGAGCGGCAAGGCTGCAGCGGTTTATACCCCGACAATCGGCGGCGTCGCTGAAGCAGTTCTTAAGATGGCAATGGGTAACGGCTACGGCTTCAAGTTTGACAGTGCTCTTTCAATGAATGACATCTTCGGCTATGCTTACGGCTCATTCATCGTTGAGCTTGCAGAGGATGCAGACTGCGGAATTCTTCTCGGCTATACAACTGATGAGCAGGCTCTTGTTTACGGCGGTGAAACCGTTGAAATGAGCAAGATTCTTCCCGTTTATGAAAATAAGCTCGAAGAAATCTATTCATGCAACATCAAGATGCCCGAAAACAAAATTGAAACCTTTGATTATAAAGCAGCTTCATTTGCAAAGCCTGCAATCAGAACTGCTAAGCCCAAGGTTCTCATTCCCGTATTCCCCGGCACAAACTGCGAATTCGACTCAGCTAAATATGCTGAAAGAGCAGGCGCAGAAGCTGACATCTTTGTTATCAACAACCTTTCATCAGCAGGCATTGCCCGCTCGGTTGAGGATTTTGCAAAGAAAATCGGTGAAAGCCAGATTATCTTTATTCCCGGCGGCTTCTCAGGCGGCGACGAGCCCGACGGTTCAGGTAAATTCATCACCGCATTCTTCAGAAACGCTGAAATCAAGCAGGCTGTTACAGAGCTTCTCGAAAACAGAGACGGTCTCATGCTCGGTATCTGCAACGGCTTCCAGGCTCTCATCAAGCTCGGTCTTGTTCCCTACGGCAAGATTATTGACACCGATGTTAACTGCCCGACCCTTACCTATAACACAATCGGCAGACACCAGTCAAAGCTTGTCAGAACAAAGCTTGTTTCCAATAATTCACCCTGGCTTCAGAAAGCAAAGCAGGGCGAAATCTACACCGTTCCCATTTCACACGGCGAAGGCAGATTCCTTGCTGACGAAGCTCTTGTTCGTGAGCTTGCCGCAAACGGTCAGGTAATCACTCAGTATGTTGACTTTGACGGCAACGCAACAAACGACATCGCATTCAACCCCAACAACTCAACTCTTGCAGTTGAAGGTATCGTTTCACCCGATGGACGAGTTCTCGGTAAGATGGGTCACTCAGAAAGAACTGCAAGCGGACTTTACAAGAACGTTCCCGGCGAATTCGACCTCAAGCTCTTCGAGTCAGCAGTTGAATATTTCAAATAATATATAATGTAATAAATAAAGACCGCTGAAATTCAGCGGTCTTTATTGTTGAATTCAGCGGGCGAACAAAGTTCGCCCCTACAATGTGATTTTTATAATTATTTCGTAGGGACGACCTGCGGTCGTCCGCATATAATCGGTTATAGGCGAATATTTATTTTCGGCAACACCGAAAATATAAATGAAAAAGCACCCTTGCGGGTGCTTTTCTTATTCTTCAAATTCTGCTTCGTCAATCATATCGCACACGGCAATATCTGTCTGACTGAAAATTCTGCTTGCAAGAGAAATGAGCTTAGCGTCATCATCCTTGTCGCAGAGCTTTGCGTAATTCTTTCCGATATTCTCAACAACATCGCCTTTGTTTCTTACTGCGAGATAATAAAACGAAAACGCTGAGCCGTCGGAAATATTTGCAAAATATCCGGGCGATGTCTCATTGAGCTTCGCATAGAGCGCATTGACCGCCTGAGAAGCAAGCATCTGATGAGGCAGATACTTATGCAATGCAAGCTGAGCGGTGAAAACCATCAGCGTTCTCAGATGGAAAAGCTCGTTGTTTCTGAGTTTTTCTGCCTCTTCAGGGCATACTGTTTCGGGCATCAGTTCTGCAAGCTTTCTGCCGAGAGCATCTGCCTTTTCCATGTTGCCGTTGCGGCGGTATTCATCCATGAGAGCAACAAGCTGAGCAAGGTCTGCACCTGCGCCTTCATTCTTTTTCGGGTGAAAGATTTTTATATCGTCATCATTTATCTTCATTGTTTTTCTCCAGCTTTGCTTTAAGCTTTTTCTGCTTTGATTTGTATGAGAGCAGGGCTTTGAGCGAGGTTTCGGGAGTTGAATAATCGCCGACGCAAATGGGATTCTTTGAATACATGCCCTTGAATTCCGTTCCGCCGATAGTCAGCAGCCCGTTTTTCTTTGCGAATTCAAGAAGCTTTGCCTGCTGCTCTTCGGTGTTTTCGGGATGCCATACCTCAACGCCGTCAAGACCGAGAGAAACAAGCTCTTCAAGAAGCTCAAAGCTGTTGTTTCTGCCGGGATGGGCGAGGATTGCAATTCCGCCCGCCTCATGAATTGCCTCAACAACCTCGGAGGGCTCTGCATATTTTGCTTTTGATATTATATTTGAGGGGCTTTCATTTGAAAAGAGTTCATCAAAAAGCTCGCCGTGAATCCTGTCGGTCATACCGCATTCAACGAGGGCATGCATGATATGCTCTTCAAAAACAGCGGTTGCTCCCGTTGCGCATTTTATAACAAGCTCGGGAGTTATCGGATATTTTCTTGCAACCTTGAGAGTCATCATCTGGCTTGCTTTTTTTCTTGCAAGAGTGTTTCTGTGGCAAAGACCCTCGAGGCGGTCGGGGCTGTCACTGAGGTAGCACAAAATCTCCGTATACTGATCTCTCTTTGAGTCATAAGCAGAAATTTCAACGCCGGGAATAACCGCAACTCCCCTGCGTTCACCTATAATCTTTCCTCTGACCGTACCTGCCTGACAGTCGCGGTCAGTTATAGCAATCGTTGTTACACCTCTTTTTGCGGCGAGAGCAATAAGGTCCTCAAGACCCATTGAACTGTCGGAAAGCTTGGTGTGACAGTGCAAATCTACAGCCATAAATTCAACCTCTTTCGAAAAAGCGCATAGCACCTCAATATACTGAAATTATAGCCTATTTTTTACTCTTTCGCAAGGTGTTTTAAGAAAAAAGACTGTATAAAAAATGAATTTTTATATATTTATTGGATTTTTTATGTGTATATGATATAATAACAACATATTTTTTGAAGAGGTGTAACACAGTGAAAATTGCAGTCGGAATGAGCGGCGGCGTGGACAGCAGCGTAACTGCCGCAATGCTTCTCTCTCAGGGTCATGAGGTTGAGGGAATCATTCTGCGTTTAAAACCCGATTCGGCGGCGGACGGCGACATTGCCGACGCTCAGCGGGTTGCGGACTCTCTCGGAATAAAGCTTCACGTGCTTGACTGCCGTGAGCAGTTCAGAAAAAGCGTTATAGAGCCGTTTATCGGCGAATATCTTTCTGCAAGGACTCCGAATCCCTGCGTTGAATGCAACAGCGCAATCAAGTTTGGAGTTATGCTCGACTATGCCCTGAATGAGCTCGGCTGCGACAAAATCGCAACGGGTCATTACGCTCAAATCACAGAATCCGACGGTCATTACTCACTTCTTCGCTCAATGACAAACAAGGACCAGAGCTATTTTCTCTACCGCCTCACACAGTTTCAGCTTGCGCACGCAATTTTTCCTCTTGACGGATTTGCAAAAGAGGAAATCAGAAAATATGCAGAAAAACTGAATATTCCCGTTGCCTCAAAGCGTGACAGTCAGGAAATCTGCTTCGTTCCCGATGATGATTACATCGCCTATCTCACCTCTCAGGGCATCACCTCGCCCAAGGGAAATTTCATCGACCCCGACGGCAACATTATCGGCACTCATAACGGAATCATCAACTACACAGTCGGTCAGCGCAAGGGACTCGGCGCATTCGGAAAGCCGATGTTTGTGAATTCGCTCAACGCTGAGGACAACACCGTCACAATCGGCGAAAACGGAACGCAGTACAGCATCGGTCTCGTTGCGGACAGGCTGAATATTATTGATGAAAGCCGCTTCGCCGATGAATTTGAAGCGCATGTCAAAATCCGTTTCCGTGCAAACCCCGAGCCTGCAAAAATCATCAGAGAATCCGATGACGCCTTCAGAGTTGTTTTTGAAAAACCTCAGCGCTCGGTCACTCCCGGTCAGGGTGCGGTTATCTATCAGGGCGACCGTGTCCTTGGTGGCGGACGCATAATCAGTCAAATACGCTCTCTATAAGCTTTTCGCTCTCGGGGGGCGAATAAACCCAGCGGTCAATATGACCGCCGTCAATGAAATATTTCGGTCTGTCAACGGGATAATCCGCTTCAAACGAATCGACAATAATCAGCTTAATCTTCATCTTTGAAGGGATTATTCTCTTAACATAAACTCCTGCTTGGCTGCCGACCTGAACATCGGGCGAAAACTCCGCAAGACCCGCAAGATTGGGCGAAAGCTCAACGAAAATTCCGTATTTTTCAACCGAGCGGACAATTCCGGGAACGGTTTCGCCAACGCTGATTTCAGCGGCATTCTGCTCCCATGTGCCGAGAAGCTCCTTATGGCTGAGAGTTATTCTTCCCGCATCGTCAATGCTTTTGACTACGGCGAAGATATTCTGACCCGCAGTAAATCTTGCGGCGGGATGCGGAATTCTCGAAACCGAAATGCTGTCAATCGGCATCAGCGCATTGATTCCTGCCCCGATATCGCAGAACACACCGAACCCCTCAAGATGCGAGACTGTTGCGGGAATAACATCGCCCGCTTTCAGATTTGAAATATAATTTGCGGTGCATTCCTGCTGCACCTGCCTGCGGCTGAGAAGCGCAACCGTTTCTCCGTTTTCCGCAGTCTGAAATCCCGTTACGGCAAAAGCAACGGGCTTGTTGACTCTGGAAATAAGCGCAATATCACGCACCGAGCCGTCATCGATACCGATTGCCCCCTCTTCTCTGGGGATGATTCCTTTCATGCAGCCAAGATCAACATGAAGATTATGCCCGCTGTCACACCGCAGCACCCTTCCTTCAAGAAAAACGCCGTTGAAATGCGCATCACGCAGATTGCAGGCGCTTGAAAGATATTTTTTGTTTTCTTCTGTTGATATAAGCTGACCTTCGGGTTTGAATGTTTTCATTTCTGACCACCGTTCCGCCCGCTGTACGGGCTCATTTTTCGGAAAAATTCCTGTTTGTTCAAATTCTATGCCTTTTGCAATTGAAATAGACTTATAATTTTTAACACACACCATATACATTTTATTCAATATATGTTATAATTTAACGATAAAAATATTATTACAAAATTTTACGGAGATATTTATGGATGTAAGAACAGGCGATATTTTATTGATGAAAAAAAAGCATCCCTGCGGCAGTGACCGTTTCAGCGTTCAGCGAATCGGTGCGGATTTCCGCATAAAATGCGTCGGCTGCGGCAGAGAAGTTATGCTCGAAAGAGTCAAGGTTGAAAAAAACATCAAGAAAATTATCCGTGAGGAACAGTAAAATATGATAGATAAGTTAATAAAAGTTGAAGAGCGTTTTGAGGATATCAACGAAAAGCTCTGTCAGAGCGATGTTGTTTCCGATATGGAGCAATATAAAAAGCTTATGCAGGAGCTGAAAACCTTAACGCCGATTATTGAAAAATACCGTGAATACAAGGCGGCGGAAAACACCGTTTCCGAAGCGAGAGAGCTGCTCGAAGCGGGCGGTCTTGAAAAGGATTTCCGTGAAATGGTTCAGGAGGAATTCGATGAATCCCGCGCAAGCCTTGAGGTTCTGCATGAAGAGCTGAAAATTCTTCTTCTGCCCCGTGACCCCAATGACGACAAGAATGTTATCGTTGAAATAAGAGGCGGTGCAGGCGGCGAAGAGGCTTCGCTCTTTGCGGGAGTGCTCTACAGAATGTATTCGATGTATGCCGAAACAAAGGGCTGGAAAACCGAAGTGCTTTCCTCAAACCCCACAGAACTCGGCGGCTTCAAGGAAGTCAGCTTCATGATTGAAGGCGAGGGCGCATATTCGAGATTCAAGTTTGAAAGCGGCGTCCACCGTGTTCAACGTGTGCCCGAAACCGAAAGTCAGGGAAGAATCCAGACCTCGACGGCAACGGTTGCCGTGCTTCCCGAAGCTGAAGAGGTTGACATCGAAATCAATCCCGCCGATTTGCAGATTGACACCTATCGCTCAGGCGGCGCAGGCGGTCAGCATGTCAACAAAACCGAAAGCGCTATCCGCATCACCCATCTTCCCACGGGAACGGTTGTTGAATGTCAGGATGAGCGCAGTCAGTATAAAAATAAGGACCGTGCAATGAAAATTCTGCGCTCAAAAATCCTTGAAGCTGAAAGAGAAAAGCAGCACGATGCAATTGCAGGCGAAAGAAAAGCGCAGGTCGGCACGGGCGACAGAAGCGAAAGAATACGCACCTATAACTACCCTCAGGGCAGGGTCAGCGACCACCGCATTAACCTGACATTATATAAGATAGATGCCATTTTAAACGGCGACCTTGATGAAATAATTGATGCTCTTGTGACGGCAGACACTGCCGAAAAGCTCAGGAGCGAGGAATGATAAAATGAAAACTCTCTATCTGAAAGCGGAAGAAAAAAACACCGTTGAAACAGCGGCAGAAATACTTAAAAACGGCGGTATTGTTGCGATTCCGACCGAAACGGTCTACGGTCTTGCCGCCGACACCTTCAACGCCGAGGCAGTACGCAAGGTTTTTGAAGCAAAGGGCAGACCGCAGGATAATCCGATGATTGTCCATGTTTCTTCGTTTGAAGAGATCTCTCCGCTTGTTGAAAAAATCGACCCGAGGCTTTACTCCCTTGCCGATAAATTCTGGCCGGGTCCGTTAACCGTAATAATGAAAAAATCCGCGCTTGTGCCCTCAATCGTGAGCGCAGGCCTTGAAACCGTTGCAATCAGAATGCCCTCTCATCAGACGGCAAGAGACATTATTGCCGCTGCGGGAGTGCCCCTTGCCGCACCGAGCGCAAACGCTTCAGGCAGACCGAGTCCCACAAGGGCTGAGCATGTCAGAACTGACCTTGACGGAAAAATCGACGCTCTTGTTGACGGCGGCTTCTGCTCCGTAGGCGTTGAATCAACGGTTATAACCCTTGCAACCGAGCCGCCGACCCTGCTTCGTCCGGGCGGAATAACCCCCGAGCAGCTTTGTGAGGTGCTCGGAGAAATCAGCATTTCCCACGCAGTTTTTGAAAAACTGAACGAAGGCGAAAAGGTGCAGTCTCCCGGCATGAAATATAAGCATTACGCACCCTCGGCGCAGGTTACGATTATCAAGGGAAGCTTTGATAAATATAAAGATTTTCTGCTTGCCCAGACGGATACGGTGTGCGCCGTATGCTTTGAGGGCGAAGGAAAGAATTTTGAAAAATTCATCGAATACGGCAGAGCTGACAGCAGCGAAACTCAGGGTCAGATGCTCTTTGATGCGCTGCGCAAGGTTGATGAAACGGGCTGCAAGCGTGCTTTCGTGCGCTGTCCGTCATCTGACGGAGTTGGTCTTGCGGTCTATAACAGACTTCTGCGCTCGGCGGCTTTCAGAGTTGTTGACCTCGACTATGACATTCCCGTTATCGGACTAACGGGGCAGACGGGCTCAGGCAAAACCACCGTCGGCAAGGAGCTTCAGAAGCTCGGCTGTCACATAATTGACACAGATACTCTTGCCCGCAAAGCGGTTGAAAATCCCGAAGTTATCGGCGCTCTCTGCAAGGAATTCGGCGATGATATCATTGTCAACGGCACTCTTGACCGCCGCGAAACCGCAAGAAGGGCTTTTGCGACAAAAGAAGGCAGGAACGCTCTCAACGCAATCACCCATCCCGAAATAACACGCCTCACGGTTGAGGAAATTCATAAAGCGCAGGCAGACGGCGCTAAGGCGGCGGTTATCGATGCCGCTCTGCTTTTTGAAAGCTGCATGCCCGCACTGTGTACAAAGACCGTCAGCGTTGTTGCAGATAAAAATATCCGTCTTGAGAGAATTATAAAAAGAGACGGCATTTCGCAGGAGGATGCGCTTCTCCGCATGAATGCCCAGCCCTCCGAGGAATATTACAGAGAAAAAGCGGATATTGTTATAGAGAATAACGGCAGCGAAGTCAGCCTTGCGGCAAATGATTTAATCAGGATTATCTGAGAAAGGCAAAACTATGACCACCAAAGGCAAAATCCGTGCGGCAATGCTCATATTCATATGTGCAACCGTTGTTTTTTCAACCGTTTTCACCGTATCGAGCCTCGCCATGAAGCTCTTTTATCCGATAAAATATGAAGAATTCGTTGAAAAATACAGCGCCGAATATGAGGTTGACCCGAATCTCATCTATGCTGTAATCAAAACCGAAAGCTCGTTTAATCCCGATGCGGTTTCGTCGGCAAATGCTGAGGGGCTGACTCAGATAACCCCCGAAACATTTGAATGGCTTAAAACAAAAATCGGCGATGACGGCGAGGCTTCAAGTCTTTTTGACCCTGAAACATCAATAAAATACGGTGCGTTTTTCATAAGCTATCTGCTCAATGAATTCGGCGAAACGGACACCGCTCTTGCCGCTTATCATGCGGGCAGAGGCAGAATAAACGAGTGGCTTGCCAACCCCGAAATATCTCCCGACGGCAAAACTCTTTCGGATATTCCGATTCCCGAAACGGCGCACTATGTCAGAAAGGTTAATAAAGCATTTAATGTGTATAATAAAATGTATGGAAAGGATTGATATATATGAGTGAAAAGACACAGGCAGAAATTCTTAAGGAAGAGCTTTTTTATTCTCCCGAGCATGCCGCTTACTCCTGCGAAGAGGGCGAAATTGAAAAGGCGGATAAATTCTGCGAGGGCTATATGAAATTCCTCGATGCATGCAAAACCGAGCGTGAAGCAGTTATTTATACCAAAGAACTCGCCGAAAAAGAGGGCTTCAGACCTTTCGACCCCAAAGCAAGCTACAGGGCAGGCGACAAGGTTTATTATGACAACAGAGGTAAGGCTCTCGTTCTCTGCGTTTTCGGCACCGAAAGCCTTGAAAAGGGTGCAAAAATCGTTGCTTCCCATATCGACTCCCCCCGCCTCGACCTGAAACCCAATCCGCTCTATGAGGATGCAGACCTTGCACTCTTCAAAACCCATTACTACGGCGGAATAAAGAAATATCAGTGGACCGCAATTCCTCTTTCGCTCCACGGCGTAATCTACCGCAAGGACGGCTCATGCGTGACAGTCCGTCTCGGCGATGAGGACGGCGACCCGAGATTCGTTGTCACCGATCTTCTTCCCCATCTTGACAAGCACAGCAAGAATATTGAGGATGCAATCAAAGGCGAGGACCTCAATATTCTCGTCGGCAGCAGACCCTTCAGTAATGACAAGTGCAGCGAAAGCGTAAAGCTCAACATCATGAAGATTCTCAACGAGAAATACGGCATTGTTGAAGCTGATTTCCTCTCGGCTGAGCTTGAGCTTGTGCCCGCATTCAACGCAGTTGATGTCGGCTTTGACCGCAGCCTCATCGGCTCATACGGCCATGATGACAGAGTCTGCGCTTACCCCTCAATTATGGCGGCTTTTGCGGCTTCTGCTCCGAAATACACAAGCGTTACAGTTATCACAGACAAGGAAGAAACGGGATCGGACGGCAATACCGGTCTCCACTCCGCATATCTCAAGCATTTTATTGCAGATATCGCAAGAACTCAGGGCCTTTGCGGCAGAGATGTTCTTCGTGCAAGCGAATGTCTCTCAGCTGATGTCAACGCAGGCTTCGACCCCACCTATCCATCCGTTCACGATAAACTCAACGCTGCTTTTCTTAATAAAGGCATCGTTGTTACAAAATACACGGGCTCAAGAGGCAAGAGCTCAACCAATGACGCAAACGCTGAATTCATGTCAAAAATCCGCACTCTTTTTGATAATGAAAAAGTTGCATGGCAGACAGGCGAGCTCGGCAAGGTTGACGAGGGCGGCGGCGGCACCGTTGCGAAATATGTTGCAAACCTCGGCGTTGAGGTTGTTGACGTAGGCGTTCCCGTGCTTTCGATGCATGCTCCCTTTGAGGTTGTTGCAAAGCTCGATGTTTATATGGCATTCAAAGGCTTCAAAGCTTTTCTTGAGCAGTAAGAATTTTAGTGCGTTTGGGGAAAAAGTGTAAAAAGTCGTTTTTGTTTACAATTTGTTCATATTTTCACAACAGCAAGAAAACAAGTGTGAAATATTATACAATCAACAACAGATTTGTAAATATTTTTTCAAATCTCTTAAATTCTGACATCTTCTTTTTTCATTTTTATTTTCTCTTTCCCCAACGCAATGCCGAATGCTGCACACATTCGGCATTGTCCCTTTTTATAGGAGAAATATCATGAATATAACAAATCTTCAATCGAGACTCAATGACGGCGAGGGTATAATCGTTGTTTCACCCGAAAACCGCCGCTATCTGACGGGCTTCCCTTCATCAGACGGCTATCTGCTGATAACCCGCTCCGAAAGCATTCTGCTTGCAGACAGCCGCTACATTGAGGCGGCGCAGAAAAACGCTGAGGGCTGCTCGGAAATTCTGCTTCTCAGCAGTCTTTCGTCTCAGCTTCCCGTTCTATCGGAAAAGCTCGGAATAAAAACTCTTTTTACCGAGGCGGAAAATCTTTCCGTTTCGGAATTCAAACACATTTCATCTCTTGTTTCCTGCGGATGCAAAGCAGAAAATACCGACGAATTCATCGGTAATCTGCGCCGCCGCAAAAACGAATATGAGAAAAACAAAATTGTTGAAGCTCAGCGCATTGCAGAGGACGCATTTGAGCATATTCTCGGATTCATTAAAGAGGGCGTAACCGAAAAGCAGATCGCTCTTGGGCTTGATTATTTCATGCTCAGCCACGGTGCGGAATGCGTTTCGTTTGAAACAATCGCAGTCAGCGGAAAGAATTCCTCTATGCCTCACGGCGTTCCGTGCGACAAAAAAATTGAAAAAGGCGACTTCATAACAATGGATTTCGGCGCAGTTGTTGAGGGATATCACAGCGATATGACCCGCACCGTTGCCGTCGGTGAAATTTCATCAAAGCAGGCTGAGGTTTACGAAACCGTTCTCAGCGCTCAGCTTGCCTCGCTCGCAGTTCTTGAAAGCGGAGTTGCGTGCTTTGATGCCGATGAGGCAGCCCGTTCGGTTATCCGAAATGCGGGCTACGGCGAATTTTTCGGTCACGGCACAGGGCACGGAGTCGGAATTGAAATTCATGAACAGCCGAGACTTTCGCCCAAGAGCAGTCAGATTCTCGAAGCGGGCGATGTTGTGACGGTTGAGCCGGGAATTTATCTGCCCGATGAATTCGGTGTCCGCATAGAAGATATGGCTTTTATAACGGAAAAGGGATATGAAAACCTTACAAAAAGCCCCAAAAAGCTTATAATTCTTTAATATAAAGGTCTTTATTCAAAAAAAGACTTGAAAAATCATATTGAATAGTATAAAATAGCTGTGACAACATATAAACAATTATAAGGAGAAATAAACTATGGTATCAGCAGGCGATTTCAGAAACGGCGTAACCTTCGAAATGGAAGGTCAGGTTTATCAGATAATCGAATTCCAGCATGTTAAGCCCGGCAAAGGCGCTGCTTTCGTAAGAACAAAGATCAGAAACGTTATCGGCGGTGCTGTTGTTGAGCGTACATTCAACCCCACCGACAAGTTCCCCACCGCTTACATTGAGCGCAAGGAAATGGAATATTCATATGAAGACGGCGGTCTCTACTACTTCATGGACCCCGAAACCTATGACATGGTTCCCATCGGTGCAGACACTCTTCCCGACAACTTCAAATTCGTTAAGGAAAACGAAACCTGCCGTATTCTTTCATACAAGGGCAATGTTTTCGGCGTTGAGCCCCCCAACTCAGTTACTCTTCAGGTAACAAAGACTGACCCCGGCTTTGCAGGCAACACTGCAACAAACGCAACCAAGCCCGCTACTCTTGAAACAGGCGCTGAGGTTAAGGTTCCTCTCTTCATCGACGAGGGCGAAATGATTGTTGTTGACACACGCACAGGCGAATATCTCAGCCGTGCATAACTATATTTGATTTTGGAGGAAATTAAAATGACTCTGACAGAAAAAGTTGCTTATCTTAAAGGTCTTGCAGAAGGTCTTGCACTTGATGAAAGCAAGCCCGAAATCAAAGTTATCAAGGCTATGATGGATATTCTTGATGACCTTGCTCTTACTGTTGCTGACCTCGAGGACGGTCTTGATCTTGTTTCTGAACAGCTTGACGCTGTTGACGAGGATCTCGATGAACTCGAAGGCTTCGTTTATGAAGAGCTTGACGATGATTGCGATTGCTGCTGCGACGATTGCGACGATGAGGACGAAGAATTCTACGATGTAGAGTGCCCCAGCTGCGGCGAGGTTATCTGCGTTGACAGAGATATTCTTGAAGAAGGAAGTATCAACTGCCCCAAGTGCGATGAGCTTCTTGAGTTTGAAATCGACTGCGATTGCGATTGCGACGATTGCGAATAATTAACAAAAAGATTCCGCCGTGTTTCAGATGAAACACGGCGGGTTTTTATCCTATCAATTCATATTCTTCTTCGCTTTTCTCTTTTTCAGAAGTTTTCTGATAATGATTATCGCAACAGCGGCAATTGCAACAACGGGAAGAATAACGGGGATTCCGCCGATAACATCAATAACAAGATTTCTGAGCATATCCGCCATATCGTCAAGATTATCCGAAAATCTGTTTTTGATTTGTGTCCAGAGCGACGGCTCTTCTTCGGTCACTCTTTCAACTTCCCATATGCGCATTGTAACGGTGCTGTAGCTGACTCTGTTTTCAAGAACTCTGAGCTGAGCGGTATAGTTTTCGATTTCGTAGTTTACTTCGGAAAGTCTTTCCTGAATTGCAAGCACATTTTCAAGCGATGCAGCCTCGGAAAGCAGCTTTGTGAGCGTGTCGCGCTCGGTTTTGAATGCAGAAATGCGGCTTTCCATGTCAACATACTCAAGCGTAACATTCTTTTGCTGCTCTGTTATGCTTGTGATGTTGCCGCCCTCGCCTGCCTTTGCCAGAAATTCATCAAGCTTATCTGCGGGAATTCTGACAACAAGCTCTGCGCTGCGGTTATATCTTGAGCCTGAGCCGAGATCGGTTGAGGATGACTCAACATAGCCTCCGAAAGAAACAACATCCGCCTTTATCGCATTGATATATGCGGTGTATTCCTTGGTTTCTGCGCGAAGCTCAACGGTTTTGATGATTTTTTCATTCTGCTGAGCGGGGTTTTCTTTTCCGTCTGTTGTTCCTGACGCCGAATCGGCGAGCGACTGCATTGACACCGAGCCGATTTCCTGCACAGCCATATCCTCGGCTGCATAGTAATTGAGAGACTCGCCGTCTGCATTCTTTGCTCCGCAGGCGCAGAATGAGAGCGCCAGAACAAGACACAGAATAATGATTGAGAGTTTTTTCATGTTTATCCTTCCTTTCTTTATTTGACAGATAAAATTATGTAATTGGTTTTGCATAAATGTAAAATTTCTTCAAAACCATTGACTTTTTCGCTCAAATGTGTCGTAATATTATAGTATAAAACTTTTGGAGGGTTTCTGATGAAAAGAATTATTGCTTTACTCATTGCTCTTGCTTCTGTTCTGTCAATCTCTGCCTGCTCCTTCAAAGAGCTTACTCCGGAGGAAAAAGCTGCTTCAAGAGCAGCCAAAGAATCTGAATATGCTGCTGAGGTTTCAAGCAAAGAGGCTGCAATTGTTGAAGACAAGGGCGAGGTTCTTGATGAGCTCGGAAAAAGCCAGAAGGGCAAGAAGCTTGTTATGCGAAACTATAACCAGAGCGACGGCACCGAAAGATTGCGTGAAATCTATTTCGACAAAAACGGCTTTGCAGATTACATGATAACATATTGCTACTACCCTGAAAGCAACTACTATGTCATCCGCGATCAGGGTGATAAAGGCAGCAACAAGCTCATTGACCATGATGACGACCTGCGCCTTATTGTTTACAAAAAAAGCTACAAAGATGCTTACGATATTGACATCACATATGACGAGCTCGTTGAAAGCTTTAAAACAACAACCGCCTGGGAAATAATCGAATAATTCTCTGCCCGCTCCGCAAGAGCGGGCTTTTTTTCATTATTCTGCTTTTTCCGAAAGCGGAATATAACCGTCTTCAACCGCATTCGTAAACTCTTCCATTGATGAAAACGGATATTCGGGAACGGAATAATAATCTCTTATTCTGCTTTCATTGAATGAATAAACGATATCGGCGTTGAAGATTTCCGCCTGCTCCTGCTCAGCGCAATCCGCCGCACGGAGAAGAGGTGCCATCCCGAGCTCTTTATAAATTCTCTGCGCATACGCGGAGTTTGCCGCTTCAAAATCCTCTCGGCTGATCTCAAAAGCTCTGACAAAATGCATAATCGGCATTCCGTCTGCAATAATAGTTCTGCTTTTCCAGTCATTAAAGTCAGCTTCGGAAACAAGTGTCCTGAATTCATCGGGAATTTCATGGTAAATCTTTCTGAACGCCTTCAGGGTTGTTCCCGATTGCATATTCACGCTGCCGAGACCGTCTTCTTCAATAAATTCATCTGCAAACATATCATAATCGGCAGCCGCATTTTCCTGAGGTGCTGCGGAGTCCGCCATTTTTGCCTGAAAAAGAAATCCGGGCGAAAAGAGAACGAGAACCACTGCTGCTGCAGCCGCAACAATTGCGGGCACGGAAATCTTTTTCTTTTTCAGCGTTTTTGATGCTTCGCAGACATCAATCAGCTTCTGTTTTTCCGAATCGGAAAGCTTTATTTCTTCCGCTGCGGATTTAAGCTTTTCAAAATTCATTTCAGTTCTCCTCCTTTTCATAAAGTTCTTTCAGGGCTTCCCTGCCCCTTTGCAGGCGCTTCTTGGCCGCCGCAGAGGTTATACCGAGCATTGCCGAAAGCTCATCAATTTTATAGCCCTCAACATAATGCAGATGAATAACAATTCTGTATTTTTCATCGAGAGAAGCGAGCAAACCGAGGATTTGCGCATTATCCTCGCTTGTGCCAAGCCCTCTGATTTCATCAAGACTGAGAAAATCCCTGTGCCTTCGCTGACGGAGCATATCCTTGCATTGATTTGCCGCAACCCTTATCAGCCACGCCTTTTCGTGCTCCTCATCGGCAAAAGCCGGTGCTTTCATTATGTATTTCAGAAAGCATTCCTGAACGGCATCCTTCGCCTCTTCGCCGTTTCGCAGCATCACGGTACACAGCCGATAAAGACTGTCGCCGTAAGTTTTTACCGCTCTTTCGGCATCTGGCAAAAGACCGATTTTTTTATTTGCCAACAAGCCCCCTCCTTTAATTATACGGAACAACCGCTGTCATTTCGCCGCAGGTACGGCTTCTTTTAAGCTCAACGGTGTTTCCGTTCAAAAGTTTCAGATAGTAAATATCATTTTTATCTTTATAAAGCTGTGCGCCGAGCCAGCTTTCATAATTGCATTCAAAATCCCTTGCAGGTTTTTGGGTTGCACCGACGCAGAAATTTATTGTCCCTAAATACTCGGAATCATTAAAACCGGTTTCCGCTTTTCCTTCTTCCCACATCAGACTGTTATCATAAAAACACATCGGGCGGTATACATCTTCTTTTGCATAATTGCCGTTAAAATAAACATATACCGAAACGGCAATCAATGAAACAACCGACAATATAATAATTGTTTTTATCAACTTTGCCATCTCCGTCCCCCCGTTTCACTATATACACGAACGGGAATCCGAAAAGGTGACAAAATAATTCGGAATCCTTAAAAAACAAAAATGCCCCTGAGGGCATTTTTTAATTCTCATATACCTTTATAATTTCGCCGACATAAACCTTATGATAATCCTTGTTGGCATAGTTATTTTCAATCGCTGCATCGGCAAAGCCTGCAGGGTCGATAAACTGCGAAGCCATCTTGCGGCAGACAATTGTATATTTCGCCTGTTCAAAAGTAACGGTGCCGTCGGTGAAAACGGGCTTTAAGCCTGTTGCCTCAGCCTTGTCAATGTCTCTTCCGCTCTTTGAGCCGCAAAGACGCAATGCATCTTTAAACTCACTGCCATAAAATGAAAGCGTGAAAAGCTCCTCTTTTTCGGTGAATTCATAGGTATATCTCTGAGGACGCACAAAAACAAACGCTGCATCCTTGCCCCAGATTTCGCCGAGCGCACCCCAGCTGACGGTCATTGTGTTGTATTTTTCTTCGTTGCCCGCCGTAAGCAGTGCCCAGCCGTCGGAAATAAGCTCAACGGGGCTGATTTTTATATCTCTGATGTTGATTTCTTTCATTACAATACCTCCGCATTAAATATTTACAGTGTATATTATATCATAATTAAATAATATGTAAATATTTTAAAATTTATTTGAAATCGTTAATAAATAGTGATAGAATAATTCAGATAAGAATAAAAGGAGGAAAACGGCTTGGATAATGAACTTATGAACAACATGCCTGAGGAAGAAACAGAAGCTCCCGAGGCAATTGCTGATGCCGAGGAAATAACTGAGGAAGCCGAAGTTGCCGCAGAGGAAACATCGGTTGAAGAGGAATCCGAAGAAACTGACGCAGAAGAAACCTCAGAAGCTCAGGAAATTGATGACTCTGAAGATGAAAATACTGAAAACGAAGCAGAAAACCCGGAAGAAGACGAAGAAGAATATGAGCTCTGCCCCGTTTGCGAAGAAAACAGAATCACAGGTGACATGAATTATTGCGAGGCTTGCGAAGCTGCAATGCTCAAGAGAAAGCCTCCGATTCTTGCGTGGGTTTGCGGCGCAGCTGTAATTACGCTCAGCTTATTTGCTCTTATGCTTTCTTTTCTTATCAGCGCACCTGCAGTTCAGGTTATCAAGGGCGATATCGCTGCAAAGAACAACAGCTGGTACACTGCTTTTCTTGAATACAGCGAGGTTGACACCGTTGTCAGCGAAGTAAATTCCATTCTCGGCTCATCGCCTCTCAATAACTTTGTTAAGACCGGCAGCGATGTCAGAATCAAGCTTATCAACGCAGTTGCAAATTATTCAAATCCTCTTGATGCCTATTCATATGCATCAAAGTTTTTCAGCGAGGAAGAAATTGAAAAGAATGCAACTCTGCGCGGATATAAGCAGATGCAGGAATCATATGAATTGAGCTATAACACTCTCTACGAAGGTATTGAAATGATGACTTCGGGTGAAAGCACATACGAAGAAGTTGCTGCAAAATTCGAGTCATTCCGCGGCACTGAAGGAATTGAAGACATCTATGTTGATTACTTCATAACCGTTGCCGCAAACTATTTCCGCATTCCGCCGCAGGAGCAGGTTGCATGCTTTGAAAGAATCGATGCTTCCGCAAAAGCAAGCGGCAAGGATTACAGCTGGCTTTATTATATCGACTACGCAAACACTCTCAATGATGCGGGAGAAAGCAAAAAAGCAATCGCTCTTCTCGATGAAAAAATTGAGAAAGACAACACCGCATATGACTATTACACCCTCAAAATGAAAACTCAGATTGCTGACGGCAATCTTGCTGCAGCGGAAGAAACCTGCAACGCTTTTGAAAAGTATAACGAGGGTTATGACTCCGCTTTTATTCTCCGAGCAATGCTTATGCGCTGTCAGGGCAAGATGAGCGAAGCAAGGGAGCTTCTCAATGAGGCTCTTCAGACTTACGGCACCATTCCCGAGCTTTACCGTCAGCTTGCTCTCGTCTATCTTCTTGAAGGCGACTACGATAACGCATATGAGCAGGCATATATCGCATATACCACCGCATATAACCGCTATTATTATTACGGTGACAGCAGTTCATACACCGTTGAGCTTGACAACACTGTTTACATCTGCGCATATCTGTGCAACAAGCTCGGCGAAATGACATCTCAGAATGCAATTTATGTCACAGATATTCTCGCTTCATATGAGGGCGTTGAGCTTTCTGATAAGCTTAATTCAATCATCAGCGGCGAAAAGACCGTTCAGGAAGTTCTTAAGGAAGGAGAGTGCGACTTAGTATGAGTAAGCTCTATATTTTATTTAAAATACTGACCTTCCCCGGAGCATATCTCCGCGGCTTCTGGGAGCATCTCACCTGCAAGCTTCTCGGTCTCCCCGTTGAAACACCGGGATATCTGAGAATTGATGAAGCATGCGGTCATGTTGAGCATGCACTTGCAAAGAAAAGCGGCGCAACTTATCTCATTGCTACGGGTCCGGGCTTTATGAATCTTATGACGGGATTCCCGATTTTCCTTCTCGGATATATAAACCTCGCTTATATGGGAATTTCGTTCAGCGATTCACCCGCACTTTTCATCCTCTATGTTCTTATGACATATCTCGGAATTTCCCTTCTCTGCAATCTTTTTCCGCTTGTTGAAGATGCAATGAACCTCACCGACGCAGTGTTCAAAAAGGGAAGAGCATCTGTTTTCGGAAAAATTCTTATGTTCATCCCCTCGGTTATAACCTATGTCGGTGCATACCTTGAAAAATTCTGCATTCCCCTCATTTTCTGGGTTGCTTTTCTCGTTGTGTCTTTCGTAATTTAAAGCTTTCCGCTCCCGAAGGTCGCCCTTTCGGGGGCGGTTTTTTATTGACAGTAAAAATCTGTTATGCTAATATATAATTACTGAAAAAAGTTACCTGAGGAGGCTAAACAATGAAAAAAACTTTTAAATCCCTGACCGCTGTAATCCTTACATTTATCATTGCTTTCGGCTCGTTTACGGCATTTGCCGCAGATGATAAACCCGTTCTTATGCGGGACGATTTTGAATATTCCTATGCGGGTACTCTTTCAGAGGGCAAAAGCTCCTTTGAAATCCCCTCAGACGAAAACTTTTATGTAACTTTTGATGCAGAAAAAGCAGGATACTTCTGCATAACTCATAAATGGACAGAAATTTCCCGTTTCTTTTATCCCGAAACTATTGAAGACGGCGTCGTAACCGAGCTCGCCGAATCCGTATATCTCGACACAGAAAAATTCGGAACCGAAACAGACAAATATATTTTCAGACTTGAAGAGGGCGAAAACATTCTCCTCGGTCATGTCGGCTTTGATGTAACAGCCGGCGACCCATCGGATATTGAAATCACATATCTGGGCGAAGAAATAAGCGATATCTCATTTGCAGGCGGCACAGAATATTTCCTTATTCCCGAATGGAGCATTTATGAGGTTTATGAAGAAGAAGAAGACTCTGAACCCCGCTTCTGTTTTTACGGAGGCAAAACTCAGATAACCTTTGATTCAGGCAAAACAATTTCTCTCATAGACCACGATTTCATCTGCTCCTTTGATGACGAATACGGAGTCGGTGAGAAAAACATAACCGTTTACTTTTTCGACGAAACATTCAGCAAAACCGTCTCGATTTATCCCATAAGCAAGGAAATCTCCAAGGTTGAGGTTGAGGGCATTGAAGATTATCTCGATGTTCCCATTTCATATGACGGCGAAATCCTTTATGATTTTGACGGAATGAAAATTACCGTTACATATTCCGACAGCTACACAGAAACCATACCCGTTGAAATCGGTGAATGGCAGACAATTCAGCTTCGCAACGGAAATCCCGATTATTTCTCGCTTGATTATTATTATGAGAGAGAAGACGAAAAAGTTGATTTCTGCGTAACCGTTGCAAACGAAGAATTTATCAGAGAGGGCTGCACTCCCCGCGAGGCAACCGACAGAGAAAACCGCCAGCATCTCAATTATGAAATTTATTCTGTCCTTACCGACTCTATGTGGGATATCAGATACAATTTCTCTTCAGTTGCATGGGCAAGCAATCTCTGGGAAGGCTTTGTTTATCTTCGCTCGGCAATATTCGATTCAGCCGCTGAAATCTTCTATGCATTCGGAAGCATTGCTGAAGAAATTTCAGCATATTTAAGAGCATAAACATCAGGGCACGGTTTTTTCACCGTGCCCTTTTTCGTTGTTTATTTACTTTAGTTTACAAAAAGTTTACATTTTAAAATAATCTTAATGTTTTCTTAATAGACATTATAATAATATAGTGATATACTTTTTTAGCCTTTAAACAGGCTGATTTTTTTATGTCCGGAGAAAGAATATGGCTGGAAAATACAATTATTATAAAGAGAATAAGCACGAAAACTTCCGTGATCTTATAAACTCAACTGCCGCAAAATTCGGAAATAAAACCGCATTTGAGGTTAAGGAAGAGGACGGCTCAATCAGAAACGTTTCTTACAATGAGTTTAAGGAGCTTTACTACAGTCTCTGCGTGAAGTTCATAGATATGGGCTTTCTCGGAAAGAGAATTGCTGTCACCGGCAAAAACTGCTTCGAATGGGCTCTTTCATATGTCTGCGCCGCAACCGTCGGCGTTGTTGTGCCCATCGATAAGGAGCTTCAGAGTGAGGATGTCAGGGATTTCCTTGAATCCGCTGAATGCTGCGCCGTTGTTTCCGACAGCGAAAGACTTGCAAACCTCAAAAAGGTTGTTACCCGTGAAATTGAATACATTGATTTTAAAAGCCTGAGAAAATTGGCTTCAACATCTGCGCCCGCCGATTATAAAAAGGTTGATGCAATCAAAATCGGCAAGGATGAAATGAGAATTCTCATCTTCACTTCGGGCACAACGGGCAATTCAAAGGGTGTATGCCTTTCACAGAACAACATCTGCTCAAATATTCACCAGACAATTCAGATGTTCCGTGTTTATGATACAGATAAGGTTCTTTCAATTCTTCCCCTTCATCATACTTATGAATGCACCCTTGATTTTCTTCTCGTTTTCAGCAGAGGCTGCTGCATTTCATACTGCGACGGTCTGACCAAGGTTGCAAAAAATATGGCTGAATACAGCCCCTCGATTCTCGTTGTTGTTCCCGCGCTTCTCAAGGTTCTCAGCAAAAGAATAAAGAAATCCGTCGCAGACGGAGTACCCGCAAAATACAAAGCGGCATTTGAAACCGAATCCTTCGCTTCTGCAATGAAAAAGCTTCCCTGGATTCTCCGCAAGGTCATTGTTGCCAAAGTCAGAAAAACTCTCGGCGGAAAGCTTCGTGTTTTCATCGTCGGAGCGGCTGAGCTTGACACTTCTCTCATTGAAGATTTTGCAGTGCTCGGAATCCGCACTCTTCAGGGCTACGGTCTGACCGAATGCTCGCCTCTTGTTGCAGGCAACAGCGACTTCTATCTCAATCCCGATTCAACAGGCAAGGCAATCCCCGGCGTTGAGATAAGAATTGATAATCCCAACGAAGAAGGCGTCGGCGAAATCCATGTCAGAGGCGATAACATCATGCTCGGTTATTTCAACGATGAAGAAGCAACAAACAGCGTTCTGCGTGACGGCTGGTTCTGCACGGGCGACCTCGGAATGATTGACGAAGAGGGCGATCTCTTCATCAAGGGCAGAATCAAAAATGTTATCGTCACCGAAAACGGCAAGAATATTTACCCTGAAGAGCTTGAAACAAGGCTTTCACAGTTCCCTGAAATCGGCGAAGTTCTCGTTCTTTCAAGCGAAGAGAACGGCGAAACCGCAGTCAAGGCAAAAATCTTCCCCAACTTCGAATATCTTAAAGAAAAATTCGGAAGAAATCCGAAAGAAGAAGAGGTTGAAAAAGCGGTTCATGGCGCAGTCAAGGAAGTCAATAAGAAAATTCCGGGATATAAGAGAATCAGAATCGTTGAGGTTCTTTCAAACGCTCTTGAAAAAACAACCACTCAGAAAATCAAACGCTTCGGCAAGAATGTTAAGTAAGAAAATCGGGTGTGAACGCACCCGATTTTTTCTATATATCCGGCTTTTCAATCGCTCTGTATGCGGCACGAACTGAATCGGGGCCCGGCTCAATTTCTGTTATTTTCCTGTAAAAATCGGGGTTTTCCGCTATCAGCAGACTGCCGACTGTCTGTCCGCTTTTCTTCTTTTCAATGATTTTTTCGCATAATTCAAGCTTTTCGGGATAACCTTTTCCGCCGCAGACAAACTGTACATACCTTGCAAGAAGCTCAGTTTCAAACGAAAAGATTTCATTTTTAGAATTTAATCCGAGGGTACTGACCGTCTTATAGTCTGCATTTCCGCTCGGCTCAATTCCGTTTTCGCTCTGAAATTTTTTTATTCCCCGACGGGTTGAAAAATCATAAATCCCGCTGATTTCGCCCTGATAAAACCCTTTGTTTTTCAGCACCCGCTGCACAGCACTCACCCTCTCGCCGCCGCTGCCCAGACCCATTGCGTAAGCCTCACTTCTGCTCATCAAAATAATCAGAATGAGAATAATAAGATTGACCGCCGCCGCAATCGTCACCTGCCACGCAATTTCATTTTTTTCGCTCATTTTTTACACCTCTTTTTTATTTTTCGTTAACAGAAATGTTTTATCAGGTGAAAATAATTGTTTTTCAGTCAAAAAATTTTATTATGATTTTTTAGAAAAAACACAATATATGGCGAAAAAGCAATTTATTGGGCACTATTCACAAAAATATTTTCACAAAGTAAATAAAAAGTTGTTGACAAAATTCAAAAATTATCTTATTATTGTGTGTAAGAGGATTTTTAGAGGAGAAAAAATGCAGAAAAACAGCAAAAAAAACCTCAGCGAAGAAGAGCTTGCAGTGCTTGCCGCAAACGGCGATGATGAAGCAATGAGTCTGCTGATATCAGCAATAACTCCGATTGCAAACGCAAAGGCGGCTCAGTATTCCCACGCCCGTATTTCAGGTGAGGATCTTTCTCAGGAAGGAATGATAGGTTTCATCAAAGCTGTTTATTCATTTGACCCCTCAAAAGGCGTCAGATTCAGAACCTATGCAAACACCCTCATAAAGAACGAAATCTATTCGGCATATGAAAAAATGTTCAATCGCAAGAATGAAGCATTGACAGGTGCGGTTTCTCTTGAGAATACTGCTGACGAAAGCTCGTCCGTTGCCGAGAGCGCCGAAAACATAGCCATTGATTTTTTTGAATATCAGAGGCTTCTGGATATTCTCAGAAAATATCTTTCGGATTTTGAGCAGCAGGTTATTGACCTGAAAATTCAGGGCAAAAACAGAGCGCAGATTGCCGACAAGCTCGGTTGCAGCGTCAAGGCAGTTGACAATGCGTTTCAAAGAATCCGTAAAAAAATCAAAGAAAAACTTTAAATTTTCCAAAAGGAAATTTAAATATGCCCCCGTAGCTTAAAGCAGAGCGTTGTTAATCAAAGGTGGCGGTGCAAATCCGTCCAAGGGCGAAAAAAAATTTTTCAAGCGAGGTTAAAATCATGTACGAAGACAAGACTCTCATCTGTAAGGAATGTGGCAACGAATTCGTTTTCACAGCCGGTGAACAGGAATTCTATGCTGAGAAAGGTTTCGTTAACGAACCCCAGCGTTGCAAGGCTTGCCGTGATGCACGCAAGAACGCAACTCGTGGCGAGCGTGAGTGGTTTGAAGCAACCTGCGATTCCTGCGGTGGAGTTGCAAAGGTTCCCTTTAAGCCGCGTGAGGACAGACCTGTTTACTGCAGCGAGTGCTTTGCAAAGAAGCAGGAAGAAGCATAATCCTGAACTAAAAATATGCTGATTATTGACCCCCTTGGTCTCCAAGGGGGTTTTAATTTTGCGTATGATATATTACAATGCAATATGAAGTTCTCGCTCTCGCTCGAATGAAGTATGCCATTGGCATATTAAGGATAAGTTTCTCCTATGACCGATTATATAAATGGGTAAGGGCGAAGCCCTTTCGAAATGTTGAGCAGCAACACTTTATACGCCGCAGGCGTGCTTCATTTCTTCATTTGCCGCAAGGAAACATCATTTTTGCGAAGAAAAACTACTCACTCCACCATTCGCTCTTCCATATTCTTTCTGTCAGTTCATCGGCAATTTTTCCGCTTTTTTCAAAATCCATTGCTTCAATATAGACCGCCTCAAGCTCATCATGAACCGTTTTTGCCGAAATCAGAGCGGACACAGCCTCATCAAGCAATTCCTTTGAGGCTTTTTTTGAAAAGCTGAGGCGTGCTTTGTATTCTCTGAGCTTTTCCGAATCATAAAATCTCCTGAGCTGAACATTTTTTGTCGGAATTATTCCGAGATTGCACAGTCTGTCACGGGTAAAAAATCCGAGCGAAAGCTCTTTTATTATGATGTGGCGAAGTCCTTCTCCGTTGACAGAAGGGCTTGATATAACTGAAAATCCGCTTGCAAGCGCATAGGTGCGAAGCTCCTTTATCAGCTTTGAAGCGGCAATTCCGAAATCATCGTCAAAAACAATTTTAAAATCGCAGAGCTCATTAACCGTACTGCCGAAAAAGAAATATCCCTCAGGTGTTATTGCATCGAGAAGTCTTGTTTTCTCGAGGCCGATTTTGCCGGAAGGCTTTTTGAAATATCGGTTTGCAAGCCTCGTTGCGTATCTCTCAAGCCTTCTTTTGTCAAGGCATTCCCTGCATATTCTTTCGCCGTCGCCGAAAACGGAAAATGCTGAATCAATAAATCTTCTGCTTCTCTTGTGGCAAGCCTTGTTTTCATCGGTCAGTTTTATTATTTTTTCTTTATTTTCAAGCAGTTTTTCTTTATCCCAACAGTCGCCGAGGTTGATTATCTCCCCCGTTGCGCCGGGATAATTAGGGTCAAGAGTATGCGGTGACGTTCCGTCACAAATACTCACTCTCAAAGATGGAAAAATAACTCCGTCGAGCGAATTCGGGTCGGATGAACAATAAATCCTCTCGCATTCAATATCTCTTTTTTCCATTTCATCGGCAATTTTTTTCATAAGAGACGATTTGCCCGTGCCCGGTCCGCCCTTGATGATATAGGTATACTGTCCCTCAATTTTCGGTGTAAGCTGAGAAAAGCAGGAGAAAAACCCATTCTTGCCGCTCGAGCCGAGAAAATATGATTCTTTCATACAGAAGCCTCCTTTTATTACAGATTATTCCGCAATTGAGACAAATGTGAAAAAAACAGACTGTTTTTCAGTGTTTTTTTCTTATTTTAAGGCAAAAACAAAAAATTTCACTTGATATTATAATAAATATATTATATAATAATACGGTAAGCAGAGCTTTATTTTGGTCATGTGGCGTGTGGGTCCTGTGCGACAGGACACCGTGAACCATGTCAGGCGGGTGAACCGAGCAGCATTAAGCGGACAGTCTTGTGCGCCACAGTCTGCCTACCGCCATATGACCAAGAGAAAGCTCTCTATTTTTTTAGAAAAGCAGGAGGGTGAGAAAATTGTATCAGGCACTTTACCGTAAATGGAGACCGAAAACATTTGACGATGTCAGCGGTCAGCCTCATGTTACAAAAACCTTACAGAGCCAGCTTGAAAGCGGAAGGATTTCTCACGCTTATCTTTTCACCGGCTCAAGAGGAACCGGAAAAACCTCCTGCGCAAAAATTCTTTCAAAGGCGGTCAATTGCCTTTCTCCCGTTAACGGAAATCCCTGCAATGAATGTGAAATCTGCAAGGGAATCGAAAGCGGTGCAATTCTTGACGTTATCGAAATTGACGCAGCGAGCAACAACGGCGTTGACAATATCCGCGACCTGCGTGAAGAGGCAAATTTCACTCCCGTTAATGCAAAATACAGAGTTTATATCATAGATGAGGTTCACATGCTCTCAATCGGAGCATTCAATGCTCTTCTCAAAACCCTCGAAGAGCCCCCCTCACATGTTATTTTTATCCTTGCAACAACAGAAATACACAAGCTTCCCGCAACCATTCTTTCAAGATGTCAGCGTTTTGATTTCAAGCGCATCTCTCCCGAAGACATAACAAACAGACTTATTTATGTTGCAGAAAACGAAAATGCAAAGCTTACTGAAGGCGCTGCAAGCCTCATTGCGAGAATTGCAGACGGCGGCATGCGTGATGCGCTGTCACTTCTCGACAGATGCTTTGCAATGGGCAGCGACATTGACGAAAACGCAGTCAGCGCTGCAGCAGGAATTGCAGGAACAATGCACCTTTTTGCATTCTCCGAGTTTGTTGCAAATGCTGATTTTACCAATGCGCTGAAGCTTGTTTCAAAACTTCACAGCGAGGCGTGCGATATTGACAGTCTCTGCACCGAGCTGACCCTTCATTTCCGCAATCTTATGGTTGCAAAAACCGTTAATGAATGTGACGGATTGATTGTCTGCTCAAAAGATGAGCTTCAGAAGCTTAAAGACAGAGCTGCTCAGCTTAAATTATCAAAAATTCTTGCATGCATTGAGATTCTCGGTCAGACATCGAAGAACATAAAGAATGCTGCAAACAAAAAAATTCAGCTTGAAGCTGCAGTTATAAAAATGTGCGGGCCTTCGGTCAGCGATAATTCTTCTCTTTCCGCTGAAATTGAAGAGAGAATCTCAAAGCTTGAAGAAATGATTGCATCAGGAAAGGTCATGGTTAAGGCTGCTGAAGCTGAATCCGCCGCACCTGCACCTGCACCCATTCCTGCAGTCAGCACACCCGCACCTGCTGTTAATGAACAGAAAGAAGAGGAAAAACCGCCTGTTCCGCAGACTCCTCCTCTCACAGAAGAGTCCGTTCCTGCTGTTGCAGACGGTAATTTTTCAGGCTGGAGCGATGTTCTTGAAAAACTTCAGAAATATGATATTCCCCTCTTCGGAATTCTGGCAGGCTCAAGCGCAAATGTCAAAAACGGCAGAATCGTCATAAATTCCGATAACCCCACTCTTTATGATTTCATCTGCACCGACACTCATTACAGAGAGCTTGCGAGAGCAGTTTATGAAACTGTCGGTCAGAAAATGAAAATAGCGGTTGCAACCGCAGAGAAACCTAAAGCTTCGACAAGTCCGCTTGAAGAGCTGAAAAACAAAATAAATAAGTTTAATAATAAATGACGGAGGATATAAATATGAAAGCAAGAATTCCCGGTGCGCCTCAGGGCGGCGGCAACATGATGAAAAAAATTCAGGAAATGCAGGAAAATATGACCCGCATTCAGCAGGAAGTTGAAGCAACCGAATTTTCATCAAGCGTAGGCGGCGGCGCAGTTGAAGTTGTTGTTAACGGCGCTCATGAAGTTACAGCTGTTAACCTCAAGCCTGAAATTGTTGACCCCGAGGATATTGAAATGCTTCAGGACCTCATTATTTCCGCTTTCAATGAAAGCATCCGCAAGGCAAACGAAGCAATGGAAAAAGGCATGGAGCAGGCTAAAGGCGGTCTTTCCATTCCCGGACTTTTCTGATGAGCGGATTTACTCCTTCGCTTGATAAACTCATTGAGCAGTTTGCAAGGCTTCCGTCAGTCGGAAGAAAAAGCGCGCAGAGACTCGCCTTTCATATTCTTGAAATGAGCGATGCAGACGCAGAAAGATTTACTCAGACAATCCTCAACGCCCGTGAATCGATACACAGATGCGAAATATGCTGCAATCTGACCGATGGCGAGGTTTGTTCAGTCTGCACTTCCCCTTCAAGAGATAAATCGGTTATCTGCGTTGTTGAAGACCCGAGAGATGTTATTGCAATTGAGCGCACTCATGAATATAACGGACTCTATCATGTTCTTCACGGCGCAATTTCTCCGATGAATGACATCAGCCCCGAGGATATCTGCATAAAAGAGCTTCTCAAGCGTCTTTCAGACGAAAATGTTAAAGAGATCATCATGGCAACCAATCCCACGGTCGAGGGCGAAGCAACGGCAATGTATATTTCGAGGATAATCAAGCCTCTCGGAATCAATGTCAGCCGCCTTGCATACGGAGTGCCCGTCGGTGCGGACCTTGAATATGCCGATGAATTTACTCTTATCCGTGCTATAGAGGGCAGAAACGAGCTGTAAGTTTTCCACATAGTTATACTTTTCCACTCACAGGTTTTCCACACTGTCAACCTGTAAAAAAAAGGGAAGTGGATATCCAATTTTTATCCACTTTGAAAAGTTAAGAAAATTTTGTCTGAAATTCAAGAATATATTGACTTTCAGAAGTTATACCACATTTTCACGCCCTCTACTACTACTACTATAAATATAAACTATATTACTTATCTTATTTAAGCAAAAACCCCGATCAGGTGTCGCCCGACAGGGCGGACACAGAAAACAGGAGGAAAAAAGATGAAAGTTATCTGTAACACACTCGAACTTTCCGAAGCTTGTCAGATTGTCCAGAGAGCAGCTTCAACTAAAACAGCAATTCCCGCTATTGAAGGTATTCTTATGATAGCAAAAGATAATCTTCTTTACCTTAAGGGCTACGACCTTGAAATGGGAATTGAAACCGTTATCGGTGCAAGAGTTGAAGAAGAGGGTGAGCTTGTTCTCAATGCTCACATGTTCAGCGAAACTCTCAGAAAGCTTCCCGAAGATTTTGTTAATATCGAAAGTGATGAAAGACACATCGCTTCAATTTCCTGCGGTGAATTTGAATCAACTCTCATAGGAATTTCATCTGAAGAATTCCCCGATCTTCCCTCTGTTTCGGGCGGATATCCCATTGAGGTTGCTCAGAAGGTGCTCAGAGATATGGTCAGAAAGACTATCTTCTCAGTTGCAGTAAAGGACAGCAAAATTGTTCATACCGGTATTAAATTTGAAGTTGAAGCAGGTCATCTTCGTCTTATTGCCGTTGACGGCGTGCGTCTTGCAATAAGAAATGAAGAAATCAGATATGAAGGTGAAAATCTTTCATTCGTTGTTCCCGCAAAAACTCTTTCAGAGGTTTTAAAGCTCATAAATGATGATGAAGAGCCTATCATCATCAGTGTCGGCAAGCGCCACATTGTTTTTGATGTTGCAGGTTATGCAATCACTTCAAGACTTCTTGACGGTGAATTCCTCAATTATAAGGCTGCAATTCCTTCAACTCAGAAATCGGTTGTTACCGTTGACACAAGAAAGCTTATTGACAGCATTGACAGAACTTCTCTTATCATCACCGATAAAATCAAGAGCCCCATCAAGTGTGTTTTTGCGGAAAATCTTATCAAGATGTCATGCATTTCATCTCTCGGTACAGCAAACGATAAAGTTTCTGCAATAATTGAGGGCGACGATGTAACAATCGGATTTAATAATAAGTATATGCTTGAAGCACTCAAGGTCTGCGACACCGATCAGGTTAAAATTATTCTTAACGGTGCCGTTGCGCCCATTCTGATTGTTCCCAACGAGGGAGATTCCTTCACATTCCTTATTCTTCCTGTGAGGCTGAAAAATGAAGATTAAAGTCAAGGTTGCCGAAAAGCAGCAGATAACAAAAAAAATAGACACGGATTTTATCCGCCTTGATTCATTCCTTAAAATGTGCGATGCCGTTCAGACCGGCGGTCACGCAAAGATTGTTATTCAGGAAGGCGATGTCAAGGTTAACGGCGAAGTCTGCACCTCAAGAGGTAAGAAGCTTCGCAGCGGCGACAGTGCCGAATTTGAAAGAGTAATTTATATTGTAGAATAATTTTTACGAAAGGATGGGTTAAAATTTGATAATCAATTCCCATTCCGTAAAAAAATTCAGAAACATAGATGAAATTTCATTCAACCCCCACCCCGAAATGAATGTTATTTACGGTGAGAACGGGCAGGGAAAAACAAATATAATAGAAAGCATATGGCTTCTGACGGGATTTTACAGCTTTCGTGCTCGAAAAAACATTCAGCTGATAAAGCAGGGCGAGCATGAAGCTGAAATAAACTCGGATTTTTATTCACACATGCGTGAACAAAATGTCCTGATGAAAATCAACAAGCGCAAGGAAATAATTCTTAACGGAGTTAATGAAAGCTCGCCCAGAGTTATGATGGGCAAGTTTTATGCGGTTGTTTTTTCGCCGAATACTCTCGGATTGGTGCAGGACGGACCGGGCGAAAGAAGAAAGATGCTTGATGTTGCTCTGAGCCTTGTAAAGCCGAATTACGCCGTTTTAATGAGCAGATATCTGCGTGCGCTTGACCAGAGAAACGCTCTTTTAAAGAAACTCGGCGAAAGAAGCTTTGAATATGATTATATGGCGCCGTGGGATGCTGAACTTGTGAATCTCGGCGCAAAAATAATCAAATACAGACTTGATTATGTTGAAATGCTTTCAAAAATTTCATCGGAAATTTATGAGGGTATCAGCTCGGGAAGAGAAAAATTCTCTTTTTATTATGATTTTTCAAAAGAAAATATTTCTGAAGAAGAAATAAAACAAAAGCTTTCGGAAAATCTTCTTAAAAGCAGAGAAGCCGATATAAAAAGGCTTTATACCAACGCAGGTCCGCATACTGATGACCTTGTGCTTATGCTTAATGACCGTGATGTCAGAATTTACGGCTCTCAGGGTCAGCAGAGGAGCTGTGCGCTGGCAATGAAGCTCGGAGAGGCTTCAATTATTGAAGAAATAACGGGAGAATGCCCTGTTGTTCTGCTCGATGATGTTATGAGCGAGCTTGATGAGGGCAGACAGACTTTTATTTTGAATTATCTTGACAGCTGGCAGGTTTTTATAACCTGCTGCGACCCGTCTCAGCTTCTTCGTTCAAAAAAAGGCAAAGCATTTGAGGTTAAAGACGGAAAAATAACTGAAATGGAGTAAAAAAATGTATCTTCATCTCGGCATGGATAAGGTTATAACCTTTGACGATATTATAGGAATTTTTGATCTCGACACAACCACAGTTTCAAAAAGCACCCGCAATTATCTTGCGATGGCTGAAAAAGCGGGAAAGGTTGAAAATGTCTGTACGGATTTGCCTAAGTCATTTATAGTATGCATTGACAGGAACGGCAACGAAAAAGTTTATATTTCGCAGATTTCGTCATCAACATTATTAAAAAGAACAGGCTTCGTTGACAGCCTTACGAATATATAAATCAAGTAAGGCGGGTATTACCCGCCATTATTTTTTAAGGAGAAAATAAAATGATTCCTTCATTTAAAAGCGATTATATTACGGGTACACATCCGAAAATTCTTGAAGCACTCGGAAAGACTAATTTTGAGCCTCTTTCGGGATACGGAGAGGATAAATATTGCGATTCTGCAAAGAGAAAAATTGAAAAAGCCTGCGGAAGAGATGATATTGATGTTTTCTTCCTTGTTGGCGGAACTCAGACGAATTCTACTGTTATTTCAGCTGTTTTAAAGGCATATGAGGGCGTTATTGCAGCAGATACGGGACATGTTTCGCTTCATGAAGCAGGTGCCGTTGAATATACGGGTCATAAGGTGCTGAATGTTCCTTCTCACAACGGAAAAATTGATTCCGACGAGCTTGATTCATACATTAAGAGTTTCTATGATGATGAAAATCATGAACACATGGTTTTTCCCGGAATGGTTTATATCTCCCACCCCACTGAATTCGGAACCCTTTATTCAAAAAAAGAGATGAAAAATATTTCTGCGGTCTGCAAAAAGTATAAAATTCCGCTTTATCTTGACGGTGCAAGGCTTGGCTACGGGGTTATGAGCAACGCAACGGATGTTACTCTTTCCGATATTGCCGAAATCTGTGACGCATTTTATATCGGAGGAACAAAAGTCGGAGCACTCTGCGGAGAGGCGGTTATTTTTAAAAAGACTGTTACTCCTAAATATTTTATGACAATTGTTAAGCAGCACGGCGCAATGCTTGCAAAAGGCAGACTTCTCGGCATTCAGTTTGACACTTTGTTTACGGACAATCTATATTTTGAAATCAGCAGAAATGCAATTGTTCAGGCTGAAAAGGTTAAAAATATCCTTAAAGAAAAAAATTATGAATTTGCATGGGAATCGCCGACAAATCAGCAGTTTGTTATTCTTGATAATGAAAAAATGGAAAAGCTGAAAGAGAAGGTTGTTTTCGATTTTTGGGAAAAGCTTGATGAAAAACGAACGGTAGTCCGTTTCTGCACCTGCTGGTCAACAACCGATGAAGATGTTGAGTATTTAAATGAAGTGTTATAAAAAAAGCACCCTTTGGGTGCTTTTTTTTAATATCCGTATTTCTGTCTGTAGGTTTCTCTGTCACATCTTGTAACGATTTTTTCGCCGTCAAAGATAATCATGCTGTAAGCTGAGCCTGCTTTTTTGCCCTGATCAAACCATTCTGCAAAAGCTCTCTGCATGGTTGTGTCTCTCTGAAGCTCCGCAGGTTTCAGACAGGTCTTGCCCTGACCAAAAATTCTCCAGCAGTCGCCGAAATCATAAGTTCTCTTGATATCAAGAGGCTCAAAATCAAGTATGAAGTCTGCAGCATTTGAATTTTCGGGAAGAATGTTGAGATTATCGGGATAAAGAAGCCATGAATTGCAGCAGATTATGATGTGCTTGCCGTCAAATCTGTCCTTGAAGAATTCAAATGCTTTCTTATATGTATCCATTCTTACATCATAGGTGAGAGGTCCGAGGTGCGAGGGGATATGAAGTCCGAGAACGAATTCGCTGTCCTTGATGAAAACACCGTTGTCATCATAGAATTCTTCGCCGAAATCGGAAAGATCAAACTGGAATCTGCCGATACCGAAGCGCTCAAGAGTATAGAATGACATAAACCAGCCTTCAACGAAAGTGCCCCAGATATCAAAATTTTCTTTGCACTCTGTTGCCTTAACTTTAAGGTCAAGGATAGAATTCCAGTAGATATCCTCGCTGATACCCTGCTTTTTGTATTCAGCAAGGAGAGGCTTTGTGCAGTTGAGAAGAATAACAAGATTTATTGTGTATTCATGCTCGCCGATTTCTTCTGAAATAGCCTTTACCTTATCGCGGAACTTATGAAAATTCTGCTTTCTGCCCCAGTATGCTCTGTAGCAGGCATCATAAAGCTTGTTTGCTTTTTCGTTTGCAATGATTTTTTCTTCCGCTTTGATAATTGCTTCTTTTGCGTCCTCGGGATAATTATGCTTATCCATAACGAGAAGTGCGTGTTTGAATTCTTTCATATTTTTCTCCTTTATTCAAGTGCAGCAAGAATCTTTGCAATTCTTGCAAGATCGTCTTTATCATAAAAATCAATTTCAAGAGTTCCGCTTTCTTTGCCGTTTTTGGTGATAACCTTTGCTTTTCTGCCAAGACTGTTGTTGAGTGAAAGCTCAACTTCGTCAAAAAACGGATTTCTCAAAGATTTTTTCTGCTTTGCAGGCTTCTTTTCTGCCGTTAATGATTTAACAAGCTTTTCTGTTTCTCTTACGGAAAGACCTTTTTCAACAATAAGATTTGCGACCGAAACGAGAGTCTTTTCATCTTCAATTGCAATAAGTGTACGGGCATGACCCGCTGAAAGCTTGTTTTCACGGACAAGCTCAAGAACACTTTCAGGAAGCTTCAGAAGTCTGAGTGCGTTTGCAACTGCGGGTCGGGATTTTCCGACTCTCTGCGCAGCCTCTTCCTGAGTTAAATTGAAATCTTTTATAAGAGATGAAAAACCGAATGCCTCTTCAACGGGGTTGAGGTCTTCACGCTGTAAATTTTCTATTAAAGAAATAACAGCGGCTTCATCATCGGTAAGTTCCTTGATAATAACGGGGACCTGAGTGAGACCTGCCATGCGGCTTGCTCTCCATCTTCTTTCGCCTGCAATGAGCTGATATCCGCCTCCGAGGAGAGGGCGGACAAGCAAGGGCTGCAAAACACCGTGCTGAGCAATTGAATCCGCAAGTTCTGAAAGAGCAGCTTCGTCAAAAATCTTTCTTGCCTGCTCTTTGTTGGGCTCAATATCCATAAGGTTGAGCTTCATGGGCTGAACGGAGCTATTTTCTTCTATAGAATTATCCGTAAGCAGAGAGCTGAGACCTCTGCCGAGACCGCTTTTTTTCGGTGCCATATTATTTCTCCTTTCCGTTAAGCTTCAAGAATTCATCTGCAAGGTCACTGTAAGCATTTGCGCCTTTTGATGACTTATCATAATACATTACGGGCTGACCGTAGCTGGGAGCCTCTGAAAGTCTGACATTTCTTGGTATATATGTAGAATAAACCTTCTTGGGGAAGCATTTCTTAACCTCATCAACAACCTGCTGAGTGAGATTAAGTCTGCCGTCATACATAGTCAGAAGAACTCCTTCAATTTCAATTAAGGGGTTATAAAGTCTCTTGACGGTTCTGACAGTTGCGATAAGCTGTGAAAGACCCTCAAGTGCATAAAATTCGCACTGAATGGGAACCATCAGAGTATCAGCCGCAACAAGACCGTTAAGAGTTATAAGACCGAGCGACGGCGGACAATCAAGGAAAATGAAATCAAAATCATTTGCAACAAGAGCAAGAGCATTCTTGAGTTTTGATTCTCTTTTTTCAAGGTCAACAAGCTCAAGCTCTGCGCCTGCAAGATCCATGCTTGAAGGCATAACCCAAACATTGTCAAATTCAGTTTTGATAATTGCATCCTTGGCATTGCTGCTGCCGATAAGTACGCTGTAAGAAGAAGTTTCAAGCCCCCTCTTGTTTATTCCGAGACCGCTTGTGGAATTGCCCTGAGGGTCAATATCAACAAGCAGAATTTTGTATCCCTTGCTGCCCAGAGCAGCGGTAAGATTAACGGCAGTTGTTGTTTTGCCTACGCCGCCCTTCTGGTTAACAATTGCAATTGTTTTACACAAAATAATCTCTCCCGATTAAAAGATGTAACAATTATATCATATATGGCGCATAAATGGAAGATTTAAATAAAAAAATTAAAAATTCGACAAATGTTTCACGTGAAACATTCATGAAACGCAGAAAGGGCAGGTCATGAGACCTGCCCCCTCCGCTGGATGTGGGTGTGAAAGAGAAAGATATGGTATAAAAAGTGGAAATCAAAATTAAGCCGATGTCTTTTTTGCCTTGATGTAACAGCCTTTGCTTTTCGGAATTCTGACGATATATTCAATATATTCGTCAGTTTCGCTTTTGGCTGAATCCGCATCAATCCCTGCCCGTCGCATGGTGTCAACGGCGTGATTGAGGGTATTGACAAAAATCCTGACATCCTTGAAAAGCTTGACTGTTGGCTGTCTCGGTCTGCCGTCATTGCTCAGAAGCTGAGAAATCAGTTTTTCAGATTCCGAAACAGACAGTCTCTTTTCGGCAATGATTGAAAGTGCTCTCTGCATCTGGCTGAGGCTTGTCAGCTTCAGCAGCGCTCTTGCGTGCCGTTCAGTAAGATTTTCCTGAGTTATTCTGAGCCTTATTTCTTCGGGCAATCGAAGAAGGCGGAGTTTGTTTGATATTGTAGGCGGAGCTTTACCAAGCTTTTTGCAGACCTCCTCACGGGTCATTCCGTAATCTGTCAGAAGCTTTTCTATCGCAACCGCTTCTTCAAAAAAACCGAGGTCGCATCGCTGAACATTCTCTATCAGCGCAAACAAAGCGGATTTCTCGTTTGTTGCTTCCATTATAATGCATGGAACCTTTGTTATTCCGACCAGTCTCGATGCCCTGAGTCGGCGTTCACCCGAAATCAGCTCATAATTTCCCTTTTCGTTTATCCTTACGGCTATGGGCTGAATAATTCCGTTTTGTCTGATACTCTGAGCAAGTCCTTCCAATTCATCAAAATCAAACCTTTTTCGGGGCTGATTCGGATTCGGATATATTTCTTCCTGAGGCACAAGAATTATCTGACCGCCGATTTTGTACTTCCCGTTTTTCAAATCAAAATCCCCCCGTCGGTTCATTCATTGACTAAATGATAGCACCGATGAGGGGATTTGTCCATTTAATTTGATTGACTGAAAGATTCTGTTTTCGACTTTATCAGTTAAAATTAAAGAGGCTTTTTGGCAATCTGCGCCGAAGGTCTGGGATATTTTGCTGGAATTTGCGATATCTTTTTGATAATAATTATTGTTCTTTCACCGCCGTCTGCAAGAGTAAATGTCTTTTTATCAACAATTTTACCGCCGAGAGTCTTTAAAGCATTCTTTGCGTTGGCGATTTCCTCATCAGCCTTTGCGCTCTTCATTGCGGCAAATGTTCCGCCGACCTTAACAAACGGCAGGCAATATTCACAGAGAAGGTTGAGCGCGGCAACGGCTCTTGAACAAACAATATCATATTGTTCACGGTATTCGGGCTGTTTTCCGGCTTCTTCTGCTCTTGCATGAAGAGTTTCAGCTTCAAGACCGAGAGCCTCAACCGTATTTGCAACATATTTCAGTTTCTTTGCAGTGCTGTCTACCATTGTAAGACGGATATCGGGGCGCACTATCAAAAGAGGTATGCCCGGAAAGCCCGCGCCTGTTCCCAGATCAAGAACTTTTGCATTTTCTTCAGGGTTTATAAATGATAAAAGCGAGATACTGTCTATAAAATGCTTGATAACAACTTCGTCAGGCTCGGTAATTGCTGTCAGATTCATCGTTTTGTTTTGCTCAATCAGTCGCTCTGCGAGCATGTCAAAACGGTTTATTTTCTCTTCACCGAGGCTGATTCCGAGCGATTCTGCGTTATTTACAAGTAAATCCTTATTGATTAACATTGATATTGTTCCTCTCAAGATAGATAAGTAAAACTGAGATGTCGGCAGGCGAAACGCCTGAGATTCTCGAAGCCTGCCCGACGGTTTCAGGTCGGATTTTATTGAGCTTTTCTATAGCCTCAAGGCGCAGACCCGTGATTTCATTGTAATCAAGGCTTTCGGGAAGTCTCTTAACTTCAAGGCGTCGAAGCTCATTTATCTGCTGCTGCTGCCTTTTGATGTAGCCTTCATACTTGATATCGATTTCAACCTGTTCAAAAATTTCAAACGGCAAATCGGGTCTGTCTTTATCAAATGGTGCAAGCGCTGCATAATCAATCTGAGGTCTGCGAAGAAGTTCAATCATTTTAACTCCCTTTTCGAGCGCAGATGTTTCACGTGAAACAAGCATTGCATCAATTTCGGGTGTTTTTGGAATTGAAAGAGCGGCTACCCTCTCCCTCTCCGCCTCGATAAGACGAAGCTTTTCAAGGAAAGCATCATATCTTTCTTGAGAAATAAGACCTGCTTTGTAACCGATTTCTGTCAGGCGGCGGTCAGCGTTATCCTGCCTGAGAACAAGTCTGTATTCTGAGCGGGATGTCATCATTCTGTAAGGGTCTGAGCAGCCCTTTGTTACAAGGTCATCAATCAGAGTGCCTATATATGAGGTTGTGCGGTCAAGAATGACGGGCTCTTTTCCTTTAATTTTAAGAGCGGCATTCATTCCTGCAACAAGGCCCTGAGCAGCAGCCTCTTCATATCCGCTTGAGCCGTTGAACTGACCCGCACCGTAGAGACCTTCAAAATCCTTGAATTCAAGGGTTTGCTTGAGCGAAAGAGGGTCAACGCAGTCATATTCAATCGCATAGGCTGTGCGCAGAAACTCAGCTTTTTCAAGTCCGGGAACGCTTCTGACTATTTTCAGTTGAACATCCTCAGGTAATGAGGACGAAAGACCCTGCAAATACATCTCATCAGTGTTTGCGCCGCAGGGCTCAACAAATATCTGATGTCTCTCTTTCTCAGAAAAACGAACGATTTTATCTTCTATGCTCGGGCAGTATCGGGGTCCTACGCCGTCAATCTTGCCTGAATAGAGCGGTGAACGGTGAAGATTTTCAAGAATAATCTTCTTTGTTTCAGCGCCCGTATATGTTATATAACACGGTTCGGTGTTGCGGATTTCTTCCTTATTATTAAATGAAAACGGAACGATATGCTCATCGCCGTACTGAGCCTCAAGGCTTTCTGTGTCAACGCTTCTGCGATTTATCCTCGGCGGTGTACCCGTTTTGAATCTGCGGGTCTTAACGCCGAGATCTTTCAATGACTGAGCAAGAATCATTGAGGGAAAAACGCCGTCAGGGCCGCTGTCATAAGCAACATCGCCGATATAGACCTTGCCTGCAAGGAAGGTGCCCGTTGCGATGATGACTGCCTTGACTCTGTGGATTGCGTCAAGACGGGTTTTGACTATCCATTCATCGCCGTCTTTTCTGATATCTGTGATTTCCGCTTGGCGGAGATAAAGATTATCCGTTTTTTCCATAACGGATTTCATATAATCGGAATATCCTCTGCGGTCAATCTGCGCACGCAGACTGTGTACGGCGGGACCTTTGCCGAGGTTGAGCATACGGCTTTGCAGAGTGTTTTTGTCTGCGGCAATTCCCATTTCACCGCCGAGAGCATCAATTTCACGAACAAGATGACCCTTGGATGTTCCGCCGATTGAAGGGTTGCAGGGCATGTTGCCAACCCAGTCAAGATTGATTGTGAAAACAGCAGTTTTGCATCCGAGGCGTGCGGCGGCAAGACCCGCCTCAATTCCTGCGTGTCCTGCACCGATAACGGCAATATCAAAATTTTCAGAAATATATTCCATAAGCTACACCTAAAACAATTCGGAATCCGGAATGCGAAATTCGGAATTCATTTTTAATAAATTTTGTGCAATTCAGCGATTTAAAGCGTGAAACAGAGTTTGGGGAGAGTTAAATTTTTGTTGAAAAAATGCGAAAACAGGGGGAAAAATAACTCTCGTTTAGAGACGATTGCGCAGTTCAAAATGACCTGAGCATCGTTTGAAAAATTTCTATCGGCTGTAAACCAAAATTGCCGTTTTAATGCGAATAAAGAACTAAAAACGGAAGTTATTTTGCGAAAAAGGAACTAAAACAAGCTTTTATATCCATTGAACAAAAGCAGTTTTGTCTTTGCAGTTGTAACCTGCCTGTTCATAGAAATTCAGCGTGGATTTCTCTTTTGAACCTGTCATAAGCATTAGCTTATAACAATTTTCTTTCACGGCAATTTCTTTAGCAAAGTTTAGACAGGCAGTGGCAAGTCCTCTTTTTCTGTATTCGGCATCGGTAATTACATTTTCAATAAATGCATACGGCTGCTGACCGTGAGTAAGGTTTGGAACGATTATACAGACGCAAGAGGAAACAATTTTTCCGTCTTCCTCAGCGATAATAATATGATGATTTTTGTCATTGAGAATTTTATTCCATAGATGTTCGGTTTCTGGAGTCTTTTCCGGAAAAGAATTTGAGTGAAGCTGCATATATAATTTCATCAGTCCGTCAAAGTCTGAATACTGAATTTCTCTTATCATGTTTTCACTCCCAAAATAATAAGGCTGATTTTAAACCTGCGTTTGTAGGGGCGATCTGCGGTCGTCCGCATATAATCAGTTATAGGCAGAGCGTGTCCGAAAATATTCATCATTCAACATTCATTTAAAATGCGCTGTAAACCTTTCATTCTGCATTTATTTTCCAACGCAGAATCGGGAGAAAACCTCGTCAACAACCGTTGCGGTGGCCCTCTCACCTGTCAGCTCGAGCAATGCGTCAATTGCACAGTCAGCGCAGACATTGACAGCATCGAAAGTCACGCCGCAGTTGAGTGCGTCAATTGCTTCGGTCAGATGGCTGACTGCCTTAACGCAGCATAGGCGCTGTCTTTCGCCCGTCAGGCATGCGGCGGACGGGTCGAATTCATTTGCTGAAAGGAGAGACGAAACAGCGGCCTCAAGCTCATCCCTGCCCTCGCCCGTTGAAGCCGAGATTTCCACAACCGTGTGGAAAACATCGCTGATATATTTTTTATCGAGTGCGGCAGGAAGGTCGGATTTATTGAGAATTGCAATGCTTTTCTTACCCTCGCATTGCTTCATGATTTCTTTATCATCATCGGTGAGCGCTTCGCTCGAATCAAAAACGGCAAGCACAAGCTCAGCTCTTTCAAGACGGCGTTTTGCCATATTGACACCGATATTCTCAACCGTGTTTTCGGTTTCGCGAATGCCCGCAGTGTCTGCAATACGAAGAATTATTTCACCGAGCATTATTTTTTCTTCAACTATATCACGGGTCGTGCCCGCAATATCGGTAACAATGGAGCGCTCAAAGCCCGTGAGCAGATTCATGAGAGTTGATTTGCCGACATTGGGTCTGCCGACGATGACGGTATCAATGCCCTCTGTTACGGCTCGTCCGCAGTCATAGCGTCTGAGAATTGCTTCAAGCTCAGTCCTGACTTCGCCGAAAACGGCAAGCATATCGTCTGAAGAAGTGTCCTCGATATCCTCGTCGGGGTAGTCGACCCATGCGGCGAGAGAAGCGCAGATTCCGACTATCTTGTTTGCGCATTCACGGATTTTTTTGCTCAGATGACCGTCAAGAGTGTTGAGAGCGGCGCTTGCCGCCTGCTTGCCCGAAGCGCCGATAAGAGCCATGACGCTTTCGCTTCCCGCAAGGTCCATTTTTCCGTTGAGAAAAGCTCTTTTGGTGAATTCGCCTGCTTCGGCGGGTCTTGCTCCCGCATTGAGGGCGGCACGAAGAATCTGTTTTGTAAGATAAAGCCCGCCGTGGCAGTTGATTTCAACAACATCTTCGCCCGTATAGCTTCTGGGCGCACGAAAAACGAGGCAAACAGCCTCGTCAATTTTTTCATTATTATCATATACAGAGCCGAAATGGGCGCAGTAGCCCTTGCTTTCGGTGAGCGGTTTACCGCTGACGGGCACAAAAATTCTTGCCGCAATTTCAACGGCTTCTTCGCCCGATATTCTGATTATTCCGATTCCGCCCGGTGCATTCGGTGTTGCAACGGCGGCAATTGTCTGATTATTCATAGCAAAATCCTTTTATTCACATACAAGAGGCACACGCTGGCCGCTTATACGCTTTGCAATTCGGTTGAAAGCAAGCGATGAGGGTGCAAATTCCTTGGGAGAAGTGCCCGTTACGGAGCTGAATCCTATGTTTGCATCGCGCGGGACAACACCGAGAAGCTGTACGCCGGTTTCGTCGATGCATTGATCGATGTTGAGAAGCTTCTTTTTGCAGGCGGGCTTTACCTCAAACATATTGATTACAAGGCGTATATCTTCAATTTTCAGCTTGTTGAGCTCGGCAAATGCCATTGAACAGCTTCTGACGCACACACTGTCAGGAGTTGAAACAACGATTGCTCTGTCGGCGCCCGATGCGGCGAGCTGGAATCCCCTGTCGATACCTGCGGGGGAATCAAGAAGAATATAATCATAATTAACCGAAAGCGACCTGAAAAGAGAAGAAACCGATTCGGGGGTAAATTCGTCATAAAAACTGCGGGGGGCAGCAAGAAAATCGATGTCAGCCTTGATTATTGCCTGCTCAGCCGAGCAGCGTTCAAGCAGAAGATCGCCCCAGTCAAAGACAACCTGCTGAGAAACACCGAGAAGAATATCGAGAGAACGCAGACCTATATCGCAGTCAGCGGCAAGCACTCTGTATCCGAGATTTGCGAGCGCTCTGCCTGCACCGACGGTGAAGGATGACTTACCCGAGCCGCCTTTGCCCGATGCAATAACAATAATCTGTGCCACGGAAACAACTCCTTTATTATGAATTAAGGAATAAGAACATTTTCTGTCTGATAGGAATCCATTGAATCGCTCTGACCGAAATAATAGTCAACGGCAGCAGCAACAACGGGAGCGACAAAAACGCCCGAGGTCATGCCTTCTCCGACTGCCGCAATTGCAATTTCGGGGTTATCATAGGGCGCAAAAGCAATGAGAAAGCCGTTGTTGATTTTAACTGAAATGCCGTTAAGATTTCGGATTTCCTGCGATGTACCTGTTTTTGCGGCAACCTTGACGGGCAGGTCTTTGAAATATGATGAACAGTAGCCCGTGGTACCAACCTGAAGCATACCTTGTCTGACCGTGTCAAGAGTTTCCTTGGAAACACCCGTTTCGCAGACAATTTCGGGCTGAGTTTCCAGAATTGTCTGTGAATAGTCATGAGATTTGATGCTCTTTACGAAATGAGTTCTGTATCGTGTGCCGCCGTTTGCTATGGTGGCAACATAGTTTGCAAGCTGAATAGGTGTGAAGAGGTTACCCGCCTGACCGATTGCGGACTGAACGGTATAACCGGGAAGCCATTCCTGATTGATTGAATTTCTGTATTCGGGGCTGTCAAGAACACCGCTTGCTTCGCCGAGCTCGCAGCCGGTTTTTGAGCCGAGGCCGAAAAGAATTCTGTATTCATTCATCTTCTCAATGCCGATAAGATCGCCGACCTCATAAAAGAAGGTGTTGCAGGATTCGTCGATTGCATTGACAACATCAAGAAAACGGGTGTCATGCGACTGCTCGCATTTGAATTTCTGACCGAGATAGGTATACATACCCGAGCAGTAAACAGTTGTGTCAGTATCAATTGCGCCCTCTTCAAGAGCGGCAATTGCAACCGAGGGCTTCATGGTTGAGCCCGTTGCGTAGGTTGAAAGAAGCGCTCTGTTCCAGAGAGGAGAGCCCGCCGCTTTGTTAAGAGCGGCTGCATTTTCGCTGTAGGTTGAGATATCATAGGTGGGATATGAGGTAGAGGCAAGAATTTCTCCGTTTCGGCAGTCAATAACAACAGCTGCGCCTGCATTTTCAACCATATTTCCCTTAGTGCCCGCATAGTCAAGAAGGGCATTCTCAAGAGCCTTTGTGACTGTTTCCTGCAAACCTGAATTGATGGTCAGAACAACTGTGTTGCCGTGCTGCGGCTCGGTTGTGACCTGTGTTGTGCTGTTGCCCTCATCGTCGGTATAGACTGTTGCAAGACCGTCAACCCCTCTGAGGTATTCTTCCATTGCGGATTCAATGCCGCTTTTGCCTATAAAATCAGTGATTTTATAGCCTTCGCTTTTCTTTTCAGCATATTCCTCGGCGTCAATTGCACCGATTCTTCCGAGAATGTGGGGAGCAAGCTCGCCGTCGGAGTATTTTCTTACGGGAACAACCTTGACATCAACGCCCTGATAGAAATGGCTGTTTTCTTTGATTTTGGAAATAATTTCATCGGGAACATCAAGCGCAAAAGTGTACGGACTGCTGACGCTGAAATAAATGCGCTTCATTTCATAGCAGACCGAAGCAATTTTTCTTGCATCGGAAGAGGAGAATTCCTGCAAATCATAGCGCTCAATGAGAGCGTCAAAGCAGTCCTTTGCCGTTGCATATTCATTGAGATGAAGCATGCTTTCGCTTTTCATCTCTTTTATAAGGGACTCGGAATCCTCTTTGAACTGAATTTCTCCGTTTGCGTCAAAAACAAGCGGAAGCTCATCGAGCCATTCGAGAGAATTTTCTTCAAAAAGACGGATAAGACTGAGAATAATTTCGTTACGCCTTGCCTGCTCCTTTGCGGAGGGAAAATAGGCGTGGTCAAAAATAACGGAATAGCCCTGATCATTATAGACAAGCGGGTTTCCGTCCCTGTCAACAATTTCACCCCTTGCGGCAGAAATCGAAGCCGTTTTTTCCGAAACAGCTGAGATTACCGCATCATATTCTTCGCCGTCAACAATCTGAAGCTTAACAAGGTCGAAAGCAAAGAAAACAAAAAAGAAAAGAACGACGCAGATTGCCGCAATGCGTCTTTTTGCCGTAATTTTAACGTGCATATCTGCACCCCTTTCTTTTGAGATTTAAATAATAAAGAATAGATAATAATGAAAAAAAACAGAATCGGACGGGCTTTACCCGTACCCGTTTAATAATCGGTCATAGGCGAAGCCTATCCGATGTTCTGCACTCATCACTCTGCATTCTGCACTTAATTATCAGGTTTCTATTGTATACTTTTTCTCAACCGCCCTGATAATAATGAATATAATCGGTGTGAGAATAACGGTATAAAGCACAGAGGGAAGATAATATCTCAGAAGCATGTATGCTTCGCTGTCAAGTGATGAAAAAACATAGTGGAAAAGCCAGTAGCCGAGGTTATAAATGAAAGTCCATATTGCGGAAAGCAGCGTTGCGGTAACAACGTTGTTTCTCATGATTGTGTTTATCAGAGTTCCGCAAATGAAGCCTGCCGTCAGCAGAAAAAACGCGTTGAAGCTTCCGCCTGCGGAAAAAATATCCCATAATGCGCCTGCCCCGAGCCCGAAAAGCATTCCCGGAATGTCTCTTTCATACATCGAAATGCAGACAACTGCGGGAATAAGCAACAAAGCCCTGACCCCGAAAATCTGCGGAAAGAAGCCGTCGGTATTCTGCAAAACAGACAGCAGCAGCAAAATCAGAGCAAGGCTAACCCTGCGGAATATCAGAATTTTACGGTGGGTTTCAATAGTCATAGAATCACTGTTTGTTTTCGGTCTGGCCGTTGAATGAAGTTATGATAAAAACGTCGGTTATCTGCGAAAAATCAACGCCCGGCTTGATGACTGCGCTTGCGGAAATATCAACCGTTCCGTCAACAACATCAACGATGCTGCCGATAATGAGGTCTCTGGGGAAAATGCCGCCTACGCCCGAGGTGCAGATAATTCCGCCTGCAGTAACGGCTGTTGATGAGGAAAGACCGGGCATGTGGCAATGACCCTCCTGAGCAAGCTCAACCGTTGAGGTAACAAATCCGAGGTCTCTCGTGCGCACTTCATAGGCGCTGACATTGACCTTGGGGTTGAGAATGGTGTTGACGGTGCACTGTGTCGGAGTTACCGATGCGACAACACCGACAAGATATTTGCCGTAAATGACGGGGTCATTAACGCTGATATCGTTAAGCGAGCCCTTGTTGAGAGAGAATGAGCCGAGATTATCCGCCGCATCCCTGCCGATTATTGCCGCTTCGGCAAAAACATAGTCGGAATGCTCCTCTTTAAGACCGAGAAATTCCTGATAGAACTCGTTTTTATGCTTTATCTGCTCGTAGTCAACAAGCTGCTCAGTGAGCTTATCGATTTTTTTCTGCAAATCCTCGATTTCAACCGCAAGGGATGAAGCGGATTTGAATGAAATGGGGAGCTTCGAGAATTCAGCCGAAACATAGGACGAAACTCTTGAAAGCGGGCCGAAAATTAAACTTGTTATGCTTGTGAGCGGTGAGGAGCCGCTTCTTGACGCAATTGCAAACACCGACCCCGCAAGCAGGGCGGCGGCAATAACCGCAAATATTTTAAATGCAGTGCTCTTCAAAAAGCGGATCATCCGAATTGCTCCTTAAATCTTAAAATCAGATATATTTTTTGTTGCTGATAACGTTGAGATTGTCGTTTTCAAGGCAGATGCCTGTGCCGTCAGCAACGCAGTCGAGGGGATTTGTTGCGATATTGACGGGAATCTTTGTTTCTGCGGAAAGAAGCTTGTCAAGGCCTCTGAGAAGTGCGCCGCCGCCGGTGAGCATAATGCCGTGGTCAATGATGTCTGCTGCAAGCTCGGGAGGAGTCTTTTCAAGAGTTGACTTGACTGCGTCAACAATCTGCGAAACGGGATCTGCAAGTGCCTCGCGGATTTCTTCCGATGTTACGTCAACATTCTTGGGGAGACCGTCCATAAGGTTTCTGCCCTTGATGTTGATTGTGCCTTCGCCCTCATAGGGGTAAGCTGAGCCGATTTTGATTTTGATGTCTTCTGCGGTTCTTTCACCAATAAGAAGATTATATTTTTTCTTTATGTAGCTGATGATTGCTTCGTCGAAGTTATCGCCCGCTACACGGCAGGAATTTGCGGTAACAACGCCGCCGAGAGAAATAACTGCAACCTCTGCGGTGCCGCCGCCGATATCAACAACCATGCTGCCGGTTGCTTCGCTGACGGGAAGACCCGCACCGATAGCGGCTGCCATGGGCTCTTCGATAAGGCTGATGTAGTTTGCGCCTGCGCTCTTTGCGGCGTCATGAACAGCTTTTCTTTCAACTTCGGTAACGCCCGAGGGAATGCAGATAAGAACTCTGATTCTTGAGAAGGGCATGCGCTTTGTTGTGCGCTTGATGAAGGATTCAATCATTTCAGCGGTGATTTCAAAGTCAGCGATAACGCCGTCCTTAAGAGGACGCACTGCAACGATTGAGCCGGGGGTTCTGCCTATCATTTCCTTTGCTTCGGTACCGACTGCAACAACTCTGGGGGGATTGCTTTTCTGGTCAACAGCAACAACTGAGGGCTCTCTGATAACAATACCCTTGTTTTTAACGAAAACGAGGGTGTTAGCCGTACCGAGGTCAATACCTATATCCTGTGTAAATAACATTTTATTTTTCTCCTCTGAACTTAAGATTTAAAGTTTTTGTTTATCTGAATTCGATTGTATTGAGAATGTCAATATAATCGTCAAGGTTTTCGCTCATATTGCGGTCTGAAATGAGGTTACATGTGTAAACCGAATTTTCGTGCTCGAAAAGAATATAAGCGATGTATGAGCCCTTGCCGGTACCGTTATCTGCAAGATAGCCCGAAAGGAAGTTTGCTTCCATGCCGAGAATCTCGATTGTCTTGTTTTCGATAACAGAAGCGGGGTAGTTAGCCTGCATATTTGTGTAAACAGAGCTTGCAAGCTCAAGAGTATCCTTTAAAGAAGCGCCTCTTTCGTTTGCGATTGAAAGAGTGTCTTCGGTACCGTCTTTCTTGATGATAAGCTCGGTGTAGCTCATGCTGTCGCTCCAGCCGTCGGGAATTCTGATTGCGTAGTCAGCGCATTCAATCTGATTGCCGATAACGAGTGCGTGCTCGAGAGCAACTGCCTTGGTTTCGTATTCGCCGTTTTCGTTCTTGACATTTCTGCCGTCCTCGTCGGTAACAAGAACGATGATGTTGCCTGAATCGTCTCTCTGGATGCTGCCGTCAGCCTGAGTTGCAGCAGCAATGTTTTCGCCTGCGGCGTCGGAAATGATTGCGCCGTTCTTTATTTTGGGTTTGCATGCGGTGAAGCATGTCAGAATAATCATTGCCGCAACAGTGAGTGCAAAAATCTTTTTCATAAGTATAAATTCCTTTCTTAATTAACCGTTGAGAGCTTTAAAAGCTTCCTTGTTATTTTTATAAAGTGTTTTGTAGACCTCATAGTTGCGGTCATAAACATCTTTATTTTTTGCGTTGGGGATAAAGGTCTTTTTAGCGGGAATAAGTCTCTTTGCGTGTGACACATCGTCGATTATTCCGAGACCGACAGCCATAATAACCGCTGCACCGACAGCGCCGACATTCTGCGGGCTGTCAACGGTTTCAACCGTTCTGCCGGTTACGTCTGCAAGTATCTGGCAGGTTACATCGGAGAGTGCGCCGCCGCCGACAAAGCGGACAACACTCGAGGTCTGAATCTTCTTATCCTGAGTTTCGAGGAACCAGCGCATATGCATGCACACACCCTCGAGCACGGAGCGGATAAGCTCTGTTTTTCCGACATCAAGGCTGATGTTGAAGAACATTCCCCTTGCGTTGGGGTCTTCAAACGGGCATCTGTTGCCGTGAAGCCATGGGGTGAAGATAACGCCCTGACTGCCTGCGGGGATTTCGCTGACAACCTTTGAAAGATAGTCATAAAGGCTGGTGTAAACAGTTTCCGTGCTTTCCGCAACATCGGTTTTGTCGAGGAAAATGCCGATTTCGTCAAGCGCAAGGTGGTCCTTGACCCATTCGAGGCATTTGCCTGCAGTTTCGAGCTCTGCAAAATAGTTGAAGCTGTCTTTCTGAGCGCCGATGATTGCGGCAATCATTGCCGAAGCGTCAACAACGCTTTTGTCAACAACGGTTGATACCCAGCCTGAAGTGCCGTTATAAATATGGGTTTCGCCGAGTTCAACGCTGCCTGCGCCGACACCGATGAGTGAAGCGTCGCCGCCGCCGCCGAATACCGCCGTACCCTCCGCAAGACCGAGCTCAGCCGCCGCCTGAGCGGTGAGACCGCCGACCTTGTCGGTGCTGTTGACGATTTCGGGAAGATGGGCAGGATTAACGCCGAGGAGCTTGCAGATTGTCGGGCTCCAGCATTCCTTGCCCTTGCGGATATCGTAAAGAAGAGTTCCGAAAGCGGAGTCTCTTGTCATAACGAATTTATCGGTCATGCGGGCAATGAGATATTCTTTTACATCAAGCCATTTATAGATGTTCTTAAAGTTCTCGGGCTCATTTTCCTTGACCCAGTTATATTTCCAGACGGGGTCTTTGACGCTTGCGGAAACCGCACCCGTGATAATAAGCGAGGGAATGAGCTTGAAGATGTTTGCGCCCGCAATCTGAATTCCGTTTGCAATTCCTTCCTTGATCTGCTTTTTTGCACGCTGATCCATATAGCTGAATGCTCTGTGAACAGGTTTTCCGTCTCTGTCAACAAGAACGAGACCCTGCATCTGCGAGCAGAAGGAGATTCCTTCAATCTGATCAGGCTTTATGTCGCAGTTTTCAAAAATGGTTTTTGTTGTTGAGCATAATGCCTGCCACCATTCTTCGGGATCCTGCTCCGCTCCGCCGTCGGGCAATATGTAGAGCTTATAGCCCTCCATAGCGGCGCTGATGAGATTGATTGTTTCGCCGATTTCAAAAAGACAGGATTTAACGCCGGTTGTTCCTATGTCATAGGAAATAACATATTTACTCATTTGGAAACCTCCTCCGGTAATTTGCAGACATCAACCCATTCTGCTGAATGTGAATATTCAAAGAGCTCGTCGCATGTGAGCTCAATTGCGCTGCTTGCGCTTCCCGCTGCGGGGAAAACGGTAGAAAATCTTCGCAGAGAATTGTCTGTATAAACTCTGACACCCTCTTTGACTGCAAACGGACAGACACCGCCGACGGCGTGCCCGACAAGCTCAACCGCTTCCTCATGAGAAAGCATTTTAGCTTTGAAGCCGAAGAAATCCTTGAATTTTCTGTTGTCAATCTTAGCATCTCCCGCCGCAACAACGAGCAGAGCGCCGTCCGCCGTTTTGAAGGAGAGCGTTTTTGCAATTCTTGCGCCCTCAACGCCGAGCACCGCGGCCGCAAGCTCAACGGTTGCCGAAGAGGACTCAAATTCAAGAACTCTGCCGTCAACGCCGAATTGAGACAGATATTCTTTTACCGATTCAACGGACATAATATCATTCCTTTTTAAAAAATCCGGAACTTGTAATTCGGAATCAAGGGTGTGTAACGCAGTTTTAAGTGCAGAATTCAGAGTGATGAGTGCAGAACGAAGGGACTGCGCCGCAATTTAAATGAATAGTGAATAATGCTGCTGAGCAACACAACATTTGCCGTCAGGCAAACATTTACCCTATTATCCTATTATAAAAAGCATTATAATATTTTTACCTTGAAAATACAAGAGGAAAAACAAGAAAAAATCAATTTTTAAGCAGAGTTTACAATCACAAAAATTATAATTCACAAATTATTTAATATTTTTCAGGTGACAAGTCGGAATTTGTGTGCTATAATGATTTTAATTATAATAATACAATATAGTGGAGGTCTGCGCATTATGGCTGCAAAAAAGTTCGTTTCGTGGAATGTGAACGGAATAAGAGCCTGCGTCGGCAAGGATTTTTATGAGAGCTTCGCCTCTCTTGACGCTGATATATTCTGCCTGCAGGAAACCAAGGTGCAGGCGGGTCAGACAGAGCTTTCGCTTGACGGATATCATCAGTTCTGGAACTATGCCGAGAAAAAGGGCTATTCGGGAACTGCGGTTTTTTCAAAGGAAGAGCCGCTTTCGGTCAGCTACGGAATCGGAATTCCCGAGCATGACACCGAAGGCAGAGTCATCACTCTTGAATTTGAAAACTATTATTTCATAACGGTCTATGTGCCCAATTCGAGAGACGGTCTTGTCAGACTTGATTACCGCATGGAATGGGAAGATGCTTTCAGAGAATACATCAGAAAGCTCGATGAGAAAAAGCCTGTTATCTATTGCGGCGACCTCAATGTTGCCCATAAGGAAATCGACCTTAAGAATCCGAAAACAAACCGCAGAAATCCGGGCTTTACCGATGAAGAAAGAGGCAAATTCACTGAGGTTATCGAAAGCGGATTTGTTGATTCATTCAGATATTTTTATCCGGACCTCGAAAATATTTACAGCTGGTGGTCCTACCGCTTCTCGGCAAGGGCAAAGAATTCGGGTTGGAGAATCGATTATTTCGTTGTTTCGCAGAGAATTGCGGAAAAGATGAAGGATGCAAAAATCCATACGGACATTTTCGGCTCTGACCACTGTCCAGTAGAACTTACAATTGAAATTTAAGGGGGAAATAAAATGAATTCAAAAGCATTGAAAATTGTTGCCGCCGTGCTGGCGGTTGTTATGGTTGCTTCGGTTGCCGTATTTTTTGTTTCAAAGGGGAACGGCGGCGCAGAGATAAAGAAGCCTGAGCCCGTTGCCTATTCCTACGAGCAGAGCGCATACACAATGAGTGCTTCAACAAGCATCAAGGGCGCAAACGGCGAAATCTTTATGCCGACAGACCTTGAAAACATCTATTACACCGCTTCCCTTGACGGAAAAATTGCATTTTATGAGTATAATGCAGGAGAATTTGCGGCAAGCACCCTGCCCGTCAAAACCGTGAAAGCAAATCTTTCCGCAACATATGAAAAAATCCCCGTAACCGTCAATTATATTGAAAAAGACGGCAAGGTTTGCGGCTACGGTGTTTTCACCTCGGATATGAATGCCGATGTTGATGTTTATTCATTCGCATTCGTGAAGCTTATCAACAAGCCCGCAGGCTACGGCACGGGACATCTGCTTCTTGCTGATTTCGACAAGAACGAATTCTATAAAAATGATAAGATTTATTCGGAAATCTATAATTTCAATCTTTCAAACGGCAGCGCATCAACCTATGTTTCAAACAACACCCGTCTGATTGATATCAACGGCGCATTCAGAAATGACTGGACAATGCTTACAGACGATTTCGTTGCAAATCTCGGCAATGCGAAGTATTTCATTTCATCGAGATACTACACGGGCGAAGAAAGAGGCGAAAGAGCCGACATCATGGTGCTTTCCGATGCTTACCGTCCGCAGATTGCCGTTGAAGATATTCTCGGTCTCTGGTTTGTGAATGACGCAAACGGAATGCATTATCTCAGAAAAACCGCAAACGGTTTTGCAAATGTTGTCAATGCAGGCGGAAAGGAAACCGTTCTTTCCGAATTTGAAGGCAATTATTTTGCTGAATATATGCAGAGCGGAAAATGGCTGATAAACAAAAAGAGCCTTGTTCTCACCGATCTTCTGACCGGTGCAACAAAGACTCTTAAGGATGTTAACATTTCATCTGCCGATTCATTTGCCGTAAGCCCCGACGGAGTTAAACTCGTTTTCGCTTCAAACGGTGAAGCAAACTCAAACGGAGCAATGATTCAGCAGCTTACCTACTGCACCGCCGACGGCTCAAAGGCTCCCGAAACCTACGCAGAGCCTCTGCTTTTTGCAGAAAGCTGCGATTTCGTATGGCTTGACAATAACGGAGTTATGAGCGTTCGTCCTCTTTCGGCTGACGGCGCATCGGCAGGCTCAATGGTTTATTTCTATTAAACAATATCGGCGTTGAGGTTTACGCAGATTGAATCTCTTTCCGGTTTAAGCTGCGTATACCTGACCCCCGCTGCGTCAAACATTCTTTTTGAAGCTCGGGTGCCGACGGTGTCAGCGTATTTATCCGAAAGATAAATAACTTCCTTTATGCCGCTCTGAATGATAGCTTTTGCGCATTCATTGCAGGGAAAAAGAGCAACATAGATTTTGCAGCCCTCAAGGCTTGAGCCGCCGTTGTTGAGAATGGCGTTGAGCTCTGCATGGCAGACATAAGGATATTTTGTTTCGTAATCGTCTCCGCTGCGCTCCCAGGGGAAAGCGTCGTCGCTGCAGCCGAGGGGGAAGCCGTTATAGCCGACCGACATGATTTTGTTGCGGTTGTTGACGATGCAGGCGCCGACTTGAGTATTGGGGTCTTTGCTGCGGCGGGCGGAAAGCATTGCGATGCCCATGAAATATTCGTCCCAGCTGATATAATCTTTTCTTTTAGGCATAAAAATAACTCCTTTCGGATTTTCAATATTTCAATATTATCATATCGGAAAAAATATTACAACTGTTATTTTGATATACAAAAATTTCTCGAGGTGAAAAAATGGGATTCTTAACAAAAATTTTCGGTGACTATTCCACCAAAGAAGTAAAAAGAGTGCGCCCTCTCTGCAACAAGGTGCTTGCTCTTGAGGATGAGTTTGCAAAGCTTACCGATGAACAGCTTCAGGCGAAAACTCCCGAATTCAAAGAAAGACTTGCAAACGGCGAAACTCTTGACGATATTCTTCCCGAGGCATTTGCTGCCTGCCGTGAGGCTTCGTGGCGTGTTATCGGTCTCAAGCATTTCCCCGTTCAGATTATCGGCGGAATTATTCTGCATCAGGGCAGAATTTCCGAGATGAGAACAGGTGAAGGTAAAACTCTTGTTGCGACTCTCCCCGCTTATCTTAATGCGCTTTCGGGCGACGGCGTTCATATCGTTACAGTCAACGATTATCTTGCACGCCGAGACAGCGAGTGGATGGGCAAGGTTTACCGCTTCATGGGTCTGACAGTCGGTCTTATCATTCATGAAAAGGAAAATCCCGAGAGAAAAGAAGCCTATGCAGCCGACATCACTTACGGTACAAACAACGAGATGGGCTTCGACTATCTTCGTGACAACATGGTTGTTTATAAAGAGCATAAGGTGCAGAGAGGTCATAACTTCGCAATCGTTGACGAGGTTGACTCGATTCTTATCGACGAAGCAAGAACACCTCTTATCATTTCGGGCAGAGGCGAAAAATCAACCGACCTTTACAAAATGGCAAACCGCTTCGCTCTTTCGCTTAAATGCACCAAGATAAAAGAAGTCAATTCAAAGGAAAATGTTGAGGACCTTGTTGACGATGACTGCGATTTTGTTGTTGACGAAAAGGCAAAAACCGCAACTCTCACCAAGAGCGGTGTTGCCAAGGCAGAAAGCTTCTTCAACCTTGAAAACCTCATGGACCCCGAGAATATGACCATTCAGCATCATATCAATCAGGCTATCAAGGCTATCGGAGTCATGAAGCGCGATGTTGACTATGTTGTCAAGGATAATCAGGTGCTTATCGTTGATGAATTCACGGGCAGAATCATGCTCGGCAGAAGATATAATGAGGGTCTCCATCAGGCGATTGAAGCCAAGGAAAATGTTAATGTTGAGCATGAAAGCAAGACCCTTGCAACCATCACATTCCAGAATTACTTCCGACTTTATAAAAAGCTTTCGGGTATGACGGGTACTGCGATGACGGAGAGCGATGAATTCAATCAGATTTACGGTCTCGATGTTATCGAAATTCCCACAAACAAGCCGATGATAAGAAACGACATGCCCGATGTTGTTTATAAAACAGAGGCGGCAAAATATAATGCCGTTATCGAAACAATCGTTGAATGCCACAAGAAGGGTCAGCCCGTGCTTGTCGGTACTGTTTCGATTGAAAAATCCGAGGTGCTCAGCGCTATGCTCAAGAGAAGGGGCATAAAGCACGAAGTGCTCAACGCAAAGCACCACGAAAAGGAAGCTGAAATCGTTGCTCAGGCGGGTAAGGAATTTGCCGTAACAATCGCAACCAACATGGCGGGCCGAGGCACCGACATTAAGCTCGGCGGTAACGCCGAATATCTTGCAAAATCCGAGCTTCGCAGAATGGGCTGCACAGAAGAGCTTATTGCGGAAGCAACGGGATTTGCTGAAACCGATAATCAGGAAATTCTCGATGCAAGAGCGCAGTATACCGCTCTTGAGAAAAAATATGACGAAATGATTGCCCCCGAAGCTCAGAGAGTAAGGGAAGCAGGCGGTCTTTTCATCATCGGCACCGAGCGTCATGAATCAAGACGAATTGACAATCAGCTCCGAGGCCGTGCAGGCCGTCAGGGCGACCCCGGTGCAAGCCGATTCTTCCTCTCGCTTCAGGATGACCTCATGCGTCTTTTCGGCGGCGACAGGATCACGGGCGTTATGAATACTCTTAAAACTCCCGAGGATATGCCCATTGAAGCAAAGATGATTTCAAACACCATTGAAGGTGCGCAGAAGAAGATTGAAGGCAGAAACTTCGGAATCAGAAAGAGCGTTCTTCAGTATGACGATGTTATGAACCGTCAGAGAGAGCTTATCTATAAACAGAGAAATCAGGTGCTTGAGGGCGAGGAGCTCAGACCTGTTATCATGCGTATGATTCAGGGCAGCATCAACGAAGCTGTTGACATGTTCTGCTCGGGTCAGGCTTCAAAGAAAGACTGGAATCTCGAAGGTCTCAAGGAGAAATTCAGAAGCTGGGGACTTACTCAGGAGGACGATTTCGGCGATGTTTCCGATAAGGAAGAAATCAAGGAAATTCTTACGGACAGAGCCATAACCGTATATGAATCGCGTGAAGAGCTTTTCGGAAATGACGAAAACGGAATGCCGATCATGCGTGAGCTTGAAAAGATGATTCTTCTTCGCAATGTTGACTCCAAGTGGATGGACCACATCGACGCTATGGATCAGCTCCGCAGAGGAATCGGACTTCGTGCATATGCACAGACTGACCCTGTTGTTGCTTACAGACAGGTCGGTTCGGATATGTTTGACTCAATGAACGAAGAAATCCGTGAGCAGACTGCAAGACAGATGCTCACAGTCATGATTAAGAGTCAGGAAGAAACAAAGCGTGAGCAGACAGCAAAAATAACGGGCGCTTCGGGCGCATCGGACGGCAGCGATAAGAAGCAGCCCGTGCGAAAGAAAGAAAAAACGAAGCCCAATGACCCGTGTCCCTGCGGCAGCGGCAAGAAATATAAGAACTGCTGCGGAAATGTAAGAAACTGATCAGAAAAACGATTTGCGGTATGGGCGGCCTGCGGTCGCCCGTCCCGTACGATGTATTTTTGATTTGCATTTAATTTATTATTAAGGTATCAAATAAATGGAGAAAATAACGGCACGCACAAACGAAAAAATCAAATATGCCGTAAAGCTCGGTGAAAGCCCGTCGTTCAGACGCAAAAACGGCGAATTCATTCTCGAAGGAGCAAGACTCTGCTCTGATGCGGCAAAATCGGGAACGGAAATCCGCTCAGCTTTCATCACCTCAAAGGCTTTTTCAAAATATGAGAGCTATGTCAGTGAAATAATCGCAGGCGGCTGCATATGCTATGAAATAAGTGAGGATATCGCAAAAAAGCTTTCGGACACCGAGAATCCGCAGGGAGTTTTCTGTATCTGCGCAATTCCCGCAGACAGAGGCAGTGAAATCCGCCCTGACGGCAGGTATCTTGCGCTTGAAAATCTGCAGGATCCCTCGAATCTCGGCGCAATCAGCAGAAGCGTTGAGGCGCTCGGTCTTGACGGACTGATTGTCAGCGGCGGCTGCGATATCTATAATCCCAAGGCGCAGAGAGCGGCAATGGGCTCGCTTCTCAGACTCAATGTCATCGAAGCGCCCGACCTTGAAGATATCATAAAAAAAGCTGATGCTTCGGGAATCCTTACCCTTGCTTCCGTTCCGAGAAGCTCTGCACAGGATATCCGCACCGTTGAAATGAAGAGCGGAGTTATTTGCTGCGTCGGCAATGAGGGCAACGGTCTTTCTCAGGCGGTTATCGGGGCTTGCAGGGTGCAGACCGTAATTCCGATGCAGGGCAGAGCGGAATCCTTCAACGCATCGGCGGCGGCAGCGATTCTCGCATGGGAGTTGAAAAGATGACGGAAGTTAAATACTGGGTATGGTATTCTCTCGTGCTCGGTGCGGCGGCAAGGGTTGACGAAATGTTAAGTGCATATCCCGACCCGCAGGAGTTTTATGAAGCGAGCAGGAAAGAAATGCTTCTTTCAGGAGTTATAGGGCAAAAAATAATGAGACGGATTGCTGAAGTCCCGATGAAAAACGCCGAAAACATAGTCGAAATATGTAAAAAGAACGGTTGGAGCATTCTCACTCCCGACAGTGAGGAATATCCGGAAGAGCTCCGCCGTCTGACAGATATGCCGCTGGTGCTTTATGTTGACGGAGATGTGTCATGTCTTAACAGTGCGATTGCGCTGGGCGTCGTCGGTACTCGTAAGCCGGGCATCGAAAGCATTGATATAGCAATGAAGATATCCGCTCAGGCGGCTGCGGCAGGCGCAGTAATCGTCAGCGGCGGTGCGCTCGGAATTGACAGCGCAGCTCATGAAGGCGCGTTGCTCGCAAAGGGCAAAACCGTGTGTGTCCTCGGCTGCGGTCTGGGCACCGATTATTTAAGAGAAAACGAGGCGTTGCGCCGTCAGATCAGCAAAAACGGTGCGCTTGTGACGGAATATCCACCGCTCACACCCGCTTCAAGATATACTTTTCCTGCAAGAAACAGGATAATTTCAGGCCTGAGCAAGGGCGTGCTCGTTGTTGAAGCGGGCGAAAAAAGCGGTTCGCTGATAACCGCAAGAAGAGCGTCCGAGCAGGGTAAAGAGGTTTATGCAATACCGGGAAGTGTGCTGAGCACGGCTTACACGGGAGCAAATAAGCTTATCCGTGACGGTGCAAAGGCGGTCTCGGATGCGGAGGATATACTTGCTCCGTATTCGGTGATGTATCCCGATTCAATAAATCTCAAAAAGATTGCTGAGCTTCCCAAGGAATTGAAGTCGGCTGGGTTTTCTGAGGAAAAGAAAGAGATTCCCGTCGGGAAAAAGCCTCTCGCCGGAAACATTCCGCCCGAGGCGGCGGCAGTCTATGAATTTTTCGGCGACTCCCCTCTTCATCCCGATGAAATCAGTGTGATGAGCGGAATGCCTCTCTCAACTGTCATTTCCGCACTCTTCAAGCTTGAGGTTGAAGATTATATTGTGCAGACAGACGGAAAAAACTATGAATTGAAATAAATTATCAGGAGATATAAAAATGTCAAAGCTTGTTATTGTTGAGTCCCCCGCAAAAGCAAACACAATCAAAAAATATCTGGGCAAGGATTATGAGGTTGTTGCATCAAAGGGTCATATCAGAGACCTTCCCGCAGCAAAGCTCAGCGTTGATGTAAAGAATAATTTTGCGCCCAAATATGCGTTGATAAAAGGAAAGGAAAAGCTTGTCAAGGAGCTTAAGGAAATGGTTGACGGCAGCGAAGCAGTCTATCTCGCAGCCGACCCTGACCGTGAAGGAGAAGCAATTTCATGGCACCTTGCAACCGTTCTCGGTCTTGATTTAAATAAGAAAAACCGAGTAACATTCAACGAAATCACCAAAACGGGTATTGAAAACGGTATGTCCAATCCCAAGCAGGTCAATATGGACCTTGTCAACGCTCAGCAGGCAAGAAGAATTCTTGACCGCCTCGTGGGCTACCGTCTGAGTCCGTTTGTTTCCCAGAAGATCAGAAGAGGTCTCTCCGCAGGCAGAGTTCAGAGCGTTGCCGTAAGACTCATTGTTGACCGTGAAAATGAAATCAATGCTTTCGTTCCCGAAGAATACTGGGTAATCGACGCAAAGCTTGCAACATCTCAGAGAAGAACATTCACTGCAACTCTCTATTCCGATGAAAACGGAAAAATCAAAATCACCAACGGAGAACAGGCTCAGAGCTATCTTGACCGCCTTGACGGAGCGGATTATGAAGTCAAATCCGTCAAGAAGGGAACAAGAAAAAAGAATCCCGCTCCCCCGTTCATCACTTCAACTCTTCAGCAGGAGGCTTCGAGAAAGCTCGGCTTTCAGGCTGAAAGAACAATGCGTGCGGCTCAGGAGCTTTACGAAGGTGTCAATGTCAAAGATATCGGCACAATGGGTCTTATCACCTACATGAGAACAGACTCACTCCGTATTTCAGAGGAAGCAAGGGCGGCTGCATCTGATTTTATTGCAAAAACCTACGGCAAAGAATATTTACCCGAAAAGCCCGTATATTATAAATCGAGAGCAAATGCGCAGGACGGTCACGAAGCAATCAGACCTTCAACGCCTTCGCTGACTCCCGCAATGGTAAAAGGCAGTCTGACAAGCGACCAGTATAAGCTTTATAATCTTATCTGGATGCGCTTTATGGCGAGCCTTATGGCAAGCTGCGTTCAGAATACCGTCAAGTCCGAAATTATTGCTTCGAAGGAAGGAAACGATAAGGAATTCTGCCTCTTTACCGCAGCAGGCTATTCAATTAAGTTTGACGGCTTCACAAGACTTTATGACCTTCCCGAGGAAGAGACCGAAAAGGGCGTTCTTCCCGAATTCAAGGCAGGCGAAAAGCTCAAGTGCAGAGAGCTCAGCTCAAATCAGCATTTCACTCAGCCCCCCGCACGCTATACAGAAGCTTCGCTCATCAAGGAGCTTGAAGAAAACGGCGTCGGCAGACCGAGCACCTATGCAACGATTCTTTCAACCATCATCAAGAGAGGCTATGTCCAGAGAAAGGCAAAGCAGCTTGTTCCCACAGAGCTCGGCGGCGCAACAACGACTCTGCTTAAGGATAAATTCCCGAAGATTGTAAACACCAAGTTCACCGCGCAGATGGAAACAACCCTTGACAAGGTTGGCAGCGGCGAATCGGATTATATCGGAATGCTTGATGAATTCTATAATGACCTCGAAAAGAACCTTGAAAAAGCAAAGGCTGAAATGAAGAATGTCAAGATTCAGCTTGAAGAGGATACAACCGATATTCCCTGCGATAAGTGCGGAAGAATGATGGTTATAAAGACCGGCAGATACGGAAGATTTCTTGCCTGCCCCGGCTATCCCGAATGCAAAAACGCAAAGCCGCTCATTGTCAATACGGGCGCAAGATGTCCTGAATGCGGCGGTGAGATAATTGAAAGAAAGTCAAAGAAAGGTCATGTTTTCTACGGCTGCGGCAACTGGCCTAAGTGCAACTTCATGAGCTGGGATTCCCCCGCAGGCGAAAACTGCCCCGAATGCGGCAAAGCACTTTTCAAAAAGAAGACCGGTAAGCTTGTCTGCATGAAGAAGGATTGCGGCTACGAAAAGGCTGCTCCAAGAAGGAAAAAAGGCGATGAATAAGGTTAAAATTATCGGCGGAGGTTTTGCGGGCGTTGAAGCGGCATGGCAGCTTGCAAACAGAGGAATTGAGGTTGAGCTTTACGAAATGAAGCCCGTGAAGTTTTCTCCCGCCCATTCGGGCGAGGGTCTTGCGGAGCTTGTGTGCTCAAATTCTTTCAAGGCAATGCGTTTAGGCTGTGCGGCGGGAATGCTGAAAGCCGAAATGGAGCTTATGGGCTCTCTCTGCATCGAATGCGCCAAGGCGACGGCGGTCCCCGCAGGAGGTGCGCTTGCGGTTGACAGAGACAAATTTTCTGCTCTCGTAACCGAAAAAATTCTCTCCCGAAAAGAAATAACGCTCATAAGGGAAGAGATAACCGAAATTCCCGACGGAAATGTGATTATTGCGGCGGGTCCCCTCGCCTCGGACTCAATTTCTGAAAAAATTGCCGCATTATGCGGCGGAAATCTCAGCTTTTTTGATGCGGCTGCGCCTATTGTAACGGCGGAAAGCATTGATCTGGATAACGCATTCATGCAGTCAAGATATGACAGAGGAGAGCCCGATGATTATATCAACTGCCCGATGAATAAAGAAGAGTATGAAGCGTTTTATGAAGCTTTAATCAGCGCCGAAAGTGCGCCGACCCATGAATTTGACAAACGCAAGGGCGTTTATGAGGGCTGCATGCCCATTGAAGTCATGGCGTCGAGAGGCCACGACACAATACGCTTCGGCCCGATGAAGCCTGCAGGTCTCGTCAATCCGAAAACGGGTCACAGACCCTGGGCAAATCTTCAGCTTCGCAAGGAAAACACGGCAGGAACAATGTATAACCTTGTCGGTTTTCAGACCAATCTCAAATTCGGCGAGCAGAAGAGGGTTTTCTCAATGATACCCGCTCTGAAAAATGCTGAATTTGTGCGCTACGGCGTTATGCACCGCAACACTTTTATCGACTCTCCCCGCCTTCTCGGCAGCGATTTCGGATTCAGAGCCAAGGAGGGACTTTATTTTGCGGGTCAGATAACCGGCGTTGAGGGCTATATGGAATCCGCCTGCTCGGGAATTCTTGCGGGCATAAATATGGCAAATAAAATTCTCGGCAAGGAAAAATTTCTGCCTTCGGAACTGACAATGTCAGGCGCACTTGCACGCTATGTCAGCGATGAAAGCGTTAAGAATTTTCAGCCGATGGGCGCAAGCTTCGGGCTTTTGCCGCCCCTTGATGTCAAAATAAGAGACAAAAAGCAAAGATATGAGACTCTTGCCGAAAGAGGTCTTGAGGAATTGAAAAAACAGCTTAATATTTGATTTTACCAGGAGGTAATTTTATGATCCTTGAGAAATTGATTGCTCTTATCTGTGAAGCGCTTGACATCGAAGAGGTTGAGGAGTCAACCTCAATCAGCAGTCTTGTTGACGATGATTTTGAACTGAAAGAGCTTGTTCAGGCTGTTGAAAGCGAATTTGAAGTTGAATTCGGCGAAGAAATCGGTGATATAACCGTCAGCGAGCTTGCCGATATGATAGAGGATTCCGGCGAGGAATCCTGAAAGGACGATAAATTTTTATGGACGAAAATTTAGCGACGCTGCAGAGAAATCTCGGTTATGAATTCAAGGATATTTCTCTGCTGCAGACTGCTCTGACCCATTCATCCTTTGCCAACGAGCAGGGCACAGGCGTTGTCTGCAACGAAAGACTCGAATTTCTCGGAGATTCGGTTCTCGGTTTTGTTTCCGCAAAGCATTTTTATCAGAATTATGATTTGCCCGAGGGTGATTTAACCAAGCACAGAGCTGCAAGGGTCTGCGAAAACGCACTCTGTCTGTTTGCGAAAGAGCTTGAAATCGGTCCTGCGCTTTATCTCGGCAAAGGCGAAAAAAGAATGAGGGGAGACGAAAGACCTTCAATTCTTGCCGATGCGTTTGAAGCCGTGCTTGCCGCAGTTTTTCTTGACGGCGGATTTGAAGAGGCTGAAAAGCTTGCGCTGAGATTTGTTGCAAGACATGACGAGCTTGAAAAAGAAAAAGACTATAAGACGATGCTTCAGGAGGTTATCCAGCGTAACCGTGAGGAGCATGTTGAGTATGTCGTGATTGATTCTTCGGGTCCCGACCATGCAAAAGTATTTACCGTTGAGGTGCATCTCAACAGCAATGTTATCGGTAAGGGCAAAGGAAGAAGCAAGAAGCTTGCAGAGCAGCAGGCGGCGAAAGAAGCGCTTGCTCTTATGGGAATAAAATGAAACATATAAATGTTGCACTTTTTGTTGTGCATAAGGGGTGCCCGCATATGTGTTCGTTCTGCAATCAGAGGAGCATTTCGGGCAGCCGGAAGGATATTACCGCAAAGGATATTCACGAAGCGGCGCAGACGGCAATTGACTCTCTCAGCGAAACTCAGGCGGCAGGCGGCGAAATAGCGTTTTTCGGCGGCAGCTTCACAATGGTTGAGAGAGGCTATATGCTTTCGCTTCTCGAAGCGGCATATGAATATGTTGAAAAAGGGATTTTCAAAGGAATCCGCATTTCAACAAGACCCGACGGAATTGACCGTGAAATCTGTGAAATTCTTAAAAAATACGGTGTTACCGCCGTTGAGCTCGGCGCACAGAGCCTTGATGACAGAGTGCTTGAGCTTAACGAAAGAGGTCATACCGCTCAGCAGGTTGAAAATGCCTGCAGACTGCTTAAGGAATACGGATTTGAAACGGGCTTGCAGATGATGACGGGGCTTTACGGCTCAGGAGATTCCGACAGCATTGAAACGGCGGAAAAAATAATCGCTCTTGCTCCCGATACAGTCAGAATTTATCCCACCGTTGTGATAAAAGGAACGAAGCTTTATGAGCTTATGAAAAGCGGCGGATTTGTGCCTAAGGGCATTGAAGAAACCGTTGAGCTCTGCGCAAGGCTTATCCCGATGTTTGAAAATGCGGGGATAAAGGTCATCAGAGTAGGTCTGCATTCGGGCGGCGGAGTTGAAGAGGGCTTTGCGGGCGGCGCATACCATCCTGCGCTCCGTGAGCTTTGCGAGGGCAGAATTTATTATAATGCTGCGCTCGGAGAGCTTGAAAAGAAGGGAAAGGGCAGGTATGTTCTTTCCGTTAACGGCAAGGAAATATCCAAAATGACAGGGCAGAAAAAACAGAATCTCATCAGGCTTGCGCAAGCGGGCTATGAATGCAGGGTAGTCGGCAACGATGACCTGCATAAGGGTGAGATCAAGATAGAGGTAATCGAATGATATTAAAAGCACTTGAAATGCAGGGATTCAAATCTTTCCCTGACAAAACCGTTCTGGAATTCGGCAGAGGCATAACCGCCGTTGTCGGGCCCAACGGCTCGGGAAAGAGCAATATTTCCGATGGCGTGCGCTGGGTGTTGGGCGAGCAGTCAACCAAAACTCTGCGAGGCTCAAAAATGGAAGATGTTATTTTCGGCGGCACAAGCCAGAGAAAGCCTCTGGGTTATGCCGAGGTAACTCTGCGCCTTGATAATTCCGACAGAGGGCTCAACAGCGATAAGGATGAGGTTGCCGTAACCCGCCGTTATTACCGCTCGGGTGAAAGCGAATATCAGATTAACGGCGAAACCTGCCGTCTGAGAGATATTCATGAGCTGTTTATGGATACGGGTCTCGGAAGAGACGGATATTCAATGGTAGGTCAGGGCAGAATTGCGGATCTGGTCTCGGCACGCTCAACTCAGAGAAGAGATATGCTCGAAGAAGCGGCAGGAATTTCGCATTTCCGTTACCGCAGAGCAGATGCTAACAGAAGACTTGATCAGGCGGAGGAAAACCTTATCCGTTTAAGAGATATTCTTGCCGAATTGGAGTCAAGAATAGGACCCTTGAAAACTCAGAGCGAAAAAGCGCAGAAATTCCTCGCTCTTTCCGAAGAGAAAAAGACGCTTGAAATCGGACTGTGGCTTCATACGATTGAAAAATCAAAGAACGGACTGCGTGAGCAGGAGCATAAGCTGGCGCTTGCCTCGTCGCAGTATGAGCAGACGGATAATGAGCTTGTTGAGCTTATTTCTCAGATGGAAGAAGCCATCAAAGAGGGTCAGGATATAACCGTTGAAATCGAAAATCTGCGCAGAATGATATCTGTCGGAGAAGAGCAGGCAGCGGTTATCGACGGTAAAATTGCCGTTGAAAAGAACACCATTGAACATAACAATCAGACAATCGAAAGGCTCAGCGGCGATATGGGCGACAGCGACCGCTCAGCCGCCGAAATCGATGAGCAGATAGAAGCCGCAAAGGCTGATATTGCCGAAAAGGAGAAGCTTGTTGAGGCAAAGAAAGAGGAGCTTTCCGCTGCTCTTGAAAAGCTCAATTCCGTTCTCGGCAAAAACACCGAAAACAGCGAAAAAGTCAGAGAAATCAATGAAAAGCTGACCGAATCCGCAATGAAGCTTGCCGACGCAAGAGTCAAGAAATCAACGGCGCAGTCAACCGTCAATGAGCTTACCGCAAGAATTGCCGATATTGACCGAGTGATTGAAGCAAGAGAGGAATCGGTATCAGCTCTTGAAACCGAAAAGGCTGCGGCGCAAAAAGAGCTTGACCGTCTTAAGGAAGAAGCCGCAGAGCATGAAAATGCGCTCGAAGGCTACCGCATGATAATCGGCAGCAGGGGCGACAAGGCAGAAAAGCTTCGCAAGGAACTTGAATCGCTCAATCTTGACATTTATCAGAAGAATGCAAGAATAAAAATGCTTGATGACCTCGAGAAGAATCTTGACGGCTATGCAGGCAGCGTTCAGAAGGTTATCAAGGAGTCAAAGAGAGGCTTCCTCAGAGGAATAAGAGGAACTCTTTCTCAGCTTATTTCAACACCCGCCGAATACGCCGTTGCGGTTGAAACTGCTCTCGGTGCGGCAATTCAGAATGTTGTTGTTGACGATGAAAACGCCGCAAAGAAGGCTATCAATTATCTTAAGGATAACCGTGCGGGACGAGCCACATTTTTGCCGTTAACCTCTGTCAAGTCAAGACCCTTCACCGAAAAAGGTCTTGAAAAATGCGAGGGCTTCGTTGATATGGCAAGCAACCTGCTTGAATATGACGGCGAATATGCGGAAATCATCGGCTCGCTTCTCGGAAGAACAGCGGTTGTTGATAATATCGATAACGGCATCGCTATGGCAAAGCAGTTTTCTTACCGCTTCAAGATTGTCACTCTTGACGGTCAGGTACTCAATGCGGGCGGCTCAATGACGGGCGGCTCAAGGGGCTCGGGTGCGGGCTTCCTCAGCAGAGCAACCGAGATTGAAGCGCTTAAAGAAAAGGTAGCGGAGCTTGAAAATCAGTTCAATGACAAGCAGACAAGCTATAAAACGCTTTCCGAAGAGCTTGCTCAGGTGCAGGCGGAGCTTGACGCTTCCGAAGCCGAGCTTATCAAAGCGCAGGAAAATATAATCCGTGCCGAAAGCGAGCTGAAGCTTGTTGAGGACAGATATTCAGCCGCAACGGGTCAGATTGAAGAGCTCGAAGCCGAAAAAGAGACTGCGAAGAAGAGAATTTCCGAATGCAATGCAAGCGATAAGCGTGCGGATGACGAAATCGAAGCAATTACCGCCGAAACAGAGAGGCTCAACGGCGAGCTCTCGGGTCTTAACGAGGAAAAGGAAAGCCTTGATAAACTCAGAGAAAGCTCGGATGAGGTCAGAAATCAGCTTAATATTGAGCTTGTTGCACTGAAAAAGGAAATCGAATCAAATAACGAAACAATTGAAAACTGCCTTCATCTCAAAGAGACCTACAGTCTCAGAAATGACAGGCTTGTTGCTGAAATAGAAGAAATCAAGGCTGAAAATGCCGCAACGGAGGAAAGAATCAAGGAGCTTGAAGCTGAAGCATCTGACCTCAGAAACGGAGCAGGAAAAACCAGAGAAAAGATTGAGGCTCTTGCTCAGAAGAGAACAGAAAGCGAAGCAAGGAGCACTGCATTGCGCACAAAAGAGCGTGAAAAAACGGGCGAAAGAGAAAAGCTCAGCGGTGAGCTTGCAAGACTCGAGGAACGCCGCAATTCAATGCAGAAGGAGCTTGAAACAGCTCAGAACAAGCTTTATGACGAATATCAGCTCAGTCTGCGTGAAGCAACGGAGCTCGGCATTGTTCTTGAAGATATTCCCAAGGCACAGCGCACGCTGCATGAGCTTAAAAACAAAATCCGTGCTCTGGGTAATGTCAATGTCGGCGCAGTCGAGGAATACAAGGAAGTTTCTGAAAGATATGAATATATGAGCGTTCAGATAGGCGATATCGAGAAGTCGAAAGCCGAGCTGATAAAGCTTATTGATGAGCTTACGGGCAAAATGGCTGAGCGCTTCCGTGAGCAGTTCAGAAGAATCAACAACCATTTCGGCGAAACCTTCCGTGACTTGTTTGACGGCGGTAAGGCTGAGCTTGTGCTTGATGACCCGCAGGATGTTCTTGAATGCAACATCAATATCAGGGTTCAGCCCCCCGGAAAGAATGTTCAGAATATCGACCTTCTCTCGGGCGGCGAAAAGGGTCTTGCCGCAATTGCGCTTCTTTTTGCAATTCTTAAGGTCACTCCCGCACCGTTCTGTATCTTTGACGAGGTTGAGGCGGCGCTTGACGATGTTAATGTTACCCGTTACGCATCTTATGTGCGCAACATGACGAGCAACACCCAGTTTATTCTCATTACCCACAGACGAGGCACAATGGAAGAAGCCGATATGCTCTACGGCGTAACCATGCAGGAAGAGGGCGTATCAAAGCTTCTCGAACTCAAAACTGCCGAAATGGCAAAAAAACTCGGTCTGGAATGAGAATTTTAACGGCAATGTTACAAATATGGATGATTTTATCGCAGTTTGTATCTTGATTATAAAAATTTCTTATGATATAATTTTAGAGTAAAATATTTCTAAGCGGCACATTCCGCTTAAAAAGGGAGGATATAAAATGTCAAACCACGGTATTATTACTTACCCCGATGCCAGAGCTGTCCAGAAGCAGCTTGATGATCTTATCAAAAAGCCTATTCATTCTATCAGCCCCGCAGCTCTCAAGAATTATGAAGAGAATTATTTTGATAAGAAGTGCGCAACATCAAAGAAGATGATTGAAGAAGCAAAGACAATCATCCCCGGCGGCGTTCAGCACAACCTTGCTTTCAACTATCCGTTCCCCCTCGTTTTCACAAAGGCTGAGGGCGCATATCTTTATGATATCGACGGCAACAAATACTATGACTTCCTTCAGGCAGGCGGTCCCACCGTTCTCGGAAGCAATCCTCCCGCAGTTCGTGAGAAGGTTATTGAGCTTCTCAACACCTGCGGACCTTCAACAGGTCTCTTCCATGAATATGAATATAAACTCGGCAAGAAGATTGCTGAGCTTATTCCCAATGTTGACATGTTCCGTATGCTCGGTTCAGGTACAGAAGCATGTATGACAGCTATCCGTGTTGCTCGTCTTGCAACAGGCAAGAAGAAGATCCTTAAGATGGGCGGCGCATACCACGGCTGGTCAGATCAGCTCGGCTACGGTATCCGTGTTCCCGGTTCAAAGTGGACTCAGGCAACAGGTGTTCCTCTGTTCTGCTTCAAGGATACAGAAGAATTCTTCCCCAACGATCTCAATGACCTTGAAAGAAAGCTCAAGGCAAACAGACTCAAGGGTGGCACAGCTGCTGTTATGCTTGAGCCCGTTGGTCCCGAAAGCGGAACAAGACCCGTTGATAAGGATTTCTGCAAGGGCGTTGAAACCCTCTGCCGCAAGTACGGCGCACTTCTTATCTTTGACGAAGTTGTTACCGCATTCCGTGTAAGCATGAGCGGTGCTCAGGGCTACTTCGGCGTTTCACCCGACCTCACCGTATTCGGTAAGGTTATGGCAGGCGGCTACCCCGGTGCGGGCGGTCTCGGCGGCAAGAAGGAATACATGAAGTATCTCGGCGCAGGCCTTGACGATACAGGCAAGAAGATCAAGAAGGCTTTCTGCGGCGGCACAATGTCAGCTAACCCCCTCAGCTGTGTAGCAGGTTACACAATGCTCGAGGAAATGGAAAAAGCAGACGCTTGCTACAAGGCAGCTCTTATGGGTGACAGACTTACTGCAGGTCTTCAGGAAATCATCAAGAAGAGAAACCTTCCCTTCGTTGCATTCAACCAGGGCTCAATCTGCCATCTTGAAACAGTAGGTACTCTTAACTTCTCAATCAACTGGAAGAAGCCTTGGGGCATTCCCGGCGTTCTCGATGCAACATCGGCTCGCAAGAAGGAAATGACTCACATGGGCGCAGCTTACATGGCAGAAGGCCTTGTAACTCTTGCAGGCAGCCGTCTCTACACAAGTGCAGCATACACTGAAGAAATGATTGATGACGCAGTTGCAGCATTTGACAGAGTATTTGAGAACATCGTTTGCCTTGAAAAATAATTGATTGCCGATAAAGTCGCTGAAGCATAAACAAAAAGTGTAAGGGCGATTCACGAATCGCCCGCAGAATATATTTTGTTTATTTGCCGTTTTTTCTCCTATCGACGTACCTTTGTACGCCTTCGGTCGTAGAAAACGGCATTCAGCTTCCCTTCTCGACAATCAATGCACGATGATAATACTATCCGAAAGGAAAAATATTATGGATATTTTAACCGCTAAACAGCTTGTTATCGAAGCAGGCGAAAGACTTGTTGAAACAGGTCTTATCGCAAGAACATGGGGCAACGTAAGCTGCCGTGTTGACGATAAGACTTTTGTTATCACTCCCAGCGGCAAGCCCTATATCGGTCTGACTCCCGACGATATCGTTGAGGTTGCAATCGAAACTCTTGAGTGGGGCGGCAATGTCAAGCCCTCTTCAGAAAAGGGTATTCACGCTGAGGTATATAAGCAGTATCCCGATGCAGGCTTTGTTATTCATACTCATCAGAAAATCGCCTCTGTTGTCAGCGCTCTTTCAAGCGGTATCGACAAGGTGACAGGTGAGGCCGCAAAGCTTATCGGCGATAGAATCCTTCTCGGTTCTTACGGACTTCCCGGAACAAAGAAGCTTCGCAAGGGCGTTACTGCAGCTCTTAAGCTCAGCCCCTCAAAGGCTGTTATTATGGCTCATCATGGCGCACTTTGCTTCGGCAAGGACAGCGAAGAGGCTTTCCAGGTTGCAAATTCGCTTGAGCAGGTCTGCAAGGACTATATCCTCGAAAATGCAAAAGCAAAGCTCGGATTAAAAGCAGACAATCTTGATGATTTCTGTACAGAAATTGCAAATAAGCTTACAAAATCCGAAAAAACTGTTGAAATTGAAAAATCAATGTTGTATAATAGCAACTGCGACAGAGAGAACGGCAAAATCGTATTTGTAAACGAGGCTGACGGCTCCGAAGTTTCAATGGATCTCAAGTCGGGTCAGGCAGAAAGCGCTCTTGCCTCAACAGCAGATATCCACCGTGATATCTACCTTGCAAGACCCGATTTCAACAATATAATTCATAACGCATCGAGCGAGGTTGTTGCCGTTTCAAGACTCGGCAAAACCGTAAAGCCTCTGCTTGATGACTTTGCTCAGATTTGCGGCACAAAAGTCAAATGTGTCGAGCCCAAGAAGGCTGCAAAAGCAATCAAGGGTAAGAATGCTGTGCTTCTCAAAAATCAGGGCGCACTTTGCTGCGGTTCAGATGAAGGCGATGCACAGGCAGTTGACATGATTATGAGCAAACAGAGCCTTACGCTTCTCGGCTCGAAGGTATTCGGCAAGGCGAAGGCAATCAATCCTGTAGAGAGCGCACTCATGAGAGTTGTTTATCTCATGAAGTATTCCAAGCAGGCTTCTAAATAATTTGAACACTACCATCTTTTGTCCCCCCCGTTTTATACGAGAAAAATCCGAGGCTGTCCGGCCTCGGCTTTTTCTTTCTTACAGTGGTCGGCGACTTTGACGGTAAGGGTGTGCCGCAGTCGCGTAATAATTGTTAAGGAGAAAAATATGCGCAATGACGATGTTTGTTTTCGGCTTTATTTAATCCGTCATGCCGAAAGTCTCGGAAATATTGATACGGACGAAGAATTTGACAGAATAAATCCGCCCTTGTCGCCTCACGGCGAGGAGCAGGTTGATGCGCTGAGCAGGCGTTTTGTGCAGAACAAACCCGATTTTCTTTATTCAAGTCCGCTTTTGCGTGCAAGGCAGACCGCTCAGGCGCTGAATATGGATATAAGCATTCTGAATGAGCTTGCAGAAAAGGATGTTTCCGTTGATGTCAACGGATTTTCGCTTGTTTCAGAAAGCGATGAGGCGTGCGCCGAAAGAGCGGAAAAGCTGATAAAAATGCTCAGAGAAAGGCACGGAGGGAAGAGCGTTGCGCTTGTTTCCCACGGAGAATTTATTCAGTTTTTAATCCGTGCGGCGCTTAAAATAAAGGATGTTAAATTCTGCGTTTATAACGCTTCGATAACCAAAATTAACTTCCGTGAAAACGGAAAAGAAAACAAGCTTGCCCTGCAGAATGACATTTCCCATTTATTGCATTCCGACGGTGACAGGCTGTTTTGGATGTAGAGTGACGGAAGCAAACCAAACTATGCCTGAAAGCGAGTCTTTTTAACGCTTATTGGCGTTTCAGGATTGAAAGGCGTCAGCCTTCCTGCTCCCGTCACTCTAAGTCTTGATTTTCGGCGCATTATGTGTTAATATAAATTCCATGAGAAAAGAGATAATGAAAAGAATAAGATGTATTGCCGCTTGCTTTGCTTTCTTGCTTATGCTCTGCGGCTGCTCGGTTGAATCACCCGAGCCACCGACAACCACTGATCCGCCCGAAACAACCTCAAATGTTGTCAGGGTAACCTTCCCCGAGGGAACGGCAGTCAGTCAGGCGGCGCAGCTTCTTGAAGAAAACGGAGTCTGCTCAGCGGCTGAGTTTATGGCGGCGGCAGATGACCCGACGGTGCTCGAGGGCTTCGGCTTTGAAATCTCCGACGGCGAAAACAGACCGTTTCTTTTTGAGGGTTATGTTTTTCCTGATACCTATGAGTTTTACAGAGGCGAAAGCGCACGCTCAGCGCTGAAAAGATTTCTGAAAAACAGCGAAATCAAGCTTGATGAGTCAGTCAGAGCCCGTTGCGATGAGCTGGGATATACCGTTGATGAAATTCTGACACTTGCTTCAATCATTCAGGAGGAGGCAGGTAATCCCGCCGAAATGGGAAAGGTTTCATCGGTAATTCATAACCGTCTTGAAAGCGCAAGTTTTCCGAGGCTTCAGTGCGATGTGGCAACCTTCTATCTTAAGGATTATGTGAAGCCCTACTTTGAAGAGGCAGAATATGAAGGCTTTATCGACCTTTATAACACCTATAACTGCGAGGGCTTGCCCGAAGGTCCGATAACGAATCCGGGAATGGATGCGATAAATGCGGCGCTTTATCCCGAGGATACTGACTATTATTATTTCGTAACTGACAGCGATGCAAATTATTATTACGCTTCAACATGGAGCGAACATCTTGAAAACTGCGATAAAGCAGGATTATGATAAGGAGTGTTTTAAATGAAAAAATTATTGTCGGTTTTGCTTGTTCTTGCAACGGTTCTTACCCTTTTTGCCGCTTGCGGTGACAAGGCTCCCAAAGAAATGACTGAAGGCGATTACAGCTACATTGCGCTTGAGGATAACACCGCAAAAATAACAAAATTCAATAAGACTGACGCTGTTGTCAGCCTTGAAATTCCTGCAACTCTCGGCGACATGACCGTTACCGTTATCGGCACCGAAGCTTTTGCAGGCGCACAGAATATTACCGTTGTTTATGCTCCCGAAACTCTTCTTGAAATCGAAGAAAGAGCGTTTGCGGGCAGCTCCGTCAAAAAGATGTTCACCCACTATTCGAAGAACCTCAAAACAATCGGAGCAAACGCTTTCTCGGAATGCCATAACCTCATTCAGGTTGACATTTCATCAGGCGTTGAAACAATTAAGGAAAACGCATTCTACTATTGCGAAAAGCTCAGAGTTGTTACCTTCAGAGGCGACCCCGCAACCTTTGAGCCGTTTGCATTCAACGCATGTCAGCAGGCAAAGTTCTATGTTACTCCCGATGCAAAGAACGCAATTGAATTTGCACGCACAAACGGATTCGAGGTTGTATCGAATTGATTTTGTAATAAAAGCGAAGTTCTCTCATACTAATGTATGGGAGAACTTTTTTTATTCAGGTGATATTATGCTGAATCAGATCAATTCTGCAATCAGTGCTTTTGTCTGGGGTCCGCCTATGCTGGCTGTGTTCCTCGGGACAGGTTTTTTTCTTTCTGCAAAATCGGGATTTTTTCAGATTTTCGGAGCAAAAAAATGGATGAAATCAACGCTTTTCACCGTTGCCGATAAAGAAAAGAGAAAAGCGGAAAAAGGTTCGGTTTCTCAGCTCGGGGCGCTGACCTCGGCTCTTGCAGCTTGTCTGGGTACGGGAAATATCATCGGCGTTGCAACCGCTCTATGCTCAGGCGGACCCGGTGCGGTTTTCTGGATGTGGATTTCAGCCGTTCTCGGAATGATGACCTGCTGCTGTGAAAACATTCTCGGAATAAAATACAGAGTCCGAAACAAAGAAGGAAATTGGGCGGGCGGACCGATGTATTATATTGAGAGGGGACTCGGGATGAAGGGTCTTGCAGGCGCATATGCCGTGCTTCTGACGGGCGCTTCGCTCGGAATGGGCAACATGACTCAGTCAAATTCCGTTGCGGCGGGGCTTTCGGATATGGGTATTCCGCCGATTGCAACTGCGGTTATTGTCTGCGTACCGCTTGCAATTGCCGTAACGGGCGGACTCGAAAGAATATCTTCGCTTACTCAGAAGCTGATTCCCGTGCTGTCTCTGGCATTCATCGCCGCCTGCTTTGCCGTTATAGGTGCAAACATTGAAAATCTGCTGCCAAGCATAAGGCTGATTTTTAAAGAAGCATTTACAATAAAAGCCGTAAGCGGCTTCGGCATGGCGAAAGCGATAAGATACGGAGTTTCAAGGGGTGTTTTTTCCAACGAAGCGGGTCTCGGAAGCAGCGCAGTTATTCATTCCTGCGCCGATTGCGACAGCCCCGCAAAGCAGGGAATGTGGGGGATAGTCGAGGTCTTTATAGATACCGTTTTTATGTGTACCGTCACCGCTGCCGCCATTCTCGTCAGCGGAGTATGGAGCCCGCAAACAAACCTCAACGGCGTTGCACTGTGCTCAGCTGTTTTTGAAAGTGTTATGGGCAGGGCGGGAGGAGTGTTCCTCAATGTCTGCATATGTCTTTTTGCATTTTCGACCCTTGTTGCATGGTCTTTTTACGGCAGAAGCGGCACGGAATATCTCTTCGGCGCAAAGGGCGGCAAAATGTATAATGTAATATACATAGCGGCGGCGTTTGCAGGCTGTCTGATAAAGCTTGATGCAGTGTGGACGGTTTCCGACACCCTAAACGGACTTATGGCAGTGCCGAATATTTTTGCGCTGTGGCTGATGTCAAAGGAAGCAACGGGGGAAATCAATTCGGAAAGAAGGGTCTGCGACGCAAAACAAAAGACGGGCAAAGCCCGTCTCAATTGTCAAGATTTTTAACCGTGGGTAAATTCCAACGGAAAACCGTTGCAAGAATTCTGATGAGAAGCACCAGACCCGCACCGACGATAACCGCAATGTTCTGCGGAAGAAGATTGTGAAAAACAATCTGATGATAAACAACAGCGCCGATTATTGCGGCGAGAGCATAGACTCTTTTTCGCAGAATTACGGGAACTCTGCCTGCCATCATGTCACGGAGCACGCCGCCTCCGATGCCCGTCAGCGTTGCAACAAAAATTGTAAGGAAAGCATTTTCGCCGAAACCGCAGGCGATTGCGCTGTTAACACCCGTGACAACGAAAACCGCAAGACCGATTGAGTCGAATATGTTGATGACCTGACTGTATATATCGAAATGAGATTTGATTCTTGCGCCAAGAAAGTATGCAAGAACAAAAACAAGAAGCGAAGTGATAATTGCGGTAACGGCATAAACGGGGTTTCTGAAAGCGGCAGGGGGAAGATAGCCGAGAATAACATCTCTGAGAATACCGCCGCCGACCGCCGTCACCGTTCCGAGAACGAGTGCGCCGAAAATATCAAGCTTTTTTTCAATTGAAGTAATAACACCCGAGATTGCGAAGGCAATTGTTCCGACAAACTCGCAGATAAAAAATATTGTATCGCCGCTCATGGCAGTCTCCTTTATTTTTCGTTCTTCATTTTACGCAGATTTGAAAAAAAATCGGTCAGCAGTGCCGAACATTCCTCAGCCATGAAGCCGCTGACAAGCTCAGGCTTATGATTATAGGGAAGCTCGAAAAGATTGATAACCGATCCGCAAGAGCCCGCCTTGTAATCCGATGCACCGAAAACAACACGGCGCAGACGGGAGTTGATTATTGCGCCCGTACACATCGGGCAGGGTTCGAGAGTCACGAACATTTCGCATTCCCACAGCCGCCAGCCGCCGAGCTTTTTACAGGCGAGGTCAATTGCTTCGATTTCTGCGTGAGCAAGGGCGTTTTTGCCGAGTTCACGCCTGTTTCTTCCGACGGAAACAACCTCGCCGTTGCGGATGATTACCGCTCCGACGGGCACTTCAAGCTCCGCCGCAGAAAGCTTCGCCTGTTCGATTGCAAGAGTCATAAAATCCTTATCGGTCATAAAAAACTCCTAAAATCTGTATTCTTATGACATTATATCACGCAATTGCGATAAAATCTACAGGATAATATATAAAAGTGTACTTGACAAAAACTGTGTTATGTTGTATTTTTATTATAAGTGTAAAGCAGACGAAGTCTGCAAAATTATAACTCTATTCAGGAGGAAGAAATCAATGAAAAAGATTCTTGCAGTTCTCCTCGCTTGCTCAATGCTCTTCGCATTCGCAGCTTGCGGCGGAAACACAGACAGCGAAACAACCACAGCAGCTCCCGAAACAACCGTAGCAGAAGAAACAACCGTAGCAGAAGAAACAACAGCAGCTGAAGAGACAACAGCAGCTGAAGAAACAACTGTTGCTGGCGAAACAACAACAGCAGCTGAAGAAACAACTGCAGCTCCCGCAGGCGAAATGACAAAGGCTGATTTCGTTACTTTCTTTAATGCTGAAACAGCAAAGGCAGCAAAGGGTTCCTACAAGTACAACAGAAACTGCAAATTTGTTAACCCCATCGATGTCGGCAACATGACAGATGCTCTTAACAAAGTTATCAAGATGATCGACGAAAATTCCGACCTCAATTCAGTTGTAGGCGGTTTCCTCGGTGTTGGTACAAAGACCGGCACCTTCCCCAAAGATGAGCCCGATGATGATTATCAGCTCAAGGCTGCAAAGCTTACAGAAGCTGACCTTCAGAACTTCAGCTATGCAGACGGCGTTTACAGCTTCACCCTTGCAAACGCTTCCAACCCCAAGAAGACAAATGCAACTCCCATCTCAAGATTCACCAACGACTTCATCACACACGAAGAAGTTGACGAAGGCATCAAAGACGCAGCAGGCAGCCTTGTTACTCTTAACAGCACAGATGTTGACTACACAAACATCAAGGTTACAGTTACAGTAGCAGAAGGCAAGATCACTGCTATCACCTATAAGTATGATTTCGCTGCATCACTTCAGCTCAAGATCCTTGTTGGTAAGGTTAACGGCTCAGGTTCAGCTAAGACAACAGGCGAATTCACAAACATCGTATATTAAGAAAAACGGCGCATCGTTTGGGCGACATTTCATAAGGAAGTTAAGGTTTTTATCGGTTCTTTTCCGTTAATACTTCACGAAAAAATCCCGTAATACATTAAGTATTGCGGGATTTTTGTCATTTTGTCTGAACGAAAAATCACCTGATAAAAACTGCCTTGCACCTTAAAAAGAGATATTTTGGGTATAGAACAAGGCAAAAAGCGCAGAAATCCTTACCGGATTTCGAGCATTTTTAACGCAGTTATATGCCAGAACAGCCTTTTAAAGGCTTAAATTCCTTACGAAAGGTCGCCCTTGGCGATGCGCTTTTTCTTTTTCGGACAAAAAGAAAGCTGTGCGTCTGCACAGCTTTTATTGCTTTTCTTATTCTTCGATTTTGTGTCCGTCCTTGAACTTGACCTTGCCGATGAAGGGCACCTTGAGGAAACCGTCAAAGACATCCTCATCGAAATTGATAACAACCTCTGCCTCCTTACCGGGAAGAAGAGAAGTGCCTGCGCTGATGGTGAGAGTGTCGCCGTCCTCTTCAACACTGTTGACCGTGAAATCAGGAAGGTCAACTCCAGGAATTTCAATTGCGAAATCGTACTCGCCGTCATTGTCACTGATGGTGAATTTTACTTCGCCTGAGAAAAACATTGAGTTTACATTGCATGCCCATTTGCCGAGACCTATCATAAAAATACTCCTTTTTTGGATTTTTTTATATTCTATCATAAAAATTTTTCGCTATCAACATACTATATGTTAATTTTTTAAATTAAATCACGAAAAAAAACGAAAAAAAAGCAAATCTATATATTCCGTGAAAATATTTTTTTGACCACATTATCTTGTGGTGGGTACGTTATATTATATATACATTTTATATATAGTGTTTTGCGGCGGACATCAATTCAACACACTAAAGCGTCAAAACCCTTGATGCTGTTGGGTTTCGGGGCTTCAGAAAGCGAAAATTTTTTCAAAAAAAGTATTGACATTGACAAAGTGCTGTGTTATTATAATTGAGCACGCTTGCGGACTAAGGGCTAATTATGCCCGTAAACAGTGCCGTAAGCCAGGCAGATATGCGTTGATGCAGGAGGTGGCCGCTCTCTGAAGCGGGAAATTTCTGCGGAGTATGTCCGATTTTAAACCGGGCGAATTGTGTCCTTTCACGGAGTTTGCCATTCCCGGGCGACTCTTTGTGGGATACCCATGTGCAAATAAGCGAAAGCTTTCCCGGAAATATGTTTTTCCGGTTTTTAAATCGGACGGGTTGAAACACCCGGGTCGGTTTTCACGAATTTGCAATTCACAGCCCGCCAAATTTTTAAGGAGGCGTTCCAGATGGCAGTTAAGGGAAAAATCAGAATCAGACTCAAGGGCTATGACCACAGCGTTGTGGACAAGGCAGCTGAGAAGATTGTTGAAACAGCTAAGAGAACAGGCGCTCAGGTTTCGGGTCCCGTTCCCCTTCCCACAGAGAAGGAAGTTGTAACAATCCTTCGCGCAGTTCACAAGTATAAGGACAGCCGCGAGCAGTTTGAGCAGAGAACACACAAAAGGCTTATCGACATTATCAGACCTTCAGCAAAGACAGTTGAAGCTCTGACAGGTCTTGAGCTTCCCGCAGGCGTTGAAATCGAAATCAAACTTTAATTTCAACAAATGCAGGTCATGTTGGCGAAAGTCAACCAATAACCTAAAGGAGGAAAGCATAATATGCAGAAAGCAATCATCGGTAAGAAAATCGGTATGACACAGATTTTCGATGAGAAGGGAAATGTAATTCCCGTAACAGTAGTTGAAGCAGGTCCCTGCAACGTTGTTATGAAGAAGACAATCGAGAACGACGGTTATGAAGCAGTTCAGCTTGGCTTCGGCGATGTAAAGGTTCAGCGTGTGAACAAGCCTATGATGGGTCACTTCAAGAAGGCTGACGTTGCTCCCAAGAAGACTCTCAAGGAGTTCAAGCTTGCTGACATGGCAAGCATCAATGTGGGCGACACAATCAAGGCAGACATCTTCGCAGTTGGCGACAAGGTAGACGTTGTCGGCACAAGCAAGGGTAAGGGTACTGCCGGTTCAATCAAGAGATGGAATTTCTCAAGACTTAAGGAATCCCACGGTACAGGTCCTGTTGCAAGACATGCAGGTTCACTCGGCGCTTGCTCCGATCCCTCAAGAGTATTCAAGGGCAAGAAGCTTGCAGGCCACCTTGGTTGCGAGAGAGTAACTATTCAGAATCTTAGCGTTGCTAAGATTGACGCAGAAAACAATCTGCTTGCTATCAAGGGCGCCATCCCCGGCCCCAAGGGCGGCATCGTTGTTATCCGCGATTCAGTTAAGAAAGCATAAGAAAGGAGTAGAAAAGAATGCCTAAAGTATCAGTTTTCGACATGACAGGTAAGAAGCTTTCCGATATCGAGCTTGCAGAAAGCGTTTTCGGAATTGAGCCCAGCATTCCTGCTATGCATCTTTGCGTAGTAAGCTATCTGGCAAATCAGCGTCAGGGCACACAGTCTACTCTTACAAGAGCAGAAGTTAGCGGCGGCGGCAAGAAGCCCTGGAGACAGAAGGGCACAGGCCGTGCAAGACAGGGTTCAACAAGAGCTCCCCAGTGGTATCACGGCGGTATTGCTCACGGACCCAAGCCCCGTGACTATCACAAGGACGTAAACAAGAAGGTAAGAAGACTCGCTATGAAGTCAGCTCTCTCAGCTAAGGTTGCTGATAACGAGCTTATCGTTCTTGACAGCCTCACCCTTGAGTCAATCAAGACAAAGGAAATGGTTAAGGTTGTTAACGCACTTGAAACAGGCAAGAAGGTTCTCTTCGTTCTTCCTGAGAAGAATGACATCGTTTATCGCTCAGCACGCAACATCGCTGGCGTAAAGACCACTCTTGTCGGCACACTTAACGTTTATGACATTCTCAACTGCGACACAATCGTAGTTCTCAAGGATGCCGTAAGCAAGATCGAGGAGGTTTACGCATGAGCAAGTTAGCACAGGATATTATCCTCCGTCCCATCATCACTGAAAACAGCATGGACGGCATTGCAGACCGTAAGTACACCTTCGAGGTTGCTAAGGATGCAAATAAAATTGAAATTGCTAAGGCAGTTGAAAAGCTTTTCGAAGTTAAGGTAAGCAAGGTTAACACCATCAACGTTAACGGCAAGCTCAGAAGATACGGCCGTTTTGAAGGTCTTACCGCTTCAAGCAAAAAGGCTATCGTTACAATCACAGAGGACTCCAAGCCCATCGAGTTCTTTGACGGAATGATGTAATCTTATAAGATAAACCCTATTAAATCCGGCGGTAAAGTATGGAGAGCGACATTGCTCCGCAAAGCCGCTATAAGGAGAGTGTAAAAAATGTCTATTAAGTTTTACAAGCCGACAACAAACGCAAGACGTAATATGTCGGTTACAGATTATTCCGAGCTCTCAAAGGTTGCACCCGAAAGAAGCCTTCTTGTTTCACTCAAGAAGAACAGCGGACGCAACAGCTACGGAAGAATCACCGTTCGTCACAGAGGTGGCGGCGTACGCACAAAGTATCGTGTTATCGACTTCAAGAGAGATAAGTTTGATATCCCCGCAACAGTAGCAACTGTAGAATACGATCCCAACCGCTCAGCATTCATTGCTCTTCTTCAGTATGAAGATGGCGAGAAGAGATACATTCTTCAGCCCGCAGGCCTCAAGGTTGGCGATAAGGTTGTTGCAGGCCCCGGCGCTGACATCAAGCCCGGTAACGCACTTCCCCTCACCAGCATCCCTGTTGGTACTGTTGTTCACAACGTTGAGCTCTATCCCGGCAGAGGCGGCCAGCTTGCAAGAGCAGCAGGTAACTCCGCTCAGCTTATGGCTAAGGAAGGCGCTTATGCACTTCTTCGTCTCCCCTCAGGCGAGCTTCGCAACGTTCCCGTTGGCTGCATGGCAACAATCGGCCAGGTAGGTAACCTTGACCATGAAAACGTTAAGATCGGTAAAGCCGGTCGCAAGCGTCACATGGGCTGGAGACCCACAGTCCGCGGTTCAGTTATGAACCCCTGCGATCACCCCCACGGTGGTGGTGAAGGCAGAGCACCCATCGGCAGACCCGGTCCTGTTACTCCTTGGGGCAAGCCCGCTCTCGGATACAAGACCAGAAACACCAAGAAGAAGTCCGACAAGCTTATCATAAAGCGTCGTAACGACAAGTAAGTGAAAGGAGCAGATAATAATGGGCAGAAGCGTTAAAAAAGGACCCTTTGTGCAGCCTAAACTGCTCGAAAGAGTTCAGAAGATGAACGAGAACGGCGAAAAGCAGGTTCTCAAGACCTGGAGCCGTGCCTCCACAATCTTCCCCGACTTTGTCGGCCACACATTTGCTGTTCACGACGGACGTAAGCACGTTCCTGTATATGTAACAGAGGATATGGTTGGTCATAAACTCGGCGAATTTGCACCTACAAGAACCTTTAAGGGTCATGCAGGTTCAAAGACATCAAATAACGGTAAATAATCGGCGAAAGGAGTGTATTAACAATGTCAGATATGGCAGTTGCAACAGCAAAAGCAACTTATATCCGTATTGCGCCTCGTAAGGTTCAGATTGTGCTTGACTTAATCCGCAATCAGCCCGCAGACAAGGCAATGGCTATTCTCAAGTACACGCCCAAGGCCGCGTGTGAACCCTTGATGAAGCTTTTAAAATCAGCTATCGCAAATGCTGAAAACAACAACAATATGGACGTAAGCCGCCTCTACGTTGCAGAATGCAGCGTAAGC
>JAZQEE010000027.1:0-3751 GCA_045538815.1 Acutalibacteraceae bacterium
AAAACTGCTTCGCATCTGAAATGCAATAGGTTGCGTGCAGTCGGGAATTTCTTCTCTGCAGGCATACTCTCGTATGGCAAAGAGAAAAATGCCCGACTGTGCGTGAGATATTGTATTTCAGACATATGGAATTATTGTTTCGAAAAGTATAAGATAACAAAAAACCACTTCATTTCTTGCCGTAAAGGCTTTTGATGAAGTGGTTTTGTTCTTTTTCTGATAAAATGGTTTTATTTTATCATTTCATTGAATTCTTCTTCGGAAATGATTGTTATTCCGAGCGACTGCGCTTTGACAAGCTTACTGCCTGCCTCTTCTCCTGCAAGCACATAGCTTGTTTTCTTTGAAACGGAAGAAGCTGTTTTACCGCCGAATTTTTCGATAAGCTCACTTGCTTCATTTCTCGAATAGGTCGGCAAAGTGCCTGTCAGAACAAAGGTTTTACCCTCAAAACGGTTATCAATCTTTTCTTTCTGAGAGTTCATATTGACACCGTATGCTTCAAGCGCTTCGATCTCCCGCTTTGACTGTTCAAGCGAAAAGAAATCAGCAACGCTCTTTGCCATTATTCCGCCGAAGCCTTCAATTGATGTCAGTTCTTCAAGAGTTGCATTCATAAGCGCCTGCATGCTTCCGAAATGATCAGCGAGAATTTTGCCCGCCTTCTGACCTACATGGCGGATGCCGAGCGCAAACACAAGCTTTGACAAATCATTTGACTTTGACTTTTCAATTGCCGACACAAGGTTTTCCGATGATTTATCCTTGAAGCCTTCAAGAGTCATGAAATCTTCTTTTTTCAGGGTATATATTTCGCTCGCCTTTGAAAGCATGTGTGCATTGACAAGCTTTTCAAGAACAGCATCGCCCATACCCTCAATATCCATTGCATCTCTTGAACAGAAATGGATAAGATTGCGAAGAAGCTGTGCGGGACATTCGGGATTCACGCATCTTACCGCCGCTTCATCCTCTTCTCTTATAACCGCTGCGCCGCATGACGGGCAGACTTTCGGAAGCTCAAATCTTTCGCTTTTTTCCTTATGGCTGACAACCCTGATAACCTCAGGAATGATGTCACCTGCCTTGCGGATAATGACTCTGTCACCAAGTCGGATATCCTTTTCATCAATAAAATCCTGATTATGAAGAGTTGCTCTTGATACAGTTGAACCCGCAACAAGCACGGGCTCAAAAACAGCTGTAGGAGTCAGAACGCCCGTTCTGCCGACTGCAACTTCGATATCAACAACGGTTGTTTCCTTTTCTTCGGGCGGATATTTGAATGCAAGCGCCCATCTGGGAAATTTGGCGGTGCTTCCTATTTCGGCACGCTGGGCAAACGAATCGGTTTTGATAACTGCGCCGTCAATATCAAACGGAAGAGAAGAACGGATTTCTCCGATTCTTGCAAGCTCGGAAATAACATCTTCAATGCTCGAAAACTTGTTATAAAACGGAACGGTTTTAAAGCCGAGCGTTTTAAGAAAATCAATTGACTGCTTATGACCAGTTATTTCATTGCCGCTGTACTGCTGAATATTGAAAACAAAAATATCGAGATTTCTTGTTGCCGTAATCTGAGGATTCTTCTGACGAAGCGAGCCTGCCGCAGCATTTCTGGGATTCTTGAAGGTTTTTTCGCCATTCTGCTCCTGCTCTTCAACAAGCGAAGCAAAAACTTTTTTAGGCATATAAACCTCGCCTCTGACTTCAATTCGCTCAACATCGGTTTTAAGTCTGAGAGGAATTGAATTGACTGTTCTGAGGTTTGCGGTTACATCTTCGCCGACAACACCGTCGCCCCTCGTTGAACCTCTCACAAAAACACCGTTTTCATACTCGAGCGCAACGGAAAGGCCGTCAATTTTCGGTTCAACAACATATTCGGCATCGGGAAACATTTCTTTTACCCTTGCATCAAAAGCCCTTACCTCTTCGAGACTGAATGCATCCTGCAGACTCTCAAGAGGAACCGTATGAGTTACTGGCTCAAACATTCCCTCTGCACTGCCGCCGACACGCTGAGTCGGCGAATCGGGAGTTATAAGCTCGGGATACTCCTTTTCGATTGCGGCAAGCTCTCTCTGCAGCATATCATATTCATAATCCCCTATCTCGGGATTATCTTCAACATAGTATTTATGGCTGTGGTAATTAAGCTCATTGCGCAGCTCTTCTGCTCTTGTTTTTGCGGCTTCAAATTGCATAATTTTATCTTCCTTAAAATTATTTTTCATTTTATTATACCAACTATAATCATCAAAATCAATGATTTTTATTTTTGAACCATAACATCGGGCACACTGCCGACAATGACTGTCTGAGCAACGCAGAATGAGGTTTCAACCGTTTTGGTGACACTCCGACCCGCAGTTGTCAGAATAACCGTTGAGGTTATATTAAGCATAACACTGTGCTGAGTCTGATTAACCCCTGCAGAAACAAAAACATTTTCAAAATCCGAAACAGTTGATGAATTCATTGCAACCGCAACATCAATATAGGGTCCGCAGCCTGAGAGAAAAACAAGCCCCGATGCCGTGCCGAGAGAAACGGAAACATCGGTTTTGCGGCTCCCCCGAAACGCTTCGTCAACCGCACGGGTTATCCCTGACTTGAACAGATTAAGCTTTACAACATCAGTTGTTATACCCGTCACGCTGTTGTTATCGGCATAGCTTATTGAAACAATATCCTTATAACTGAGGGTGTTTTCCGTAAGCTTCTCTTCAACTGCAGAATTGATTTTTTCGGTTGCAACACGGTACGCTTCAACAGCGGCAAGCTCATAAACCGACGGTCGGATTTTTGCATCAAGCAAAAGAAATGCCGTCAAAAACAAAATAACGGCACAGATAACTCTGAACACAGCCGGACTTCTGCGCCGATAAAACCGCCTTCGCTTCAAATAAATCACCCGATACATTATATGCAGTTTTAAATTGTATTGTTTCCGATTTGTAACCTGATTTTTACATTGAATTAACAAATCAGAAAAAGTTTCCTGATAGCATAATATCGGACGGTGATAAAAATGAAAAAAGCCAAAATCGTAACTGCTGCACTGTCTGTATTCTTTATTCTCTTGACGGCGGCGGTTAAACTATTTGAAGAAAACTCAGAATACAGCTTCCTTGCGGGCAATCTGAACGGCGACGGACTGATTGGTGTCTGCCTGATTTGCTCCTGCATATGCCTTGCGGTTTCTGCTATTGCAGCTTTCTTTCCGATAAGAGAGAAACACATTATAATAACCACTGTCATAAGAATTGTAATAATTGCAGGGATTCTTTATTACACATTATTTCTCAGCTTTTTCGCCGCCGACAACAAATATTACACCTTTAATTCTCCTGACGGGAAATATTCGGTTATTGCAGAGGAATGGGCATTTCTTCTTGGCGGCGGAGTTAATTTTTATGAAAGAAAGAATGCTTTTCTTGTAACTGAAAAAGGAAGCATTGGCACCGATGACGGCTACAGAGTAATCTCGGCAGAAAACTATTCTGTTGAATGGAATGATAATGTAATGACATTCACGGGAAATAACGGAAACAATATGTATGAATCAGTTGAAATTGAATTGAGCAAACAATAAAGGGACTGTCTTGGGCGACCTTTCATAAGGAAGTTAAGGTTTTTATCGGTTCTTTTCCGTTAATACTTCACGAAAAAATCCCGTAATACATCAAGTATTGCGGGATTTTTATCATTTTGTCTGAACGAAAAATAACCTGATAAAAACTGC
>JAZQEE010000028.1:0-3143 GCA_045538815.1 Acutalibacteraceae bacterium
AGAAGAAAAAGAAAATCTTCAGGCGGCTCACGATAAGGTTCTCGGTCTGATTGATAAACTCACAGCTATCAGCGACGAAATCAAGCGTATTATCGAAGCAGTTGACAAGTATGTGTTTGAAAGCGTAAAGTCAAGCGACAAGGCTGATATTGAGCAGCTTATTGCAGATATCAAGGCTCTCCTTGATACACAGAATATCACCGCAGACGAAAGAACACTCCTTGAAGGTGCAGACGAAACCTGCGACAAGCTCATCGCAAAAATTGATGAAACTGTTGCAGAAATCAACCGCATCAATGATGCAACAAATGCTTATGACGAAGCAACAGTAACAAGTGCAGATAAGGCTGATATTGAAAAGCTTCTTGCTGATATCAAGGCTCTCACAGACGGCGATAACATCACCGACACAGAAAGAGAGCAGCTCAACGGCAACGAAGCAACACTCAATGCACTCCTTGACAAAATCGGTGCAACGGCAGATGAAATCGCAAGAATTGAAGAAGCCGTAAACGGTTACGACGAAGAATCCGTCAAGTCAACCGACAAGGCTGACCTTGAACAGCTCAAAGCAGACATCAAGGCTCTTACTGATGCAACAAACGTCACCGAAGATGAAAGAACAAAGCTCGGCGAACTCGATGCAAAGATTGATGCACTCATTAAGAAGATTGATGATACAGCAGCAGAAATCGAAAGAATTGATGAAGCTGTAAACGGCTATGACAAAGAAACAGTAACATCAGACGATGTTCCCGAACTCAGCAAGCTCATCGAGGATATAAAGGCTCTCACCGACGGTGATAATCTCACCGAAGAAGAAAAGGCTGCTCTTGAAGAAGCAGATAAGGCAATAGACGATCTCGTTGAAAAGCTCGCAGAGGTTGCAGAGGAAATCAAGAGAGTTGATGAAGCAGTCAAGTCCTATGACGAAGACTCAGTCAAGTCAACAGACAGCGAAGACCTTGCGCAGCTCAAAGAAGATGTTCAGAATCTTATCAATAGCGACAATACCACCGAAAACGAAAAGACCGCACTCGAAGAAATGATTAAGGATATCGAAGGTCTTGAAGATAAGATTGCCGAAACAGAACAGCAGCTTGAAGAAATCAAGGGAATCGAAAACAACTATAATCCCGAAAATGTTTCAAGCGACGACAAGTCGGCTATCGAAGATAAAATTGCTGAAATTGAAGCAGTAAATCCCGATAATCTCACCGATGAGCAAAAGGCTGAATATGAAGAAATTAAAGCAGGCTTTGAAGCTCTCCTTGAAGAAATCGCAGCAGCAGAAAAGAATGTTGCAGACATCGGCATTGAACTCGAAATGTTTGACGAAGAAAGAGTAACAAAGTTCTGGGAAGATGATATTGAAGCTCTCAAGGCAAAGATTGATGAACTCCTTGCAGATGAGAATATGGGCGAAGCAGAAAAAGCAAAGCTGGGTGAATACAAGGCTCAGGCTGAAAAGCTCATCGAAATAATCAACGATCCCTGCGAATATTTCTCACTCCGTTTCTTCTACCTCATCTGGGATTGCCTCACATGGAAATACAACGGCATTCTCTGGCTCTTCTCAAAAATTTTCGGTTGCTGAAATTCAAATTGAAATAACCCTATAACCAACAAAACCGACGGATCAAAACCGAAATGCATTCCAAATGTTGGATATTGTGTTGTTAACAATGAATATCAGGCATACAGACCTTTAAAACTTATAATTAAAAGTTGAGGCTAAACAAATGAAAAAGTTTTTATCAGTCACTCTTGCAGTTATAATGATTGCTGCAACTCTTCCGTTCGCTTTTGCGGCGGAAAAGGATACGGTTATTCTTTATACAAACGATGTTCACTGTGCAATCGAGGATTATGCGGTGCTTGCAGCTTATAAGGCAGACCTTGTTGCTCAGGGTAAAAATGTTGTTGTTGTTGACGCAGGTGATGCAATTCAGGGCGAGGTTATCGGCTCAACAACCGAAGGCGAAGCTATAGTTGATATTATGAATGCAGTCGGTTATGACTATGCGGTGCCCGGCAACCACGAATTTGACTACGGCATGGAGAAATTCCTTGACCTTGCACAGAACAAGGCAGAATATGATTATATCAGCTCCAATTTCTGTAATCTGACCTCCAATTCGCCTGTGCTTAAACCCTATGCTATTGAAGATTTCGGAGCATATCAGATTGCCTTTGTGGGCATTTCAACTCCGGATACAATCACCTCAACAACTCCCGAATATTTCAAGGATGAATGCGGCAATTTTATTTACGGATTTCCCGTTTACCCCGGCGAAATGACAAATGAAGACCTTTATAACAACATTCAGGAAAGCGTTGACAAAGCGATTAATGACGGTGCGGATTATGTTGTTGCGGTAGGTCATGCGGGAATTATCGGTTCGAATGACGGTTGGAAATCAAGCGATATCATTGCAAATACCGACGGTATAGACTGCTTCATTGACGCTCATTCCCATGAAACAACGGAAAAAGCAGTCTATAAAAACAAAGATAACGAAGATGTTTTTCTTACATCAACGGGAGAAAAGTTTGCAAACTTCGGTATTTTCACAATCAGCGGTGACAATAAAAGCTTTAAACTTATTAATCCCGATAATGTTGATATTGAAACGATGTCGTCGGACGCAAAATCAGCTTACACTGCCGTTAAGGAAAAAATTGACGGTTACAACGAAGACATTGCATATCTTTTTGAAGAAATAGGCACATCCGAAGTAAATCTTATTATCCGTGATTCCGATTTGAGCAGAGCTGTAAGAAAGAGAGAAACCAATGCAGGTGATTTTGTTGCCGACGCTTACCGTGCGGTAACCGGCTCTGACGTAGCAATAGCTAACGGCGGCGGTATCCGTGCAGAGGTTGAGGTCGGAAGCGTAACAAGAAAGAGTCTTATGGATGTGAATGCATTCAATAACAATATGTGTGTTCTTGAGGTTACGGGTCAGCAGATTATTGACATACTTGAGCACGGTGCACGCAAGTGCCCCGAAGAACTCGGCAGCTTTTTCCAGGTTTCGGGTATGACATTCGAAATTCACACATACAGAAAAACTCCCGTTATTACCGATCAGCTTGGTGATTTTGTGGAGGTTGACGAAACAATGGAACGCCGTGTTCAG
>JAZQEE010000029.1:0-111684 GCA_045538815.1 Acutalibacteraceae bacterium
CACACCGTTTTTGGGTGAAATAAATCTGAAACAGCCTGCTGAAGTCTGAGGGTCAATGCCTGTGTTTATGCTTTCGATTTTACCCGTCAAACTCTGGTAATCATCAGAATCGCAGTCCATATAAAGAGTCATCAGCAAATCACCGCTGTCATCCTCTTTATTACCGCCCTTGTCGTTTGCAGAACCGTTACCCTTTGTGTTTGCTTCTTCGGTCTGCTGAACCGACGGAGCTTCGGTTGTTGTTTCGCCGTCACCCTTGCCGCCGCAGGCTGCAAATGAGAGCAGCATAATCAGAGCAAGCAAAACGGCTGTTATTTTTTTCATTGGCATTACCTCCTTATTTATTCGGTTTATAACCTTTTGATGAATAGGGATTTTTGTTTTCTTTGGGCGGGTCCGGAATATTGCCGACGTGAACAAGCCACGAGAAAACCGCTGTTTTTATCGCAACGCCGATAACCCATACGATAAGTGCACCGACAAACCACCAGATTGATATTTTGAAAATGAAATGAGCCGCAAGCAATATCCATGCAGGAATTGTCCATTCAAGGTCGAATACGAGGTTTATCAGCAACGCCGAAATGAATCCGTTGCCCTTTGGTCTGTTCTTCTTCATAATCATTCAACTATAAGTCTGCCGCTGATTTCACGGTCAAGAGCATTATGAACGGAAAGATACTCATCAAGTATTTCTCTGCAAGAGGTTGAAACCATTCTCGGCTTGCCGTTCTTTGCAACCTCGTCATAAGGAACAGAGAAAAAGTTTTCGAGATTCTTGAAATGGTAATGCTGAAGACCGATTTTATAAATCTTTTCATCAACAAGAGGTTCGCCGTTGAGCAAAAACTTTTTAAATTCGTGAGTGTTGCGGTCATAGACAACTCTTGTTCCCTTTGAGAACTGATAGAATTCGCAATGCGAACCACTCCACACCTCATCACGGAGCATAAATTTTATCATCCGTTTGAGCTGTTCGCCCGTAACACGGAGCATATACGCAGGGTCATCGTAAGGGAAGCATTCCGCAAGGTCCTGATAAAGAACAATCGGACCGAGCTCCGTTGAACGGACACTTCCCGAGCCGAGAAGCATAAGGTCAAGACCGAGACTGTCACGCATAATATCTGCAAACAGACCGCCGAGCTCGGTTTCACGGTAGCGTGACGGATGAGTGAGCTGCCTTTTGAATCTCGTTACCATGCGTCCGTATTTCATATCCGTTTTATTCTTGTAATACTTGATTATATCTTCAAGCTTTTCATCTCTCGGACAGTTGTCGGCATTGATGGGAAGACTCTTCCACGTGTAGCTGTCAATGCAGTTGTTATCGGTATCAACCATAATATCGAATCTGCCTATCTGGTCTGTACCCGTTCCTGCCTGAACGATAACAATATCGTTAACAACCGCAGGCTCTTCAATAAACGTATGCGAGTGACCGCCTACGATAATGTCAACACCCCACGCAGGGTCAAGCTGTTCGGCGAGCTTTTTATCCTCTTCAAATCCGATATGAGTGAGAAGAACAGTGAAATCAATATCAATTCTGTTATATGTATTACAGATTCTGCCGACTGCCTGCGCCGCTTCTTCGATATCAACAAAAGTTCCGACAAGGCCGTCGTTCCTTGTCTGGTCAAGGACATCTTCCGTAAGAATACCGATAAACAGAATTTTCATTCCGTCGATTTCAATTATATGGTGAGGCTTGAAAAGTCTTGCACCGTTGGTTTTGATATGTAAATTTGCGTTGATAATCGGGAACTTTGCACATTTTTCGATAAACAGAAGATGAGAAACGCCGTAATCTGTTTCGTGGTTGCCGACGGTAACAACATCGGGCGAGAGCATATTCATAATTTCGATTGTTGAAACGCCCTGATATTCGGAGTCAATAACAGAGCCTCTGAACATATCGCCGGCAATGCAGTAGATTGCGTTCTTTTCTTCATTTCTGACCTTGTTGACATATCCCGAAAGCATTGAAACGCCGCCGACAAGCTTTGAATCAATCTCTTCGGCAAGAAAGTCGCCGTGCAAGTCGTTGGAATGAAGAATGGTAAGTTTTTTAAGATTAGCCATAAAATCCCCCATTTAGATTATTATTCATCCTAATTTTAACAAAAAAAAATAAATCGCACATTGTACTTTAGTGCAGAAATGAAACTTTTTTTAAAAATATTTTATATTTTTATATAAAAAGACGGCAGATTGCTCTGCCGTCAGATGGTATATTCAATTAGTGATTCATACCGCAAGCGCAGACTTTGTTCTGACCGAAAAGCTTCTGGAAGAAGAGAACAATCTTGAAGAAGAAGCCTGCGATACCTCCCTGATGGCACTTGCAACCGCAATCTTCTGATGCATCATATCCGCAAGCGGTGCAGACAGACCCGTTAAAGTTGTGAGTTTCGCAAGAAGCTGTGAATTCCATTTCAACATAAGCTATATTGTTGGAATATGATCCACCGATAACCGCAGTTTCGCCGTTAATGGTTACAGAAAATTCAGATTTTGACGAAGGGAACAAATAACCCGAATTGGGGAAAACCTGCATATAGCAAACGTAAGTTTTTCCTGCTTCAAATTTTTCATCGCTTCCCATCGCTTTGCGTGTGCCGTTTTCTACACGGTACCACACTATTCCTGCCATAGAACCGATTCTGAAAGTCGATTCGGTTGTTGCGGTTTTATCGGGTGTTGCATTTGCTACGGGCAAATCTATGTCTGTAATTGCGATACTATTAACCTGAATCGGTTTTACTTTGGGTTGAAGATGAAATGTGTTTTCAACTGTTTTAACAACATTACCATAGGGATCATACAAAGTTACAGTTTCAAAAACTGATGACATATTTTCGTTGGTGCGCTTAAAACTGATACTTACAGGATTCATGCTGTTGGTATTTACGCTCTCCTTACCGGATGTCGGATCTAATGATGGATTATGGCTCACTTTCTTTTCAAGTTTATAGCCTGCGTTGATTAAACAACTTTCGGGCATAACCGTATTAAAAGTAAAAGTCTGATTATCACCGATATAAACAGACATGGTTTTAACCGTTCCGCTTCCGACAGAAGGAGTCTGATCAATCAGGCTCAGATCAACTATAACATATTTGAAATCTTTTATTTTATCATAAAGCAATACGCTGTTTTTTTGGATGACTTTTTGTATATCAAATACGTATTGTAACATGGAAAAAGCACCGGAATAAATCACAACGTCGTTGATATCGGCATAAGTCAATGCATAAGATTTCCTTGTTATTTCATCATAACCGCCGCCGTTATTCTCAATCCAGTCCGTATATTCATCACCGACAAATCTACCGCTTCTGCATATAAATTTACCGTTTTCCCCAACAGATACAGCTGCGCCGGCATCAAATCCTGCATTTTGAAAAATAACTTTTTCAGTTTCCAGAACACCCTTATTAACGAACACAACAGACGCTGAGCCTGTGGATAAAGAAAGAATACTAAAATCATTAACGGTTACACGAGCATTATCTGCATTAACCTTTATAACAGCGGTTGTTGAAAGAAGGCCTATATTACTTAATTGTTTTGTTGAGAAAACAATTCTACCGCTACCGCTGAGTGACAATTCACCCAAAACACTGATTAATGCTTTAGGGTATTCGGCTTTACCTTTTTCCTGACATATCAAATTCATTTCGGTGTTTATTTCAACATAAACCTTAGCGTTTGCGGACACAGTAATAACAGACTCATCGGTGAATTCGGTAATTGTTGTTTCCGGAAAAGTACCGACAACTTTAACATAATATGTGCCGTTATTAAGCTCCAATGCATTTTTGAATTCAGAAAAGTTGTCCACAATAAAAGGGTCATTTTTTGTGCCGCTGCCGGTTGCACCGGAAACAACAGCCGCACTTGCCGACAGCGGCGCTATGCTCATAAGCATAATCAGGCATAGAAGCATTGCCAATGTTTTTTTGAAAATCTTCATAGAAAATTTTCTCCTTTCGTGTTGGTTTATAATGGGTATACTTTTGTCAGTATACATTCTTACATCGTAATCATATCACCTTTTTTCGGTTTGCACATTGTACTTTAGTGCAGAAACAGAAAAAATTTTTTGATTTCGAAAAAAATTTATAAATATATCGTAGGGGCGACCTGCGGTCGCCCGTTTCGGCAATGATTTTGATTTTCGGGCGTTTAAAGAACGCCCCTGCATTGTTGCAATATACCGATTTGATTGATTACGAAAAGCCCCGTACATTTCTGTACGGGGCTGAAACATAAAAGTATCATTTCAAGAAGCTGAAGGTTAAATAATATCCCAAAAAGTCAGACATATTGTTTGAAATATCAATAAAATAAGATACAGCTTCTGATAAATAAAAGTTTAAGTATTCAGTGTTGTTCCAGGAGTTTTTAGTGCATTCCAAGCTATAAAGAATTCTATTTACGAGACGTTTGTTTTCTTCATTCAGCACTTCTATATTTTCAAAAAAAGATGCTTTCTGACCGTTGAGCTTGAATGCTTTTACTGTGTTATAGCAAATTTTAACAATCAAATAACCGTTGAAACCATCAAGTTCATATGAGTCGTAACACCAAAAATCCACTTCGTATTTTTGACCGTTGGGGAAAGTCACGAAATTCTGGGATTCATATGTTGAGAAAACGAAGCTGTCACTTGTTCCGTTTTTAAAAGCTACCGTTACCGTTTCTCCGTAAGGATATTCAATATCATAGTAATTGTAATATTCAACAGCATTTTCTAAATAATAATCAATATTGCTCACTTCAACATCGCTAACATAATACGATAAAGTATGTATTGTTGCAGTTGTTTTTATTTGCTGATTCAAGAAAAAGATTGTTATCGTGTTTTCGCCCTCAACAGGTTCAGATGCAATTTCAGCATCCAAAAAATCGCTTTGACTATAGCCATCACATATTTCGTTATTTCCGAAATCAAATGTTTTTCCTGAATCAAAAACAATTGTTGCGTTTGCATCAATTCTAAAGTTTGTTTCTGAATCTGAATATTCATAATAATAACAATCACAATCCAGCAGCAAATCGTGCTTAAAATTGATTTCTGATACTTTTTCGCCCAAATATTCAGCGGTTATATTAACGTCTACCATTGACCAACTCAAATCAACAAAAAAGAAATATTCTCCCTCTTCCAAATAATAGATTTTGGAAAGGTTTTGTTGGAAAGAATCCAGACTGTATGTATATGGCATTTCATCATAATTTTGCTTACCGCAAACACAGTACCATGTTGAATTGTGCATTTCGTTATAGGTAAATGAATAATATCCGTCGTGCTCAGCGATAAAGGAATAGTAAACATAATAATTGCTGATTTCATCTCCCCACTCAACTTCTTTAACTGTTTGTCTTCCTAAGCCGAATTCGCCTGCATATTCATATTTTGTATCTTCACGTTCAATAGTTTCATATGCAGAAAAAGCGTTAACTGTTGATATTCCCGCAATCATCATAAATGCAAGAAATAATGAAATAAAGCTCTTTACTATCCTTGTCATTCGAAACACCTCCGTTAATATATTACTGTCCGATTGTACCTACAACTTTTCCGTATTTATTCAGATAAAACACTCTGTCGCCTCTGTCTGCGGTGTAAATCCGTTCATCGTGAGATTCCCAAATCTGACCACCGACGCTATAATATTTATCAGATATTTTTGTTCCGTTTTTGTCAATCAGCCATTCATAATAAGAACCGTAAAATCTGTCTCCGTTTGGATTATATGCAGATGCAACTCCCACCGCTTCAAAACTTCTATATGTTTTTTCTCCGAAATCACTGTTAAATTTAGCATCATATATTTCAATATTACAGTATTCGCCTTCGGGACAGAGAACATTACCGTAAAAATCATAAATTGCGATTGTATTGCCGTAATGTGTTGATCCGCCTGAAGTAACAACAGGTTCTTCGTTACGGGATGAAGCTAAAATTCTGTCGTTGGCAAAACGTGTTATCTCATCATATTTACACGGAACAATTTCTTTGCCTGTGGTTTTGTTTACAATGCCGCAATATGTTTTGTTGTTCTTAAAGCAAACAGAAACACAATATTTAAAATTGTTTTTGGTGCAAAAGTCTTCTTTTGCTACCGGGGTTTCGTCTATTATTTCTTTAATATCTAAGTTGAAATCAAAAACATACAGCTTTCCGTTGTGTATTCCGTATAGTTCATCTTCGCCCTTATTTATATACCTGCCGGAATAGTCTTCAAAATAGTTGTCATAAACCTTATTGCCTAAATCATCCACAAAATAAAATTTCAAATTGCCAATTCCCATCTTATAGTAGACTTCATCAATAAAAGAGTTTTCTGTACTGGTGATTTCGACACAATAAGGAATGATGAATTCACCTTTTAGATTAATTAAAGCTGCATTCGATTCTTCGTTCTCAACATAATATCTGTCTTCGCCCCATTGAACTATATAGTTAAATTGAGGTCTCACTATTATGTTTTCTTTTGTATCTGCAATACCGTATTTGTTTTTATTATGATAGAAGTCACTGCTGTTTTCGGGATTAGAATAGCAAATAATGTATTTATCCGACGGTTCATAGCGATATTCGTAATCAAAGAATACTTTTTGATTGTTGCTTGGAATTTCTGTGATTGTTTCATATTCCCTTGTTGTCGAACTATCAATGTTTGTTTTTGTCAAAAAAGGTATGGTTGTTTCTGTATTCTTTACATCTGAATTTGTTGTTGAAACCGCAGAAGTGGAAGTCTCTTCGGGAACTGGATTCCGAGTACAAGACGAGAAAAAAACAGCTAAACACATAATCAATAATAATACTTTGTGTTTATTTATCTGCATCTTTTTGACCTCCAATCAAAATCAATATAGGTCGGTTTTGCATCTGGCGGCAGAGCAGGCAGAGTAACCTTTTCAAAACCTTCAAGCATTATGAATTCTTCGGTTTGTGTTATATACCCGTCATTTTCAATGGCTTCGAGATATTCTTCTTCAGTATCAAACGGATATTCGCCACGTTCATAATAGGCATTGATTATTTCGTCGTCAAAGGTATAAATAATATCAACATTATAGACCTCAAACTTTTCCTGCTCTTTGTAGTCTTTTGGGTTCATAACAGGCACATCGCCCCATTTAATCATTCGGTGGCACCAAGTGTTGTTTGCTTCTTCAAACACCTCTCTCGGAATATCAAAATACATCACAAAATCAACAATTTTCATTCTGGTAGGCTCGATAATTTCTTCTCCCACTTCAAACAACCCATTGTTTGGAGGTTGTTTGGCATAATATTGCTCCATCCATTCAAAATATTCTTCGTCACTTACCAGATTGGCAAAAAAAGTATTTAATCCCGAGCTTCCGTTAGTGTAATAAATTCTACGATATTTTGTTGTATAAGGGTCAATATAATTACCTGAATCACCGCCTGAACCGCCATCGCTTAAAGGCGGCACATAATCCGAACCGGTATCGGCAGGATACTCTTCCTCAAATCCGGGTGTAAGGTGAACTCTTGTTGACGGAACAGTTGATTGAAAACGAGTTGTCGATTCTGCTTTTGTGGTGCGTTCTGTTGTGACAGTGTTGGTTTCCGTTGGCTGCGAATGTGCCTCTGTTGTTGTTTTCGGATAAACCAAAGTTGTTTCTGTGTTGTCGGATTCAGACGACAAAAATGCTGTTGTGTTTTCAGGCTTGATTTCAATACTTGTTTGATGAGGAAGTATAAACAAAACAGAAATAAAAACCACTAACGACATAACAATACCTGTGCTTTGAATTATGATTTTTTTCTTTTGCTTTTTTGCTTTATCATATATTTCTTTCTTTTCTAATATTTTCGATACCCTTTCTTCGTATTTATCCATAAATAAATCCCTCCTTTTCAAGAGCAGATTTCAAAGACTGTTTTGCTCTGTAAAGCAATAATTCTGTTTGTCTTTTGCTTTTCTTGATTATAATTGCTATTTCTTCATTTGAAAGGTTGTTAAAGTAAGAAAGGTAAATCACTTCCCTATAAGCAGGGTTAAGAGTTTGAATTGCGGCGTGAAGGTCTGCTTTTGTTTCGGCATTGCAAATATCATCTTCAACATAAAGCTTATCTTCATCACCAACCGTTGTTTCATCAAAAATGAAAGTTGTTTTACTCGATTTTCTGATAAAATCAACAGCCTTATTTCTTGCTATTCTGAATAAGTATGTTTTGAACTGAGATTCATTGCGGAATTTGTTTTTCTTGGAAATTAGTTCAACAAAGGTATCCTGCATCAAATCCTCTGCAGTTTGTCTGTCACGGACAAATTTGCAGATGAAGTTAACAAGACTGTCGCTGTAGGTTTTAACTATTATTACCAATCCTTCGTTATCACCATCAAGATAATCGGCATACGCCTTGGCACCTATATCCACAAATTCACCCCCCGTTTGAAAAGCTTTTCATATATTAGTCGTTTTAAAATACAATTTCTATCAGTAAAAATTGATTGTTTTTTGAAAATCAAATGTGAGCACATCTTTACATGCACATTATAGCATACATATCATAACAAAAGTATATAATTCAAAAATTTTTCTGATTAACAATAAAAAGCCGCCTTTACGAGTTAAAGACAGCTTTTAAATAAATTATATTGATTGTGTTTTCATAGACTTCGCTATATTCCGTGCGGTTTCTTGGGTAAGAAATTGAACGCCAGCTTCTCTTTCAGCTTTCATCCTGAACCGTTCAGAAACAGCGCTTTATTGTTGAAATTGATTCAGGGTTTATTATTGTTAATTTTTTGATTTGTTTGAAACATTAAAAAGGCTCCCTCTGACGAGGGAGCTGTCGAGCAAGGCGAGACTGAGGGAGAGATTGATTTTGCAAATTTTTATTTTTTCTCTCCTTCCGTCTTTTGCTTCGCAAAATCCACCTCCCTCATCAGAGGGAGGCAAAAAAGCTCTGCGATGTAATGACCTCCCTGCATTTCTGTATGGGGCTGAACACCCGAAATTACCGATGTTTCTGCGGGCGACGAAACATCGCCCCTACGATGAGGCTTTGGTTTCAACAGCAACAGGCACTTTTACAGCAAAAAGCCGACGGGGTTTTAATCCGTCGGCTTTGGTGTTATACGGTTGTTGCTTTGTTATTTACCTATGTTTATCTGTGTTTCTGTTGCAAGCTTCAGCATATCCTCGTTATCGCTTTCAACGGCATCTGACATCAGTTTGCGCCTTTCAAGAAGCTCGGCATACATTTTTTCTTTTTTGTCGTTGTTGAGGTCGTAGAAAAGCATGGGGATAATTCCGAGTGAACCCGTTACGGCAGGGATAATTGTAAACATTGCAAAAAGGAAGAATTTAACCTTATCTGTCTGTTCTGCACCCGTTCTGAACGCATTCACTTCATAGCCTATCATCTTTTTGATGGCTGTTGTGACAACGGCGCTTGTGCTTGAAGAAACCTTGGCGGCTATACCCTTGGCAACGGAAGCCATCGCTTCTGTTCGGTAGCCGTTTTTCCATTCGCAGTAGTCCATCGCCTCGTTATACATTTCCGTTCCGATAACGGCTATAAGACCGACGAAAAGAGTCCAGATAATTTCCCACAGTGCCATGGCAATGCCCATTGGAACAACCTTCTGATACATTCCGCCGGAATAATCCTTCTTCATGCCGATACAGCCGAAAAAGAAAACAGGGATATAAAGAATATTGCCGATTTCTTTCGCAAGTATGTAAAGCAGTCTGCTCGAAAAACGTCTTCTCATCCATGGCACCCACGCATAACTGACAGGGCTTAAGGGTGCGGCTGGGATACCCGCAACAAGGGTCATTGATGAGAAATGAAGAACGTCGGTGTAATAATCGTCCTTGCTGCCGCTTATTGCAAAGCCGCTGAGAAAATCCGAAAGAGTTATCAGCAAAAGCGGTTTGTTGTTGATAACAGATTTTATTGACATCAGAACGCTCGGTGTTTTTATGGACTGCATAACTCTTTCGCTCGAGTTATAGAAAAACCAGAAGGACGATGCGCTTGAGGCAATTGTTGTAAAACAACCCATACCGACGAAAAGATTCGTATATGCTTTTGCAAGCTTGCCTGCATCGTGGAGATACATACTTCTGAGAACATCAATAAGAATGGTTACTGCCTGCTCAGGCAATTTTGTTCCGAAGAAGCCCGAAGCAAAGTTCGCAAGGGTAATCAGCCTTGTTCTGTCATTCGGATGGGGAGTTATGGTTGACATAAGACCTGTTCTTGAAATTGTCTGGAATGTTGTTATACCTTCTCTGGCAATAGTAAGAATCAGATAAAACACAAGCTTTGTAATATCCGTCTGGGTCGTGCCCTTGAAAAGATGAGGCATAAGCCAATAAAGGCAGGTCAGAATACAGCCGGGAATTGCGAGGAACATAAGATAGGGTCTGAACTTACCCCAACGCGTTCTTGTTTTGTCAATAACCGCACCGAAGAAAATATCATTGACAATATCCCACACACTGTTGATGGAATTGACAACAGCCTGCAAACCGAGATCCACACCTACAATGCTTGTTATGAATCGGTTTGAAAAAATATTGATATTAAAGCCTTGCGCAGCAGTCCAGATTATGAATCCTACCGATTCTTTGGCTCCGACATATCTGCGATCCTGAGTTTTTGATGCAACGGAATTTTCTTCCCGTTCCAGTTGCATTCGGCGGAGTTCTTCAAACGCTTTTGCGTTTGACTGAGAATCAGGATTTTTTTCCATGTTTTTCTCCTCCGTTGTTGTTATTTGCCGTATTGGTTAAAAGCTTATTTCACGCTGTCAAAAATTTCATAGAAGTTTGAAATAAATGTTGTTGCGGAATTCTTACCAAAGGAAATAAGGCACCATGTATCGCTGTCATAGTCTTCTCTTTCCTCGTTATACTGGATACCTGCAAGGCAGAAGTTTGCGGGGTTTGCAACGTAGCCAGCCGCATCATTCATAAGGTCCATAACGATAATATCTTCGCCCGTATACTCTCTTACAGGCGCAAGCTCAAAGCCTTCTGCACCCTTACCGCCGAAAACAAGCTCGCCGAAGGTTTCTCCGGGGCTCATATAAACCTTCATTTCATCGCCGATTTCAAGGTAACCCACTTCGGAAACGGTGTAGTATCTGCTGAAATTATCTTTAAGAATAAAGTTATCAGGAACGGATGTTTTGCCGAGAAGAACAATAATGTTGTTTTCAATCTGCATGGTGAACTGCTTATGTTTTATGTTAAGAACAGGCTTAACTTCTTTTGCGGGAACGGTTTCAAGGCCTTCATACCATACTGTGTATCTGTCCTGACCGTTATATTTTGCAATATCCAGTCTGTCCCCTGTATCTTCGTTAAGCTTTATTCTTTCTTTCTCGGTCATATTCATTCCGAGAAGGATATATGCCATTTCATAACCGTAACGCACTGACGTATAATGTGCATTGCCGGGAAATTCGTCAACACCGTCGCCTGTGTTATATCTTCCTGAGGTGACCGTTGAAACATTACCCTGAAGGAAAATGAAGTTATATCCCGCGTCATTCATTATCATCTCTGCGCTCCAGATGAAGTCGGGAGAGAATTTTTTATCAAAGGAGAGCTTCTTTTCAGGGTCTGCGTTTGCCCAGTCGTAGCTTGCGGATTCGGGATGGCAGCCGAAGGTCGCAATTATTGTGGGTGTTTTGTCCGCATCCGATGGCTTGAATTCGAGCTTATAAATGTTGGGGTCGAGAGAAATGGGTGCGGTTCTGTCGATAAAATAATCCCCTGCTTCGATTTCTGAATAATAGAGCTTGCCCTCTGTCATATCTGCAAGTGCATCCTCAACGGCTTTCTTTGAGCCCGAAACAACAGACTGAATAAATGAACGCTCAACGCCGTATTTCACCTTGCGTGTAATCTTGCTGAATGAGTTGTTGATGATGCAGCCGATGGGATCTGTCCATACGCCCTGCGAATCGATACCCGTATGTATATGAGTGCAGGAAACGTTGATGCTGACAATGTTATATTCCTTTGCAAGTTCTTTGAGACCCTCGCGCACCTGTCTTACATCCGCATTGGCAAAGCCTATTGCATCAAGCGCAATAAACACAACATTACCTCTGCCCGAGCCGTCGTTCATAACAACAGCCCTTACCATGAGGTCTTCCTCATTGCCGTCCTCATCGGTATACATTTCGTTGCCGAAAATATAGGGAACATATGCACCCTTGGCATACTGTTTTTCACCGAAATCCTCAGGAAGAACGGAAGCCTTGCCGTAGCCCAGACTCCACACCTTTTCACCCTGAGGCTCATCAATGAAGGTTTCGGTTCCCTCATAGAAATTATCATATTCATCAATATCAAATTTCTCATAATCGGCAACCGCCGCCGAATCGGGAATAACAAATTTAAGCACGTTGCCGAGAAAATCGTTTATAACGAAATTGCTCAGACCGTTGATAAATCTGCCAAATCTGATTTTCGAATCTGTTTCGTCATTTGCCTGAGCATCGGTAACATAATCCATAACGGAATCATAGCTTGTCTGAGTATCTGCCGCCGCATAAACAGAGGGCATCATAAGGCAGATAACCAACAAAAACGAAATAACCGTCATAAGCATTTTCTTCATAAACCAAAACCTCTTTCCGCAGCAAAGTGCTGTTGTTATTTCAATATTAACATCATCATAATAAAAAGTAAATGATTTTTTATTCAATATTTCAACGGAATTACGCTTTTTAAGGTTAAGAAATAATCAATACACATCTGTTTCAAAAGCCGTCTTCATCCCCAGTCAAAACTGTTTTTTCACACTTTAATATACAAAACCAGACAACATCTTTAAATGCTGCCTGCTGAACATTTATCTCATATCAGATAAATCCGTACTGCACCTTAAGCCTTAGATTTGTCACAGAAATCCCTTTCGTTTATACCTCTTCAAATTAAATTTGCGTTTGCTTTATTCTTGTTTTTTTTTAAGTTTTGAGACATTAAAAGGGCTGCCTCGTGAGGGAGGCGAATGAAACTCTGCGATTCAATAACAAAACCCCGTATATTTCCATACAGAGCTGAAGCGGATGCGTTATTGGAACATGCGGAATAACCGTTGACTCTGCGGACTTTTCTATGATAGATAGATGAATGTTGCTCGCTTATTATAAATATATTATTATAATTAACTTCACATTTTGAGAACTCGCGAGTTCTGATTTTGTGAATTCGCGAAGTTTGATTTTGTGAATTCGCGAGTTTTGATTTTACGGGTTCGTGTTTCAAGCCTTCCGAAACACCGTTTGCAATAATTTTTGTTCCGTCAATTTTTTGCTTCTTGACAATATCGGCAAACGGGATTATAATATCTGTCAATAGAATATGAATTGATAAGATACGGTTTGAAAAGTTGTACGCTGAGTAAATCAAAAGGGAAATCAGGTCCGAATCCTGAACAACCGCCATTACTGTATTTGAAGCAGAGTCTATGCTTTATAAGTCAGAACACCTGCCGTGTCTTTTTAGGTTAATACACAACTTTGGTGAGAAGAGTGCAACCGATTGACTGCTCAACAGTATATCGGGTGTGCTTTTTTTATTGCCGTTGTTGAGTTGTTTGTCTGTTGTACTCTTTTAACTTTCGGGTTAAAAGGGTTTTTTTATGTTCAAAATCAGTGGCCACTGTTTTGATAAAACTTTATTCAAAGGAGTTTTCAGGATGAAAAAATTATTCTCTGTTATGCTTGCGTTCTTTATTTTTGCGGGATGCATGAGCATAACATCCTTTGCGGACAGCAATTCCGCAACCGTCTGTGTGTCAATCTCGGACAAAGGTCAGCTTGTTGCCGCCCAAAGAAAAGTTACGGTTACTGACATTGACGGCGACAGCGCTCTTACCGTCAACGACGCTCTCTATGCGGTTCACGAAGCATTATATTCAGGCGGAGCAAAAGAAGGCTACAGCTATTACACACACAAAGATTACGGTCTTTCCATCGGCAAGCTTTGGGGAGATACAAGCGGAAACTTCGGTTACTATATCAACAATTCTTCCTGTTGGAGCCTTGCGGATTCCGTAAAAAACGGTGATTATCTTAACGCATTTGTATATTCCGACAGCAAAAATTATTCGGATAAATATTGTTTCTTCGATAGTTTTTCAGTTGCGGCGGATGCAAATTCAGGCATTGAACTGGTCCTCAGCTGCGCAGGCTACGATGCAAACTGGAATCCCGTAACGCTTCCCGTTGCCAATGCGGAAATAACCGTTGACGGAAAAGCAACAGGAGTTAAAACCGATGTTAACGGCAATGCAACAATACAGATAAGCGGTGCAGGCAAGCATATTATAAGCGCCGTTTCCGCATCTCAAACCATTGTTCCTCCCGTATGCACCGCTCAGATCAGCGGCGGCTTTATTGATTATTTAATCTCTGCAATACTCCCGTTTTTCTCAGCAATTATTAACTTCATTCTTTCTTTTTTTGCCTGATTTATGAAGATATTTTATAAGTTTAAAGTTTTTGTTGTTGCTCTAATTATTGCGGCGGCGGGATTTATTCCTGCTGTCGCATACAGCAGCAAGGCTGAGCAGAATATCGAAGGAATAATTGAATACAGCCTGCAAAAATCATCTGCAGATTCTGTTCAGAAATGGATTGACGGCGAGCTGACCGATGATGCGGGAGTCGGCTCGGAATGGTATATTATCGCCTTGAGCAATCACGGTAAATATGATTTCTCTCATTATAACAATGCTTTGAACGGATATCTTTCGGAAAATGAGGTCGGCTCTGCGTCATCCCGTCTTAAATATGCGCTCACATTTATCGCAGTCGGCGATAAAGCAAACCCGTATATCAACAAGGTTCTTGAAAATTCAATCGGTGAGCAAGGGATAATGAGCCTTGTTTTCGGTCTGCATTTGCTTAATAACGGATGTTCGTGCCCTGAATATTCCGTAAACGAGCTTATCGATGAACTGTTATCTATGCAGCTTTCAGACGAAGGTTTTTCGGTTACGGGAGAATACGGCGATGTTGATGTAACCGCAATGACCGTTCAGGCATTGGCTGTTCATTACGGCGATATTCCTGCGGTGAAATCTGCTGTTGATGCTGCTCTTGATTTTCTTTCTGCACGCCAGCTTGAAAACGGCGGATATTCGTCATACGGAGTTGAAAACCCCGAAAGTGCGGCTCAGGTTGTGACAGCACTTTCAGCTTTGGGTATTGATGCTTGCGGCGATGACAGATTCATCAAAAACGGAAACACGGTTTTTGACGGAATGAGCAGATTTTGTCTGGATGACGGAAGCTTCAGCCATAAAGAAGGCGGCGTTTCGGATCCGATGGCAACCGCACAGGTTTTATGCGCCTCAATTGCTTATGAAAACATGAAAAGCGGTAAACCTCCGTTTTATATTTTCAATGATAATAAAGTCATTTCCGAAGAAACGCCAACCGACGCAGTTACAGCCGCAACGACCCTGACAGAATCTTTCTCAACAACCGAAACAACATTTTTTGTTGAGAATGCTTCAGAAATCACGAGCGCATCTGTAACCTGCGAATCAGAAGAAATAAAAACAGAAGTTTCCGAAAACAAATCCGACACGCTCCGATTTATAACAGCTTCTGTATGCGTTGTTTCTGTAATGCTGTGTATCGTGCTTTTGGCAACAGGAAAGCGAAAATTCATAGTGATTGTTATTGCGGCGGCAGCTGCCGTTATTGCTTTGGCTGCAGGCATATCAGGTGATAATAACGCAGATTCGGTCGGCTCTGTTACCATAAGCATAAGTTGTGACACGGTAAAAGATAAAGGCAAAAGCCATATACCTCAAAACGGAATTATTCTTGAAAAAACCGAGGTTGAAATAGAAAAACACGATTCGGTTTACGATGTTTTTGCAAGGGTGTGCAAAGAGAACGAAATTCTGTTTTCCGCAAATATGGGATATATTGAAGGAATCAACAACATTTTTGAAATGGATTTCGGCAAATCCTCAGGCTGGATTTATTTTGTGAACGGAGAATCTCCGTCAGTCGGCTGTGCCGGATATGAGCTTGCCGACGGCGACGAAATAGAATGGCGTTACACCTGCGAAATGGGCAAAGACCTTGACATTAAATTTGAAAAATAATATAATTAAGCTACGGTTCGAAACGCATTTGCAAAGTAGATTAAAAGGGAAATCGGGTCAGACTCCCGAGCAACCGCCATTACCGTGTTTGTGCCCTGCACATCAGTCGGAACACCTGCCGTAAACTTGGTTTAATATCTTTGGATGGAAGAGTATAGCCGAACTGCACCCGAATTTTCGGGTGAACTCTGCTGTATATTTATAATCTTTTTGCTCTTTCATCCGTATGTGTTGAAAGAGTTTTTTTATTTGGTGGAAAAATAATGATAAGCAACAAAAAGAAAGAATGGGCAATTGAAACTCTTCGTTTAAAAAGCAAAGAACTCGGAAGATTGCCTAAAAAAACTGATTTTGATGTGGCAACAATGTCGCGCATAAAAGCTTTTCTCGGACCTTGGCCGAGAGCGTTGGAAGCGGCAGGGCTGAAAGAGACAAAGAAAGAATAACGGCAAAATTTATGAAGCAAGACGCATTTTCAAAACTTCATCCTGCGGTTAATCTGCAGTTTTTCATCGGGGCAATAGCTTTCGGTGTTCTTCTGCAGCACCCCGTTTATCTGCTTGCAGGCATCTTCGCAAGCGGGGTGTATTACTTCATCCTTAACGGCAGAAAAGGCATTAAGAATATTCTGCTGATGATACCGCTTTTCATATTCATTACGCTTTTCAATCCGATTGTGAATACAAGAGGCATAACTGTTCTTTTTACATATCTTGACAGACCCTATACCCTTGAAGCTCTCATTTACGGCGTTGCGGTTGCGGCAACGTTCGTTCTGATGCTTCTGTGGTTCGGATGCTACGGCAAGGTACTGACGGGTGATAAATTCACCTGCCTTTTCGGGAATTTGGCACCGTCATTGTCGCTGCTTCTCGTTATGGTGTTCCGTATGATACCGAATCTTTTGCAGAAGTCAAAGCAGATTATCGGTGTAAGAAGTTCAATCGGCAAAGGTACGGCAGAAAAATCGTCAATCAAAGATAAACTGGCTTCGGGAATGACCGTTATCGGCGTTCTCACCTCGTGGGCGCTTGAAGGCAGCATCACAACAAGCGATTCAATGCGTTCAAGAGGCTACGGCACGGCAAAGCGGACAAGCTTTATGATTTACCGCATGAGCGCATCGGATTGGATATTGTCATTTGTTATGCTCATCTTGCTCGGTATTGTAATCTTTTTTGCCGCAAACGGAGGAATGAATGCGGAATTTCTGCCCGAAAGAAAAATCGCACCGATAAACGGTTTTAACATAATCGGATTTATCGCATATCTCGGATATCTTCTGATACCCGCCGCATTAAATCTCAGGGAGGTTGTTCAATGGAACATTTCAAAATCGAGAATCTGAGTTTTTCATATCCGACCTCAAAAGATAAAAAGTCTCTTGATAATGTGTCGCTCAAAATAGAAAAAGGCGAATATATCGTTCTCTGCGGAAAATCGGGAAGCGGAAAAACAACCCTTCTCCGACATCTCAAAACCGTTCTCACCCCCTACGGAAAAAGAACGGGTGAAATACTTTTCAACGGAAACAATTTAAAATATATTGACAACCGTGAGCAGTCATCAAAAATCGGTTATGTCATGCAGGATCCTGATGACCAGATTGTGACGGATAAGGTCTGGCACGAGCTTGCATTCGGGCTTGAGAGCCTCGGTTGTGACCGGAAAACCATGCGTTCAAGAGTTGCGGAAATGGCTTGTTACTTCGGCATTCAGGATTGGTTTCACAGAGATATTGCCGTTCTTTCAGGCGGTCAGAAGCAGCTTCTGAATCTCGCTTCAATAATGGCAATGCAGCCCGAGGTTCTTATTCTCGATGAGCCCACAAGCCAGCTTGACCCCATTGCCGCATCCGATTTTCTTAATACCGTTCGAAAAATCAACACCGAACTCGGCACAACGGTTATCATAACAGAGCACCGTCTTGAAGATATTTTTCCTTACGCCGACAAAGCGATTGTTATGGATAACGGAAAAATCATTGCTGATGACACACCGAGAAATATCGGTAAGCTTCTTTATGAACAAAATAATCCGATGTTCACAGCTATGCCCACACCCGTGCGTGTTTTCTATAACGCAAACGGAAACGGTGACTGCCCTCTGACCGTCAGAGAAGGCAGAGCGTGGCTGAGTAAAGGATTTGAACCTGAACCCCAAATCAAAGAAATTCCTTATAAAAACACTGAAGAAGAAACAGAAAATCCTGCGTTGTCGCTTAAAGAATTATGGTTCAGATACGAAAAAGACACCCCCGATATTCTCAGAGGTGTCAGCCTTGAAATTCCAAAGAGAAGTATTTCCGCAATAGTCGGCGGCAACGGTGCGGGTAAATCTACAACACTCAAAGCAATCTGCGGAATCTGCAAACCTTACCGAGGCAAAATCAGAGTTTTCGGCAAAGACGTAAACAAATTCAGATCGGGCGAGCTTTTCAAAAACTGCATTTCAATGCTTCCGCAGGACCCGAAAAGTCTTTTCGTCAAAAAGACTGTCCGTGAAGAGCTTGACGAAATAACAAAAGACAAAAACAAGATAAACGAAATTGCGGAAATCTGCCAAATTGCAGAACTTCTGAATAATCACCCCTATGATTTATCGGGCGGTGAACAGCAAAGAGCTGCACTTGCAAAAGTTCTTTTGACAGAGCCGAAAATCCTTCTTCTCGATGAGCCCACAAAGGGAATGGACAGCTTTTTCAAAGAAACATTTGCAGATATCCTCAATAAGCTGAAAAATCAGGGAATCGCAATTCTTATGGTTTCTCACGATGTTGAATTCTGCGCAAAATATGCCGACAGAATAAGCATGTTTTTTGACGGTCAGGTGCTTACAACCGACACACCTCAGAATTTCTTCGGCGGCAACAGTTTCTACACAACGGCGGCAAGCCGCATGAGCAAACACATATTTAAAAATGCCGTTACGGCAGAAAATGTTGTTGAGTTATGCAGAATAAACAAAGGAGGAACACAATGAAAAAATCAAACATTGCAATGTTGATTGTGTTTCTTGCTCTGATTCCCCTGACCTTGTTTTTAGGTGATAAGCTTCCCGGCAAAGGCTATTACTTAACGGGCGTTCTTATCATTGCCGAGCTTGCGTTTCCGTTTTTCATGGTGTTTGAAAGAAGAAAACCGCAGGCAAGGGAGCTTGTTGTGCTTGCGGTTATGATTGCTCTTGCGGTTATCGGGCGTGTTGCAATTCCCGTTCCGCATTTCAAAGCCGCATACGCAATAATAATGCTCACGGGTATTGCATTCGGCCCCGAAGCGGGATTTATTGTCGGCGCAATTACGGCTTTTGCAAGCAACTTTTTCTACGGTCAGGGCGCATATATGCCGTGGCAGATGATGGCTTACGGTGCAGGCGGAATGCTTGCGGGATTTGTGTTTATCAAAAATAAAATTCCGAGAAAGCCGTGGGTTATGGCAATATTCGGATTTCTTGCGGTTGTTTTCTGGACAGGACCTCTGCTTGACACTTCACATGTTTTCATTATGATGCCCGAAATCAGTATTTCAACAATCGCCGCATCTCTCGCCTCGGGATTCCCCGTGAATATAAGCCAGGGGCTTTGTACCGCAATCATGATGTTTGTTTTCGGCAAACCGCTTCTCGAAAAACTTGACAGAGTGAAGCAGAAATACGGAATGCTTGAGGGCGAAAATCGTTAATACACAGTTGTGTGAAAGCGGATATTTCTGATGTGTTGTTGCCGTTTCAGAAAAGCGGGAAAAAACATTGCCCGATTCATATGTCAAAAATAAAAACACGAGAAATGAAGTATGCTTCAAATCTCGTGTTTTTTGTTTCATTATCTCCGTCAGACAGATGCTCATAACAACATTTTTTCAACTTACTGTTTTATAAACATACTGCCAAACTGTACGGGATTGAATTTTAATAAATGTTTCTGAATGCCTGAGGAATGACTTTTGTTGCGCCGAACAGTTTTTTGAAGAAAGCGATGAGCTTATCGAAGAAGCCTGCTTTTGAGGTCATTTTCTGTTCGTCCGCAGAAACGATATTACCCTCTGCATCATAAACGACAGCGGTGAAGGTTGTGTCTCCGCTCTTACTCGGGGTGATTGTGCAGGTTGTTCCGTCTGACGAAACGGAATGGCTGAAATTCTTGTTCGACGGATACCATTCAACCCTGCCTCCCTCAGGAATCTTTGATGAATCCATATGGAGAACGATTGAATCACCGTAGCTGACGGTTGTCTGGGAAGGAGTTGAAACAAGGAGCTTATCTGTTACCGACGAATCATATCCTGGTGTGTTGTCGGGGTCATCGGGAGTTTCGTCTGAGCCTCCTACGGAAGGTCCGGTAGAATTATAATGCATCTTTGCCGAGCCGAACGATCCGTTATCGCCGCCGACTATAACCTGCTCCCAATCAGATTCTGAACCTGCGTAATAAACATTTTTAATGTTGTTGCAACCTTTGAATGTGCTTACCTTAACAAGCTCCATACTTTTGGGAAGCGTAATATTTTTCAGACTTGCAGAGAGATAAAAAGTTCCTGATTCCAGCGTTGTTACGCCTTCGTCAACAGTTAAGTTTGCAAGAAGAATGCAAGCTGCAAACGCGTACTCACCCATTTCCGTTACACCGCCGCCGATTCTTACATCCGTAAGTTTGGCACAGCCGCCAAAAGCATAATAGCCTATGGTTGTTACGCTGTCGGGAATAGTGATGCTTCCGAGACTGCGGCAGCAGTAGAATGCCTGATCGCCTATAGAGGTAACACTGTCGGGAACTTTAACGCCTGCAAGAGAATAAGAGTTGACTCCCGAATTTATCGAACCGCGGAAAGCATTGTTGCTTATGGTTATTACACCGCCCGGAATAGTATAGTTTCTCGTTGAGCTTCCCATGGGATACTGAATCAGCACAGTTTTATCCTTATTGAACAGAACTCCGTTTTTATCGCTTACATAAGCAGTGTTAGCGGAATCAACCGTTATGCTTTTTGCGTTGCAACACAGACCGAATGCGCCGTCACCTATACTTGTTACGCCCTTGCCGATTGTTATTCTTCCGGCATTTGTGCATCCCCAGAACGCTTCCTCATCAATGGTTGTTACGCTGTCGGGGATTGTTATATCCGACAGGCTTATACAATCCATAAACGCAGAATCGCCAATGGTTGTTACACTGTTGCCGAGAGTTAATCTTGCAAGGTTTTCGCAACTGTAGAAGGCAGAAGCACCTATGGTTGTCACACCGTTGCCTAAATCTGCTCTTGTAAGGTTTTCGCAGCTGAAAAATGCATAACCGCTGATGCTTGTTACGCTGTCGGGAATTGCTATGCTTGCAAGAGCGTTGCAGTTGCAGAACGCATATTCGCCGATGCTTGTTACGCTGTCGGGAATTGCTATGCTTGCAAGAGCGTTGCAATTGTAGAACGCATATTTGCCGATGCTTGTTACACTGTCAGGAATTGTTATGCTGACAAGGCTGTCACAATCATAGAATGCGTATCCGCTGATGCTTGTTACGCCATCAGGAAGCGTTACCGTTTCTATTGACGAACGCATATCGTACCACGGAGTTGATGAGTAATATGTCCAATCTGTCATCGCACCCGTGCCGCTGATTATAAGTTCAGCGCCGCCGACATATATTTTCCAGGTAAGATTTTCGCCGCAGGCTCCGCTGTAATACGGTCTGTCCGAATCGCAATCAAAGATCATGTTTTTTGTTGATTTGCTGTTTTGATTTCCGACCGGAAGATTTTTCCATTGTTCAAAAGTGCCTGCATAATATGTTGTTGTAAGACTATAGCAATTATAGAACGCATAATTACCGATACTTGTTACGCTGTCAGGGATTGTAACTGCAGTAAGCTCTGAGCAGTTATAAAACGCTTTGTCAGCAATTACTTTTGTTCCGTCTTTAATCTGATATTCACCGCTGACAGTGCTTTGGGCTTTTATAAGACAGTTGTCTATATATAAAACATCGTTTTCCCAATTGGAAGAATCTTTATATAAAGCCGTTTCAAGGAAAGCGCTTTCGCCTATTTGCTTAATACCGTTTCCGAATTTTACGCTCGCAAGATTGTTGCAATAATAAAATGCATAATCTCCGATTCTTGTTACGCTGTCAGGGATTGTTAAACTCGTAAGATTGTTGCAATAATAAAATGCATAGCTGCCGATACTTGTCACACCGTCAGAAAGTGTTACCGATTTTATCAGTGAACTTTTGCTGTACCACGGGGCTTTTGAGGAAGATGTCCAATTCGTCATCTCACCCGTGCCGCTGATTACAAGTTCGCCGTCAGTATAAAGCTTCCAGCTGAGGTTTTCTCCGCAAGCACCGCCTTCATAATAAGGTCTTTCGGAATTGCATTCATAGATAATATTTTCTGTTAAATAGCCATTACTATTACCGATTGAAATTTCTTTCCATTGCTCGGAATTGCCTGCATAACAGGTGGTTTTAAGATTATCGCTACTATAAAACGCATAATTACCGATACTTGTTACGCTCTCAGGGATTGTTACACTCTCAAGATAGTAGCAATAATAAAATGCATAGCTGCCGATACTTGTTACGCCGTCGGAAATTGTTACCGATTTTATTGACGAACGGTTACTGTACCAAGGAGCAGATGATGAAGATGTCCAATTCGTCATTGCTCCCGTGCCGCTGATAACGAGTTCACCGTTGGAGTAAAACTTCCAGTGAAGATCGCTTCCGCATGTTCCCCAATTCTGGCAAGTCAAGTCGGGATTATCCTTAAAAACAATTTTTTGTACTAATCTCTCGTTTGAAGAACCGATTGAAACATCATTCCACTGCTCAACAGTTGCAGAATAATTTACGGTTGAAATATTTGAACAAGAAGCAAATGCATTATTGCCTATGCTTTTTATGCTTTCAGGGAGTGTTATGACCGCAAGACTGCCGCAATCACGGAATGCATAAGCACCTATACTTGTTATACCGTCAGCAATTGTTGCCGATTTTATCAGCGAACGTTGACTGTACCACGGAGCATAGGAGGAATATGTCCAGTCATTCATTGCTCCCGTGCCGCTGATAACAAGTTCACCGTCAAGCGAAATCCTCCATGTGAGGTTTTCGCCGCAGGTTCCCGCGCCTAAACAAGGTGCTTCCGAATCACATTCAAAAACAATCTTTTTTGTTAAATCACTGTTTTCTGAGCCGATAATAATTTTATTCCACTGCGACAATGTGCCCGGATAATATGTAGTAGTAATACCTGAACAGCCATAGAATGCTTTATAGCCGATATTTGTTACGCTGTCGGGAACTCTGACGCTCGTAAGAGCATTGCAACCGTTGAACGCAGAATCTGCAATTACTTTTGTTCCTTCTTTTATTGAATAAGCTCCCGTAACCGAAGTTCCGGCTTCTATCAGGCAGTCACCGATATAAAGAACATCACTTTCCCACGCAGAGGAGTTGTTATATAATGCTGTGTTACTGAAAGCACTGCTGCCGATTCTTCTTACGCTGTCAGGGATCGCTACGCTTTCAATTCCGTCACAGTTGCAGAACGCATAGTCGCCGATGCTTGTCACTCCGTCAGAGATTGATACCGATTTTATTGATGAACAATAATTATACCAGGGAGCAGTTGATGAAGATGACCAACTCGTCATCGCACCCGTACCGCTGATGGCAAGATTGCCGTCAGTGTGAATCTTCCAGCTGAGATCAGTTCCGCAAGTGCCTGCTGCATAATAAGGTCTTTCTGAATTGCATTCAAAAATAACCTTTTGAGTTAAAAAACCGTTATTTGATCCGATCGAAATCTTCTCCCACTGCGTGGGTGTTCCTGTATAATATGTTTCTGCTATGCCGTTACAACCATAGAACGCAGAATTTCCAATGCTTGTTACGCTGTCCGGGAGTGTGATACTTGTGATGCCGGTGCAATCATAGAATGCATATTTACCGATGCTTGTCAGTTTTTCGGGGAGTGTTACCGATTTAATTGATAAACGATATTTATACCAGGGAGCGGATGTGGAAGATGACCAATTCGTCATTGCACCCGTACCGCTGATAATAAGTTCATCTTCAGGACCGATCCGCCATGTGAGGCTTTGACCGCAGGTTCCTTTTACTAAATGCGGAGCATCTGAATAACATTCATAAACAACTTTTTCGGATAAAACTTCATTACCTGATTCTATCGTAATCCTTCCCCACTGCGAGGGTGTTCCTGCGTAATATGTTGTTTCATAGTCGTCGCATCTGTTGAACGCAGCATACCCGATGCTTGTTACACTCTCGGGGATTGTTACGCTTATCAGATCAAAGCAATAAGCAAATGCTGATTCGCCGATGCTTGTTACGCCATCGGGGATTGTGACGCTTTCAAGTCTTCTGCAAGAATAGAACGCATATTCTTCTATGCTTGTTATTCCGTTACCGATTGTCACACTTGTCAGCCCGGAGCAATACTCGAACGCACGACTACCGATGCTTGTCACGCTGTCGGGAATTGTGAGGTTTTTAAGAGTGTAGCAATAACAGAACGCTCCGGAACTGATGTTTATCAAGCCGTCGGGAAGCGTTATGTCTTTCATTTTGTAACAATCCTCGAACGCATAACTGCCGATGCTCGTTACTCCGTTACCGATTGTTACATCTGACAGTTTTTCGCATTGACTGAACGCATAATTGCCGATGCTCGTTACTCCGTTGCCGATTATTACGCTTTCGAGCGCTTCACAACTATAGAAAGCGCAAACACCTATACTTGTTACGCTGTCAGGAATTATGACATTTGCAAGAGCAACACAGCCATTGAACGCATAATCATTTATACTTGTTACGCTGTCAGAGATTGTGTAGCTTGTTCTCGGGTTACCGTCAGGATACTGCATAAGCGTTGTTTTATCCTTGTTAAACAGCACACCGTATTCATCGTTTGCATAGCTTGCATTGTTTATGTCAACAGTTATATTTGCAAGCCCGGTACAAGCATAAAACGCATGATTGCTGATGCTTGTTACGCTGTCGGGAATTGTTATGCTTGTAAAATCAACGCAATCCTGGAACGCATAATTACCGATGCTTGTTAATCCGTCGGGGAGTGACACTGTTTTTATTGATGAACGGTACTCATACCATGGAGCAGGCGAACTTGATGTCCAATTCTTCATCGCTCCCGTGCCGCTGATAACGAGTTCACCGCTGTCGCTGTAAAAACTCCATGCAAGGTCATCTCCGCACACTCCGCCGGAATAAGGCTTTTCGGAATTGCATTCACAAATAATTCTCTCGGTTAAGTTGCTGTTTTCCAAACCGATATCAATGTTTTTCCATTGCTCGGGTGTGCCCGCATAATATGTGGTTTCAATAAAATAACAACTATAGAATGCTTTATCGCCGATGCTTGCTATACTGTCGGGGAGTGTGACGCTTGTGAGACCATCGCAGTCATAGAAAGCAGAATCGCCGATGCTTGTTGCTCCGTCGGGAAGTGTGATGCTTGTGATACCATCGCAGTTATAGAAAGCAGAATTGCCGACGTTTGTTACACTGTTGCCGATTGTTACGCTTGCAAGAGCATCGCAGTCATAGAATGCAGAATTGCCGATACTTGTTACACCGTTGCCGATTGTTATGCTTGTAAGAGCATCGCAGTCATAGAACACTTTATCGCCGACGCTTATTACACTGTCGGGAATTATAACGCTTGTGATGCCATCGCAGTCGTAGAAAGCAAAATCGCCGATGTTTGTTACACTGTTGCCGATTGTTACGCTTGCAAGAGCATCGCAGTCATAGAACGCAGAATCGCCGATGCCCGTTATACCGTTACCGATTGTTGCGCTTGCAAGAGCGTTGCAGTTATAGAACGCTTTTTCACTGATGTTTGTTACACCGTCGGGAATTGTGATACTTGTAAGAGTGTCGCAATCATTGAACGCAGAATCTGCAATTACTCTTGTTCCTTCTTTTATTGAATATTCTCCCGTAACCGAAGTTTTGGCTTTTATCAGACAATTACTAATATAAAGAACATCATTTTCCCATTCGGCAGAGTTACTATATAATGCTGTGTCTGCAAACGCAAGTTCGTCGATGTTTGTTACGCTGTCAGGAATTGTTATGTTCGTAAGATTACTGCTGTGTTGGAATGCAGAATCACCGATGCTTGTTACACTGTTGGGAATTGTTATACCTATGATGCCATCGCAATCATAGAAAGCATAACTACCGATGGTTGTTACACTGTCAGGAATTGTTATACCTGTGATGCTGTCGCAATTACAAAAAGCATAATCACCGATGCGTGTTGCTCTGTCAGGGATTGCAATTTCACCGCTGAGCAAAACTCCGTTAATATAAAGAGAATCTGCATAGCACTTCGGGTTGGAACTTGAAGATTCAAACTTTATTGCAGACCAACTTGCAAGGTCACCTGTATAATAAATATTTTCAATATTGGGGCAACCGTTGAAGGCCATATCGCCGATGCTTGTTACACTGTCGGGGATTGTTACACCTGTAATGGCGCTGAAACGATAGAATGCATAATCGCCTATTCTTGTTACACTGTCGGGGATTGTTATTTCGCCATTGAGCCAGGCTCCGTTAATATGAAAATTTTTCGCATAGAACATCGGGTTTGAAACGTGCTCCGCAAAATCTATTGCACACCAGCTTGCAAAGTCGCCTGTGTAATAAACAACACTGAGCCTGGAGCAATTAGCAAACGCACGCTTACCAATACTTTTTACACCGCTGCCGATAGTTATTCTGTAAAGTTGGTCGCAAGACCAAAACGCATATCCCCCTATGCTTGTTACGCTGTCGGGAATCGTTATGCTTGTCAGAGCATCACAGCAATCAAACGCAGATTTGCCGATAGTTGTTACTCCGTCAGGAATTGTGACGCTTGCAAGGCTTGTACAGTAATAAAACGCATCATCACCGATACTTGTAATGCTATCGGGAATCGTAATGCTTGCGAGGTTTGAGCAGTTATAAAACGAATACTTGCCGATATTTGTTACGCCGTCGGCAATTGTTACAGATTTAATTGATGAACGGCAGTCATACCACGGAACCGAGTACTCTGTCCAATCTGACATTGCGCCCGTGCCGCTGATGACAAGTTCACCTGTTGCTTCATCAAAAGTCCATGTCAGATTTTCGCCGCAGGTGCCGCTTGTTGCCGCCTCAGCTTTGACATTCAAAAGATTCAGTTCAGGCAAATCAAGACCCACGAATCCCGCAAGGGGTGCGGCACCGAACACCATAACCGCAACAAGCAGAACCGAAATTGCCTTTTTAATTGCGTTTTTCATAGCATAACCTCCGTAGAATAAACAAAAGCCTATAAATAACCATTATATTGTTTATTATATCATAAGCTTACTTTGGTTTCAACAATAATAAGCACTTACCTATAAAAAAAGCCGACGGTGTTTAATCCGTCGGCTTTTGTTCCGTGAATGAATATAATGTTTATCCGAGGGCAACCATGCTGAAAACGAGTGCGAAAAGCGCAACTGTTTCGCAAAGACCTACAACGGTGATGTACTGCGAGAAGCCCTTGCCTGTTTCGGCGAGAGCGTCTGCGCCTGCTGCGCCCGCTTTGCCCTGAACAACAGCGGAAACCGCCATTGCAACGCCCGATGCGATGCCGAGACCGCAGAGGAATGCGGGGTCTGCGTCAGATGAGCTCATCTGCTGCATAAGAAGGAAGCCGTAGATGGTCTGTGTAAGAGGTGCGCCTGCAAAAACCGTAAGAATGAAAGGTGCAGCCTTATTGCTCATATAGCACTTTTTCCATGCGCCGATTGATGCCTGACCTGCAATGCCGATACCGATTGCTGAGCCCGTTGCGGCAATACCCATTGCCAGAGCTGTTGCTAATAATCCAAAATTCATAATGACTCTCCTTAATTTTCAATTTGTTCTTCAAAAGGTCTGAATTTATGTCCGCTCCAGGACATATCGAGATGCGACGAGAATTCCAGAGTGTTGAGTCTTATTCCGTGAACAATGACTGAAAGAACATTCAGAATCATATTCAGCCCGTGACCGAACACAAGAAGCACTATCGCAATTATCATAAACAGGAAGTTGCCGAGCAGCGGCCCTGCAAGTTCATTGACCGTTGCGGATATTGCCGCACCCGCAAGACCGACCGCCCAGAGGCGGATATAAGAAACTATATCAGAGAAAACATTGACAACGCCGAGCAGAACGGAAACGATGTTCTTGAGGCTTTCAAGGATTGATTTGACAATGTTTCCTTCATAGTTTGAGAATACGAAGCTCATAACGAAGCCCGCTATAACAAGCACAAGCGCTGCCGTGCCCACGGGAATGCCGCCTATCACAAGCCCGAAGCTGAAAACTTCAGCATTCACAACGAAGCTGAGCACCACATAAAAGATGCCGATAAGCTGCATTATTGAGCCGATATCGCCGAGAATTTTTATTGATTTTCTGTTTCGTGCCGCAACCTTGATATGAGCCACGGTGAGCTGAACAAGAGCCAGCGAGAAGCAGAAAATCTGCAGATTCTGCGCCGTTGTGAGCCCGCATTCGCCGTTTGTCCAGGGCGGATACCAGATTCTGTCCGCATAAACATTCGAAATAACGGGTACAGACAGCTTACCGAGCCATTCGGGAAGCTGTTCGGGAGAAAGTCCGAACCATGTGCAGGTCAGAGTTCCCCAGAGAATTGTTGACAGACCGAAAAGTCCGATGAGCAAAAATGCAGGCGGAACCTTTTTCTTCGATACCAGCGATTTTGCAATCAGGATTCCCGTAACGGCGCATATGAAAAGTCCGTATCCGCCGTCGCCGAAGATAATTCCGAAGAAAATGAGGATAAATCCGAGAAACCAACCCGAAATGTCATATTCAAAATATCCCGGAACCGTGCCGAGAAAGTCGGTCAGAGGATAGATAAGACTTACAAACTTGTTGTTTTTAAGCTTGGTTGGAACATTATCCTCTTCTGTGGGCTCTTCAATGAGGAGACCCCATGAGTTTTCCTTTGCCGTCTTTTTGAGACATTCGAGATTCTCCTCTTCAACATAACCCGTGAAATATGCAACGGATTTTCCGTCAGCGGAAAGGCTTTCATTTGCCATTCCCGTTGCGTAAACCTCGAATTCAATCTCTTTTTCGCAGGCTTTGATTGCTTTCTTTATTCCGTCTGCACAGCCTGCAAACGAAGAAATCTTTTCGTCAATCTCTTTGATGTGATTATTTAAGCTTTCGACTTTTTGCCTGATTTCTTCCGTTGAAGCCGCGGGCAGTTCAAGGCGGTAAGCCTTTAACGAATCAACAGCCTCCGCCTCCCCTTCCTCTCCCGATTTGATCATCAGGAATTTTACTGAAGTTTTCGTTTTCTGAAGGCTGAGGGTTCTCACGCTTTCGCCGAGGTTTTCATACTCGGATTTCGGCATTTCATAAAGCAGGATATCAACACCTTTTTTTGCTAAAGCATCAAGCTTTTCGGGATCAAGCTCTCCCCAGCCCGAAAGTCGGTCAAGCTCTGCATTAAGGGCAATTTTTTCAGCTGAACACTGCTTCTTTTCTTCCTCGAGAGAAACAATTTCCTCTGATACGGAAACCGCCTTTGCCGCATCGGTATTTTCTTGCTTTATCTTTTTGTTTTTCTTTTCCGATATGCTGAAAAGCGCACTTTCGAGCAAGGATACTCTTTCTTTAAGCTCTTCGAGCTTTTTGCCCGAGCCTTCAACCGATTCAATATGAAGAATTCCGAGCTTGCGGAGCTTTTTCAGAGTTTCGGATTTTTTATCTCCCATAATTATGAGAGAAACCTTTTTCATGGGCACTATCATAACGAGTACACCTCCGTTTCTGAAGGCATTTCACTGCGTGCCGCAATTTTGCGTTTTGAAATCTTTGAACGGACAACGGCACTTACCTGCTGGTCCGCCATATAAATTGATATTTTCTTGATGTTTTCCTCTGTTTCGGGGATTTTGACCTTTTCAAACAGATTAACTCTCTGAGCGGTTGCGCGAAGCTCCTGCTCAAGAAGCCTTACCTGCTCATCCAACACTTCCGCTTCAAGGTCAAGCGACATCGCCTTTTCCATATGGTTTGCGGCAATATCAACCCAGAGCGGAGTTTCGTATAAATCGTAATCTGCACGGGAGAAATCTGCACCTTCATAGACGGGAATCGAAACGCCCGCTATGTTGCCGACCCCCTTACGGATATTGCTGACGGTTATTATTCCGTCGGGGAAGGCTTCCGTTTCGCTGAAAACGGCAATCCATGAGCTGAAGCCTTTTTCAAGGTCTTCTCTCGATTTTCTTACCGCTTCGGCTTTCGCTTCAATGATGCGTATTTCAGCCTGAAGCTGCTGTTTTTTGAGTGTCAGAGTAGGCAAATATCTCCGATACATTTTGAGGGCATCCTTCTGTATCTTCAACTCATTTTTAGTCAGTTTGATTTTTGCCACTTCAATCCTCCTTATCTGACGGGCCAGAATTCGTCTGTAAGGTCGGATTTGATGCCTGTTTCGTCCTTTTCAAAACATTCTGCAAGGATTTTCCAGCCGAGATCAAGTGCCTCTTCAAGAGAAAGATTGACTGACAAATCCATAAGCTCTTTTTCGAAAAGCTGACCGTATTTAAGAAGCTTGTCATCCCAGCGGGTCATTGCAAAGCCCATGTTCTTCTTTTCGAGAGTTTCTCTGTAAGAAGAATACATACGGATCATTGCGTCCATGAGCGCACGGTGATCCTTGCGGGTTTTGCCGTTGACATTCTGCTTGAGTCGGGAAAGAGAGCCGAAGGGCTCAATGCGTCCGCCCTTGAGATAATACTGTCCTTCGGTGATATAGCCCGTATTATCGGGAACGGGATGAGTTACATCGTCGCCGGGCATTGTTGTGACTGCAAGAACGGTAACGGAACCCGAATCGTCAAAGTCAACAGCCTTTTCGTAGCGGGATGCAAGCTGAGAATAAAGGTCGCCGGGATAGCCTCTGTTTGAGGGAACCTGCTCCTGAGTGATAGCGATTTCTTTCATTGCATCCGCAAAGTTTGTCATGTCGGTAAGCAGAACAAGAACATCCTTATTCTGAAGCGCAAACTGCTCTGCAACCGCAAGCGCCATATCGGGAATCATCATGCATTCAACCGTGGGGTCGGATGCCGTATGGATGAACATAACGGTTTTGCTGAGCGCTCCGCCGTTTGAAAGCTCTTCTTTGAAGAAAAGGAAATCGTCATATTTAAGACCCATACCGCCCAGAACGATAACATCCGCTTCCGCCTGAAGAGCAATTCTTGCGAGAAGCTGGTTATACGGCTCGCCCGAGATTGAGAAAATGGGGAGCTTCTGAGAAACAACAAGGGTGTTGAACATATCGATCATCGGGATATTGGTACGCATCATTCTGTTAGCAAGAATACGCTTTGTCGGGTTGACTGACGGACCGCCGATAGGTTTCAGATTGTCGGTAAGGGCGGGACCTTTATCTCTCGGCTCACCCGAGCCGTTGAAAATTCTTCCGAGAAGGTCTTCACTGAATGAAACACGCATTTCATGACCCGAAAAGCGGACCTCATCCCCCGTTGAAACACCCTGACCGCCTGCAAAAACCTGAAGCGAAACAAGGTCGCCGTCAATCTTATTGACCTGTGCAAGGGATTTACCGAAGCGTGTGTTTATCTGTGCAAGCTCATTATACCGCACACCCTCTGCTCTGACGGTGATAACGTTGCCCGTGATGGACTCAATTTTATTGAAAACTTTATTCATTATCACTCACCATCCTTTAACAAAAGCTCTGCCTCGGGGCTTATTCTGCCCTTGCCGTCGGCATACATTGCGTCGATTTCAGCCTCTGCCTTTGCAAAAGCTTCGCTTTCAAATTCCGTGTAATTCCAGTCGATGAATTTCTGACGCATACGGTTAAAGAAGCTTCTTGCATCATCTTTACTCTCAAGCGCATATTCACTGCCGAGAATATAAACCAGCTTATCCGTAACATAACGCTGACGGGCTGTGCCGCAGTTTGCATCAACCAAGTCAAAGGAGTTCTGCTGAAGATAAACGGAATCAAGCATTTCCGATTTAAGATAGATAGTATAATCCTCAATGGTTGTACCCTCTTCACCGACAACCTTCATCATTGAACTGATTTCATCGCCGTGAAGAAGAATGTTCTTGCAGAAAGCCGATTTTGCGGAATCGGTAACAGTCTTATATTTTGACCACGAAATAAGCGGGTCAATTGCGGGATATTTTCTTGCATCCGAGCGTTCACGGGAAAGTCCGTGGAATGCGCCGACAACCTTAAGAGTTGCCTGCGTTACGGGTTCTTCAAAGTTACCGCCTGCGGGAGAAACCGTGCCGCCGATTGTAACGGAGCCCTTGCTTCCGTCAGGCAAACGGACATAGCCCGCTCTTTCATAGAAAGCGGCAATATAGGATTCAAGATATGCGGGGAATGCTTCCTCGCCGGGAATCTCTTCAAGTCTGCCCGACATTTCACGCAGCGCCTGCGCCCAGCGTGAGGTTGAGTCGGCAAGAAGAAGAACATTGAGACCCATCTGACGGTAATACTCTGCAAGCGTTACCGAGGTGTAAACCGAGGCTTCTCGGGATGCAACGGGCATCGACGAGGTGTTGCAGATAATGATGGTACGCTCCATGAGTGAACGACCTGTTTTCGGGTCGGTAAGCTCAGGAAATTCTGTTATTGTTTCAACAACCTCACCCGCGCGTTCACCGCAAGCGGCGATGATAACGACATCAACATCCGCATATTTGGAGGTTGTGTGCTGTAAAACGGTTTTGCCTGCGCCGAAGGGACCGGGTGTGCAGTAAGTTCCGCCCTTTGCAACGGGGAAGAAAGAGTCAATGAGACGCACCTTTGTTTCCATTGTTTCAACCGGTGCAAGTCTTTCGCTGTAGCACTTTACCGCTCTCTTTACGGGCCAGTTGAACGACATTGAAACAGGAACCTCCCTGCCTCTTTCGTCAGAAAGAACAGCAACTGTTTCGTTGACGGTATATTCGCCCTTATCAGCAATTGATTTCAGGGTATAGTTACCGAGGAGATAGAACGGAACGAAAATTTTATGTGTGAACGGTCCTTCTGGAACCGTGCCGATATATTCACCTGCACGCAGGGTGTCGCCGATTTTGGCGGTGGGGGTGAATTCCCATTTCTTTTCGGCATCAAGTCCGTCAGCGTAGTTTCCTCTTTCAAGGAACCAGCCTGCCTGCTCAGCTAAAACGGGCAGCGGATTCTGAAGTCCGTCATAAACCTGACCGAGAAGACCGGGGCCGAGCCGGGCGGAAAGCATATCGCCCGTAAACTCAACTTCGTCTCCGCATTTTATTCCGTTTGTCATTTCATAAACCTGAATCTGAGCGATATCTCCGCGGATACGGATAACCTCGCTCTTGAGTTTTGTATTGTCGACATTAACGAAGCAGATTTCGTTCATCGAAACATTGCCTTCAAACCTTACGGAAATAAGGTTGCCGTTAACGCTTACTACCTTACCTTTATTTTCGGTCATTGTATAACCTCCGATCTCTCCCCATTCATAATGGAGTCATAGATATTTCTGTATGCCGTTTCTCCGCTTTCCGAATCGAATTTTCTTATCCGTTCAGTAAGCTTCAGCTTAAGTCCGTAATAAAAAACATATTCTTCCGAAAACGAATCCATCGGTCTGAGCGATTCAAGAAAATCAAGACGGTATTTATTGAGAAACTTTTCGGCTTCCATCGGACTTTCGATTTCAACGGCTGTGCGTGCCGCCTGCAGAAGCCCTGCGGGGAACGACTGAGTTTCCGCATCAAAATGCTTGTTCATTTTGTCCGCACGGAGCTTTGCGAGTGCAAGGCGCAGACTGCGTTCGCCCTCGTTCCATTTTTCAATCAGAGCCGATGACGATTTTTCGGGATTTCTCGGGGGTGCAAGTGTTATTTTTTCAAATTCGCCCTGCGCCTTTTTGCCGAGAAACCGTCGGCAAAGCTCTGCGAAACGCTCCGATGATATCGGAAGAGGCGTGCTTTCGCCGATTCCGTCGAGCGACGGCAATTGAGATATAAGATAATATTCAGCCATAATTATTCAGCCTCTTTCAGAAGTGCGGTAACTCTGGGGCTGAGATAAGCCGACAGCATATCGGTAACAGCCTGAGCGGAAAAGTCATAATAGACCGCACCGTCATTGACTGCAATACGGAACCCGCCGTCAAAATTATCATTTGCTTTAAGCGTAACGCCGCCAAGCATTCTGTTCCTGAGCTCTGCAAGAACAGCCTCTTCAAGCTTTGCAAGATCGCCGCTGTTCAGAATCACGGATATATCCTCTGCTTCAGGCTTTCCCGTCCAGCTTTCAACAGCATTTACGATAAGCTTCGCAAAAGCATCCGATGAATAAACCGTATTGACATTTTCGCCGACAATCGCTTTAAGCTCTCTTGTGACGCTTTCTCTGAAAGAAATAAGCAGATTTCTGCCCGCCTGACGAATTGCATCTTCGCCAGATTTTACCGTTTTTGCGTTTTCGACTTTTGCGTCGGCAATCATCTTATCAGCCTGAGCTTTTGCATCGGCAATGATTTTCTCCGCTTCGGATTTTGCAGACAGAAGTATGGATTCAGCCTGAGTTTCAGCCGCTTCCACGCCGTCTTTTTTGATCTGATCAATAAGTTCCTGAAGTTGAATTTCCATAACGCAGTCTCCTTTTTTGATTATCTATATTCTTCGCATTTTCCTTCAAAAAAACATAAAGGAACCAACATCCTCTGCAGACAGCTGGTTCCTTGAAGTTCTATATTAACTTAATAAATTATATCACATTTTTTGTTTTTGTCAATACTTTATGATATCGGAAAATTTTAATATTCTTGACACAACTACAGAACTGCACTGGAATTTTATCGGTTTATATCACAAATAAAGCACTTATTACTCTTGATTTATACAAAAAAAGCAACTATAATACTGAAGGTAGGTGATATTTGATGAACACTTATTTCAACGAAATAACATCAAAGCCCGTCAACACAAACGACAGCGGCATCCTTTATAAAATACCTGCGGGTGCAATGTGCGGTAACGGCGACCTCGGAGTTGTTTTTGATAATGACGAAAAAGATATCATTATCCGCATTTCAAAATGCGATTTCTGGAAATTCACTAACGGCACAGATAAAGACGGCGGCATAAAGACCGTCGGCAGTCTGCGCATCGGAAGCATCAGCTTATCGGAATACAACATAAAGCAGTATTTTGATAAAGGTCTTCTTGAATGCAGATTCGGCGATACCGAAATGGAGCTGTTTGTTGCACCCGAAAACCTTATTTATTTTCAAATAAAAGCGCCTGATGCTCAGAAGCTTCCGACTGTTGATGTTGAAATTCCCGACACCTGCGGCTCTCATAACTCCGAAACTGCAGATTCGGGTGTTAAATGCCATATCCGCAAGTTTGACGGCGATGAGGTCAACATGGAATCTGCCGTCGCTCTCTGCATCAAAGAGATTGACAAACAGAGCAGCTGCGTGCGTTACTGCATTTCGGCGGCTACCTGCTTCGATGACAGCGATTATATCCGCAAGGGTGTTGAGCTTGCCCTGAACGCCGATTATGAGCGTGACAAAGCAAGAACGCAGGAAAAATGGAAGAATTTCTTTTCTGCCTCCAAGGTGACTCTTGAGGATAAAGAAATTGAAAAGTTTTATAATTCAAGCCTTTATCACCTTGCCGGATGCATGGGCAACAAAGAATTCCCGCCCGGATTATTCGGTAATTTCATAACCGACGATTTCTTCCCCTGGGCAGGAGACTATCACCTTAATTACAACTATGAAGCTCCGTATTACTGCATATTTTCCGCTAATCATCCCGAGCTTTTTGACGGTTATATGACTCCGCTCAACGAGATGAGCGAAAAAGCAAAGGGAATGGCGAAGCTTTTCGGATGCAACGGATATGCGCTCCCCGTAAGCATCGGTCCCAAAACTCTCGATGTTTATTCACAGAAAGACTGCAAGGAGCACGGCATACTTTTCCTCGGTCAGAAGAGCCACGCCGCATATGCATGCGTAATTCCCATTATGCATTGGTTTTCAACATATGATAAGGAATATGCGCTCGAAAACTACTATGATTTCGTGGTCAACACAGCCGCTTTCTGGGAGGACTACCTTGTCAAAGAAAGAGGCAGGTATGTAATAAAAAATGATGCGGCACACGAAATTCCGTATTATCGCGGCGAAAAATTCAGATACATAACCCATAAGGGTCAGATTGAAGCTGTCAATGCCATAAACTCTCTCGGTCTTGTTAAATTATTGTTCAGCGGCGTTTATGACATGGCAAAAGAGCTCGGTCTTAACCCCGAAAAATATCCCGTATGGGAAGATATTATCAAGAATTCAAGCGATTTCCCGACATTTATAAAGCACGGCAAGAAATGCTTCCGCTATTCCAAAAGAGGCATTCGCTGGAGAAATGAGAACACTGTTGGTCTTCAGCATATCTATCCCGCTTCGCAGATCGGACTTTCTTCGGGCGAAAAGCTGCTTAAAATTGCGAGAAACACATATTTTATCAATGACAGACGGCTTGACGATAACGGCTCAAACTCATACCTTCCCGCAGGCGCAAGAATCGGAGTTGACCCCGATTTCCTGATTGAGGGAATCCATATGAATATAAAGGAATTCGGGCTTCCCAACAGACTTTTCCGTCATCACGGCGGCGGAATTGAGCATCTGACAACAATCCCCGCAACCGTCAACGAAATGCTTATGCAAAGCCATGAGGGAGTTATCAGACTTTTCCCCTGCTGGAACAAAAAAATGTCCGCAGCATTCGAAAATCTGAGAGCTGACGGTGCATTCCTTGTTTCTGCTGAGCTTAAGAACGAAAAGACAGCTTCTCTTAAAATCAGAAGCCTTAAAGGCAGAACCTGCAATGTTGAATGCGCCGATATCAGATGCGTTATGAGAGAAACAGACAAAGAGCAGATTCCGTACACTAAAAACGGCAACACCGTTTCTTTTGAAACGCAGGCTGATACAACATATATTCTCATATAAAAATCAATTATATCCACGGAGGTAATAATTATGGATAAGAAATTAAAGATCGGCATTTTCGGCGCAAGAAGAGGCTGCGGCATAGCACAGGGTCTCACACTTACCGAAAAGGCATACATAAGTGCAGTTTGTGATTATGATGAATCAACTTATGAAAACATCAAGAAATACTGCTGCGATGAAACAAAATACTTCACTGATTTTGAAGAATTCATCAACAGCGGCATGGATGCTGTTGTTCTCACAAACTTTTTCCATCAGCATGCAAAATACGCTGTAATTGCTCTTGAAAAGGGAATTCATGTTCTCAGCGAAACAATGCCCGCCGTTACCATGGCTGAATGCGTTTCAATCTGCCGTGCATCGGAAAAGAGCGGCGCAATCTATATGCTTGCAGAGAACTACGCATATTTTGCAGTTATCAGCAAGCTTACAGAGATTTATAAAGAGGGCACTCTCGGCGAGGCTCTTTACTGCGAGGGCGAATATGTTCACCCCATGAGCCACGAGGAATATGTTCATTACACACCCACAACAACTCACTGGCGTGCGCTCATGCCTTCCGGCTTCTATCTCAGCCACTCCTTCGCACCTCTCATGAGAGTTACCAACGATATCCCCGTTTCGGTTAACGCAAGAAGCATTTACACCGACGGCATGCGTCAGGAGCGTGAGGGCGAGCCCGTCAAGGATGTTGCATCAATCATGCTCTGCACAATGAGCAGAGGTGCTGTTGCAAGAATTACGGGCTGGGCAAAATTCGGCGGTCACGGCAACTGGTACCGTTTCGCATGCGCAAAGGGCAGCGCCGAAACAGTCAGAGGCGATGAAGGCAAAATCCGCCTTGTTTATAACGATTGGGAAATCCCCGAGGGTGTTGAAAAAGAAAAGGTTTCAACCGTCGGATATCCTTTTGATAAGGATAAGGCAAGACAGTGCGGACATTCGGGCGGCGACTACTATGTAGCCCACGAATTCCTCAGCTGCATTCTTGAAGGCAGACAGCCCTATTTCAATGCTTACCGCTCATGCGCTATGTCAGCAGTTGCAATTCTCGGCTGGAGAAGCAGCCTTCACAACGGTGCTGAATACAAAATCCCCGATTTCTCAAAAGAGGAAGAAAGAAAGTTATATGAAAACGACAATCTCTCCCCCTTCCCCGATGAAAACGGCGTTGCAAACTATCCCTGCACAAAATATGATGCAGATAAGTTCGATATTTAACATCGGATATCAGTTTCAATAAAGCAAAAAATCCTCCTGCAGCATTCATACGCTGCGGGAGGATTCTTTTATTCTGATTTAACTTATGCAATCTGCTTCTGTTTCTTGCCGCCTGCTTTCTGAAGAATAAACACGAGAACAATCAGCGCAAGACCGACCGCGTCAGTTACAAGGCCGGGGATAACCATGCAAAGACCGCCTGCGAGAGCAAAAATTCTCTCCCACCAAGGCATATTCTTATACATATAGCCTTCCATGCCTGCGGAAATAATATAAATTCCGCAAACTGCAGTTACGCAAAGAATAACAATCTCATACCAGGGTGCGTTTGAGCCGACGATAAGCATTTCGGGGCTGAACGCAAAGATATAAGGAACGATAAATGCAGTAATCGCAAGGCGGGTTGCGGTGACGCCCGTTTTCATGGGATTCGACTTTGCGATTGCCGAGCCTGCATATGCCGCAAGAGCAACGGGCGGTGTGATATCCGCAACAATACCGAAATAGAAAACAAACATATGAGCCGCAAGAACGGGAATGCTCAGGCTTCTCATGAGAATGGGAGCAACCATTGATGCCATGATAACATAGTTTGCGGTTGTGGGAACACCCATGCCGAGAACAATACACATAAGCATTGTCAGCGCAAGAGCAAAGATGGGATGAATCTGCGATGCAGACTGAACGAGCGATGAAAGGACGTTTGCAAGACCCGTCTGCTGAACCATTGCGGAGATACATCCTGCAACTGCGCACGCAAGAGCAACGCCGATTGCGTTCTTTGTTCCGTTAGCGAGAGAGTTGATATAAAGCGTAAAATCAAACTCAAATTTCTTATGAACAATCGATTTGATTGCGCCCTCAACAAGCTTTACTGCGATTGCAACGAGAATTGCAAGAATTGCAGCCTTTGCGGGTGAGAAATAGTTCATCGCAATAACAAGGGCAACAACGGGAAGAAGAAGATAACCCTTGGTTAAAACGAGCTTGAAGAAGTTGGGGATTGATTCCTTGGGAAGACCCTTAAGGCCGAGCTTCTTTGCTTCAAAATGAATCATCATGAAGATACCCGTGAAGTAAAGAACGGCGGGAAGGATAGCGGAAATTGCTATCTTTGAATACGGCAAGCCGGTGTATTCGGTCATGAGGAATGCCGCTGCGCCCATAATGGGAGGCATAATCTGACCGCCTGTTGATGCAGCCGCTTCAACAGCTGCCGCAAATTCGGGCTTATATCCGCAGCGCTTCATTGTGGGGATGGTAACCGAGCCGCTGCCGACTGTGTTTGCAACCGATGAACCCGAATACATGCCTTCCATTGCGCTGGAGATAACGGCAACCTTTGCGGGGCCGCCCGTTGCCTTACCTGCAATTGAGTTTGCAAGGTCAACAAAGAATGCGCCGATTCCCGACTGCTCAAGGAATGAAGCAAAAATAATGAACAGAACAATAAACGATGCACAAACATTAAGCGGTGTGCCTGCAATACCCTCTGTTGTATAGAAAAGCTTATACATGATAATTCTCAGAGGATTGCGTTCAACGACGATAAAAGCATAGGCAATGAATGCCGCCGATACGCAGACAATCGGAAGACCTACAACTCTTCGGCAGGCTTCAAACAGAAGCACTGTTCCGACGATTGCAACTGCAATGTCGATTTCATTGATTCTTGAAGCTCTGTCAACGATTGCCTGGCAGTTTATTGCGTAATAGAAGAATGAACCTGCACCCGCTGCGGCAAAAATCCAGTCATAGAAGGGTACGTGATTCAGTTTCTTTTCTTCCTTTTTGCGAACGGGATAAATGATAAATGCGATAAAGACAATTATACCGATAAACCAAGCCATCTTCTGTCTTTCTTCCATTGTTCCGGTCCAGCCGTCGAACATAACGTAAAGAGAAAACAGCACCATGGCTATTTTGATTATTTTCTGAAAAATGCCTGAAAAATGGCGGGTGTTGGATTCCTTGTCGAATTCCGCCATAATTTTGTCAACATCAACTGCTTCTTCGTCAGCTGACATCGTGACAGGCTTTGTGTTTACATCTGACATTAACTACAACAATCCTTTCGTCAGAATTTCAATTGGGGTGACGATTTCAAAAACAACCTTTGCGTTTCTTCCGCACATATCACGAAGGCTTATTTCTTCACCGCCTATTTCGAGAATATGGTCGGAAACCGTTCCGACGATATATCTCAGCGGGTCATATGCTATGTCAAAACCCGTAATTATCATATTGCCATCTTCATCATAGGTCATCGTCTGACCCTCACCGAGAGCGGTCTGTACCCCCGCCCCGAACGAGCGGTAGGTTGTTGAATGGGCTTTTATCTGCCCGTCTCTGATTATGTAAGCGTCCTTGACCGGAGTCTGATTAACGGAGTGAACAAATTCCACTGAAAACATCAGTCCATCCTCCGCCTTTTCCGTTATGTACCTTGCTCCGGTATCCGAATTATATAAAACCAGATAGTCAGCGGATAACTGAGTTATAAGAAAAGCAGCCGTTATAATGACTGTCATCAGAACGGCTGCTGCGATTAACCTTTTCCGGGAATTAGCTGAGGGAGCTGAGCTCATCAGCTTATTGCGCCAACCTCTTTATAATATCTTTCTGCACCGGGATGGAAGGGAACAGAAATGCTGGAAACAGCATATTCAAGGCTCATTTCCGAAGCCTTTTCGTGTGAATATTCGTCCTTATTCTCGTAGATAGCCTTTGTAAGCTGATAAACGGTTTCTTCGTCAAGCTCGTTGCTTACGATGAAGGTTGCCTTAACAGCAACTGTTGTTACATCAGCGTCAATGCCGTTGTATGTGCCTGCAGGAACATTGTAAGCAGCATAGAAGCCGTATTCGCTCTGAAGCTTTGCAAGATGCTCTTCGTCGATTTCAACGAGAACAATGCCTGTTGTTGTTGAAAGGTCTGTGATTGCAACTGTGGGAGCGCCTGCTGTGCAGAAGAAAGCGTCAATCTTGCCGTCCTTGAGAGCATCAGCTGATGCCTGGAAGGAAAGGTTCTGCTTGTCGATATCTTCGAATGTGATATCATATGCGCCGAGAATCTGCTGAGCATTGAATTCAACGCCGCTGCCGCTGTCGCCAACTGAAACCTTCTTGCCCTTGAGGTCTGCTACTGTCTTGATGCCTGAATCAGCCTTTGCAACGATCTGGCAAACTTCAGCATAAGCTGCGCCGAGAGTTGAGAAGCTCTTGATTGCGCCGACATCAGCAAAGAGCGATGTTCCGTTATAAGCATAGTCCATAACATCGTTCTGAACGATAGCCATATCAACGATACCGTCGTCAACGTCAAGGATGTTAGCCTTTGATGCGCCTGATGAGTTGATCATAAGCTGAGCGCCTGTTTTCTCTTTGAGAAGAGATGAAATAACATTGCAGAAGCCGTAGTATGTACCGGTTGAGCCGCCTGTGCCTACGTTGATTTTGATTGATGAAAGGTCACCTGCTGCAACATTGTTGCCTGCTTCGGGATCTGCTGCGGGCTTGTCGCCGCAAGCAGTCATAAAGAGCATTGCGAAAACGAGAACCACTGAGAGAATTACAGCTATTTTTTTCTTCATAATTTACCTCCGATTTTTCTTCCGCACGAGAAAAATCACTCTGCGGAATAGATTTAAGATGATTATACAATATTTTTTATAATTATGCAAGCCCTATAAAAAAATATATTATTATTTTAAAAATTTTTTCAAAACAGACAAAACAAATAAACATGCCCCCGGAAAACCAGCGTTCCCGGGGGCATGGAAATTATTTAACTGTCTTGACCTTATAGCACTTAATCTCAAAGGGCTTGATTTCGAAGCTCATTGTCTTGCCGTTTGCAATGTCTGCAGCAACATCTTCTCTTTCAAGAAGGTTACACTCTGCAACGCTTGCGATTTCAGCGAAGAATTCAACATTGACTGCTGTTCTTCTGCCTGCCTTTTCAACGAAACGGACAATATAAGCATCCTCATCTTCGCACTTCTTGACTGCTTCAAGAGTAACATTCTTGCCGTCAACACTGATGAACGAAGCGCTTTCAGCACCCTTTGCATCTGCGGCAATTTCAACGGGAAGCATGGGATTGTTAAGCTCGAGACCTCTTACGAGAGTTTCTGCATCCTTCCAGTTGCCTGCATGGGGATAGAGCGAATATGTGAAGTAATGGTCGCCTCTGTCTGATTTCGGGTCGGGATTCATGGGAGCCTTGAGAAGAGTGATAATCATTCTCTGCTCGTTAACCTCGTAGCCGTACTTGCAGTCATTGAGGATTGAAAGACCGTAGCCCTCTTCCGACATATCGATGAAGTTATGAGCGGAAACCTCAAACTTAGCCTTGTCATAGGGATTGTGGCGGTAGTTCGAGCTTTCGATTGTTGCGTAAGCAATGTCTCTTGTGAACTTCTGAGCCTTGATATCAACATCAAATCCGACCTTGAGAAGCTTCTCCTGCTCATGCCAGCTGATGAAGGTGTCAAAGTCAATTCTGTCAAGCTCATTATAGATAATGATATTCTGCCTGAGAGTTGATTTCATGATGTTCTTTGCAATTGTAACGCAGGTGAATACATCGCCGCAAACAACGCTTTCAACCTTGCCAGCTTCAGTCTCAAACTCACGGTCTGTGTATGTTGCAACGATATCCCATGCATCGTACTTGCCGGGAAGGTCTTCATAAATGCGGAATACATTGCCCTTGCCTTCAAGAACTTCTCTGTTGTTCTTCTTGTCAAAGATTGAAACAAGCTCTGCAGCTGCGTCAAACTTAAGGCTGAAGTTTGCATTTTCAATATCTGCATTCTCAACTGCCTTTGCTGCAGGAACTGCTGCTTCCTTTGCATAATAAACTTTATAGCCTGCTGCGGGAACATCCTTGGCAACGAAAACAAGAACCTTTGTTCCGTCAAGCTTTGTATAAGCCTGAACGGGAACCTTATTGCCCTGTGCATCAAAGATTTCAACATCCTTATAGGGAAGCTCAACCTTTGAGGTTGCTGCAACTCCGAGTGAGTTGAAGAGTGCGAAGGGTTTACCATGTTTCGCTTCGCCGCTGATGTTGCCTGCGATTGCATTGAGAGCACCGTCACGGACCTCTTCACCGATTCTGATGATATCGTCATAGATTGCGCAGAGATCGCCGAATACTTCTGTGATATGTGAGCCGGGAAGTGAATCGTGGAACTGGTTTGTGAGGATCATCTGCCAGCCCTCATTAAGCTTTTCGAGAGGATACTCATAACCGTAGTTCATTGCGATTGAAGCGAAAATTTCAGCCTGACGGTAGAGGTTTTCGCTGTATCTGTTAAGCTTCTTGAGAAGAGCCTTTGTTGTATGAACACCTCTGTGCTCTTCAAGATAAAGCTCGTCTTTCCATGTGGGGATATTGGTGTCTGTTGCCTTAGCCTTCATTCTTGCAAGTGAATCTTCAATCTTGCTGGGCTTGGTTTCGGGAAGACCGGGGAAGCTCTTGTAGCGCTTTGCATATTCGAGCATTTCAGTGTCAACACCGCCGCCGCCGTCACCCCAGCCGTAGCAGTACATTGATTCGCCGATGGTTGCCTTGTCGGTATATTTCTTCCAGTTCATCTTGAGCGAATCAGCCTCAACTGTGCCGATGAAGTGAGTGGGAGGAACGATTGAGAATACCTTAGAGCCGTCGGGACCTTCCCACCAGAAGGTGTTGTACTGCCAGGGATTGGTGTCATTCCAGATACCCATTTTGTGAGTTACGAAATACTCAACGCCTGCCTTCTTAAGAATCTGAGGCATTGCGTAGCCGTTGCCGAATACATCGGGTACCCAGCAGGTTTTGGGAGTGATTCCGAAGGTCTTTTCTGCGTATCTTACGCCGTGAAGAAGCTGACGCACGAAGGATTCACCCGAAACAAGGTTACAGTCGGGCTCAACCCACATCGCACCGATATATTCCCATCTTCCCTCTTCGATTCTCTGCTTGACCTGCTTGAAGAGATTGGGATATCTCTTTTCCATTTCGATATATGTGGGAGCGGTGCTCTGAGAGAAAATGAAATCGGGATACTGCTCCATGAGTCTGAGCATTGTTGCGTGGGTTCTTCCGAGCTTACGGACATATTCCTTGTATGCCCACATAAAGACGATGTCAAGATGTGAGTTACCTACAAGCGAAAGTGTTCCTTCAGTCTTATAGTTGGGGTTATTATAAACTCTTTCTTTGAGAACTTTCTGAGCCTCAAGGAGACCTGCCTTGAATTCATCGCCGTCAACATCGAAGTTAACGTGAGTGAATGCTTCCTTAAGAGCCGAGCGGATAAGCTCTGCAAGACCTGTGTCAAGAACAGGCATGAAGAGTGCGTTGAATACAGCCTTGAAATCCCAGTAAACCTCTTCGATTACGGGGTCAACAACGCCGATGAATGAGCATGAAAGAGTCTTTACGGTTGACTCGTTTGAATGCCATACATAATATGATTCGATGTCGATATCGTAATGCTCGCCTGCAACTGCTTCATTTGAAAGAAGAACGCTGTTGCGGAAGGGGTCGAGACCCTGATAGGGCTCGCCGTTGATTGAAAGAAGCGAGTCACCGCCGAAATAAACATTAAGAGTAACCTTCTTGCCTGCAAAGCGCTCAGGCATATCGAATGAATTCTTGAAGAATGCACTCCAGCCGTTGTTACCCCATTTATCGCCGACATTGAGGTCTTTCCATTCATCATAAAGATATTCGTAATCGCCGATACCCTTATAAATGCATTCCTTCATTTTCCATGCGGGAAGCGATTCGATATCGGTGTAAATTCTCTTTTTAAGGGTTTTCAGTTTGACATTAACAACATCGTCAAATGAGAAAATGCCTCTCTGCTTGCCTTTGGTCGCATCACGCCAGTCATCAACGTGCGCATCCATTGCGTCAAGAGCGGCTACGGCGTCAAAGTTTTTGATTTCTGCCAACTTGTATCGTCCTTTCTTATGTGGAATAAGTATAAAACCAAACTATACCTCTTACAGTATATCACCAACATCTTCATATTTCAATACAAAAACTTTTTAAAATATTTTATTTTATGATTTACTTATTTGTTTCCATATGTTAGAATACAGTGTGAATTTCATTCCCTGAAAGGAGATTACAATGATTCTTGACAAAAATGTTAACATTCCCGACCTCGGCATTATAGGTCCCGACAGCGGATTCCATCTGCTTGAAACAACCGAGGACGGCAAATTTATAACAGGCAAAAACGGAGTTGACTGCATCGTTGCAACCGGCGACAAGAAGGTGGAATTCGTTTCATTCGGAACCCACACTCTCGCAGGCGTAAAATCCGCTATCGCCTACCCCGTTTATTATCCCGTCTACCCCGTAAAAACGGAATATCCCCTCAAGGCTGTTCTCATGGACCTTGACGGAACAACCGTACGCAGCGAGGATTTCTGGATCTGGATTATCCAGATGAGCACCGCAAGCATGCTCGGCAACCCCAGGTTTGAGCTTGAGGATGCAGACCTTCCCTTTGTTTCGGGTCACAGCGTTTCAGAGCATCTTCAGTATTGCATCGATAAATACTGCCCCGGCGAATCGCTCGAAAAGGCACGCAACTTCTATTTTGAGCATACTCACAGAGAAATGGAAGAAATCATGGCAGGCAGAGGCAAGGACGGCGCATTCACCCCCACCGAGGGCGTCAAGGATTTCCTTCTTGAGCTTAAGGCTATGGGCGTTAAAATCGGTCTTGTTACCTCAGGTCTTTATGAAAAAGCATGGCCTGAGATTCTCTCGGCATTCCGCACTCTCGGAATGGGCGACCCCAAGGATTTCTACGACGCAATCATTTCTGCAGGCTTTCCCCTCAGAAAAGGCAGCGTAGGCACACTCGGCGAGCTTTCACCCAAGCCCCATCCCTGGCTTTATTCGGAAACATCAATCGTCGGTCTCGGCGAGGCGTTTGCCGACAGAAGCAGAGTTGTCGGCATTGAGGACAGCGGCGCGGGCGCATGCTCAGTCCGTCTTGCAGGCTACACAACAATCGGTATCGCAGGCGGCAACATCGAATCCAGCGGCACAAAGGCTGTTTGCTCTCACTTCTGCAACAACTTTGCCGAAATCATGAAAATCATCAAAGGATAAGGAGATAAGGATATGGAAAACAAAGATAAGCTCCAGTGTCATTTTATATCAAACACCCACTGGGACAGAGAATGGCGCTTCTCGGCACGCCGCACCCAGCATATGCTCGGCTATATGGTTGACATGCTTCTCGACATTCTCGATAAAAACCCCGACTACAAGCATTTCCACTTTGACTCGCAGACAATGCCCATTCAGGATTATCTTGAGGTTTATCCCGAAAAGAAAGAAAAGCTTCAGAAATATATCAAAGAGGGCAGAATCGCAGTCGGTCCCTGGTTCTGTCTCCCCGATGAATTCACCGTCGGCAGCGAAGCTCTCATCAGAAACCTTCTTCTCGGTCACAAGCAGGGCAAGGAAATGGGCGGCATAAGCAAAACAGGCTACTCCCCCTTCGGCTGGGGTCAGATTTCTCAGCTTCCTCAGATTTATTCGGGCTTCGGAATCAACTTTGCTTCTTTCTACAGAGGCATCAACACATATAAAGCTCCCCGCTCGGAATTCTTCTGGGAAAGCCCCGATGGCTCACGCATCTGGGCATCCCGTCTCGGTAAAAGACCCCGTTACAACATCTGGTATGTTGTTCAGAGACCCGTTTATTTCAATCAGTCCAACGAAAACAACAGAGACATGCTCTGGAATGACAATAACGGCGTTTTCAAGCTGATTGACCGTGACTGGAAGCTTGACTATCAGTATACACATCCGTTCTATGAGTATCATAAGGAAAACATTCAGGCAAGAGCCGAGCAGGCAGTCAAAGAGCAGGATAATGACTGGACAACCCAGCACCGTTTCTGGTCAGCAGGTCATGACTCCTCATGCCCCGACGCAAGAGAAGTTCAGCTCATCAAAGACCTCAACGACGCTCTTCCCGATGCAGATGTTTTCCACAGCACACTCAGAGAAATGGAGCAGGGAATCATTGATAACTTTGACCCCAACGCACCCGTTCTCAAAGGCGAAATGCGTGACCCCTACACCAAGGGCAGCGTAAGCATTCTCTGCGGCTGGATTCTTTCCGCAAGAACATATATCAAGCAGGAAAACTTCGACACCGAAAGACGCCTCATCAACTACGCTGAGCCTTTCGCTGTTTTCGCTTCGCTTTCAGGCGCACCCTATCCCCAGAATTTCATTGACCTTTCATATAACTATCTTCTCCAGAATCATGGCCATGACAGCATCGGCTCATGCGGCAGAGACGTTGTTTATGAGGACGTTATGTCACGCTACAGACAGTCGAGAGAGCTTTCAATGTGCGTATTCGAGCGTGCATTCATGGACATCGCAGGCGATATCGACCTTCGCTCCTTCAGCAGAGACGATGCAGCGGTTGTAGTATTCAACCCCGCACCCTTTAAGAGAAGCGAAACAGTCAGCCTCAGAGTTGAAATCCCCGCAGAGTGGAAGGCAGACAGCTTTGAACTTCTTGATGAGGAAGGCAACAAAATCAAGTATCAGATTGTTTCCTCAAACAAGTCAAACGCACAGATTATCCAGAACCCCAACGATACCGCAAATGTGCTCCACACCGAGCAGTATCTCATTTCAGCTTATGTTTCCGATATCCCCGCAATGGGCTATAAGACATATAAGCTCAAGCCCCTCTATAATGTCCGTGCAACAACTCCCGTTACTCTTCTTAAAACAAATCAGGTTATGGAAAATGAATATCTCCGAGTAACCTTCAACAGAAACGGTACTTACAATGTTGTTGATAAGGAAACAGGCAAGGTTTACGAAAACCTCGGCTATTTCAAGGACGGCGGCGAAATCGGCAACCCCTGGGAGCATTTCGTGCCCGAATTCAATGAGATTCTCACAACCCTTAACGAAAACGCAACAATCACTCTTCTCCGTGACGGCGAATTTGAAACCGCATACAAGATTTCAATGCGCTGGATGCTTCCCGAAAAGCGCTCCGCAGACGAAAAGTCAAGAAGCGAGCACAAGCTTCCCGTTGACATCGACAGCGTTGTTACCCTTCGCAAGGGCGCAAGATTTGTTGAAATCGAAACAACAATCAACAACCGCTGCGAGGACCATTATCTTCAGGTTGCATTCCCCACCAACATCAAGTCAGAATTCTCATATGCTCAGGGTCAGTTTGACGTTGTCAAGCGCCCCATTGCTCTTCCCGATTATTCACTTTATGACGAAATCCCGATGACTGAGCATCCGATGAATTCATTCGTTGACCTCACAGACGGCGTTAACGGCGCTGCTCTTCTCAACACGGGTCTTAAGGCATACGAAGCAGCAGACGATGAATGCAACACACTTTATCTTTCACTTATCCGTGCATATCCTCTCCGCATCTGCGTAACTGCAGATATGCAGAACTACAGCGACTGGGACAAGGATTCGCAGTGCATCGGCAAGAATACCTTCCGCTATGCTTTCATGCCCCACAGAGGCGACTGGGAAGAAGGCAATGTATGGCAGGAAAGCGAGCGCTTTAACCTCTATCTTACCGCAGGTCAGCTCGCTCCCACCGCACACGGCAAGAATCCCCTCACACATTCATTCATTGAGCTTAAGGATGAAAACCTCAATGTCAGCGCAATCAAAAAGAGCGAGGATGGCGAAGGCTACGTCATCAGACTCTTCAACCCCTCTGACAAGACAGTCAGAAACTCCATCCGTCTCAACGGCGGCATAGCTCCCATCGAAAAGCCGCAGTCACCCGTTGAAAGACAGATTGCGGAATTCGAGCTTCCCGCATATTCAGGCAAGAAGTGGAAGGAAGTCAAGCTTGTTACTCTCGAAGAGCTCGACTCCGCTCCCCTTACCATGGATGTAGACGGCTTTGTTGATTTTGAAATCACAGGCAAGAAGATTCTTACAATTAAATTCGTAGGATAATAAAATTAACCCCTCCGAAACGAAATTCGGAGGGGTTGTTTGCTGCAAAAACGGCGGGAGCAAGCCCCCGCCCTGCATTATCCGTTATTTTTCAATTTTAACTTTAACGGGCTTTCTGTCCTTGAAATATGTCACATATTCAAAGCCGCAGCTTTCAGCTATTGCATAGCCCTCATTGATTCCCGCTCCGACATGCTCCGTGAAATGAGCATCCGAGCCGAGAGTGAGAAGCTCGCCGCCGAGCTCTCTGAAGCGGCGGACATAGTTTTCGGTCGGCATCGTCTTGCCGATGGGCTGGCGCAGACCGCTTGTATTGATTTCAAGCGCCTTGCCGTTTGCGATAAGCACCCTGAAAATCTCGTCGGTTATTTCATCATAGCGGCTCAGCTCAATTTCATTTCTCCCCGCCTGCACGATATAGCGCATGGGATAGGTCAGATGAGCAAGGGTATCAAAGCCGTTCCACTTTGCGAGGAGAAGCTCCTCTTCAAAATATTTATCAAGCAAGCCGTAGATTTCGTCTGCGGTCATTTCCTTATAGTTTAGGTCGCCGAAGTCGGGCATTTCACGAAGATTATGAATTGAACCGATAATAAAATCATATTCATATCTCACAAGCGACTTTTCCGTAAGCTCAGGGCAATAGGTCGGCTGACCCATTTCAATGCCCCTGAGAATTCTTATCTTATCCGAAAAAACTTCCTGAGCCGAGCAGATATCCTCATAGCTTGTTTTCTGGCGGGTTTCAAGATTATGTCTCTCATAAAAATCAACATCAAAATGGTCTGTGAAAGCTATTGTTGAAAGACCGTTTTTTACCGCCGATTCGCACATCGCAGCTGCGGGATAGTTGCCGTCAAATGAGCTGCTTGTGTGCATATGCAAATCAATTCTGTTTTTGTATTCTGACATTTTTATCACTTCCAAAGTTCATCTGCAAGCGCATCAACCTGCGCTGAGCTTTCCGCATTGAGAGCGGAAATAATCTTAACCGTTGCTTCGGTGTAGCTGAGATTTCTGCACTTTTCGAGCATGCCCTTCATAACCTTTGTTGCCATGGGTGCCCAGCTTCCGTTTTCGATGAACGCAACTGTCTTGTTGCTGAAGTTGCGCTCGGTAAGGTGATTGATAAATTCTCTCATAAACGGGAAAATCTCTGTGTTATAAGTTGTTGTTGCAAGAACTGTTTTGCCGTATCTGAAAGCATCTTCAACAGCTTCAGCCATGTCGCATCTTGCAAGGTCATTGACCGCAACCTTCGGGCAGCCGTTCGCCTTAAGCTTCTCTGCAAGCTGCATAACTGCCTTTTCGGTGTTGCCGTAAACCGAAGTGTAAGCAATAACAACACCTTCGGTTTCAACGCCGTAGCTTGACCATGTGTTATAAAGGTCAAGATAATAGCCGAGATTTTCGCTCAGCACGGGGCCGTGAAGCGGGCAGATAATCTGAATATCAAGCGCAGCAGCCTTCTTGAGAAGAGCCTGCACCTGCGCACCGTATTTGCCGACAATTCCGAAATAATATCTTCTCGCTTCGCATGCCCAGTCCTCATCGGCATCAAGTGCGCCGAATTTTCCGAAGCCGTCAGCCGAGAAAAGCACCTTGTCTGTGCTGTCATAGGTAACAATAACCTCAGGCCAGTGTACCATGGGAGCGGTGAGGAAGGTAAGCTCATGCTTGCCGAGAGAAAGCTTGCTGCCCTCGGCGACAACAATCTGCTTGTCTGCAAAATCATCGCCGAAGAAATTCTTCATCATTATAAATGCTCTTGCTGAGGAAACAATTTTTGTCTCGGGATAAGCCTTGACGAAATTGACTATGTTTGCGGAATGGTCGGGCTCCATATGCTGAACAACAAGATAATCGGGCTTTCTGTCGCCGAGTGTTTCCTTTATGTTGCCGAGCCATTCCTCGGTGAAGTTTGCATCAACGGAATCCATTATCGCAATTTTCTCGTCAATGATCGCATAGGAATTGTATGCCATTCCCTCGGGGACAATATACTGACCCTCAAAAAGATCAATTTTGCGGTCATTTACGCCGATATACTTAATGTCATTTGTGATAAACATTTTCTTCTTCCTTTCATAATCCGTATACATTCGGATTATATCATAAAGAAAAAACTTTTTAAAGAGATTTTTTATACTTTTTAAAATTTACCTGCGGCTATGAAACCTTCAGCTTTGCCTCTCTTCCAAAGGCTTCAATAAGACGGCTGAGCTTGCGAGCAACAATGCTTCTGTATTTTTCATCGGAAACGCAGAAATCAACCGTATCCCATACCGAGTCATGGTGCATCGTAAAGCTGACTCCCTCAACGCTGCAATTCCAATAAAAATCGGAAAACGGCGCCTTGCTCTCTTTCGAGCGAAGAAGCCCGCTGTTTTTGAGAATATCCTCAAAGAAAAGCGCGAGAGTGCTCTGTCCGTTACCGATGCAAAAATACTTTTCAGGAATATACTCGCCGAGAAAAAACTCAAACTCAAAGCACACCGCCCTGCCGTCTTCTGATTTGAAATAATTTGTTTTTATCATTCGGAACACCCCCTGTTCAATGTTAATATATCAGATTAGGTGTCCGATAAAACTCCCATCAGGCAAACACGGTTTTAACTGTCTTCAGAGTGTAATAATCAATAAAAATATACACTTTTTCGCTTCTGAGAAGGCATTTCACAAAATAGCAGTATCTTTCTTTCTCATCAATTTCAGCATGGCAGATTCTGCTGCTCAGAAAAGTCAGGTTATCGGGCAAGAGCGCTGAAACATCGGCATTTTCCGTCAGCGTCAGAAGCTGAGCAGGATAAGATTTATGAAAATCCTCTGCATCAAAACTGATAATTCTGCATTCGCCGAGGCAGACCTCAATGCGCACGGTTCCCGTCAGGAGAAGTATTCCATTGATAACGGGTGCAAAAATAAAATTTACGGAAAAATCGGATTTTCCGTAAAAAACAAGCTCATATTCATCGCATCCCGTTTTCTCCATCATTTCTCTTGCCGCATTTTCGGCTTCTTCAAAGGAACACTGCGCCCGTGAACACAGATGAGAATCAATAAAACGGCATACCTCGCCGCCGTATCTGCAGATATTTATGCTCACTCCGTCATGGGAAAATCTGTATGTCTGAAGCCCGTCAAGTTCCTCTTCTCCCTTTTCACGCAAAAGCTGCGGCTGAATACCGATGAATTCAGCCGCATTTTCCTTTGCCGTATGCACGGTTACGCTCTGTTTATCCGTTCTGACCGTTTTTGACTGCACCGGGGCAGAGGCAAACTTTGCAAAAAGCTCTTTCTCTGTTCCGTTTGAAAAATCAAGATTGTTTTCAAAGAACTCAGCGCCTCTTCTGCTGTAAATCTCCCCTGCCTCAAAAAGAGAATATTCTCCGTTTATGACTGCATTCGCAATATCGCTCAGGTGATAATACATTTCCTGCGCATAGTCTGAAAACATAAGCGCATTTTTTCTTTGCTCTTCGCTGATTACATTCTCTGAAAAGCCCTGAGAAAACGAGCCTACGCCGCTGAGAAAAGCTGAAATATTTTCTGTTTTAACATTTTCAAAGCAGGATACGCTGCCCTGAGCGCCCAGAATTTTCGCATAGACAAGCGCCGCCGATTCCGAAACATTTCCGTCGCCCGAAACAGCAAGCAGACGCAGAGAAGTGCTGATATCATGGACATATTCGCAAAGAGAAGTAAGCCCCGAAAGGCGCACCTTGCCGAGAGCATTCTCATAGGTTGCTTTTGATTTCTGCAGCAGTATTCCGCTTGCGGCAAAAACAACGCAAAGCGCCGATATAAATGATATTATTCTTATAACCGTTCTCTTTTTCATAAAAAAACACCCTGCTTTCACTATAAAGTGTTGCAGGGTGAAAAATTTTTATGCTTGGAAAAATTTTATTTAATCAATGAAGCGCCGCTCATCTGTGCAGGCTGCTCAAGACCCATAATATCAAGCATTGTGGGAGCGATATCGCAAAGCTTGCCGCCTTCCCTGAGTTCGCAGTCATGACCGACAACGATAAAGGGAACGGGATTTGTTGTGTGAGCTGTGAAGGGTGAACCGTCGGGCTCAAACATCTTGTCTGCGTTGCCGTGGTCAGCGGTGATGAGTGTTACGCCGCCCTTTGCCGAAACAGCATCAACAACCTTGCCTACGCAGGTATCAACAGCTTCGACAGCCTTTACAGCTGCTTCAAAAACGCCTGTGTGTCCGACCATATCGCAGTTTGCGAAGTTGAGGATGATAACATCATATTTATCGGTGCCGATTGCTTCAAGAAGCTTGTCGGTAACTTCGTATGCGCTCATCTCGGGCTGAAGGTCATAGGTTGCAACAGCGGGAGACTTGACAAGAATTCTGTCCTCGCCGTCATACTGCTTCTCAACGCCGCCGTTGAAGAAGAATGTTACATGAGCATACTTTTCAGTCTCGGCAATTCTGAGCTGAGTCATGCCCTTTGATGAAAGATATTCGCCAAAGGTGTTATCAAGAGTCTGGGGCTTGAATGCAACATTAACATTGGGCATTGTTGCGTCGTACTGAGTCATGCAGACATAGTAGAGACCCTTTATCTGCTCACGCTCGAAGCCGCTGAAGCCGCCGTCAACGAAAGCTCTTGTGATTTCTCTTGCACGGTCGGGACGGAAGTTGAAGAAAACAATTGAATCGTTATCCGAAACAGGCTTTGCATCCTTTGAAACTGCAGGAACGATGAATTCATCCGTAACTTCATTTGCGTAAGACTCTTCCATCATCTTGCAGCCGCATTCAAACTGAACGCCCTCGCATTTTGTCATTGCGTTATATGCCTTGACAACTCTTTCCCAACGGTTGTCACGGTCCATAGCATAGTATCTGCCGATGATTGTTGCAATTTTGCCAACGCCGATTTCTTCGCACTTCTTATAGAGTTCTGCAACGAAATCCTTGCCTGAGGTGGGAGGAACGTCTCTTCCGTCCATAAAGCAATGAACAAAAACTTCGCTTATTCCCATACGCTTTGCAAGCTCGAGAATTCCGTAAAGATGAGTGTTGTGGCTGTGAACACCGCCGTCCGAGAGAAGTCCCATAAGATGAAGAGCGGAATTGTTTTTCTTGCAGTTTTCAATTGCGCCGACAAGAGCTTCGTTCTCAAAGAAATCGCCGTCGCTGATTGACTTTGTGATTCTTGTGAGTTCCTGATAAACAACTCTGCCTGCACCGATGTTGGTGTGACCAACCTCGCTGTTACCCATCTGACCGTCGGGAAGACCGACATCCATGCCCGAAGCACCGATATAAGTCATGGGATTTTCTTTCATGATTTTATCAAGATTCGGAGTTTTTGCCGAAGTGATTGCATTGCCATAATCGCTGTCATTTCTGCCGAAACCGTCCATAATGCAAAGAAGAACAGGTTTTTTATTCATTTTAATCAATCCTTTCGTTCTTTAACTACGGAACGTCGGGGACGACGTTCTCTGTCAATCCGCTGAAGGGAGCGCCGTCCTCAGCGTTCCGTAAATATTATATGCAGGGGTCGATGATTTCACCGACCCCCACGAAAAATCAAAAATTATTTTGAAGCTGCTGCAACGATTGCTGCAAACTTCTCTGCAACGAGTGATGCGCCGCCGATGAGACCGCCGTCAACATCGTACTGAGCAAGAAGCTCTGCTGCGTTTGCATCGTTCATTGAGCCGCCGTACTGAATAACGAACTTATCAGCTGCATCCTTTGTGTAAAGCTCAGCGATAAGAGCACGGATAACAGCGCAAACTTCGTTTGCCTGCTCGGGAGTTGCGGTGAGACCTGTACCGATAGCCCAAACGGGTTCATAAGCGATGATGATGTTTGCAAGCTCAGCTTCTGAAACGCCTGAAAGAGCAACCTTTGTCTGCATTCTTACAACCTCAGCGGTGATGCCGAGCTCTCTTTCCTTGAGAACTTCGCCAACGCAGAGGATAACCTTAAGACCTGCGTTGAGAGCAGCTCTTACTCTGTCACGGACTGTTTCGTCTGTTTCGCCGAAATACTGACGGCGCTCTGAGTGACCGATGATAACATAGGGAACACCTGCTGCCTTGAGCATTTCTGCTGAAACTTCGCCTGTGAAAGCGCCTTTTTCAGCCCAGTGGCAGTTTTCTGCACCGATTTTGATGTTTGAACCTGCTGCTGCTTCCATAGCTGCATAGAGGTCAATATAGGGAGCGCAGATAACAACGTCGCAGTCTGCGTCTGCAACGAGGGGCTTCATAGCTTCGATGAGAGCCTTTGTCTGCTCGGGATTGTTGTTCATTTTCCAGTTGCCTGCGATAACAGGTCTGCGGAGTGATTTATCCATTTGGATTACATCCTTTCATCTTTTTTCAAAAACCATTTTAACGGATTTTCGTCAATGTATTGCCAAGTTTCGTCATAATCCTGCTGACCTCGGATAATGTGGTCATGGTATGAGCGTTGCCATAATTCATCGCCATATAAATTTGTTGTATATGACTTGAACCTTTTCATAATTTCAGGAATATCAATGCCTGCCTTACCGTTTTCCTCATTATAAACCGAAACAATCATATGAATATGATTTGGCATAACAACATATTTATCAACAGTAATATCAGGATATTGGTTTATATAGTTGATTGATTTTTCAACAGCCAATCCTATATCCGTCAGTTCTGTTTTCGGGACGGCGCAGAGGCCGTCCCCTACGATTTTACCTAATTTATGCTCTTTGTTTTTTGTGCAGAGCGTTATTGAATATGCACCATTCCGAGAATAATCATATTCTTTCAACCTCAACGGTTTTCTTTTTGGCAAATCCATATTGCATAACTTCCGTGTAGGGGACGGCCTCCGTGCCGTCCCGAACCGATATTGTTAATTCATAATTATTTATCGTTAACTGCTTCGATGCCGGGAAGAGCCTTACCCTCAAGGAATTCGAGTGATGCGCCGCCGCCGGTTGAGATGTGAGTCATCTTGTCGCCGAAGCCGAGAGTGTTGACTGCTGCTGCTGAGTCGCCGCCGCCGATGATTGTAACAGCGTCTGTTTCAGCGAGTGCCTTTGCAACTGAGATTGTGCCTGCTGCAAGAGTGGGGTTCTCGAAAACGCCCATGGGTCCGTTCCATACAACGGTCTTTGCACTCTTTACTGCTTCTGCATAAAGCTCTGCAGTCTTGGGACCGATGTCAAGACCTTCCATGTCAGCAGGAATCTTGTCTGCATCGTAAACAACTGTGTCGATGGGAGCATCGATGGGGTTGGGGAATCCTGCTGCTGCTACAACATCAACGGGAAGAAGAATCTTAACGCCCTTTGCTTCTGCCTTTGCAAGCATATCCTTGCAGTAGTCAATCTTGCTTTCATCAAGAAGTGAGTTGCCTACGCCGTAGCCCTTAGCTGCAAGGAAGGTATAAGCCATACCGCCGCCGATGATGAGTGTGTCAGCCTTGTTGAGGAGGTTTTCAATAACGTTGAGCTTATCTGCAACCTTTGCACCGCCGAGGATTGTTACGAAGGGTCTTTCGGGATCTTCAACAGCGTTGCCGAGATACTTGAGTTCTTTACCCATAAGGTAACCTACTGCTGCTTCTTCAACATAAGCTGTTACGCCTACTGTTGAGCAGTGAGCTCTGTGAGCTGCACCAAATGCATCGTTAACATACATTTCGCAGATGCTTGCAAGGTCCTTTGAGAAAGCTTCGCCGTTCTTTGTTTCTTCTGCACGGAAACGGGTGTTCTCAAGAAGAACAACGTCGCCGTCATTCATAGCAGCAACTGCTGCCTTTGCGTTTTCGCCTACTACTGTGTCATCAGCTGCGAAAACTACTTCCTTGCCGAGCTTCTCGCTGAGTCTCTTTGCAACGGGAGCAAGTGAGAACTTTGCTTCAGGGCCGTTCTTGGGCTTGCCGAGATGTGAGCAGAGGATAACCTTTGCGCCGTCATCGATAAGCTTCTGTATTGTGGGGAGAGCAGCGTTGATTCTGTTTTCGTCAGTGATAACGCCTTCCTTGAGAGGAACGTTGAAGTCACAGCGAACAAGAACCTTCTTGCCCTTTGCATTGATGTCGTCTACTGTCTTTTTGTTAAGTAAGCTCATTTTTGTCAATCCTTTCAAAATTATAGAATGTTGGGAACATACTTTACCAATTACTTATTTTATTATATTATGTAAAATTTTTCAAGTATTATTTATCGGCAAATCGCCGAATATATGCGGTTTTTGCAGACAATTTTCATCTTGACTTTACAATGCCTTTTTGATAGAATAATTAAGCTGAATTATATATGATATTTGCCTCCTTAGTTAAATGGATATAACAGGCCCCTCCTAAGGGTCAGTTGTGGGTTCGATTCCCGCAGGGGGTGCCATCTCCGATGATTTTTCATCGGAGTTTTTTGTTTTATATTGATTTATTTTCCTGCATATTATATAATTTTTTCCATACTACTCCGAAAGGATGATAAGAATGATTTTAAGAGCTCCCGCGGTTCCTCTTATAACGGTTGACCCGTTCTTTTCTGTATGGTCTCCCGACACGGCGCTTAACCATGCAAAAACCGAGCACTGGTCTGACAAAGGCAACTCCATTCTCGGCACGGTCATAATTGACGGCAAAGAATATCTTTTCCTCGGCTATCACAGAGACATGCATAAAATCGCTCAGACCTCGCTCGATATTGATGCGCTTTCAACCTCGGCGGTTTTTGAAAATGATAAAATCACCCTGAAAATCAGATTTCTCACTCCGCTCATTCCCGACGATTACAGACTTCTAACCCGCCCCGTTTCATATCTTGAAATTTCTTATGAATCCAGGGACGGCAAAGAGCACGATGTTTCGGTAAATATCGCCGCAAGCGAAGAGCTCTGCCTTGACGAGCCCAACAGCATTGAGGTTGTTACAGAAAAGCTTGAAATCGGCAATCTTACCGCAATGAAAATGGGTAATCCCACCCAGAATCCTCTCAACAAAAGCGGCGACTGCGTTAAAATCGACTGGGGATATTTATATCTTGCCTGCAATTCAGCTCAGGCAACTGCATACGCCAACGAAATATGGGGAGATGCACACATCAACATAACCGCACCCCTCAAAGAAAACGTTCCCGTTCTTTATTGCTTCGCCTACGATGACATCGAAAGCATTGAATATTTCGGAAAGCGTCTGCGTTCATACTGGAACAAGGACGGTCAGAAAATTACCGAAGCAATAGCTGAGGCTGTTGCAGAATATGATGAATTGAAAAACTGCTGCAAGGAATTCTCCGACAAGCTCTATAATGACGCTCTCGCCGCAGGCGGAGAAAAATATGCAGAGCTCCTCTCTCTCGCTTACCGTCAGGTTATCGCCGCGCACAAGCTGGTGCTCGACGAAAACGGTGAAATACTCTACATATCAAAAGAATGCAACTCAAACGGATGCGCCGCAACGGTTGACGTTTCATACCCCTCAATCCCGATGTATCTGATTTATAACCCTGAGCTTGTCAAAGGAATGATGCGTCCCGTTTATAAATTCGCTGAAAGCGATGCATGGAAATTTGATTTTGCGCCGCACGATGTCGGTCAGTATCCCCTTCTCAACGGTCAGGTTTATGCAAACAACCAGAAAGATATTGAAAAATGGCAGATGCCCGTTGAAGAATGCGGAAACATGCTGGTTATGGAGACAAACGTTGCTCTTGCAACAGGCAGCGCGGACTTCGCAAAAGAGCATCTCCATCTCCTCGAAAAATGGTGCGGATATCTTATAAAGCACGGCGCAGACCCAGGGCATCAGCTTTGCACGGACGATTTTGCGGGTCATCTTGCCCACAACTGCAATCTTTCCCTCAAGGCAATTATGGGTCTTCAGGGAATGTCGATAATCACAAATATGCTCGGCGACACCGAAAAATCCGCATATTACCGGAAAGAAGCGGTTAAGATGGCAGAGAACTGGAAGAAAACCGCAGTCAACGCTGACGGTACAACAAGGCTCGCCTTTGATATTCCCGATTCATATTCGATGAAATACAATATGGTTTGGGACAAGGTATGGAACAGCGGTCTTTTCGGTCAGGAATTCATGGATGCCGAAATCGCCGACAACATGAGGCATTTCAACGAATACGGCATGCCTCTTGACAGCAGAGCGGATTACACCAAATCCGACTGGCTGGTCTGGACAGCTTCAATGGCTTCATCCGACAAGATTTTTGCCGATTACATCGCCCCGCTGTGGAAAGCATACAACGAAAGCCCGTCAAGAGTTCCGATGAGCGACTGGTATGACACAGTCAGCAGCAGATGGGTTTCATTCCGTCACAGAACAGTTCAGGGCGGACTCTTTATGAGAGTCCTCATGAACAAATAAGGATTAAGATTATGAATAATACACAACACACTTGGATAGGCAAATGGATAGGCGCAGATATGACTGTTGAGGACAGATTTGCGCCTGTTTTCAAAAAGACTTTTTCCATTTCGGAAAAGCCGTCTGACTCCAAAGCATTTATATGCGGTCTTGGTCTTTTCGAGCTTAGAATCAACGGCAGGCTTCCCGATGACAGCGTTCTCAACCCCGCACATACGCAGTACAGCAAGACCGTGCTTTACAGAGTTTTTGATGTTTCTTCTCTTATCTGCGATGGCGAAAACGAAATCACCGTTGAGCTTGGCAACAGTTTTTTTAATGACACAACATATGTCTGGAATTGGGATAAGGCATCGTGGCGTTCAGCTCCGAAAATGATTTTTGACCTTGAAATAAGCTATGCCGACGGCACGGCTGAAGCAATTGCGTCCGATGAAAGCTGGCTTGTTTCAACAAACGGCGCAATAACAGAAAACAGCATTTATCTCGGCGAAACATTCGACGCAAGAAAGCTTGACATGCGTTTTGACTCAAACGCAATTGCCGTTTCATCCCCCGACGGTATACTCAAAGAACAGACCATGCCTCCGATAAGACGCATAGCCCGTTTCAAGCCTGAGAAAATCGAGAAGATATCCGAAAACTGTTATATCATCACTGCTCCCGAGATGATTTCGGGCTGGGCAAGTCTCAGAATCAACGAGCCCGTGGGCAAAGAAATAACCGTCACCTACAGCGAACGCCTCAACGATGACGGTTATATATACAAAACGGGCAAAGGCGAAGGAAGAGACGGCAACTGGTGGCCTCAGGGATATATTCAGCAGGACAGATTCATCAGCGACGGAAACGAGCATGTTTTTGAGCCGAAATTCAGTTACAAGGGATTCAGATATATTCAGATCGAGAATTTCTCCTCTGACCTCACCGAAGAAGATATCACTCTTTATCGCATTGCAAATGATGTCTGGGCATATTCTGAATTCTCATGCTCGGATGAAATGCTTAACAGGCTTCATAAGCTGATGAGAACAACTCTTCTCAACAATTTCCAGGGCAAGCCGACAGACACCCCAGTCTGGGAAAAGAACGGCTGGCTCGGCGACCTCAACTGCGCTCTGGATTCGATAATGTACAATTTCGATATGAGCTCATTTCTTACTTCTTTTGTTGACACAATGGCTGATTGCTTCGACGAATTCGGCAGCGTTCCCGTTATGGTGCCGAGCGCAAACTGGAGCATTGAAAATTCACCCGTCTGGAACACCGTTTTTGTTTTTGCGGCAGAAGCACTCATCAATTATTGCGGCATGACCGATTATGTAAAAAATCTCTATCCCGCCCTGCGTGAATTCGCCTTAAAGGATATTGAAGAGCTCGGAAGCAATGATTGGGTATGGGGATTCAGAGGTCTTTCAGACTGGCTTTCACCCGTCGGAGACGAAAATGCCCCCATTGAGCCGGGCGATTCCGAGGGCGCCGAAATATGCGGCACGGCATTCATCTACGCCATGCTCATATCAATGAAGAGGATTGCGGAAACATTCGGAAAAGCCGAAGATGCAGAGGAATATGGCAAAGCCGCAGCGAATATTTTCAATGCGTTCAACTCAAAATTCTATAACGCTCAGGCGGGTATATACGAAACAACCTTCTGGAGACAGAAGGGCACCCGCACAAAATACAGACAGACCTCAAATCTCGTTCCTCTTGCATTCGGTCTTGTTCCCGACGAATGCAGAGAAAATGTTGTTAAAAATCTTGTTGCCGACATCGTAAGCAAGGATTATCACCTTGACACCGGCTGCGTCGGAACAAAATTTATTCTCCCCGTGCTTTTCGACTGCGGACATACGGATGTTGCACGCAAAGTTCTGACGCAGACAACTTACCCGTCATGGGGCTATTGGCTCGAAAACGGCGCAACCTCGGCATGGGAATGCTGGGAGAAAACAACCCGCTCGCAGAACCACTACTTCCTTGCAACTTACGAAGAAGCTTTTTATTCGCACATTGCGGGAATCCGCAGCATCAGAAACGGATTCAGGGAATTCACCCTCTCCCCTGTTTTTGACTGCGGACTCGATTGGGCAAAAGCTGAATTTGATCTTCCGCACGGAAAGCTTTCGAGCAAATGGAAGAAGAATTCCGACGGCAGCATCGAAGCGGTATTTGAAATTCCCGACGGTGCCCTGGCAAACGCTGTTCTTCGTGCAAACGGCGTTGAATACAAAGATACTCTGAGCGGCGGCAGTTATTCATTTATTATTAAAGCCGATGGAAGAATAATTACAGAATAAGCAAAAATCAGCCGATTGATGTCGGCTGATTTTTTTGTTGACTTTTTGCAAATCTGAATGTATTATAATTATAAAAAAATATGTTGCTGCCACCGGGTAGCTGATGCTTTGCATTCATTTGTGCTTCGTTAGGTCTTTGAAGAAGCACAAGATGAGTGCTTTTTTATTTTTAAGGAGAATCTATGAAAAGACTTGTAAACTATTTTTCAAAAGGTGAGATATTCTTATGGTGCTCATCGGTTTTGCTTATCGTTATTTCGTTTATAATATTTGACAGAGAAAGCTATCTGACTCTTACCGCCTCGCTCATAGGAGTAACCTCTCTGATTTTCAACGCCAAGGGCAACCCCTTCGGTCAGCTTCTGATGATAATATTCAGCATTCTTTACGGCGTTATTTCCTATTCTTTTTCGTACTACGGCGAAATGATAACCTATCTCGGAATGACTGCGCCCATGGCTCTTTTTGCGCTGATTTCGTGGCTGAAAAATCCCTATAATGGTAACAAATCCGAAGTGACGGTCAACAGCATAAAGCCCAAAGAAATCTGTATTATGCTTATTCTTACGGCGGCGGTCACGGTTATATTTTATTTTATACTCGAGCATTTCGGGACGGCTAACATCGTTCCGAGCACTATCTCCGTAACAACAAGCTTCATTGCGGTTTATCTGACATTCAGAAGAAGTCCGTATTTTGCGCTTGCATACGCTTCAAATGACATTGTTCTGATTATTCTGTGGATTCTTGCCGCAATGAGCAATATATCATATTTATCGGTGATAATCTGCTTTGCGATGTTTCTCGTCAACGACATTTACGGCTTCATCAACTGGCAGAAAATGAAGAAAAGACAAGCAGAATAGCAAAAAATCCTCGGATGAACCGAGGATTTTTTTATTATTCAAAATTGCAAATTATATTGTCGCCGTCTGCCGTAACGGACGCCTTTTTAATCGGTGAATCTGCGCTGTCAACGATTTTTGCCGCAACAACATCTTCAACATTTCTGCGGATAACATTGCGAAGGTCTCTTGCGCCTCTCGGTCCGTCAACGGAAAGGCGTGCGATGGCTTCAATCGCCTTATCATCCCAGCTGAATGCAATTCCCTTATCCTCAAGAGGCTCAACAAGCTCCTGAAGCATGAGGACTGCAATTTCCTTATAGTTTTCTTCGGTAAGGTCATTGAAAACAACAACCTCGTCAACTCTGCCGATAAATTCGGGGCGGAGGAATTCTCCGAGCGCCTTGAGAGCCTTTTCTTTTGAGGCTTCGTTTCTCGTTTTTGCAAAGCCGAGTGCGCCCGTCCCTCTGTTGCTGCCCGCATTTGAGGTCATGATGATAACTGTGTTTTCAAAGCTGACATTTCTGCCCTGAGCATCGGTTATCTTTCCTTCATCAAGAATTTGAAGAAGAATGTTCATAACATCGGGATGTGCCTTTTCGATTTCATCAAAAAGAACAACCGAGTAGGGCTTGCGGCGCACCTTTTCGGTGAGCTGACCCGCTTCGTCATATCCGACATATCCGGGAGGCGAACCGATGATTCTCGAAACGGAATGCTTTTCCATAAATTCGCTCATGTCGAGGCGGATAAGTGTTTCGGGAGTTTCAAAAAGCTCTTTTGCAAGAAGCTTTACAAGCTCGGTTTTACCGACACCCGTAGGTCCGACAAAAATGAATGATGCAGGTCTTCTTCTCGGGCTTATCTGAACTCTCGTGCGTCTTATTGCGGCGCTGACAAGCGACACCGCCTCATCCTGACCGATAAGCTTTGCTTTAAGATTATCGGAAAGAGACGACAGCCTGCGAAGGTCGCTTTCAATAACCTTGCTTGCGGGAATGCCCGTCCAGAGCTGAATAACTCTCGCAAGGTCATCTTCGGTAACATGATTATCGGCTGCAAGCTTCTCAAGCTCTGCAACCTCTTCTTTCTTTTTGAAAATATCAGCCTTTACTCTGCCGATTTCTTCGTAATCCGCTTCGCCCGCTTTTTCCATAAGCTCATTTTCATAATTTTCAAGCTCTGCAAGCTCGTTGCTTGCAACCTCATATTCGCTTATGTGCTTGTTGCGAAGATTTGCGCAGGTGCATGCTTCGTCAAGCAGGTCGATTGCCTTATCGGGCAGAAATCTGTCATTTATATATCTTTCAGAAAGTATAACGGCTTTTTCAATCAGCGAATCGTTGACTCTTACACGGTGAAAATCCTCATAATAATCCTTGACACCCTTGAGCATCTCGGTTGTCTGCTCAATCGAAGGCTCTTCAACCTTGACGGGCTGAAGTCTGCGTTCAAGAGCCGCATCCTTTTCAATATATTTTCTGTATTCGGTAAAGGTTGTTGCACCGATAATCTGAATTTCGCCTCTTGAAAGCGAGGGCTTTAAGATGTTTGCGGCATTCATTGAGCCCTCTGCGTCACCCGTGCCGACAAGCGAATGCACCTCGTCAATAAAGAGGATAATATTGCCTTCGCTCTTAACCTCTTCAACGAGCCCCTTTATTCTGCTTTCAAACTGACCTCTGAACTGTGTGCCGGCAACAAGAGCGGTAAGGTCAAGAAGGTGAATTTCTTTATCCTTAAGCTTTGCGGGAACATCGCCCGAAGCAATTCTGAGAGCGAGGCCCTCTGCAATTGCGGTTTTACCAACGCCCGGCTCACCGATGAGGCAGGGATTGTTCTTTGTTCTTCTGCAAAGAATCTGAACGGCTCTGTAAATTTCATTTTCTCTTCCGATGATGCGGTCAATTCTGCCGCTTCTTGCCTTTGCCGTAAGGTCGGTGCAGTAAGACGAAAGGAATTTGCGTTTTTTCTCGTCATTTTCCTTGTTCTTTCTGCCGCCCCATTTTTTCTTTTTATCCTCGGCAGTGTCCTTGCTCTCGCTCTTTGTGCTTTCAGTGTTATCCGAATTGCTCATCGCACCGAAATTCTGAAGAAACGGCATTGTCCCTGCGCCGCCCGGCTCAAATCCGCCGTCCTCGCCGAACATTGCCTCAAACTGCTCGCTTACATCGTCAAGCTCATCCTCGGAAATGCCCATGCTCTGCATAATCTGCTTGACGGGTCCGATATTCATCTCCATTGCACATTTAATGCAAAGACCTTCCTGAGTTGTTTTTTCGCCCTCAACCTTTGTTACAAAGAACATTGCGGGGCGCTTTTTGCATTTTGCACATAAAACCTGTTTCATTATATAAAAAGTCCTTTAAAAATTATTTGCTGTTTTTTCTCTCTTTAATCTGTCTGAAAACATCGGGGAAATAGCTGAAGAATGCGATGATTGTCAGAACAAGGCTGATGCATACAAGCGCAATCATTGCAACTGAAGGCAGAGTAAAGAATCCCGAAAGAATGCCGATGTCGGGGCCGAATGCAATGATGATGCACATGATGAAGTAGAATGCAAATGTTGCAATCTTGCCCGGCATTTCAGCTGCGCAGGGCTTGAGACCGAAGATAATCATAATCACGCCTGCAACAATCATAACCGCTTCCTTGATGAGGAATACAAGGAAAATCCAGCTGAAGGTTCTGACGGTTTCATCCGAGCTGCCGCTGAAGGTGATGTAGAACATGATTGCAATTGTAATCTGAGTCAGCTTATCCGCAACGGGGTCAAGCATTTTTCCGAGTGCGCTGATCTGATTGAACTTGCGGGCAATCTTGCCGTCAAAAAAGTCGCTGAGACCCGACATTGCGAGCACGAAAACTGCCCAGCCGTAACTGCCGTTATTGAAAAGAACGGCAAAAACGGGAATAAGTGCGATTCTGATTACCGAGAGAAGATTCGGAATTGTCAGACAACCTGTGAATAATTCTTTGATTATAGCTTTCATAATTTTGCCTCCTGTATGAATTCAGTTGTTATTTCTGCAAGTATTTTTATGACTGTTGATTCTTTTATTGCCTGCGTAACCGGCATATCGGGAAGAAACTGCACCGCCGCCAACGCCACCAAGCTGACAACCGCAGCAATAAAAAATCCCTTTGCTGCGCCGAGCAATCCGCCCGCATGCTTATTTATTCCCTTGATTATCGGAAGCTTGAAAACGGTGTTCACTGCTCCGACAGCAAATCCCGAAACAAACTTGCCAACTGCAAATAAAGCAATAAACGAAACTATGTTAAGCAAGGGCAGCACCAGAGTTCCCTGAGCCGCATCTGCAATGTTTTCGGCAACCTGAGAAACATTTTCCTGCGAACCGAGACCCGAAATTGCCGACTCAATCGAAAATCCGAGCTGCGACAGATTGTCGGTAAGCATCTGCGGCAATGCATCAATAATCCCCTGAGTGCCTGCGCTGAGATTCTTTTCTATAACGCCGGATATTGCGGAAACAAGCACCGAATGAACAAAATTATCATTGAGCCAGACTGCAACGGGCTCGCTGAATTTTTTTGCAACAACAAAGCTCACAACCAATGCAATAACAGTTATGATCATTTTGACAAAGCCTTTTCTTCGCCCGTCGATGACACATGATACGAAAATCAGAATCATTATCGCATCAAAAACTATCGGCAAAAAATCCATTCGCTTCGCCTCCTTAATACTTACAGACTACGCCGTTTTCAAGCGTATAAATTGCGTCCGATGAAAGCTCGATGCCGAGAACGGAGCTGTCGGTATTCAGAGTTTCCTTAACCGTTCCTTTAGAGTTATAAACAGTCAGAATGTTATCATCGGAAACAACGATTTTTCCGTTTCTCATTGCAAAGCAATCGGGGGTTCCGTCAATAACGGCTTCGCAGGTTCTTCTTCCGCTCTTTGAAAAACGGACAAGACCCGTTTTTGCGCCGCCGAATTCGCTGTATGCTACAAGCAGATTTCCCTTTTCATCGGGAACGATTGCTCTGATACTGTCCTCGGAATAGGTAAGCTCATCAAGCACTTCGCCCTTGCGGTTATGAACAACGGTTTTGTTGTCGCCCGCCGTTATTATTCTGTTTGAAGAAGCAAACATAACTCTGAGCATAAGCGTTCCGTTATATCTTATATCCGCTGTCGGCTCGGTTTCGTTAACATCAAAAATAACAAGCCTTGTGTAGAATTCAGCGTCCTCGGTTCCGATTGCAATAACAGCAACTCTCTTTCCGCTCGCAGAAAGCGCAATGTCTGCAATTCTTTCATTTGAGCAGTTCCATCTGAAAATCATTTTCTGCCTTGAGTTATAAACCGATAAAACGCTCTGAGCCTCTTCGCTTGAATGCGAGGTCGCAAAGCTTCCGTTTTTCGCAACAGCCGCCGCAATGATGTTGCCGTCCGCCTTGCCCTCGGCAAGCTTTTCGGTTTTCCCGTGAATCACATACTGCGGGGAAGAATTGCTGTAAACCAGAACTCTTCCGTTTCTGATAACCGCCTTTGAATCCGCTGCGGGAAGCTGGCAGCTGAGCATTGTATCTGCAGTCGAATCAAGTACAAGGCTCGAATCCTTATAAATAACAAGCGGTCTGCCGTCAACCGACGAAAGCTCCCTGACATTGAAATCTTCGAGCACATAAGGATATCCGTCTCCGCTTGAAACGGCAAGCTTTATTGAATTGAGGCTGTCCGTTATGTTTGAAACAGCGACACTGCCAAGCATTTTTGCGCAGAACAGAAGCGCTGCAATTACAAACGCAACAATCAGCGGTATATGCATAATGCGCAGAATTTTTTTGGCAGTTCTGACAGTTTTTTCTTTCTTCAGAGAAATTATCTTTTTTTCTGACAAAGCTTCACCCCCTGTATTTAGTAATGTATCTTATTAAGATAAAGACCTCTTGCAGGGGCAGTGTAGCCCGCCGCAAATCTGTTTTTTGCTTCAATAATCTGAGGAATTGAGTTTTCCGGAATTCTTCCTCTTGAAATATCAATCAGAGTTCCCGTCATGATTCTTACCATGTTATATAAGAATCCGTTTGCTTCAACTCTGAAAATGACTTCATCTCCGCAGCGCTCAACCGAGGCATTCATAACCGTTCTCACAGTATCCTCAACGCTGCTGCCCGCCGCACAGAAAGACGAAAAATCATAGGTTCCGATGAACTGCTTCGCCTGAGAATCGAGAAATTTTTCATCGAGCGGGTATTTATAATGGAGAGAATAATTATAAAGAAACGGGTTTTTATTGGGTGAATTCCAGATACGGTAAATATATTCCTTTGACCTGCAGTCATATCTTGCATGAAAATCAAAGTCAACCTCTTTGCAGTCAAGCGCCGCAATGTCACGGGGTAAAACGGCGTTGAGGGCTGTCACAAGCTTTTCGCACGGAATCGGATGCTCCGTTCTGATATTGCAGCAATACATGTTTGCATGAACACCCGCATCGGTTCTTGAGCAGCCGACAACATTGTCTCTGCGTGAGCAAATCTGCTCAAGAGCATCCTGCAGCGTCTGCTGAACGGTTGATGCGTTTTCCTGCACCTGCCAGCCGTGATAAGCCGTTCCGTCAAATGAAATTGTCAGAAGAATGTTTCGCATATATTCACCATAAAAAAATCAAATTACTGCATCGAAGAAATGATTGAGAACGATAACGCCTGCAGTTACTGCGACGCAGACGGTCAGCGCAATGAAATCTCGGGGCGCAAGCTTCATCTGCTTCATTCTCGTTCTGCCCTCGCCGCCCGTATAACAGCGGCAAGTCATTGCAAACGCAAGCTCATAAGCTCTTCTGAACGAAGAAACCATAAGCGGAATAAAAATCGGAACAAGAGCCTTCGCTCTCTGAATAATGCCGCCCGTTTCAAGGTCGGCTCCCCTCGCCTTCTGCGCATTCATTATGCGGTCAATTTCTTCAATGAGAGTCGGGATAAATCTCAGCGCAAGGGTCATCATCATCGCAAGAGTATGAACCTTGATTTTAAAGATTTTGAGGGGTGAAAGCACTCTTTCGAGAGCATCGGTAAGCATTGTCGGGGTTGTTGTGTAAGTCAGAAGTGAACTGATAACAACAAGGGCAACAATTCTCACCATGGTGAATATTGCAGTGTTGACGCCTTTTTCGGTAACAACGATTTTCCACCATTCAAAATAGGTTTCGCCGCCCTGAGTATAAAAAACATTCAGAATTGCGGTGAAAACAAGAATTATAACAATCGGTTTGAGACTTTTTAAAATCATTTTCGGCGGAACGCCTGAAATTGCCGCCGCACCGACCGCAGTCAGCGCAACTAAGCCGAGCGAAAAGAAGCTTTTGCAAAGGAAAATGACAACAATGACAAGGAATGTCAGAATCAGCTTCATTCTCGGGTCAAGTCTGTGAAGCACGGATTTTCCGGGATAATACTGCCCGATGGTGATGTCTCTTATCATTTTCCGCACCTCCCCGCAAGGCTTCGGAGAATCTCCGCACCGTCATTAACCGTATATACATTTGCAGGCACATCAATGCCCTTAAGGCGAAGCTTTGCAAAAATTTCGGTTATTTCAGGAACATTGAGACCCATGGCACGAAGCTCATCGCCTCTCGAATAAACCTCATCAACGCTGCCGTTCATCGCAACCGAGGCGTTATTCATAACGATTATTCTGTCAGCAAGGCAGGCAATATCCTCCATGCTGTGAGAAACAACAATAACCGTGCTGCCCGTCATTTTTCTGTATTCTCTTATCATTCCGATAAGCTCTTTTCGTCCTCTCGGGTCAAGACCCGCCGCAGGCTCGTCAAAAATGAGCACCTCGGGCTCCATCGACATAACACCCGCAATTGCGGCTCTTCGTTTTTCGCCGCCCGAAAGGTCAAAGGGTGATTTATTCAGATGAGAAGCCTTTACGCCGACAAAAGCCGCCGCTTTGAGCACTCTCTGCCTGATTTCCTCCTCGGAAAGCTTCATGTTTTTCGGTCCGAATGCGATATCCTTATAAACAGTCTCTTCAAAGAGCTGATATTCGGGATACTGGAAGCAGAGACCAACCTTGAATCGGGTTTTATGAAGAGTTTCCTTATCCTTCCAGATATCAACGCCGTCAACAAGCACCTGACCCTCATCGGGCTTGAGAAGTCCGTTGAAATGAGAAATAAGAGTGCTCTTGCCCGAGCCCGTATGACCGATTATTCCCACGAGCTCGCCTTTTTCTATTGTTAAGCTCACATTATCGATTGCGGCAACCTGCTGAGCGGTACCCTTTGAATAATAGTGAGTCAGATTTTTAATTTCAATTGCGTGGTTCATTCGGCACCTCCGAGCATCGACACGATTTCGTCAACGCATTCATCAACACTCAAAACGCCTTCTTTTATTCCGAGCATGTGGCAAAGCTCGGTTGACTGCGGAACATCGAGACCGTATGAGCGCACCTTTTCAACCTCGGAGAAAACCTCTTCCGGAGCGCCCTGCATAACGATTTTTCCGCTGTCCATAACAACAACTCTGTCCGCCTGAACTGCCTCATCCATAAAATGAGTAACAAGCACAACGGTTATGCCCATTTCTTTATTGAGGCGGTGAACAGCCTTCATAACCTCTTCTCTGCCCATGGGGTCGAGCATAGCTGTCGGCTCATCAAGCACGATGCATTCGGTCTGCATTGCAAGAACGCCCGCAATGGCTACCCTCTGCTTCTGACCGCCCGAAAGCTTATGGGGCTCACGGTGGCGGTGTTTATACATATTGACCGCATTGAGCGCATCGTCTACTCTTTTTCTTATTTCGGACGGCTCGATTCCGAGATTTTCGGGACCGAAAGCAACATCATCCTCAACAATTGTTGCAACAATCTGATTGTCGGGATTCTGGAATACCATTCCGACAATGCGGCGGATTTCGTCAGCCTTTTCCTCGGAATCGGCAACAATGCCTTTAACGGTCACCGTGCCGCTCGTCGGCTCATAAATTGCGTTGCAGAGCTTTGCAAGAGTGCTCTTGCCCGAGCCGTTATGACCGAGCACTGCAACAAATTCACCTTTATTCACCGAGAAGTTTATGCCTTCAAGGGCAGGCAGAGCCTGACCTGCGGCTTCTTCATCCTCAAGGTCATAAATAAAGGTTACATTATCAAATTCAATAATTTTCTCGTTCATAGTAAAATCCTAAAACTATTCTGTTACTTCTTCACCGCAGGACTCGCATTTGTTTGCGGTTACGGCATAATTTCCGCAGTGCGGACAGTATTCCTTTCCGTTCCCGCTGTCAAAATGCTCATATTTTTCAAGCTCTTCGAAATACTTTTCCTGCTCTTCGTTTTCTTCTTCATCTTCAAACTGCGCTTCATAAGCTTCGGGGTTTTCTTCATAGCGTTTGCGCAGCATTCTGTCCTTTACTGCCATAACGGTCATAAAAATTGCAGCGGCAATGCACGCAATTCCGAAAAGAAGCACAGCCGTCTGACCCGCCGAAGCAGAGAGCACAATGCATATAACGCCAAAAAGCACAAAAGCAATTGCTGCACCTATCATAATAACACCTTCCCAATCATTTTTACGGCAGCTTTTTTCCGCAGATATTGCAATACTCAAACTCCTGAGCAACGGGGTTGCCGCAGTAAGGGCAGTATCTGCTTTCTGATGACGGAGAAGCTTTTCTTTCCGCCGTGTCATTATAATCACAGCCGCCGAAGCGTTCGTTAAACGGGTCGGGCTCTTCATTTTCATCGGTTATGTCGTATTCGGAATATCTGTTTTTACCCGTTGCATTTTTGAAGTTATACACGGTATTGATAACGGCAATAACAACAAATATTATTCCGAAAGGCGTCATAAACCAAGCACCTCCGGAAATCGCCATAACAGTCCAGAATACTCCGAAAAGAGCAACTGCTATACCGATTATTCCGCCCATGAAAGATGGTCCTCTTCCGGGTTTTACGCTTTTCATTATTTAACACCCTTTCCGAGCCAGATTGCACTGGCACCGCAAGGCAGAACTCTGCCGGGTTTCGACGAAACGGGCAAGCCGATTTCATCGCTGCTCGTTGAGCCTCCGAATTTCTTCTGCACGGTTTCACCGAGAATATATTCCATAACACTCGGCGAAAGACCTGTTGTATATGAATTGATAAGCACCATAAGCGATTCCTCGCTCAGAAGCTCCATACACATTTCAACGAAGCCGTAAACCTCATTTTCGAGCTTCCAGACCTCTCCTCCGGGACCTCTTCCGTATGAGGGCGGGTCCATGATGATTATATCGTATTTGTTTCCTCTGCGGATTTCACGCTGAACAAACTTTATGCAGTCATCAACAAGCCAGCGCACCGGTGCATCCGCAACCTTGCTTGCCGCTGCATTTTCCTTTGCCCAGAGGGTCATACCCTTTGAAGCATCAACATGAGTTACGCTTGCGCCCGCCTTGAGAGCCGCAACGGTTGCGCCGCCTGTATAGGCAAAAAGGTTGAGCACCTTGACGGGTCTGCCTGCATTTCTGATTATATCCGCTGTCATTTTCCAGTTAACCGCCTGCTCGGGGAAAAGACCCGTATGCTTGAAGCCCATTGTTTTGATGTTGAACTTAAGCTCATCAAGCTCAACCTGCCAGACATCGGGCATTTTTTTGCATACTCTCCAGCTTCCGCCACCTGTATTTGAGCGGTTATATATTGCATGAGGATTATACCAGAGCGGATTTTCCTTGGGCGTTTTCCAGATCACCTGAGGGTCGGGGCGCACAAGCACGATATCTCCCCAGCGTTCAAGGCGTTCGCCGTCCGAACAGTCAATAAGCTCATAGTCAATCCAGTTATCTGCTTTTCTCATATTTTTTCCTTTCCGTAATCGCTGATTAAATCAATGTGCAATTATCAGCGAGATAATTTTGGGGTCAGAAGCGTCAAAAAACGCAGGCAATACTTTGTGTATTAACGAGTATTTTTGGCGTTTATGACGGAAAAGTAGCCGTTGAGAATTGCGATTTTGATTTTATCAGCGGTTACTAAACATCCATTCTTTGCTGACCCGGCATCGCAATGCCCAGATGTGCATAGCCTGCGGGTGTTACCGTCCTTCCTCTCGGAGTGCGGCTCAGAAAGCCTACCTGCATGAGATAAGGCTCATAAACATCTTCAATCGTCACTGCTTCTTCGCCGATTGCCGCCGCAATGGTTTCAAGACCGACGGGGCCGCCGTTATAGTTTCTTATCATGGTTGTCAGAATCAGGCGGTCAATCGAATCAAGACCAAGACCGTCAATTTCCATTCTGTCAAGTGCGATTGAGGAAGCCTCTTTTGTCAGCTCGCCGTCGCACATAACCTGAGCGAAATCTCTCGCTCTTTTGAGCAGTCTGTTTGCAATTCTCGGAGTTCCTCTTGAGCGTGAAGCGATTTCAAGAGAGCCGTCGGGGTCAATATCGATTCCGAGGATTCCCGCACTTCTGTTGACAATCTGCGAGAGCTGCTCGGGAGTATACATTTCAAGGCGAAGAATAACGCCGAAGCGGTCACGAAGCGGTGCGCTGAGCTGACCCGCTCTTGTTGTTGCGCCGACAAGAGTGAATTTATGCAAATCCAGCCTTATCGAGCGGGCTGAAGGACCTTTTCCGATGATGATATCAAGAACATTATCCTCCATTGCCGGATAAAGAACTTCTTCAACCGCTCTTGAAAGACGGTGAATTTCGTCAATAAAAAGAACATCACCTTCATTGAGGTTAGTCAGAAGAGCCGCAAGGTCGCCCGGCTTTTCGATAGCGGGGCCGCTTGTTACTCTGAAATTAACGCCCATTTCGTTTGCAATGATGCCTGCAAGAGTTGTTTTGCCCAGACCCGGAGGTCCGTAGAGCAGGACATGGTCAAGAGGCTCGCCTCTTCTGCGGGCAGCTTCGATGTATATTGAAAGATTCTCTTTTACCTTTTCCTGTCCGATATATTCGGATAAGGTTTTCGGGCGGAGCGAAACTTCAATATCGCTGTCCTCCGATGAAGAGAAATCGGGAGCAACTATTCTGTTTTCAAAATCGAATTCCATAATATTTCTCCCTCATTATAAGTTCTTTGCAAGCTGCTTCAATGCCTGCTTTATCATTTCTTCGGTTGAAAGATTTCCGTCAAGTCTGCCGACAGCAATACTTGCTTCGGAGCGGCTGTAGCCGAGCATAACAAGAGCGTTGACCGCATCTTCGCCCGCATAGCTGACGGTTGCTTTCTGCACCGCCGCAATGTCGCCGAGAGTGTCGGAGCTCTGAGCGAAGATATCAAGCTTGCCTTTAAGCTCAAGAACAACTCTCTGCGCAAGCTTCGGACCTACACCCTGAGCGGCGGTTATCGATTTGATATCGCCGCCTGCAACGCACACTGCAAGTCTGTCTGGGGTAAGCTGCGAAAGTATCGCAAGCCCTGCCTTGGGTCCGACGCCCGAAACGCCCGTCAGCATTTTGAAGCAGTCAAGCTCATTTTTTTCTGCAAATCCGAAAAGGTCAAGCGCATCTTCTCTTACATTAAGATGGGTAAAAAGCGTCTGCACTTCACCGATCGGTGCGCATTTTTTCAGTGTATTCAAAGTGGTAAAAAGTCTGAAGGCAACGCCGCCACAGTCAAGCGCAATACTGCTTTCATCAACGAATACCACCGTTCCCGTTAAGCTGTAAAACATAAATTATCCTTCTTCCTTACCGAAGATTCTTCAAAGTTCCCATCAGCGAACCTGCCGAATGGCAGTGGCATATTGCCATCGCAAGGGCGTCGGCAGCGTCATCGGGCTTCGGAATTTTTTCGAGATTGAGCATAATCCTCGTCATTTCCTGAACCTGCTTTTTTTCCGCTCTGCCGTAGCCGACAACACTCTGCTTGACCTGAAGCGGAGTATATTCAAAAATCGGAATATGATTCTTCTGCGCCGCAAGCACAAGCGCTCCCCTTGCCTGAGCAACATCAATCGCCGTTTTCTGGTTTGTGTTGAAAAACAGCTTTTCGATTGCCATTGCATCGGGCTTATATTTAATCATAAGCGCCGAAGCCTGATCGAATATTTTTTCTATTCTCTCATTAAAGGGAGTGTGTGCCTCGGTTGTTATTGCGCCGTAATCAAGCATGCGGAAATGGTTGCTCTTATATTCAACAACGCCGCAGCCGACTATTGCATAACCGGGGTCAATTCCTAAAACTATCATTTCTTGTTGGACTCTCTTTCTCTGATTACCATTTTGGTAGGAGTTCCTTCAAGACCGAAAACCTCTCTTATCTGATTGTCAAGATAGCGCTGATAGCTGTAATGGAAAAGCTCTGCGCTGTTGACAAAGCAGACGAATGTCGGCGGTCTTGTTGAAGCCTGAGTCATATAATAAATCTTGAGTCTCTTGCCCTTATCCGAGGGGGGCTGAACTCTTGCCGTTGCATTTGCAAGAACATCGTTGAGTCTGCCCGTTGAAATTCTCATTGCATTCTGAGTGTCAACAAACTTGATAAGCTCGAAAAGACGGTCAAGTCTGATTTTTTCCTTAGCTGAAATAAAGATGATGGGAGCGTAGGACATAAACGAAAAATCGTCCATCAGCTTCTTGCGGAAGCTGTCCATGGTTTTGCCGTCCTTCTCGACTGCATCCCATTTGTTGACTGCAATAATGCAGCCCTTTCCGAGGTCATGGGCAATGCCCGCAACCTTTGAATCCTGCTCTGTGAAGCCTTCGGTTGCGTCAATCATGATAACGCACACCTGAGCTCTTTCAACCGCCATTCTCGCACGGATAACCGAATATTTTTCTATCTGGTCATAAACCTTGCTCTTGCGGCGGAGTCCCGCAGTGTCAATGAAAACGAATTTGCCGTGCTTATTCTCAACGATTGAGTCGGTTGCGTCTCTCGTTGTTCCCGCAATGTTGGAAACAATCATTCTGTCCTCACCGAGAACGGCATTGACAAGCGACGATTTGCCGACATTCGGCTTTCCGATAACCGCAACCTTGATTGCGTCATCTTCATCCTCATCCTTTTCTTCGCCCGGAAGATATTTAAGAACTTCGTCAAGCAAATCACCCGTGCCGTGACCGTGAACGGAAGAAACCGCTATCGGATCGCCCAGACCGAGATTATAGAATTCATAGAAATCCATCGGAAGCTCGCCGACAGTGTCGCACTTGTTAACGCAGAGGATAACGGGCTTGCCGCTCTTCTGAAGCATTGCCGCAACCTCAGTATCGGAAGCTACAACACCCGAGCGGATATCCGCAACAAGAATGATAACATCCGCGCTGTCGATTGCAAGCTGAGCCTGCCTTCTCATCTGCTTTAAAATAATATCATCCGAATGGGGCTCAATACCGCCCGTATCGATAAGCATAAAGTGTCTGCCGAGCCATTCACAGTCGCCGTATATACGGTCTCTTGTAACGCCCGGAGTATCATCAACTATCGAAAGTCTTGCACCTACAAGTTTATTGAATAAAGTCGATTTACCAACATTGGGTCTGCCGACTATTGCAACAACATTTCCTGCCATTTCAAATACCTCCTGTCATTGCAGAAAGCAGCTCATAACCGCTGCTGCCGTTTTGTTTTACTTCAACCCCCAGCTTTTCCGAAAGCTGAGTTACCGTCATATCGTCAAGGAACATATCGCCTTCGCTTCTCAGGCAGTTTGGCGGGATTATGAGCTCTTCACCCAAATCCGTACCCGATACCGCATCGGCTATATCCTTTCCGCAAAGCAACCCCGAAACGGTTATCATTTCGCCGAGAAGTCTGTTTTCGGCGGCGATAACATTTATTTCAAGTCCGCTTATTCTTTTCATTGCTTTATCTGCAAGGTCGCATATCAGCGGATAAGCCGCCTTGCCCGTGACTATCGTTGCTTTTCTTTCAAGCTCCGTTATTCCGCATTCCTCAAGTGCCTCTTCAAACTCGGATCTGAGCAGCGCCCACATTCCGACTCCGTTTTCAAGCTGAGGAAAGCCGTTATAATAATCCGCACCGGGCATTTCTCTGCCCGCTTTAAGATAGAATTCATCGGCGGCATAAGCAATTATTTCGCCGTGCTCCTTTTCGAATTCCGCATTGCAGCGGTCAATAAGGTCGATTACCTCTCCCGCCGTTTCTTTTGTGTACGGCTCAAGATGATAAAGACCGTCTCTGTGGTCGGTCAGACCTACGGGCACAGCCGCTATGCTCTGCACTGCGGGATAAAGCTTGAAAAGCTCTCTGAGGCTGTGTTCAAGCTCATCGCCGTCATTGATTCCGGGGCAAAGCACAAGCTGGGTGTTTATCGCAATTCCCGCCTGAGCAAATCTGTGAAGATATCTCAGCGATTCTCCCGCTTTCGGATTGAGCATCATTTTTACTCTGAGCTCAGGATTCATCGTCTGCACCGAAATGTTGACCGGGCTGATATGCATTTCGATTATGCGGTCAGCCTCTTCATCCGTAAGGTTTGTAAGAGTAATATAGTTGCCGAAAAGAAACGAAAGCCTTGAATCGTCATCCTTGAAATAGAGGCTTTCACGCAGCCCTTTAGGAAGCTGGTCTATGAAGCAGAAAATGCATTTATTTTTGCAGTGTCTCTGCTTATCCATAAGATAAGTTTCAAACTCAAGACCGATATCGTCAAATTCATCCTTGCGGATAACAAGCATTTTTGATTTGCCCTCTGCCGTGAGAATAGACAGTATAAGCTTTGTTTCTTTGATATAAAACTGATAGTCAAGCACATCCCGGATTTCTTTTCCGTTGACACTCAGAAGAGTATCGCCCGCAGAAATCTTTTTTCTTTCCGCAAGACTGCCTCTTTCAATTCCTGTTATTCTTACTGCCATATTCTCACCTCTGTTCTTCACGGACATAATTACCGATTTTAATTCATCGTACAGTATAGCACAACTTATATATAAATAACAATAAATTATTTGTAAATATTTAAAATATTTTTTATTATTATTTTAGTATTGTAAAAAGGAAATGATTGGGGTATAATGTATTTTGTACAATTATGTGTAAAGGTCAGGAAATAATATGTTTGTAGATATTGCGAAAATAAAAATCAAAGCCGGTAACGGCGGCAACGGAGCTGTCAGCTTCCACAGAGAAAAATATGTCGCCGCAGGCGGACCCGACGGCGGTGACGGCGGCAGAGGCGGAAACATTGTTTTTCAGGTTGATGACAACCTTTCCACCCTTGCAGACTTCCGTTACAAAAGAAAATATACCGCTCCCAACGGCGGCAACGGCTCAAGCGGCAGAAAGAGCGGAAAAAGAGGCGAAGACCTTATAATCAAAGTCCCCAGAGGCACTATTATAAAAGAAGTTGAAAGCGGCGCCGTTATGGCTGATATGTCAGGCGATGAGCCGTTTATTGCCGCAAAAGGCGGCAGAGGCGGCTGGGGAAATCCCCACTTCGCAACCCCTACAAGGCAGGTGCCCCGCTTCGCCAAAAACGGCACTCCGGGCGAAGAATGGGAAGTCAGTCTCGAGCTGAAGCTTCTTGCAGATGTCGGACTGCTCGGCTTTCCGAATGTCGGCAAATCAACGCTTGTTTCCGTTGTAAGTCAGGCGAAACCCATTATCGGCAACTATCACTTTACAACCATAACTCCCGTGCTCGGCGTTGTTTCGCTCGGTGAGGGAAGCTCATTTGTTATGGCTGATATCCCCGGACTCATTGAGGGTGCGGGTGACGGAGTCGGCCTCGGTCACGAATTTCTTCGTCATGTTGACCGCTGCAGACTGCTTGTTCATATCGTTGACGCAGCGGGAAGCGAAGGCAGAGACCCGATTGATGATTTTGAAATAATCAATAAAGAGCTTGAAAAGTTTGATCCCGAGCTTGCAAAGAGACCCCAGATTGTTGTTGCAAACAAAATAGACCTCTGCGAGGACGGACAGCTTGAAAGACTCGAAAAATATTTCAGCGAAAAGGGCTATGAATTCCACACAATGTGCGCACCCATTCTTGAGGGCACGGACGAAATCGTAAGCGCAATATGGAACAAGCTTCAGACCCTGCCCCCCATCAAGCAGTATGAAGCTGAAAGCATTCCGCTTGAAATGTTTGAAAAGCAGACAGACAAAGGCTTTTCAATCAGGGTTGAGGACGATGTTTATTTTGTTGAGGCTCCGTGGCTTCTCAAAATTCTTCAGCAGACCGATCTTGATGACTATGAGTCACTTCAGTATTTCCAGAGAATTCTTATTTCAAGCGGCATAATTGACGCTCTTCACGACAGAGGAATCAACGAGGGCGACACCGTTTCGATTTATGACCTTGAATTTGATTTTGTTAACTGATTGCGAGGAATCTTTTTGAATTTACTTTTAGATAAAAAAGCGGATGTTGCTTCGCTCAGCCCTCTGACTCTCGCCTTTATCGGCGACACTGTGTTTGACCTGCTTGTCAGAAGCGAGCTTGTGTGCGAAGCCAACAGACCCGTTAATGCTCTTCACAAATCGGCAAGCCAAAGGGTCTGCGCTGCGGCTCAGGCAAAGGGAATCAGAAAAATCCTCCCCCTGCTTTCAGAGCAGGAAGAGGCTGTTTTCAAAAGAGGCAGAAACTCCCACACAGGCGGCATTCCGAAAAACGCTTCGAGCGCTGACTATCATTATGCAACGGGACTCGAAAGCCTCTTCGGCTGGCTCTATCTTACAGAGCAGACCGAGCGCATATCTGAGCTTTACGGAATAATCAGAGAAGAGGTGGACAGCAATGAAGCTTAACGCAAAAGATGTTCAGACTCTTCTGAAAAATAACTTCATGTGGATTATCGGCTGCTCTCTTTACGCAATAGGCGTTAACGCCTTTTCCGTTCCGAATTCAATTGCACAGAGCGGCGTTACGGGTCTTGCGATTATTTTCAATCATCTTTTCGATGTTCCCGTAGGTACTGTGAACTTCATTCTCAATGTCCCCCTGCTTATTCTGATGTGGATTTTTCTCGGCAAAAAGCTTGTTGCAAGAACGCTGTGGGTAACCGTTCTGCTTTCAACGGCCCTTGATGTTTTTGCGCTTTTCATCCCTGCATATACGGGCGACAAAATCCTTGCCTCCCTCTTCTGCGGTCTGTTGCAGGGCGCAGGTCTCGGACTGATAATGATAACGGGCGCAACAAGCGGCGGCACGGATATCGTTGCAAGGCTCATTCATCAAAAATGGCCTCATATCACGGTCGGCAGCATGGTGCTTCTCTCCGATGCACTCGTTGTTTCCGCAGGAATGCTCGTTTTCAGAAGCTTCGAAAGCGGACTTTACGCAATCATTATCATCTTTGTCAGCTCAAAGGTTATTGACACAATGATTTACGGCACGGGCAACGGTAAAATGCTTATGATTGTCACAAAAAAAGCCGATGAAGTTTCAAAAGCAATTGTCACTTCAACTCCGAGAGGCGTTTCGATTCTTCCTGCTGTCGGTGCATATACGGGTGAAAACAAAAACATCCTTCTCTGCGTTGCAAGAAAATCGGAGATTTCCAATATTATCAAGATAATCAAGTCCGTTGACGATAAGACATTCATCATTGTCAGCGAGGCGAATGAAATACTCGGCGAAGGCTTCACAAAATCGATTTAGTAAGGAGTTTTGAAAATGAAAAAAATAATCTGTGCCGTTCTTGCGGTAATGATGCTCTTCCTCTGCGCCTGCTCTTCCGAGCCGGGCATAACATACGGCCTTTACGGCATGTACGCCGCAAACGAGGCTGAAACCATAACACGCCCCAGAATTGCACTCAAGACAGACAACACCTTTAATTTCACATATTCAACTCTCGCCGATGAGCTTGACCACGGAACATTTGAGGTTAAGGACAATGTTGTTATCTGCACCACCGATGACGGCGAAAAGCAGTTTTTCTTTGATATCAAGGGAGACTCAATCTTTTTTGATGCAGAAAGATCTTCCAAGCTTCAGGAAATCGAGGGCGAAATAGGAGTTCCCGACGGCTCGGAGTTCTCTCTTTCAAGAGAATTCACAACTGAAACAACAGAAAGCTGAACGCTTGACAAGACGATATCAGTTGTTATATAATATCAAGGTTAAAAAAGCAAAAAGTGAGGTTTTTTAAATGTCAGGCCATTCAAAATGGAGCACTATCAAACGAAAGAAAGAAAAAACCGATAATCAGCGTGCAAAGATTTTCACCAAAATCGGCAGAGAAATCGCTGTTGTTGTCCGTGAGGGCGGACCCGACCCCGCTTCAAACTCGAAGCTCAAGGACGTTATCGCAAAAGCTAAGGCAAACAACGTTCCCAATGACAACATAGACAGAATCATCAAAAAGGCTGCCGGCGAAACAGGTGGCGCTGATTACGAAGAAATCATGTATGAGGGCTACGGTCCTTCAGGTATCGCAGTTATCGTTGAAACCCTTACCGATAACCGCAACAGAACTGCAGGAGATGTCCGCCACTATTTTGATAAATACGGCGGAAACATGGGCCAGAGCGGCTGTGTTTCGTTCATGTTCTCAAAGCAGGGCGTTATCGTTATCGAGCAGGAAGGCGTTGACGAGGATAAGCTCATGGAAGATGCTCTCGAAGCAGGTGCAACCGATTTCCTTACCGAGGACGGCGTTTTTGAAATCAGAACAGAGCCCAACGATTGCGGCGCAATCAGAGACGATCTCGAAGCAAAGGGCTACACTTTCGTTTCGGCAGAGGTTGAATATGTTCCCTCAACATACACTGCACTCACCAACCCCGACGATATCAAGAACATGGCAAAAATGCTTGAAATGTTTGAAGATAACGACGATGTTCAGGCTGTATGGCACAACTGGGAAAACGCTGACGACGCTGAATAATCCGATAGGGATAAACGCAACGAAGCGAAAAATAACAACAAAACGGCAGGATTTTATTCCTGCCGTTCTTTTTTATCTGCTGTTTGCGTTTTCAATCATTCCGAAATAGAAATCCTCAAAACTTGCGGGATAATCTTTTGTTCCGCAGAAATCGAAATGGTCTGTTCCGACCATCGGTTCAAAATAATACCATCTGCCCGTCTCGATTTTTCCGTTTTTAAGGCTTTCTTCAAAGTTCAATGCGGTGTCCGCATCAACCGTAGGATAAAGTGCGGAGGCAAGAGGCACAATTCCGTCATTGACTACCCAGTCGCCCTCCATTCTGATTCCGTCAAAAGTGAAGCCTTTTGTTGCCGAGAGCATTACGGATGAAATATAAAAAATCGGATTGAGACCCTTCTGCGGAAGCTGATAGCCGAGAAGCTTTCCTTCGGTTGAATTCACAGTCGAATATGAATAATAATATGTGTTCTCTGCAAGCCTTATTTTTTCGTTAAGCTCTGCCGCTCCCCTGAGAGTCATATCGTAACCGCAGTTGTCGTCTGCCTTATAAAAATCCCATATCTTTTTGGGGTTGAGATAAGCTCTTGCCTTACCCTGCTCGGGTGTTAATCCGAATTGACCCAGCTGCAGCGAGAAAACAAGAAAATCGTTGCCGAAGGTTGCTCCGATAACATTGAGAACAGCTGAAATCAAAACCATTGTCACCTTTGGGTCAAAGAGTATATTTGCAACCTGCGAGCCGTTATGCGGTGCGGAAAGAGTTATGCATGAATGCACGCAGTCATGACCGCCCTTAAAAAGCTCGCTCGTTTCATTGCCCGTTGCGGCAATTTCAGCCTCATCGCCGTAAGCGAGCAGAGACACAAGCAGTCTGACCGTTGCGCCGCCGAAGGAGTGTCCGACGAGATTTATCTTGTCTTTCAGATTCCAAGGCTCTCCCATAGTTGCTTTTCCCTCATAGCTGAAGCCGTAGCGTGAATGGTTATGAGCCTTTGAATGAGCCTCTCCGTAGTCAACAACGGTTCCCGTAAGCTGAGCGTAAAGCTCGCATGCTCTGTCCCATGCGCTGCTGAGAGGTCCGACCGAGGGAGCATAGGCTTCAACGCCCTGCTCATTGAGAATCTTAATCAGATCGGTACCCGAATTGATTGAAAGCCCGCCGCCCCAGTAGGGTGAGGTTTCATAAAACGGGTCATTGGGGCCCCAACCGCCCATTCCGTGAACGAATATATAAGGATAATCTGTTTTGAATGCAGATTTGTCAATTGTTCTTTCATCTGTCTGACTGAGTGCCGATGCGGGAAGCGCCGCAAACGAGAAAATAATTGCAAACGAAAGAATAACCGAAATTATCTTTTTCATTATAAACATCTCCGTTCTGTATGAGTTTATATATATAATACACCAAATCTGTTCAGAATTCAATACAACAAAAGCGGAGCAATGTCAATAAAAAAATTTTATATTTATTTTATATTTATCTTGCAATATTATAAAAAAATGATAAAATTGATTTGATACTGATAAATCTAAATCGGAGGTAAATTTTATGGCAAAATTTCTTTTTTCAGCATTTGCCGATGAAGCTTCGCCGATGATTTCCGAGCAGATTGAAGCCTGCAAAGCCAACGGAATCGACTATATCGAGCTTCGCAATGTTGACGGCAAAAACATTTCAAATTTCACCGTTGAAGAGGCTCAGGAGCTCAAGAAAACTCTTGACGCAAGCGGAATCAAGGTTTCTTCAATCGGCTCACATTACGGCAAAATCGAAATTACTGACGATTTTGCGCCTCACTTTGAGGCATTCAAGCAAACTGTTGAGGTCGCAAAGGTTCTCGAAGCAAAATATATAAGAATGTTCAGCTTCTTCTTCACTCAGGGTCAGGACCGTGACGAATACAAAGAAGAAGTTTATGCAAGACTGACCGCAATGGTTGACTATGCAAATGAGCACGGAGTTCTCTGCTGCCACGAAAACGAAAAGGGCATTTACGGCGATATTTATGAAAGATGCCTTGAAATTGCAGAGCATTTCGGTGACAGACTCGGCTGCATCTTTGACCCCTCCAACTACATTCAGTGCGGTTCAGACACTCTTGAAGGCTTCAATGTTCTCAAGGATTATGTAACATATATGCATGTCAAAGACTGCATTGCTGAAATCGACACCGTTGTTCCCGCAGGCGAGGGCGACGGTCATCTCGAAGAAATTCTCAGAGAGCTTGATAAGGAAGAGAAGGTTTATTTCCTTTCCGTTGAGCCTCACCTGAGAGTCTTTGAGGGTCTCGATGACCTCGAGCCCGACGATGCAACCGCATCAAAGATGAATCAGAAATATGTCTACCCCGACAACAAAACTTCATTTGCCGCAGCATGCTCGGCAATCCACAATATCATCGAAACCAAGGTTCAGCCCGTAAGACTCGGCATCATCGGCGTGGGCAACATGGGTAACTCACATATCAAGATGCACCTCAACGGCGAGCATTCGGAGCTTCGTATCACAGCATGCGCTGACATCGTTCCCGAAAGAGTTGCCGCTGCAAAGGAAAAGCTTCCCGAAATCAAGACTTTTGACTCCGCTGAGGCTCTCATTGACAGCGGTGAGGTTGATGCCGTTCTCATCGCAACTCCTCACTATGACCACTCCCCCATTGCCGAATATGCATTCTCAAAGGGTCTCCATGTTCTCACCGAAAAGCCCGCAGGCGTTTATACTAAGCAGGTAAGAGAAATGAATGAGGCTGCTGCAAAGACAGACCTTGTTTTCGGCATTATGTATAATCAGCGCACAAACTGCGTTTACAGAAAGATGAAAGAGCTTGTTGAAAGCGGCGAACTCGGCGAAATCAGAAGAGTAAGCTGGATTATCACCGACTGGTACCGCACTCAGGCTTATTACAACTCAGGCGGATGGCGTGCAACCTGGGGCGGCGAAGGCGGCGGCGTTCTTCTCAATCAGTGCCCCCACAACCTCGACCTCTGGCAGTGGATTTGCGGTCTTCCCGTAAAAGTCAGAGCATTCTGCCACGAAGGCAAATGGCATGACATCGAGGTTGAAGACGATGTTACAATCTATGTTGAATATGCAAACGGAGCAACCGGTACATTTATAACAACAACCGGCGACTGCCCCGGCACCAACCGTTTTGAAATCACTCTTGACGGCGGTAAGCTCGTTTGTGAAAACAATAAGCTCCGTCTTTATAAGCTCAACGGAACTGTTTCTGAGCATTGCGCAAATGCAACGGAAGGCTTCGGCTGGATTGAAGGCGAATGGATTGATGTTGAAACCGACGGCAGAAACAAGCAGCATTCAGAAGTTACAAACAAATTTGCTGCCGCTATTCTCCGCGGCGAGCCCCTTGTTGCAAGAGGCGAAGAAGGCATCAGAGGTCTTTCAATCTCCAACGCCGCTCATCTGTCATCATGGCTCGGTAAAGAAGTTGAGCTTCCCGTTGATGAAGACGTTTATTATGCTGAGCTTCAGAAGAAGATTGCCGCAGGCAATGCACACAAAGAAAATGTTGTTGAAGGAATTCAGAGCGATATGAGCTCAACCTTCTGATTTATCAGCAGTTACCTGAGAGGATTTTTTATGAAAGTTGCTGTTATCGGCTGCGGCGGAATTTCAAGATTGCATCTTATGGCATTGAACGATAATCCCGATACCGAGATTGTTGCCGTTGCAGACATTAAGCCCGAAAGAGCCGATGAAAAAGCGGCTGAATACGGTGCAAAGGCTTACTATGATTTTGATAAGCTGCTCGCAAATGAAGAGCTTGACTGCATTCATATCTGCACTCCGCATTATCTGCATACCTCTATGGCGATAAAAGCGCTGTGCAAGGGAGTCAATGTTATCACCGAAAAGCCTTGCTCGGTCTCTGCTGAAGAGGTTGATGCCTTGCGTGAGGCTCAGAAAAAGAGCGGAAAGCAAATCGGAATCTGTTTTCAGAACAGATATAACAACTGCGTTCAGAAGGTTAAAGAGCTGATTGATGGCGGCTCAATGGGCAAGGTACTCTCTGTAAGGGCGTTTGTCACATGGAGCAGGGGCAAGGATTATTATTCCGACGACTGGCACGGCACACTCGACAAGGAGTGCGGCGGAGTGCTGATAAATCAGGCGATACATACCGTTGACCTTGTTCAGTATTTCGGCGGAAAATGCAAAAGTCTTGTTGCCCACGCTTCAAATGACCATCTGCAGGGTGTTATCGAGGTTGAAGACACTGTCAGCGCTCTCATGATGCTTGAAAACGGAGTTAACGCCATCTTCTATGCAACAACCGCATATTCGGAAAACTCAGATGTCTTAATTGAGGTTTCTCTCGAAAAAGGCAAGCTTCGCATTGAAGGCGAAAAGCTTTATAAGTCAGATGAAGGCGGCGCTGTTGAGGAGCTTGTTTCAAGCACCGACATTGTTTATCACGGCAAGCATTACTGGGGCGGCGGTCACTCCGCTCTCATCGGCGATTTTTATGACTGCATCAAAAACGGCAAGCCTTTTCCCGTCGATGCATTCGAAGGCGGCCACGCCGCAAAAATCGTCTGTGCCTGCTATGAATCATCAAAATCAAATAAGGCAGTTGAATTATAAAAGAATGATTAAAGGTCGGCTTCCGATAAGGAAACCGACCTTTGTTTTATACTTGCTTATCCTGATTTGAAATAAAGACATCGGCAACCTCGCTGATTGTGATATATGCCGAGGGGTCAATTTCATGGACAATATCTTTCATTTTAACAACCTGAAAACGGTTGACAACGAAGTAAACCACCGTCATATCTGCGTTTGAATATCCGCCTTTTGCGTCGATTTTCGTCATTCCGCTTTCAAACTCTGCTGTCAGCACCTCGCAGATTTCATCGGGCTTTTTGGTGATTATCATTGCGCCCTTTGCACGGTCAAAGCCTTCAACAACGAAGTCAACGGTTTTGAGCGCACCTGCATAGGTGACGATTGAATAAAGCGGCAGAATCCAGCTCTGAATAATGATACCGCAGATTATATAAAGAACAACATTATAAATCATTACAAATGTTCCGACGGTTATACCCAGTCTCTTTGAAAAAATACCCGCCATAACCTCAACACCGTCCATTGCGCCGCCGTAGCGGATTGCAAGACCGCTGCCGAGACCTGAAATCACACCGCCGAACAGAGCACAGAGCAGCAAATCCGTTCCCGCAAGAGGCGAAGCAACGCTGACATCTACAGGAAGGACATCGGTTATCAGCCACGCCGCTACCGAATACACTCCGACTGTATAGACCGCATAGAAAGTAAATAAAAGTCCTTGCCTTTTCAGTCCGATAAGAAAAAGAGGAACATTCAGAACAACGAGAAACAATGAAAGCGTAAATTTCTCCGGTGTTATCTGCGCAAGCAGCATAGAAGTTCCCGAAATTCCGCTGTCATAAAGATTTACGGGATAGAGAAATATTGTTATTCCGATTGCATTGATTATGCCTGACAGAGTCAGCATGAGCATATTCTGCCATCGGATTCTTCTGAATCTTTTTAATGGTATTTTTTTCATTTACGCCTGCCTTTCTTAAAAATGAATAATAATAAAAAAATAAAAGGCAGGGGCCTTATGCCTCTGCCGCTTTATTTTGACTTATGCTTCTTCCTTAACTACTACCTGCTTGCCGTTGTAGTAACCGCATTCAGGGCAAAGTCTGTGAGTTCTCTTGAGTTCACCGCAGTTTGAGCACTTTTCGAGCTGGGGAGCGGACATCTTCCACACGTTTGAACGTCTCTTGTCTCTTCTTGCCTTTGAAACTCTTCTCTTGGGTACTGCCATTCCTAAGCACCTCCTTAATTTTGTGCTTTATTAAACCCTGGGGTTTTTTTACGTTTTAATTATCCAAAAGCTGCTTAAGAGCTTCCAATCTCGGGTCTATCTCTTTTTCGCAGCTGCATGAACCTTCGTTAAGGTCTTTGCCGCATTTGGGGCAAATCCCCTTGCAATCTTCACTGCAAAGGAACTTTGCCGGAAGATCAAGGAAAATATCCTCTGTGACGAGTTCGTCAAGATCGAAGCGCAACTCGTTTACGAGCAGCAGTTCATCATTGCTCTCGTCATTGAGGTGGGTAACAAGGGTATGAAAAATCCTGATCTGAAGCGGAACGTTTATCGGCTTTGCACAACGGTCGCAACTGAGCTCAAGCGAAAAATCTGCGTTTGCTTTCATCTCAACGATGCCTGTGTAATTTCCGACACTGCCGCTGACCTTAACCGGAGATGTGAACGGCTTTGCACCGCTTAACTCGCAGTCTGAAAGGTCGAGCTCATAATCGAACTCTTTGACCATTCCCTCATTATTGAAAATGGGCTCTAAATCCAATATCATAAAACTTCACCTGAAATCACGCACAAAATATTATATATTTATAAGCGCAATTTGTCAACTAAATTTTTGATTTAAATTCAGATTTTTTCGCAAAATGTGAAAATTTTCTCAGGAAGTTCCTCTGCATCAGCAGAAACTGTGAATGTAAAGCTCTTCTCAGAGATTTTGCTGAGGTTAGCAACCTTCTCAAGGAATGCTGCAAGTTCGTCATAATCTCTGCCGCCGATTCTGAGAGTTGCGTCGATAAGTATATCAGTTATGTCGTGGTCGCCTGCAACGATACCGCACAAAAAGCCGTAGAAAGCATCATAGCCTGATACACCGTAGTAATCGGTCTCAACAAGTCTTGCACGGTAGTTTACATCGTAAGTAAGGAGCTTTTCCTTTTCGATGCATACAACATTGCCGTTTGACTTTTCAACAGCGCCGTTTACAAGCTCGATGAGTTTCTTTGTTTTGCCGGAACCTTTGTGACCGAGAATAAGTTTAATCATTTTGAAATCCTCCTGTTTTTATATAAATTCGTTGAAGGTTTATTATAAATCAACGGCGGCATTAGCTGCCGTTGATTTTATGCAAATCAGTTGTTGATTCTTGCTTCAAGAGCAGATTTTTCGGATTCATATCCGGGTTTGCCCAGAAGAGCAAACATATTCTTTTTATAGCTCTCAACGCCGGGCTGGTCGAACGGGTTGACTCCGAGGATATAACCTGAAAGACCGCAAGCCTTCTCAAAGAAATAAATCATTGCGCCGAGATTGTATTCATCCTGCTTGTCAATTTCAAGCACGATGTTGGGAACATCGCCGTCGGTATGTGCAAGAACTGTTCCCTCAAAAGCCTTACGGTTAACATAATGAAGGGTTTTGCCTGCAACAAAATTGAGACCGTCTCCGTTAACATCGTCAAATTCAATTTCAACATCTGTTTTAGGCTCGTTGACCCACATAACGGTTTCAAAAAGATGGCGTTCTCCCTGCTGAATATACTGACCGAGAGAATGAAGGTCGGTTGAGAAAATAGCCGATGAGGGGAAAATACCTTTATTTTCCTTGCCTTCGCTCTCGCCGAAAAGCTGCTTGAACCATTCGCACCACATTGTCATTGAAGGCTCATATGCTGCGAGCATTTCAACGGTTTTTCCGTTTCTGTAAAGCAGATTTCTGAGAGCCGCATATTTATAGCAGTCATTTTCTTCGATGCTTTCTGAAGCATATTTTTCTCTTGCATCTGCCGCACCCTGCATGAGAGCATCGATATCAATACCTGCAACTGCAATAGGAAGAAGACCTACTGCGGTGAGAACCGAATATCTTCCGCCAACATCGTCGGGAACAACGAAGGTTTTGTAGCCCTCTGCATCCGCAAGAGCCTTGAGAGCACCTCTTGCCTTATCGGTGGTTACATAAATTCTTCTTGCGGCCTCTTCCTTGCCGTATTTTTCTTCAATAAGCTTCTTGAAGATACGGAAAGCAACTGCGGTTTCGGTTGTTGTTCCTGATTTTGAGATAACATTGATTGAAAAATCCTTGCCGTCAACAAGCTTTATAAGCTCTGCAACCGAAGCTGAGCTGATGGTGTTACCGCCGAAATATATGTCGGGAGTATCCTTCTTAACAAGGTTATAGTTGTTTGACTTAACAAATTCAATTGCGGCTCTTGCACCAAGATATGAACCGCCGATACCGAGAACAACAAGAACCTCGGAATCATTCTTGATTTTTTCGGCACATTTCTTGATTTCTTCAAACTCGGCTTTATCATAATTAACGGGCAAATCCACCCAACCGAGAAAATCGCTGCCGAGACCTGTGCCTTCGTGAAGCATTTTGTGAGCAGCAGAAACCTCGCTCTGCATTGCTGCAAGCTTTTCTGCCGATGCAAGCTCACCTGCATACTTCAAATTGAGTTTAACTGACATTTTTTCTTTTGCACCCCACTGCTGAGTATTTAATATATTTTACCCTATAAATGCTGTCTTTGCAACATCTATAACGAAAAAATATTTAAAAATCTCAAAAAATTTGCTTTGGGATGCCACTGAAAACGAATATCTATCCCGCAATTTGTTGTGTTTAGATTATTTTATCATATATATTGCAAAAAAGCAATTAAATAAATACTTTATTTTCCTTTAAAATCATTATTTTACAATCGCCGCTATGATTCTGTCAAAAACTATTCTGAAGGTCAGTTTTTCAATAAATTCGGGTGCAGTCAGTTCATATTTTCCGACCTCTTTTTCGCCGATTTTAAAAATAACCGTACCTAAAATCTGCCCCTTTTCAACGGGCGCCTGAACATCAACCGCAAGGTCAATATTCTGCGTCAGCTCTTTCTCCCGCCCCTTTTCAATCAGAATAGGCTCAGCAGTAGGAATGGCAGGTTTTATGCTCTCAACAACACCTCCGACAACTCCGACCTCGGGGATGAGGCTTACATCGATTTCGGGCGTGACTGTCTGATAATTAGCAAACCCCCAGTTGAGCATTGCCTTTGCGGTTTCGAATCTGTCGGTGCTGTTGCCGCTTCCCATGACAACCGCAACAAGATGCGTGTCCCCCCTCTTTGCGCTCGCGGAAACGCAGCAGCCCGCCTTTGAGGTTGTGCCCGTTTTCAGACCCGTTGTGCCCTCATAAAACCTGACAAGTTTATTGGTGTTTACAAGCTCGGTTTCGCCGCCTCTGAGTGAATCCATCCAGATTGTTGTGTAATTGATTATCATTTCATGCTTTAAAAGCTCGCGTGACATTACGGCAACATCAAGCGCAGTTGTCAGATGATTTTCCGTTGTGTCATCAAGTCCCGTGCAGTTTTCAAAATGAGTATTCGTCATTCCGAGCTGTGCAGCTCTTTCGTTGAGCATTTCAACAAAAGCTTCGTCTCCGCCCGCTATGTATTCGCCCAAAGCAGTGCAGGCATCATTCGCACTGTAGACGGCAGTTGCCTTAAGCAAATCGTCAACCGTCATCTGCTCGCCCTCCTTGAGCCATATCTGCGAGCCTCCCTTTGAGGCGGCGCTTGCCGTTACCGTCACGGTGTCATTAAGGGCAATTCTTCCCTCGTCAATCGCTTCCATAAACAGCAGAAGAGGCATTATTTTTGTTACCGAAGCGGGATAAAGCCTTTCGCTTTCGTTGAATTTCATGAGCACCTTTCCCGAATCGACATCCATTAAGACTGCCGCTTTTGCCTTGATATCAACGGGTAATTTTTCTTCCTCCGCAAAAGAAAATACCGTTGAACACAGCGATAAGCAGACAGCAAGAAACGCCGCCAGCGATGATTTAAATAAATTCTTCATATCAAAATCTCCTTTCATCAAAATATATGTTACACTCAGCATTGATTATCACATGTTTTTCTGCTATAATGCTTTTGTATTTTGTTTTAGGAGAGAGCATATGAAGGCTGCATTTTATACTTTAGGCTGCAAGGTCAATCAATATGAAACACAGGCAATGTCACAAAGCCTTGAAAAATACGGTTTTGAGATTGTTGACTGCGACGAAAATGCAGATATCTATGTTATCAATTCCTGCACCGTCACCGCTGAGAGCGACAGAAAAACACGCCAGACCGTGCGCCATTTCAAAAAGCAGAATCCCGACAGTATTGTTGTCCTCACCGGCTGCATGCCTCAGGCTTCACCCGAGGCGGGCGCAAAGCTTCTGCAGGCTGATATCGTTATGGGCAACAAAAGCAATCGCTTTCTGCATGAATACATAATGAAATTCATTTCCGAAAGAAACAGAATTTTTGCCGTTGACGAGCACAAAACGGGCGACGGATTCTGCGGCGACACCATTACCGATTTCAGAGAAAGAACAAGAGCAAGCGTTAAAATCGAGGACGGCTGCAACCGCTTCTGCTCATACTGCATCATCCCCTACGCAAGGGGAAGAGTGCGTTCAAAACCGCTTGAAGAGCTGAAAAATGAGATTGCCTCGCTTGAGAAAAACGGATTTTCGGAAATCGTACTTGTCGGCATAAATCTTTCGGCTTACGGATTAAACGACAGCTTCAATATTGTTGATGCAGTAAAAATTGCAGCTTCGTTTGAAGGAATAAAAAGAGTTCGCCTCGGCTCGCTCGAGCCTGACCACATCACCGATGAAATAATCGAAGAGCTTGCAAAAATCCCCGAATTCTGTCCGCAATTCCATATTTCATTGCAAAGCGGATGCGACAAGACTCTTAAAAAGATGAACAGACATTATAACTGCGAGGACTACAGACAGCTTTGCAGAAAACTCCGTTCTTCTTTCATTGATACAACAATTACAACCGATATCATGGTTGGCTTCCCCGGCGAAACCGAAGAGGATTTCTTGGAATCCGTTGAATTTGCAAAAGAAATCGGCTTCGAAAAAGTTCATGTTTTCCCCTATTCAGTCAGACCCGGCACCCCTGCCGCAAAAATGACGGAGCAGGTTGAAAAGAGCGAAAAAACAAGGCGCGCGGCAATTATGATTGAGGAAACGGAGAAGATTAGAGCAGAATTTCTCAGAAATCAAATCGGAAAGACGCTTGAAATTCTCCCCGAGGAATATCATCAGGGGTGCGTTCAGGGCTACACCGCAAATTACACTCCCGTTAAAATCCTCGGTCTTTCAGAAATGCCCGAAGGCTTCATAAAAGCAAAAATCACCGCAGTTGACGGTGATATGTGTATAGGTGAAACAAAAAAACAACTGAGCTGATGCTCAGTTGTTTTTTTCGTTTATCGGTTTTCTCAGCAGCAGGCTTGCAAGTGCTTTGCCGTTAAACGGAATAAGCGGATAGAGATAACACTGACCCGTAACTGTTTTTGTGAATGCAATTTCAAGAATTATAATCACGATGCCTGCAATAAATCCCCAGAGGTTGAAAAGGGCAATAAGCCCGATAAGCACCATTCTTTTGAGTTTGAATGCATAGCCGAGTTCAAAGCTTGGCTGGGTATAATTTGTAACCGCTACAAATGCCATATAGAGCACAACCTCGGGCACAAACCACCCTGCCGAAACCGCAAATTCGCCGAGAACAAGCGCACCGACAACGCCGAATGAGCTGCTGAGAGAATTCGGCGTGTTGATTGAGGCGAGCCTCATAGCGTCAATGACGAGCTCAACAATATAAAGCTGAGCAATAATCGGAACAGTGTTCGGCTCTTCAATTCTAATGAAATCAAGCCATTCGGGAATATACCCGGGATTCCTGACAAGCAGGTACCATACGGGAATCAGAAGAAGAGTAAGCGCAAAGATAATCATTCTTGTTATTCGCAGATATGAGCCGATAATCGGTGACATATAAAAATCGTTTGTATCCTGCAAAAAGTCAAATATGCCTGACGGGATTATCATCGCTGAGGGCGAATTATCCGTCATCAGAATTATGCTTCCCTCGAGGACACTTGCCGCCGCCGCATCGGGTCTTTCGGTGTACCTGACTTTCGGGAACGGATTATACCACTGCTTGGGCACGAGGCATTCAACAAGACTCTGCTGACCCATCGTAAGCGAATTTATCGTTATTGAAGAGAGCTTTTTCCGCAGCGTATCAAGCATTTTGGTGTTCACTCTGTCCTGCATATAGCAGATAACAATATCCGTTTTTGACTTTTTGCCGACCGAGGTTATTTCCATCGTCAGATTAACATCTCTGATTTTCCGACGCACAAGCGCCGTGTTAAAAACAAGAGTTTCAACGAATCCGTCATGGGGTCCTCTGAGCACTCTGTCATTCTCGGGCTCGGTAACCGAGCGCACAGGATAGGTTCTTGCATCAACAATAATTGCATCACTGTAGCCCTCAACAATCAGACCGATTGCGCCCGAAAGAACGGATTTTATGAACGCATCAACATCTGAAGTTATATCTGTTTCAACATAGGGCACAAAGCGATTTGAAAATTCCCTTGCATTCGGCAGCGCTTTCATCTGCTCTTCGGTTGCCGCCATGAAATTCGTCATTATTTTGGTCATTTCCGCATCCTTGCAGAAGCCGTCAACAAAATAAAGCCTTGCATTTCTTTTGTCAACTCTGAGGTCTCTTGCCACCAGATCAAAGCTCTCACTAAGCCTCAGCTCCATATCGAGCATTGAAACTGTTTTTTTATAATCAGAAGAAAATGATTTTTCCGTTTTCATCACTACCCAAACAAAAAATGGTGACAGCGCAGGCTGCCACCATTTATTCTTATCTTTTTATTCACCGATATTCATTATATAAGTCAACGATTGCGTTCCATGTCAGCGGACCGACCGAGCCGCTATCGGGCAGACCTCTGATTCTCTGTACTGCCTGCACGGCAGCTTTTGTTCTGTCACCGTAAATTCCGTCAACCGTAACAAGCGGCACTCTGTTATCGTTCTGAGCAATCGTTCGAAGGAAAGTCTGCAGCTGGGTTACAACATTTCCGCTCGCTCCCGTTGTTACTGCATAACCGGGATAAAGCAGGGATGCGTAGGATCTGTATTCATCGGGAAGCGAATTGAGAATGCTGAAATATGCATCCTGCAAGCGATACCATGTACTCCTGCCGACGATTCCGTCAGTCGTCAGACCGTATTCTCTCTGAAAAGCTTTGACCGCATTTTCGGTTTCTGCTCCGAATATTCCGTCAACCGCAATCTCGGGCAGACGATTGTTGAAAAATCCTATAAAAGCAAGATAATACTGAATTGAACGCACATCATTGCCTCTGTCTCCCCTTCTGAGAACAGTACTGAAGATTCTTTCAACCTCGCTCATGGTTATGCCCTCGGAATAAAGCTCTGAAACTTTTTTAACCGCATTATAAATCTGCTTGACCTTATACCATGTTGCCTTGCCGACTATTCCGTCAACCGCAAGGTTGAATATGCTCTGGAATTTTCTGACTGCTGCCTGCGTTGCCGCATCATAATATCCGTTTGCGTTCGGTATTGAAGGTATTGCGGGATAATTCCGGCGGATTCTGTTCAGCTGTCTCTGAATAGTGCGAACATCTTCACCGACGGATCCGAGGCGCAAAAGAGTTCCGGGATATGACTCAACAATATTCCTTACGGGCGCATTCTTGACCAAGTTGATATCGTTTCCGTAATAATTCTGAAGAATCTGATACGGAGTTCTGCCCTGATTTGCAAGGGCTACAGTACCCCACTGAGAAAGTCCGCGGCAAGTCACTGTTCTTCCGTCGCAGTATTCAGTAAAATAAGGCTGAATCTGGTTACCTTTAGTTACATAATCATTAAAAAGCTCGTCGACAATACGGCTTATGTTTCCGAAAATCTCTCGTCCATCAACATAAGCCTGATCGTATGCCGTTGAATTGGTTATATCAAAATTATAGCCCCTGCTTCTGTAATATTCAGTGTAAATTCTGTTAAGCGCAAATGAAATCTGCGCATATATGTTGGCTCTGAGTGCGTTATCGGGCCATGTCGGATAAATCTCGCTCGATGCAACATTTTTTATATATTCGGTGAAAGGAACTCTTACATTCGGGGCATCGGAATTCGGTCTTCCGAGATGTACGGTTATATAATCCGGTATTACAGGTGTTACCATTTATTCTCTCCCCTTAAAGCGAATTTCTTCGTGCTTCGTCAACGATTATCGGCTCAGGCTCATCCGTGCCCGCTGTTTTCGCAAGAAGCTGAACGGGCTGAATAGATTCTGTTCCCGAAAAAACAGGAACATTGGTAAACAAAGCCCTGACATATGACGGATGCTCAACATACACCGTATAAACCGAATACGGCGGAATTGTGTTGTTGTCAGGCGACTGAGAGAGTGCCCTTGCGGGTGCCGGCAAACTGATTGCAGGCACTGAGCCGCTTACATCGGATAAACCGTCAAACACAGCCACATTTCCGCTTGGCAGATTGAGAAAAATCATTACTCTTGCACTGCCTATTCCAAATGCTCTGTCTGATGCAAAGACCTCAACTCTGATCGTTCCGCTTTCTGCATTTTTTTCAAGATAATCAATTATTTCTCTGCATCTGAGCCGCTGCTCGGCAGTTGAATTCGGATTGGAAGCAACCCCGCTGCAAGACATCCTGAGCATTTGCGCAACATCGGTTGTCTGCTCACCGTTTTCACTTCCGGGGAATCTTTCTGAAGGTCTTACAATTGTCTGCACGGGCAAGGCGGGTTCTTCATTTATAACCTCTTCCGCTCCGGTTTCTGCTGTTGCAGGGAGAGGATTTTCTCTGCTTCGTTCATAGCTTATTCCGCCCTCAACAGCGTTTTGCTGCGCTTTTTCACGCTCGTCAAGGTCACCTCTTAAAGTATTTCTTCTGCTGAATTCCAGCATTTCCTGTTTATATTTATCCATCAGCTTTTCCATTTCATTTCTGTCCACAAAAATTACCTCCTTAATGTTTATACTACTTTCATTATATTTTAGGAGAGTGTCCTTGGTGACAGAAAAAATTACTCCCGCACACCCTAAGATGTGCGGGAGCATTTTCAGCTTATTCAGCTTTATTTTTCAGAAAGCTCGGATTAGTCTTCCTTCTTCTTTCTTGAGGTGATTACATATGCTGCTGCAGCTGCTGCAGAAATTGTTGCAAATGCTGCTACACCTGCAAATGAACCTGTATCGGGAATGTCAACGATTTCGCTCTCCCATGTTGCCTCAAAGGTAAGGTCATTACCGGGCATCTTCTCGGGAACTTCGGGCTCCCAACCTGCAAACTCTGCGCCGTCCTTAGCGGGATCTGCGGGTACGGGAATCTTTGTTCCTTCAACTACCTTGTAGGTCTTGTAAACTTCGCCGTCAACGATGTAAGTTACGGTGAAGGTGTGCTTGACGAGCTGTGAAGCACCGAAAATAACAAGGATACCGCCGATGATTGCTGCGCCTGTGATGAGCGCTGCATTGATACCTGCAAGAGTACCGATTACGCCGCCGCCGATTACTGCGCCGCCGATGATTACTGTTACAAATGAATCATCTTTCTCGAACTTAGCGTTAAATTCGAGGTCGTTTGCGGGCATTGTGTCGGGAACTGCAGGCTCCCAGCCAACGAACTTATAGCCAAACTTCATGGGCTTTTTGGGAGTCTCTATCTTTTCACCCTCTGCAAGGAAATCAGCAAAGTGAACCTCGCCGTCAACATAGAATGTTATCTTATACTCTGTAGGTGCAACGTCGATGAACTCAGCAGTAAATGTGAGGTCATTTGCGGGCATCTGAGCAGGGATATCGGGAGTCCACTTGGAGAATACTTTGTTGGGATCGCTTGAAGTGGGAGTATCTGCCTTGGGAACTTCTGAACCGTAAGCAACATCAGTCTTCTGGAAGAATACCTTGCCTTCGCTCATGTAAGTTACGGTGTACTTCTTAGCTTCAAGAACTGCATATGCATTGATATCGTTTTCGCCCATCTTGGAATCGATATCGTTGCCGTCTGCATCTACCCACTTGATGAATTCAAAGCCCTTGATATCGTTTGCTGCGGGAGTGATGAAGCTGATATCTTCGCCTTCTTTGTATTCATCTGACTCGTAAAGAGCGCCGCCCTTTACAATGTAATAGTTAATCTTGTGCGACTTAACTTCGGGTACGATTTCTTCCCACTGAGCGGTGTAAACTGTGTTTGCACCGGGTACTGTTGCAGGAAGTGTATCAAGGATATTGCCGGTTGTTGATTCAAGCCAGCCCTTGAAATCATAACCATCCTTCTTGGGTTCGCCGGGAAGGTTATTGATTGTTGCGCCTTCTTCAAGCTGCTCTGAAGTCCATGTTGCAGTTGTTCCATCGGGGAATGTACCGCCGTTGGGGTTAACTGTTACAACGAACTTATCGGGTTCGGGATCGTTCCACTGAGCAACAATCTTGAAGTCATAGCCGGGCATTGTGTCGGGAATTGAGTTGAGAGCTACGCCTTCGGGAGCTTCAATCTTCCACTCCTTGAATGTGTAACCGCCCTCTCTTGTGGGCTGCTCAATCATGCCGATTGCCTTGCCTTCTTCGCGGACAATTGTATATTCTGTGCTGTCGTTTGCAAACTTACCGCCGTTTGCATCAACGGTCAGGGTGTATGTGGGTGTCTTATCCCACTCTGCCTTGAGGCTGATGTCATAATTGGGCATTGTTGAGGGAACAGTTGCTTCTGCTCCTGTGTTTGCATCCTTCCAGCCCTTGAAGGTGTAACCGTCACGGGTGGGGTTAGCGGGAACTATTGTTGAAAGAACTGTGTTGTAAGCTACATCAGCTGTGAACTGAAGTGCTTCATCAGCGAACTTGCCGCCGTTTGCATCGAGAGTAAGCTTGTATGTCTTTGCAACATAGTCAGCAAATACTGCAATATCTTCAGCAGGCATTACATGGTCTTCGGGCATGCCCTTCCAACCGTTGAATGTGTAGCCGGGCTTCTCTTCTGCAGTCAGAGGAACGATTGTATCGCCCTCTTTGTAAGTCTGAGTGCCGAGAGCTGTTGTTCCGTCAAAGTACATTACTGAGAATTCGATGGGATCGATGGGGATCCATGTGGGAATAAGAACAAGATCCTTTGCGGGCATTGATGTTACTGCCTCATCGGTGTCTTCGTCAACCCACTTATCGAAGATATAGCCATCCATCTTGGGAATGCTTGTGGGTGCGGGAAGATTGTCGCCTTCTGCGGCTGCATCAGTGAAGCTGCCGTATGATGTTTCGCCATCCTTATAGCTTACATTGAAGAGCTCTGCCCATTCAGCATAAAGAGTTACATCATTTGCAGGCATTGTTTCGGGAACGGATGTTGTGCTGCCGTTAGCATCTTTCCAGCCGATGAATCTGTAGCCGCTCTTATCGGGATCGCCGGGAGTTGTTGTAATAGCCTGATCAGCTTCAAATTCTGCTGTATAGATTTCCTGACCGTTATCAAAAGCACCGCCCTGTGCATTAAGTGTGAGGGTATAGGTCTCAATTACGGGAGGAACTTCATTCTTTGTCCACTCACCTTTAATTGTAACAGCCTTGTTGGGCATTGTGAAGCTTGCGCCTTCACCGTACTTAGCGTTGTCAATATACCAGCCGTCAAAGGTGTAGCCGTCAACAGCTTCGGGGAATTCGGGAAGAGCAAATGTTGATCCTGCTTCCTTAACACCGAGTGAGTAATCGTTAACGCCTTCGGGAACATCGCCTGTGTAGTCAACTGTTACTGAGCTTTCGATTGTATCCCATACTGCCTCAAGCTTTACATCGCTTGCGGGCATTGTGAATACATCGTTGGGTGTGTAGTTATTATTTCCGTCTGTCCAGTAGAGGAAGTTCTTGTTACCGCTTGTATCCTTTGCTGAAGGAAGAGTAAGCTCTGAACCTACGGGAACAACCATGTTATCAATGAACTCGCCGCCCTTGGTGTCGAAACGGATTGTGAAGTTCTTGGCAACATATTTACCTGTGAAGGTAACGTTTGCTGCAGGCATTGTGAATTTTGTGCCGGGAGCGTAGGTTGCGTTGTTATAGTCCCAACCAACAAATGTGTAGCCTGCTTTTTCTTCGGGAGTTGCAAGAGTGATTACATCGTTGATGTTCTTTTCGGTTTCACCAGCAGGAACTGTTGCTCCGGGCTTATTCTCGGAAATCACATAGCTTACTGTGTAATCAATTGCAGTGTAGGAACCTGTAACGGTGATTTCTTCTTCACCCATCTTAGCGCCGTCTGCGATATCCCACTTAAATGTATAACCGGGCTTTGCAGGAGCGGTGGGAGGAACGATTGTTTCACCGTAGTTGTAGTTTTCTCTGTCAAATTCTTCACCGTCGATAGTGAAGATTACGTCAGCATTTATCTGCTCCCATACAGGAGTGTAGGTTGCTGTTTCTTTGAGAGTTGCGGGAACTGAGGGAGTCCAGCCGGTGTGCTTCCAGCCTTCTTTTTCAAGAGTGGGAGCGGTGAGAGTTGAGCCCCATGTTCCTGTTACGGTTGCTTCGCCGGAAGTGATTGTTGTGTCTTTATCAATGTCGAATGTTGCGGTGAAGCTTGCAAGCTTGAAGTAAGCAACAAGCTCATTCTTTTCGCCTTCAACTGCCTTGATTGAAAGAACGTTCTTTGCATTTGCAACATCGGGAACATTGCTTTCTGCAAGATTGAGTCCTTCGTAGTCGATTGTTACAACTGTTCCTTCGGGAGCTGTTGCATCGTCAGCAACGATTGAAATAATGTTGCCGTCCTTTGTTGTTCCGCTCTGAACTGTTTCGATATATTCAGCAGGATTTGCGGGATTTACTGTATATATATAAATAGTATAATCAGCATTACCTGTGGGGATATATTTCCACTGAGCAACAAACTTTACGGGCTCATTGGGCATTGTTGTTGTTGAGGGTGTCCAACCTGCAAATTCATAACCGTCGATACCTTCAAGCTCGGGGAAGGGAATTTCCTTGCCGTATTCAACGAGAGTTGCATAAACTTCGCTGTCGCTGCCCTTGATCTTTGAGCCGTTGCCATCAAAGGTTGCAAGGTGCTTGTTGGTTTCCCAGATTGCATAGTAGGTTGCATCCTTAGCGGGCATTGTTGCAGGGAAGCTGCCTGCTGCACCGGTTGCACTTGTGCTCCATCCGAGGAATGTGCTTCCTTCAGGAGCATCGGGTGTTTCGGGAGCTTTGATGTCAGCACCGTACTGTGCAGTTATTGTTGAATCGCCCTTAAGGGTACCGCCGTTTGCATCAAGAGTAATTGTTACTGTTGCGGGCTCTCTTTCAGCTTTGAATGAACCGCCGCCTGCGGGCATAACGATTACATCGCCTGCTGCGCAGGTCTTGCCATCGTCCATAGTCCAGCCTGTATAGTTATAGCCGTCAACAACGGGATATGCGGGAAGAGTTACTTCTTCGTCCGTCTTTGCTGTGATATAGTTAACGAGTGTTGTGCCGTCTGCATCATAGAAATTGAAGGTGTTATCGTTTGCAATCCAGCTTGCAGTTACCTTGATATCTTCGCCGGGCATCTCAGCAGGAATTTCCTTGCTCCATTTCTGGAAGGTGTAGCCTGCCTTCTCGGGCTCATAGCTCTGAAGGTCGGTGAGTGAATCGCCGAAGGTTCTTGTTTCTTCCTTGAGGACGGTCTTGCCGTCTTCATCGTAGAAGATGATATCAAAATCTGCAATTTCGAATGTTGCAACGAAGGAAAGTCCGCCTTCTTCCATTACAGTGCCTTCAACCATGGGATCCCACATAATGAAGTTGTAGCCGTATTTGGTGGGATTCTGTGCAGGAGCCTTGACTTCTGTGTCAACGATAGCCTGTGTTCTGTCATACTCTGTTACGCCGTCATCCATATAGAAGATTGCATCGTAAACGAGAGCATCATCTGTTGCACGGAAGGTTACGTTTGAAGTTACTGTGTAGGGAAATTCTGCTACCTCAGTTGTGTCGTTAAGAGTCCATGCATTTACTTTGTATCCTTCGGGAATAATATCTTCTCCGAGAACATCGCCGTAGAATGCTGTTGTCTGATACTTAACGGTATCGCCATCCATAAACTTAACGGTATATACTTCCTGATTATAGATAGCTGCGAAATCCATATCCTCGGTAACGGTTTCGGGAAGGATATTATCCCACTCGATGAATTCGTAACCGGGTTTTACGGGATTTGCGGGGAATGAGGGAGTATCTCCATGGTTATATAAAACAGTAAGGGTTTCAACTTCTTCGTTATCTTTATTTAAAAGCTTGCCGCCGTCTGCATCAAAATAATATGTGTAAACGATGGGTCCAAAAATGGGATAAAGATCTATATCTTCTGCAGGCATTGAGGTGGGAACGGTAACCAACTTGTCCTTATCGGTTGACCAACCCTTGAACTCATAGCCTTCCTGCATCGGTCCGCCGGGAACTGCGGAGAATTCGGGGATTGCCGCGCCGTAGAGAACGGGAACTTCATCTGTTCTTTCGCCGGCTTCATCTGTGAAGTGATAAGTTGCGGTGTAGGTATCTCTTGCGTAGTAAACCTTAACTACGGATGAGTTGTCACCTGCAACGGTGATGCTTGTCTGATTATCCTGAGTTTCATCAAGGTGGAAACCTGTCTGAGGAACTGCGGGATAGTCAATCTTTGTTCCTTCAACTGAGGGAACTTCCTTTGAAATGGGAGTGCCGTATGTTCCGTCAGTCTTCATTTCGTAAAGCTCTACGGTGTAGAAGGTGTCGGTTTTTGCCCATACTGCGTAGAGGGTGATGCCGTCTTCTTCGTAACCGTACTTAAGCTCTGCAAGCTCAGCATCGGTAAGAGCTGCGCCATCGGGAGTGAGTGACCAGCCTGTAAGTGCGTAGCCGGTTCTTTCAGGCTCTTTCTCGGAAATGCCTGTAACCTGGGTACCGATAACACCGCTGATGGTGTGAGTTGTTTCTGAATCTGTTCCTTCGGTGAATACACCGCCGTTTGCATCAAGAATAACATCGTTGAATACCGAGATGGTTGCGATGTTATTGTTGATTACGGGAGTCCAGCCGTTGCCCATATACTGAGCAGCGTCTTCGTGACCGTCCTTGGGACCTTTGGGGAAGTTGAACAGCATTTCATGCGTTGAGTTTGCAGCAACTTCCTTGGGGAGGCATACAGTACCTTTGTTACCGGGAGTTTTTACGGTATCGGTATTGTTAACCTCGAAGGTGTATTCATAGAGGTAATCCGTTCCGTCAAGCTTTGTGTTGTAAGGCGATGAAGCGAAATAGATAACACTCTTTACAGCGTTATAGTTCTTAACGAAATCTTTAAGAGCGATTGTGGGCTCTTGCTGATTAAGTTCACCGTTAAGGATGTTGGGAACCTTCTCACTCTTCTGAAGAACTTCATTAAAGATGAAGTTTGTTGAATCCTTTGTGTACCACTGTGAGTTGTTATCGGTTGCCTTCAGACCAAGATAATTCTTGTTGGTACCGGTTTCAAAAACCTCATCTACAACAGGCTTGTCTCCTTCTTTATCGATAATAGTGAAGAATCTGTTATCAAAGAAAAGAGCAGCTGTTGAAGAGTTTGTGTAATAATCTGTTGTTACAAAAGCTCTCAGCTTAACCTTTTCGCCGGGTGCTGCCTTTTCGGTTGCAACCCATTTACCTGATGTTTCGTCGTAACGGAAGAACTCATGGACAATTGTGAGTTCGTTGCCGTCATCTGCAGGAGTCCATGCGGACGCCGCAACCGACAGTGTGCCGATCATCATTGCACATGCGAGAAGCACTGCCAATGATTTCTTTAAGAATCTCATATGCGATATCCTCCTTGGTTATTCTTGAAAGCGGCAAGCGACACTTTCATATAATACAAGTCATTTTAACATATAATCTGCAATATTGCAAGACTATTTTTAATATTTATATATATAATTTATATAAATTATTAACTGATTTTGAAAATTGTGTTATGCATTATCCGCATCGCCGGCCGGCTCACTGTCGAGCACCTTGGCAGCTCTGATTTTTGCAAGTTCAAACATCATTGTGTCTCTTGTTTTGCCGTGAACGTTGAAGAAGAGAAGGGTCACGCCCTTCATGAAACGTCCGATTGCGGGAGCAAGGGCAAATACAGTCCAGATACCCGAAAGCATTCCGGGGTCAGTCTGAGGAATCTGAATTCCGTTTGCGTTGATAAGCGGAACATAGTGGATTGCAGCAACCGCAAATGCGCTTATCATTTTTGCAGCAGCATCGGAAGCGATCTTGAAGTAGCTCATTGCCGCAGTTATCGTCGCTTCGTTGCGCACGCCCGACTTCCATTCCACATAATCGTAGAGGTCACCGTTGAGAGCAGTGCTGCAGTATCTCTGAATACTGTTGAGAGAGCCGCAGAATGTCAGGGCAATTATAATCCAGATAAGATTGAGGATGAAATGGTCCTCGCCGAAAGGCTTGTAACCGACAATCCACATGATGAAATAACACATACCGCAGAACATATAGCTGCCTGCTGCAAGGTTTCTGAGCCCGAACTTCTTGGTAAGCTTCGGTGCAAAGGGAAGAACAAAATAGCTGGGAAGTCCCGTAAAGAGACCCGCAATTGTTCCGTATGAAAGTCTGCCCATACAGTTGAGCCAGAAGAAATCTTCAACCATGGTTCCCGTGCTCTTGCCGACTGCGAAGAAATTCTTAATAAGAAGAACCCACATCGGGCGGCAGGTGCCGATGGTTCTGATTGTTTTGATAAGACCCATCTGCTTCATTTCGTTTCTGGTTGAAAGAGGCATTCTTTCCTTGAGGGAGAAGAAACCGTAAATTCTGAACGCAATAACGCACAGAACAAAAACTATCGCACCGCCCGTATAAATATTTCTTGACGGAACATTTATAATCTGAGGCAGGAAGTCAACAACAACAGGGAAAAGCGACGGCAGCCAGACGCCTACAAGGTCGGCATATGCATCAGTCGCAATAAGTCTGTTTCTTTCGATGGGATTGGGGGTTATGTTGAAAAGAATGATCTGATAGCTAGTGTCGTAAAAAGATTTTGCAATCGAGCCGATATAGTTAAAAATCAGGAAAGCTGCAAAAAGATAAATCTGGTTCATTCCGCCGGGAAGAAGCCACGGAGAAAGCGACGCAAAAACCCAGAACGGAAGCGTAAGAACAATATAAGGTCTCACTCTGCCCCAACGGGTTCTTGTTCTGTCAATTATCAGACCCGAAACCGCATTGTCAACCGTATCGGCAATAAAGCTTATTGTTTCTGCATAGCCCCATGTTTTTGCATTTATTCCGAGGAACTGAGTTGCAAAGAAGAAAAGCTTTTTGCTGAAAGTGTTCCACATTGTATCGCCCATACCCGAAAGGATATAAGCAACATAATGGCGGGGACTCAGATAAATCTTGCTCTGATTGGTGTATTCTCTGAGAACTGCTTCGTTATTTTCGGCAGAAGCTGCTGCTGTTTTGGTGTTTTCAGCCAATAAAATCACCTTCCTGAAATATATGTTTTTACTCTACCGTATAATTACCCAATATATCATTTATTCTATTATATATTCAAAAAAAAATCAAGCATATTATAAAAAATATGCTTGATTTAATCTGAATTTTTTAGTTTCTTACAAGGAAATCATATCGCTCTTCAAAGGCTTTTTGCAGCGGTTTTCCCAGAAGCCGTTTGCAAAAATCTCCACGGAATAATCGCCTTTTTCAAGGCCGTCAAACGAAACACTGAGAGTCTTCGGCATATCATAGAAATAGTATTCACTCCATACCGAAGTCTTGCGGAGAATTACTCCGTCAGCGTTTTTCAGGATAACGTTATAGTCATTTACATACTCTTCTTCGGCAGTTGCCTGGTCAAAGTCAACCGTGAAACCGTCAGCCTTTACGTCAATTATTCTGAGCTTGGCGTTTTCATCAAAATAAGGCGCTTTTTCGGTTGCATAGCGCTTTCTTGTGTATATGAACGAATCAACATCCCATGCGGTATCAATCTTCCATACAAATGGGAAGAAGTTGGAGGTTATAAGGTCATAGGGATAAACTCTGACTCTGTTTTCAGCATCGGCTTCAACAATAAGCATCTGCGCCGCTTTTTCCTTGCCCGGAGGGCAGGTGCCGTAATACTTATCAAACTCATCAAGCTCAAAATAGCTGAGAGTGCCGGTGCCGAGGCTTGTAAAATGCTTCTGATTGATTGAACGGGGATCGTTGATGGGAGCATGTGAATGACCCGAGAAATTTATTATCTGAGGATAGTTCACAAGAATGGGAATGAGCTCATCTTCGCCCCAGTAGATACTGCCGTAAACAGTGTCTGTTATATGAGGATGCTGGAAGAAGAAAATGGGCTTCTGAGGAGCTGCTTTCGCTGCAATTTCAAGCTCTTTTGCTACCCAGTTCTGCTTTGCCTCATCGAAGTGACAGCCATTTGTGCATGTAACGCTGATAAAGTGAAAACCGTTGATAACTCTGTGTGTATCGGGCTCCTGAGCAAAAATCTCATTGAACTTTTCGAGTGCTGCAGCCTCTCCGTCACCGTGGAATTCATGGCTCGCCATTGAAAGATTTACTACTGTTCCGCTTTTAACATTTTTATCAAGAGTATCTTTAAAAGCAAGCATCTGAGCTCTTGAACCGCTGTTTGCAAAGTCGCCGACAACATAGAGTGCATCAAGGTTTGAATACTCCTCTTTTTCGCTCAGCTCATTTGCTGTTTTTATTGCAAGCTCCATTCTGTCGCGCTCTACGGAATGCTCGTCTTTATAGTGAACATCGCTGACAACCATAAAACGGAGAACAGGCTTAAAGTCCTTTTCAAATCCCATGTTGTTAATCCCCTTTTCTGTCAATATTCAATAAAAGGGCTGTTTCAATGAAACAGCCCTTCGCTTTTATAATTTCAGATTAAAGAGCACCTATAATGCCCATGATTGACTGATAGATAGCGGTTACAACGCCCTTGATGTCAATCTGACCGATCCAGCCTGCAAATGTGCTGAGAAGAGCTGCCCATTTGATTTCCTTGAGTCTTTCAAAGAAGCTCTTGGGGCCTTCTTCCTTCTCTGTCTGTTCAAGCGTAATCTTATAAAGCTCTGAGTTGAAATCGTTACCTGCGGTAACCTTTACATAGTAAATGCCTGCGCCGAGATCATTGAGTGAAAGTTCAGCAGCGCTGCTGTCTGTTGCTGTTGCTTCAAGAAGAGAATCGCCCTTGAGGTTGTCTGCTGCATAAACAGCTACCTTCCACTGAGCAGCGGTCTTCATATCTGAAACATAAGCCTTGAGATTGAGCTTGTAGCCGTATTTGTCTGTAAGGTTAATTCTGTAGAAGTCAACATCGCCTGCATGGGTAATAGCGCCTGCGATTGCCTTGCTGCTTGTTGCTGCAAGGTCTGTTGCTGCGCCGGGTTCGTCATTATATTCGATCTCGGTGTTGCTGTCTTCACCGTAGTAGAATTTAACTTCATATCCGCCTGTTGAGCCGTCAGCGCTTGTAACCTTGAGATAGTAATATGCGCCGCCCTTAACGCCGACACTTGCGCTCATTGCGGAAGCTTCGTTAGCGCCGATAGTGATTGTGCCGAGAACCTTCTCGGTTGTTGATGTTGTGAAATAGGATACAAGCTCTGCAGTATAGCTTGCAGATGAATTCTCATAGTTGTAAATGTAGAAATAGATGTATCCGTCCTTAGCGGTTGTAACCTTATAGTAGTCAACATCTGTTGAAGCAGAAATGAAGCCTGCGTATTTCTTTGTGCTGCCCTTGGTTGTAATCTTATCGATTGCTGTTGCATCTGCAGGAGCATTGTTGGGCTCTTTTTCTGCAACGGAGCTGTTGCTTTCTGCAACTGTTACATTGTAGCTGAGGGTTCTGTCAAAGGTGATGGGAGTTACCTTTACATAGTATGTACCGATACCTACGCCGAAAACGGTTGATGTAACCTTGGCATCCTTACCCTTTGAGATGAAGCTTGTAAGTGTTTTGCCTTCTGCATCAACAACTTCAACATTGAAATAGCCGAGTGTTGACTCGTTGGTGTTATGCTCAATAGCAACTGTAAGAAGGCATTCTTTTTCAGTTGTGACTGCAAAATAATCCACATCGTCTTCTGAATCGAAAGCGCCTGTGATTGAGCCGCCGACTACAAGTGCATCAGCGGTTGCGATTGTGTTGTTGTCATTGTCTTCTGTTGCTGCATCGGTTGCAAATGCTGCCGAGAAACAGCCGAGAGCCATAATAAGAGCCATAAGTAAAGACAGTATAGCTTTTGCTTTTTTCATTTTTTGTCCTCCTGTTTTTATAACAAAATTTGATTTGTAGTTGGATTTTATCACATTATTCATTAAATGTCAAATCATTATATGATAACAATTATTAACATTCGGTGAATTTTAAAAAATAAATATATAAATAATACCGTCTCACGCTTGCGTAAGACGGTATCGTTTTCTGTTGTTTAATACATTCCGCCGCCCTGAGCTGCCATTGCTGCTGCCTGCGCTGCATCTGCTGCGGGGTCGGGCTTATCGGTAACAAGGCTCTCTGTTGTGAGCACCATTGAAGCAACCGAAGATGCATTCTGAAGCGCTGAACGGGTTACCTTTGTGGGATCAAGAATACCTGCTGAAGCCATGTCGCAATAAACATCCTTTGCGAAGTCATAGCCATAGCCGATTTTTCCGCTCTCGTGGATAGCATTGATAATGATTGAACCCTCGAGACCTGCGTTTGCCGCAATCTGACGAACGGGCTCTTCAAGTGCTTTGAGAACAATCTTGATGCCTGTCTTTTCGTCAACATCGTCAGTGGTATCAAGGAGTGCCTTGACACTGTCTACCGCATTGAGAAGAGCAACGCCGCCGCCTGCTACGCAGCCTTCTTCAACTGCTGCCTTTGTTGCTGCAAGAGCATCTTCAATGCGGAGCTTCTTTTCTTTCATTTCGGTTTCTGTAGCTGCGCCGGCCTTGATAACAGCAACGCCGCCCGAAAGCTTTGCAAGTCTTTCCTGAAGCTTTTCTCTGTCAAAATCAGATGTTGTGTTCTCTATCTGAAGCTTGATCTGAGCAACTCTTGAAGCGATTTCTTCCTTCTCGCCTGCACCGTCAACGATGATTGTATTTTCCTTGGAAACCTTGACCTGTCTCGCTCTGCCGAGCTGTGCAAGCTGAGTATCCTTGAGTTCAAGACCGAGTTCGGAGGTAATAACCTCGCCGCCGGTAAGAATAGCGATATCCTGAAGCATTTCCTTTCTTCTGTCGCCGAAGCCGGGAGCCTTTACGCATACGCATGTAAACACACCGCGGAGCTTGTTAACGAGAATTGTTGAAAGAGCTTCGCCCTCAACATCCTCTGCAACGATGATAAGCTTTCCGCCTGCGTGCATAATCTGCTCAAGAAGAGGAAGAAGATCCTGAATGCTTGAGATTTTCTTATCTGTGATAAGGATAAGAGCATCGTCAATAACTGCTTCCATCTTGTCTGTATCTGTTACCATGTAGGGTGAGATATAGCCTCTGTCAAACTGCATGCCTTCAACAACTTCTGATTCGGTAACTGCAATCTTTGACTCTTCAACAGTGATAACACCGTCAGCTGTAACCTTTTCCATTGCATCGGCAATGAATCTGCCAACTTCTTCGTCTGCTGAAGAAATAGTTGCGATTCTTGCAATATCCTCTGAGCTTGAAACGGGCTTTGAGTTTGCCTTGACAGCTTCAACCGCTGCCTCAACAGCCTTTGCCATACCCTTCTTGACAACCATGGGGTTAGCGCCTGCGGTAACATTCTTCATGCCCTCTCTGATAAGAGCCTGAGCAAGAAGGGTAGCGGTTGTTGTGCCGTCACCCGCAACGTCATTTGTCTTTGTTGATACTTCCTTGACAAGCTGAGCACCCATGTTTTCAAATGCATCCTCAAGCTCGATTTCCTTAGCGATTGTTACGCCGTCATTGGTGATGAGAGGTGCGCCGTATTTCTTGTCAAGAACAACATTTCTGCCCTTGGGTCCGAGTGTGATTTTAACTGTATTTGCAAGCTTATCAACGCCTGCCTGAAGAGCCTTACGTGCATCTTCACCGTAAATAATCTGCTTTGCCATTATTGATTTCCCCCTTGATTATTCTACAATTGCAAGAATTTCGCTCTGACGAACGATTGTGTATTCTTCCTTGTTAAGCTTTACTTCGGTGCCTGAGTATTTGCTTGTTATTACTCTGTCGCCAACCTTAACATACATTTCAACTTCGTTGCCGTCAACAAGTCCGCCGGGACCAACTGCAACAACCTCAGCAATCTGGGGCTTCTCCTGAGCGGAAGCTGCAAGAATGATGCCGCTGCTTGTGGTTTCTTCAACCTCTACTGCCTTAACAACAACTCTGTCGGCAAGTGGTTTAATAGTCATATTTATTACCTCCGTAAAATAATTTATAAAATCGTTTTAGCACTCTTGCTCTCCGAGTGCTAATTTGTATTGTAGACACTTTTTACGGAAAAATCAACCCCTTTTTCCAAAATTAACAATATTGTAATAATTATATTCATTTTGTTTCGGTTTTAATCATGGTCGGCAAAAGAAAAAGCACGGAATAAGGGCGATCTTCCGTGCCGAAATTATATGTTTAATTTATAAAAAGATGTTTTCTGTTTTTGAAATATTTTATATTTATTGCAAGCCAGATAATCACAGAAACAAGCTGAGAAGCAATATTTCGGAAGAAAGCGGTCAATTCGTAGCCGCTTGTGTTTAAATTACCTTTGATCAAAATTATAAAAACAGACATATAAGTAATAAAAAATACAAAATGCAGAATTCTCTCTGCACAAAGATGTCTCAATACATTCCTTTTATATTTTAACAGGCGAAAAGCAATGTAATATTCATATACAGCAAATGCAAATTCAATAAGCCCTGATATTAAAAACAGTATTTCAAACTCAGTCGAATCAAGGAATATAAATTTGCACATCAAAGATTTGTCAATGTAGTTCAGAATGTTCAGAGCAATATTCGGCATATGAATTACGCCGACAATAATAGCGCAAAGAGCAGAAAAAGGCATGTAAAAATAAGTGATAAATGCATACCAGCCCATTTTAAACTTGATTTCACTCTGATTCACTCCGCAATTAAAGCAAAAATCCGTTCCGTTCAGCATTTCTTCGCCGCAGTTTTTACACTTCATGAATACACACCGCCTTTCTTTAGTTTCATATTAGCACATAAATCAGAATTTATCAACAAAAAAGGAGCAACCCGAGGGTTGCTCCCAAAAAAGATTTTTTAATTATTCGTTGATTTCGATAACAACGCCTGAACCAACGGTTCTGCCGCCTTCACGGATAGCGAAACGGAGACCCTTTTCAATAGCGATAGGAGTGATGAGTTCAACATCCATATCAACGTTATCACCGGGCATGCACATTTCTGTGCCTTCGGGAAGGCTGATTACGCCTGTAACGTCAGTTGTTCTGAAGTAGAACTGAGGACGGTAGTTGTTGAAGAAGGGAGTATGACGGCCGCCTTCTTCCTTAGTAAGAACGTAAACCTGACCCTTGAACTTTGTGTGGGGGTTGATTGAACCGGGCTTGCAAAGAACCTGACCACGCTCGATCTCAGTTCTCTGAACACCACGGAGAAGAGCACCGATGTTGTCGCCAGCCTCAGCATAGTCGAGGATCTTGCGGAACATTTCGATACCTGTAACAACAGTCTTTCTCTTCTCATCGGTAAGACCAACGATTTCAACTTCTTCTGAAGTCTTGAGCTGACCTCTTTCAACTCTACCTGTAGCAACAGTACCACGACCTGTGATGGTGAATACGTCTTCTACGGGCATAAGGAAGGGAAGGTCTGCCTTACGGTCGGGAGTAGGAATGTACTCGTCAACAGCGTTCATGAGTTCCCAGATGGGTGCAAGAGTAGCATCCTCTGTGTCGCTGCCAGCATAGCTGAGAGCCTGAAGAGCTGAACCCTTGATGATGGGAGCTTCCTCATCGAAGCCGTACTCAGCAAGAGTCTCACGGATTTCCATTTCAACGAGCTCAAGGAGTTCGGGATCGTCAACCTGGTCAACCTTGTTCATGAAAACGATGATCTTGGGAACGCCAACCTGACGAGCAAGGAGAAGGTGCTCCTTGGTCTGAGCCATGGGGCCGTCTGTTGAAGCGATAACAAGGATAGCGCCG
>JAZQEE010000030.1:0-3322 GCA_045538815.1 Acutalibacteraceae bacterium
AAAAGGAGCTGACCTCTCAGAGGCGGTTATTACCGTTGACAAAACAGAATTTGTTTATAACGGTCAACATCAAGCACCTGCCGTTACCGTAACAATCGGCGGAAAGACACTCAAAGAAAACGTGGATTATGCTGTAAATGCCCGAAGATGGGAAAACGATGTTCCGGTTCAGTGGTTCTATTATGTAGATGCAGGTGTTTATACTTCAGTTATTACCGGTTTGGGCGATTACACCGGAACAGTTAAAAAAGATTTTGTAATCAAGCCTGCAACGGTTGACATCATCTGGGAAGGCGACGAATTCTATTACACAGGCAATCCCCACAAAGTAACAGCGAAATATGTTGACGTAAACGGCGATGAAAATCCCGCGGCAATCACACAGAACAAAACCAACACCGAAATCGGTAAATATATCGCAACCGCAACGGTTGAGGATTCTAACTATACCGTAAACGGCGCAACCATCAACCACGCCTACGAAATCAAGTGGTATGACGGCGCACCCGATGCAACCGTAAGCGGCACAAAGGGCGAAAACGGCTGGTACACAAGCGAAGTAACCGTAACCGCTCCCGAAGGCTACACAATCAGCACAGCGGTTGACGGCATCTACGGCAGCGAAATTACCTTTGGAAACGAAGAAAATGCGGTTTATTATCTCAAGCAGACAGAAAACGGCTATATTGCAAAGGTTGAGCTTGGCGAAATCAAGTGCGACCTTGCAGACCCCGCAGCCGAAATCACAATGGCTGAAAATAAGTGGAATTCTTTCCTCAATACTGTTACGTTCGGCTATTTCTTCAAAGAAACACAGTCAATAACAGTCACCGCATCCGACGAGACAAGCGGAGTTGCAAAGATTGAATACTTTATAGCAACCGAAGAAATCACAGATTTTGAAAATATCGGATGGGCTGAATATACCGAAGAATTAAATATTGAGCCCAACTCAAAGAACGTAATCTATGCAAAGGTAACCGATAACGCAGGCAGATACGTTATCGTTAATTCCGACGGTATTGTGCTTTATACAGATTCACAGGCGGTTACATCCGAAGCAACCTATATCCTCACTTCAATGGAAGATGTCGAATTTGAAATTGATTTCAACGGCAATGAGGTTGCTTATGTAATGTATGGTGCAAGTTATCTTGATAATACTCAGTACACCGCAACCGAAAACGGCATAAAGCTCCACGCAAACTATATTGAAAATGCATATACGGCAGGCGAATACCAGTTCACCGTTTACGTTGATCCTCTCGGCGAAAACTTCGGATATGAAGGCATAGGCTATGATAAGTATATTGAACCCCATGGCGATACACCCGAAACAATAACCCTTACTCTCACGGTCAAAAAGCTTGACGGCAATGTTGAAATCACAAACGATATCAGCAAAACCTATGACGGCAAAGCCGTTTCCGCTCCCGAATATGACATAATCGGCACGGGTGACGTAACTGTTGAGTATAAGGTTAAGGGCGCAGACGACAGCACCTACACAACCGAAGTTCCCGTAAACGCAGGTGAATACACAGTCAGAGTTTCCGTTGCAGAAACAGATAAATCAACCGCCGCATCGGCAACAAAAGATTTCACAATTGCAAAGCGTGAAGTAACAATCACGGGTGTAACTGTTGAGGCTTCAAAGGATTATGACGGCACAACAGAGGCGGTTATCACAAGCTACGGCAAAGTTGATGAAAATAAAATGTACAAAGAGGATGTAACCGTCGACGCAACCAACGCTAAGGCTGAATATGCAGATAAGAATGTCGGCAGAAAAATTGAAGTAACCTTCAGCGGCTTTGCTATCACAGGTGAAGATGTGAAGAACTATGTTCTTGCCGCTCAGCCCGCAAGCGTAACTGCTGACATAGATGTTAAGGGCGTTACTGCAACTGCAACCGCTCCCGATAAGGTTTATGACGGAACAAATACTGTTGATATTTCAAAGGTAACAATTGAATTTGACGGTATCGTTAAGGGCGAAACTGTTGAATATAAAGTTATTTCTGCTAAATTCAGCAATATCAATGTCGGCAAAAACAGAAATATTGTTGTTATGTTCGACGCATTCGGCGAAGCAGCAAATAACTATGATTTCCATGGGGATTATTTGTATATCCCCGAACATAAATACTATTATGCCGAAGCAAAAGCTTCAATCACCGCAAAGGATATCTCAAATGCCGAAATCACTCTCGGCGATGCTCTTGTTTACAATGGCGCAGAGCAGACACAGACAATCGCAAGCGTAACCGTTGACGGTCTTGAAGTAACATATACCGTAAGCGGCGAAAAGGCAACAAATGTCGGTGTTTACAAACTCACAATCATGGGTATCGACAATTTCGCAGGCGAAACAACCGCTCTTTATGAAATTGCTCCCGACACAACAGGCATTGATGCTCTCACTGTTGATAACGTCAAATCAAGCGATAAAGAAGCAATCGAAGCTGTTGCACAGCAGATTGAAAATGCGGTAACAGACCTTGCAGACGATGAAACCAAGGCTGAATATGATGCGATTTCCGATAAATGCGACGAGCTTCTCAATAAGATTGACGAAACTCAGGCTGAAATTGACCGTATCGAAGAGGCTGTTGGCGGATACACGGAAGAAACCGTTAAGTCAAGCGATGAAGAGGCAATCAACAAGCTTAAAGATGATATTCAGACTCTTATTGACAGCGGCAATGTAACCGAAGAAGAGGTTGCAGGTCTTGAAGAAATCAAGGCTGACGCAGACGCTCTCACCGATAAGATTGACGAAACTCAGGCTGAAATTGACCGTATCGAAGAGGCTGTCGGCGGTTACACGGAAGAAACCGTCAAGTCAAACGATAAGGAAGCAATCGAGCAGCTCAAAGAGGATATTCAGTCACTCATTAACAGCGGTAATGTAACCGAAGAAGAAATTGCAGCCCTTGAAGAAACCAAGGCTGATGCAGATGCTCTCACCGATAAGATTGCCGAAACAGAACAGCAGCTTGAAGATATCAAGGATATCGAAAACAACTACAATCCCGAAAATGTTTCAAGTGACGACAAGGCGGCTATCGAAGATAAGATTGCTGAAATTGAAGCAGTAAATCCTGATAACCTCACCGACGAGCAGAAGGCTGAATATGAAGAAATCAAGGCAGGCTTCGAAGTTCTCCTTGAAGAAATTGCAGCAGCAGAAAAGGATGTTGCAGACATCGGCGTTGAACTTGAAATGTTTGACGAAGAAAGAGTAACAAAGTTCTGGGAAGATGATATTGAAGCTCTCAAGGCAAAGATTGATGAACTCCTTGCAGACGAGAATATGGGC
>JAZQEE010000031.1:0-110581 GCA_045538815.1 Acutalibacteraceae bacterium
ATTTTTCTCTTTGCCATACGAGAGTATGCCTGCAGAGAAGAAATTCCCGACTGCACGCAACCTATTGCATTTCAGATGCGAAGCAGTTTTGAAAGAGGAGATTTTCGTTACGGCAAGACGAAAATCTGCAGGAATACGAGGCTATTTCAAAGATTTTTAACGCAGCCGTGACGGAAATATGCCTTTCAAAACCATATTGATTACTGTTTCGAAAAGTATATCAGTTAAAATTAAGGGTCAGACTTTCACCCGAAGGAATATTTGCGCTGAGTATACCGTTTTCTATTGTGTATTTGTTATCTTCGGGAATACCCGTACGGCTGTTGAGCTTTAATAACAGAACACTGTCATCAGCGGCAGTTACGGTTGCTTTCTTTAGCTTGCCCTGTGCCCATTCAATATCAAAGGTAAGGTTTCCTCTTGCCTTTATTCCGTTAATTCTGCCGTTTGGCCACAAATCGGGCAGTGCGGGCAGAAGCTCAACGATTCTGTTGTCGGGTGTGCCGAGATGGCTCTGAATAAGCATTTCTGTTATTCCAGCAGTGCCGCCGAAGTTGCCGTCAATCTGGAACGGGGGATGGATATCAAAAAGGTTATATGCAGTGCAGTTTTCAAGCAGATAGCCGAGATGCGCTGCAGCGTTGTTTCCGTCTTTAAGGCGTGCATAAAAACAGATTGTCCAGGCTCTTGACCAGCCGGTTGAACCGCCGCCGTTTTCGATTCTGCGGGCAATTGTTTTCTTCGCCGCTTCATATATAACGGGGTCGCTTTCGTTGATCTGATCATCGGGATACAGTCCGAATAATTGCGAAATGTGACGGTGACCCGGCTCAGTTTCTTCGTAATCCTTTATCCATTCCTGAATTGTTCCGTAACGCTCGCTGATGCGCATGGGCGGAAGCTTGCTCAGTATTTCTTCAAGCTTACCGATAAACTCTGAATCTCTGTTCAGAGCTTTGCATGCATATGCAGTTCGTGTGAAAAGAGCATGAATAATCTGAAAATCAATGGTCGCTCCGTGAGTGAGCATGCTTTCCTGCTTTTTGCCTTCGGAATCGATATAGAAGAAGTTGTTTTCAGGCGAATTTGAGGGCGAGGACACAAGCTGACCTTCCTCATTTTCGATCAGATAGTCATTAACAAATTCACATGCACCCTTCAGAATCGGATAGATTTCTTCGAGATACTCTCTGTTGTTTGTGAATTCATAGTGCTCCCACAGATTAAGGCAGAGCCAAGGACCTGCCATCGGGAAAAAGCCGCAGTCAACGCTGTCATGAACACCCGTTCTCCCGAAAGCGTCTGAAGTGTGGTTTATTACCCAGCCTTTTGCTCCGAAAAGTTTCTGTGCAGTTTCGGTGCCGAATTTGCTCACCATTTTCATGAAGTGAATGAACGGCTTTTCGGTGTCCGCAAGATTAGTGCAGCCCGCAGGCCAATAGTTCATCTGCAGATTGATGTTGGTATGGAAATCACTTCCCCAGGGCGGATTGTAGTCATGACACCATATTCCCTGAAGGTTAGCGGGAAGCTTTGCGTTTTTGCCGGAGCTTTCGATAAGAAGATATCGACCGAAATTGTAATATAAAGTCATCAGGTCATTGTCTTCTTTTCCGTCATAAAAATCATCGAGGCGTTCATCTGTCGAAATCTCCTCATAATCGGGAGCATCAAGCTCGAAACGAACTCTGTCAAACCATTTTTTATGTGTTTCTATATGCTTCGATTTAATCTCTTCATAAGAGGAATTGCTGATTTTTTCAAAACATGCATCAAGCTTATTTCTGTATTCAACGGTTTCGTCAATGTCGAATTTTTCGACATCATAGTTTGTAGCGAATGCGCCGTAAATGATGATATATGTACCGTCGGTTACTGTGATGTAATCGTGTTCGGCAGAAAGCTTGCCGTCTGTTTCAACTCTGAGTTTTGCGCCGAATGACATTCCTTCTCCGCCTTCGCCGTAATGCGGATTTGTTGAATATGTTACGCGTCCGTTCATAACAACAGTGCTGTCATTGATGCAGGCGGTATAGGCGTCACGCTTGCGTTTAATTGTAACTTTGCAGGAGAACGGATGACCGTCATTTTTCAGCTTGTAAACAAAAGCATCATAGTCCTCGCTGATGAAGCACTCGCTTTCATAGTTTATTCCGCTTTTGGTCCATGAAACATGAGTAATTGCTTCGCTGAGTTCAAGTTCTTTGCGGTAATTTGTATACGGAGATTTGTCGAAGAAATCAATAAAAATCTCACCGAAGCTTTCGTACGAGCGAACAGAGGGCGGGTCTGACAGGAATGTTGACCTTGCAAGGTCTGCCGCTTCTATTAGCTTTTCTTCGAAAATAAGCTTACGGATTTCTGCGAGTGCTTCGGATGAAGCGTGATACTTTTCTTCAATTCTTCTGCCGCACCACAAGGACTCTTCGTTTATTTCTATTTGTTCGCAATGAGGGTTGCCGTATTGCATGGCACCGATTCTGCCGTTGCCAAGAGGCAAAGCCCACATCCAATCATCTTTAAATTCGTTGTGCCAGAGTTTTGTTGACATAATTTTACACCCTTATCGTTAAATAATATTTTATCAATCTTTGATTTCAACCATCTGATGAATATTGACTTCGGGAACGGTAAATTCTGCTCTGCCGTTGCTGAATTCGAAATCAAGCTTCTGACCTGACGGAACAAGAGTTATTTCCGAGGGCTTTGAAGCGCATTTCACGCTGCATTTAACATTGAAAAGAGGAACGGTATCCTCAATGACCTCAGTGCTTCTGCCTCTTACGGTAGTATGAGCAAAAAGAAGATGAAGAATGCTTCTGCTTTCATTCTCCTGCCTTGTTAATGTAACAACCGCCTTGTCAGGAATATCGGCAATAACGGTTGTGTCACTGCCCATCAGCTTTTTAATTATCTGTGTGAAAAGCTTTTTGAAGCAAAGATGTCCGTGGCGTGCATAAGCTGTAAAGATATCCCAACCGATATATGCAACATTGCCTTTGATTACTGCGGCAGGGAAGCTCTCTTCAGGGTTGTTTGGTGCGTGCATATGCGAGCAGAAATGCTCTGCAGTTCTGTTGAAATAAGGATTCTGCATATATGCGGCAACATCGCAGTCAATCGCTTCAAGCTTGTATGAGTTGCAACGCATTATGTATTCCGTTTTGCCGTTTGCGGTTTCATAGCAGGGGATGAGATAAGTGGGATTGAATTCATTTTCGCCTTTATACTCAGCGCCGATATCAAGAATGAATTTTCCGTCTTTTGCGAGAGCTTCGCCGCTCGCTATAATTCTACCGCCTTTGCTTACATAATTTCTGATTTTTTCAATCATTTTACCGTCGAATCCTGCAACATCGGGAAGAATAAGAAGCTTGTAGTCTGAGAAATCCGTTTCGGTATCAATGAAATTATAAAGATAGTTGTTTTCAAGCAGCATTCTGTTAGCGCCGATATCAGCAAGCGCATCACGGTTGCCCGTAACCGCTTCTTCGCTGAGAACAGCAATGTCTGCAATGTTAACAGCGCCGTCAAGCCAAGGCTCTTTTTCTTCAATCAATGAATATGCTTTTCCGATAAGACCGTATGTAGCCATGTTCATTTCGCCCAGAGGATGCATCTGATCGCCGATAGAGCAGCCTGCGCCGTTGGCAACGCTGAGAGAGGTTTCATAAATAAGAGCGTTCGGATGCTTGAATCCGCCGAATTCACCCCAGCTCTGATGGAATTTGCCCGTCATTCCGAGAAATTCCGTGTTTTCAAGTGAGCGTACATATGCTGCTGAAAGCGGGAAATGGTCATATCCCCATCCGCCGGTAGGCAGGCTTTCAAGCTCAAGATGAGTGTTGCTGTTGATAAAATCGTAATTTCCTTTGAATATATGTCCGCTGTTGTGGAAGATTGTAGCCGTGTCGCTGTGCTTTCTGACTGCGGCGTTGGTAGCTTCGGTGTATTTATTGAATGTCATTTCCGAAAACTTCCGGCGGTCATCTTCGTTGTTGATATCCAATCCGAGGGATTTCATATCCGCAACGCACTTATCGCAGTAGCAGACCTTGGGAGAGATGATATCAAGAAATATTCCGCAGGGGTTATATTTTATCATAACCTCTTCAATCTGTTTGCAAAGAGCATCAAGATAACCGGTGTTGAAGCAGAGAAGATGAAAATGAACCTCGTTTTTATATTCTTCATAGTCCGCTTTGTCAGCGGAGCAGACATAATGCCACTCAGGGTGCCTTACATATTCTTTTTCATCGAAGCCCGCCGAAATATATACCGGGGCATTAACGCCGATTTCCTTGCAGGCTTCAAGCTGAGCACCGAGCAGGTCGAAATCAAGTTCAGGGTGCATTTCATTAACTTCTGTCGGATGATAAGACCAACCGTGATGACATTTTGAAAAAACGGTTATCGAGTCAACATGACCCGCTTTCAATGCAGCCTGAAACTGTTCCTTAGAAAAATTTTTTCCTACGGGCAAACTGCCGTTGGTGTGAAAATCAAGATGAACCTGTCTTTTTCTGAGCATAATTGTTTCTCCAATTCTTTTATTTTATTAGTTGATTCGTAACATGGCGGTTTGTTAAAATCATTCAAAAGAACAAGGAATCGTGTTGTCAACGGGGACAAAGTTTTTGCAATCAAAACCAATGAACATATCAGTACCGATTTTGTTATTCCTTTAAATACTATTTTAGTTTAATTTTAAATAAAATACAAGATAAAATATAGCCTTAACAGATGATTTTATTCTGAAATTCTTTTTTATCACCTGTATTTATTAAAAGTATAAAATTTGTGCTCTGACATTGATGATTTAATGTAGCTGATTATAAAACAAATTGATGAAAAATGACCGCTGAGCTGTATTTGCGCAGTTCAGCGGTCGTCTTTTATCATGGGATATTTTACTGAGCGTTAAACATAAGAATGATTGCTTTTTCTCCCTCGGGAAGCTTGATCGTTATACCCTCGTTCATCAATGCTTCGCCCGTTAAGTTATAAACTTTTTCAGGATAATCGGTGTCATAAACATTGTAGTTGACTGAAGGCACAAGCCCGTTGAGCTTAACGGTGTATTCCGTGTCTTTTACATCAGCTCGTTTATAGATAAGCGCCGTACCGTAAAGAGCATCTTCGGCAGAAAACTGCATTGCATGCATTTTATCCTTATCAAAGCTGCCGAAATCAAGGGGATAGTAGTTGCCGCCCATAAGTTCTCTTTGCTCTTTGTGGAAGCTGAAATCGGGATGAGTGTTTGAGAAAAAGTCCATAAGCATCAGAGGCATAATGGCGGATCTTGCTGAATATTCCTCTATCAGATAAAGGTTTGCGCCCGTTATTGGAAGCCAGAAAGAAATGCCGTAAGTATGCGACTGAGTTGCTTCAAAAAGATCGGGATGATATGAGCAGTTATAATCGCTTCTCCAGAAAGCAATGCTGCGATAGCTCATTTCAAGATCAAGTCTCTTGCCGCCTGAAGCGCAGTTATCAATGATGAGTCCGTCTATGTTTTCGCAAAGATAATCAAGATATCTGTAAAGGTTTGTAACATAATGGTTTTCGCATATTCCCGTTCTTCCGCCGTAGTATTCATTATCTGCAAACTGCCAGTATTTAAGCGGCGCAAAGTTGAAATCCTGACGGTAAACGGTAACACCGTTTTCTTTCATGGAGTTAAGAAGATATTCGCAATAATATTCAAAAGCTTCTTCGTTTGCAAGGTTCCACATTATGTTTTCTTCGCCGTCAACGGATATAAGCCATTCTTCATGCTGAGAACCGACATTGTGGAATATTGTGCCGGGATAAACTCTTTCAGGCTCATACCAGAGAACGTGACCGAGACCTTTTTTTGCGGCATAATCCGAAAGCTCCGATATGCCGTTATCATATCTTGAGGTGTCAACGGTCCAGTTGCCGACTCCGTCATGCCAGCCTTCATTATAGCTGTACCAGCCTGCGTCCATCCAGAAGGCATCGGTTTGCTCGTAAACAGATTCGTTGATACCGTCAAGAATTTCGATGATTTCATCGGAAGTCCTTGTTGACATAGGACCTGCAACTTCCATAACGGTGTAACTGTTCTGTGTCACACTTTCGGGATATACACAGTCCATAATCCAGTTTCTGAAAAGATTGAAGCCCTTGAGCGGATTTTCGCCTTCGTAAAAGCTAAGTGAAACAAGGGGAGAACGAACCTTTTCACCCGGAAGAAGGTATGCATTGAAATGCTCCTGCTTTACGGTAACTGCAGTTTCTCCGTTTGTTTCCGTCATCGTAGCTGCCCACTGACCTGTCCAGCCTATGCCAAGAATCATATTGCAGTTTTCGCCGCTGATATTGAAATACGGTAAAAACGCTTCAGTGGGCTTGCCGTCAGTGCCGGAAAAAGTTCTTTTTATTGAAGTTAAATTCTTTTTGATAAGTGAGAAGTCGCTTGCTGCAGTATCGCTGCCCATCGAATAATAAACCTCTGCCTTACCCATTGAGAATGAGGAGTCAAGAGCGTAAAAATCGCTGATAACGCCTGAGTTTTCATTACTTGTGTTTTCGATATAGACAGTCCACTGGCAGGTTGCGTTTTCTGCAAAAACAGTTGCTTCAACCGTAACCTCAAGAGACTTTTCCTTGTTTGTCAGAATAAGGTATTCTGTTTTACCGCCTTTATAAACATTTCCCGCTTCAACTTCCGGTGTTTCAGAAAAGCTTTTATCCCAATCGGCAGGATTGAACTCCTCACCGTCAACCTTGAATGTGAATGGATACTCTCCGTTTGCGGAAATGAAATTGCTGTTGAACCATTCTGCACAACGCTTATTTTCGGATTCTGTAATACTCATTTCTTCAGCGGTAATGCTGTCAAAACGGATGTTGTTTTTATATGAAATTGCTCTGATGTTTTCGGCGTTGAAATTATAAAATCCGCCGCATGAAACAAGAAAATAAACAATTGCAAGAATTATGTTCAGTGCTTTATAACCCATTTTTGCTCTGAGTGCAAATGTTATCAAAAGGGTAATTGCAGAAAGAACATAGACAACGGTAAATGTTTGAATAACAACATTGGCGTTGTTTATACATTCCGCATTGATTCTGGAGTTGATACCCCAGATCAATCCCTGAAAAAGGGCGTTACCTGCAATGAAAGCAATAAGCTTTTTTACCCAGCCTGAATTTTTGAAAACAGCCTGAATGAATAACAGAAAGAACCAGCCCAATGCCGATCCTGAAAGAACGGTATAAAGATGAACATCAAATCCGCTTTGTGTTCCGTAGAAAATGTACCACAGAGAATATGACGCATAAACAAGCAGCCCCATAAATATTGTGGTAACAATGCTTTCAACCGTAGTTTTTGATTTGACTTTTTTCATAAATTTGCACCGCCTGAAAAACTGTTCAATAATTGCTTTCATTGTAACACAACCGTTATTTATAAGCAATACTTGAATTGTTCAAAGCCATAAGATATAATGTTTTAAATGTAAGAAAGTATTTTTTGGAGATTAAAGGAGTAATATGAATCGGGGGTGCAAAATGGATAATAAAAGAAAAATCATAATGATATCGGTTTCTGTTCTTGCGTCAATTATGCTTGTTGTTGTCGGTTTTTATTTCGGTGACACCTGCGATGTTGTTATAGATGCAGGGCACGGAGGCGGCGATTACGGTGCAATTTACGGGGAAAGAAACGAAAAAGACGATAATCTTGAACTGGCGTTGCTCGTTTATGAAAAGCTTGAGAGGTCGGGCATAGATGCCGAACTGACAAGGAAAAAAGATAAAAAGCTCAGCCTTGAGAAAAGATGCTCTTTTGCAAACAGAAAAAGAGCGGAGCTTTTTGTTTCGCTTCACCGAAACAGCGCAGAGGGTGCAAAGGGCGTTGAAATCTGGGTGAGCGATGAAGAAAATGCAGAAAAAGATAAAGCGCTTGCGCAAAGCATATTGTCATCACTTGATGAAGCGGGAATATCAAAAAACAGGGGAGTCAAGGAAGGCTATGCAAGAGGTGACGGAAACTATTATGTCAACAGTCATACCTTGATGCCCAGCTGCCTTGTAGAACTCGGATTCATCAACAGCGAGACGGATAATGAGCTTTATGATAAAAACATTGAAGCTTATGCACAGGCAATATCCGATGCCATAGCAGAAAACTTAAAAACCGCCGTTGAATAACGGCGGTTTTTCTTATGTCTCCGAGAACGGAGTGCTGATATTAACAAGTCTGAAATTTATCGGGTCTCTGTTGGCGTTGAATCTGTAAACGCTCATTACAATTCCGATTGCAAAATATATGCAGAGGTTTGATGAACCGCCCGCGCTGATGAACGGAAGAGTGATACCGACGCAGGGGAGAAGCATGAGACACATGCCGATATTGATTATAACCTGCGCACCGATCATAAATGCCGTTCCGTAGCAGAGAAGGCTGCCGATCAGATTTCTTGATGTCTTTCCGACTGAAATAATCTTAATAATTATAAATGCAAGAACCGCAAGAAGAGCAATGCACCCGACAAAGCCGAGCTCTTCTCCGACTACGGAGAACACCATATCGCTTTCATTAACGGGAACTGCTGCACTCTGAGTGTAGGTTCCTTTGAAAAGACCGTCTCCGAAAAGCTGACCCGATCCGATTGCGTTAATTGCTCTTTGCTGCTGGAAAACAATATTTTTATAAGCCTGCTCGCTGAGTGCTTCAGGATAGTAAATGGCAAGAATTCTCTGACGGTGAAAGTTTGAAAGGAACTTGACCCAAACCAGAGGAAGAACCGCAACAACAGCACCGATTGCAATTGCAAAATATCTGAGCTTAACGCCCGAAACAAACATCATTCCGACAAAAATGAATGCGAAAACAATAGCGGAACCAAGGTCACCCGTAAGTATAATAAGTCCTATGGGAACAAGCGCATGAAGCGTAAGAAGGATAATATTTTTAACGCTGTTGATATTGTTTTTAACTGCATCAATATGAGCTGTGAATGTTATTATAAATCCTATTTTTGCAAGCTCAGAGGGCTGAAAGTTAACCGAAAAACCGTCAGTTTTGATGATTGGAAGCCAGCATCTTGCATCAGGTCTGTCGGACGGTGCATCTCCGAATGGGAAAAGCAGAAGTACAAGCACGAGGCATATTCCGCCAAGGAACGGCCAGAGTCTGACAAGAGCCGTATAGTCAAGATAAGAAATGAAGAAGCAGGCAATGATTCCGGTTCCTGCCGCAACAATCATAAGAAGACATTCTCGGCTTATGAGGTCTTCGTCTCTTATTGCTTCATATCTTGTTGCACTGTAAACCATGAGAGCACCGAAAGCCGATGCAAGAATGCAGGTGATGTAAAGCAGAAGGTCTGTTTCTTTAAGATGATATTTAATTGAGCTGTTTTTAGCCAAGATATCACCGCCTTAATATGGTTTAACTGAATTGAATCGGTAGTTTTCGTTTTTATTCAATATTCTTTGTTTTCTTCAATGCATTGATTCCGATAACAAGAATAACGGGGAAGATAATTGCAGCGAGAAAGCCTGCCTTCAGGTTGTCGTCAAATGCTCCGGAAATGATTCCTACAAGCGTCGGACCGGAGGAACATCCAAGGTCGCCTGCCAAAGCAAGATATGCAAACATTGCCGTGCCACCGGCAGGAGCTTTTTCAGCGGCAATGCTGAAAACACCGGGCCAGAGAATGCCCACGGAAAGTCCGCAGATACCGCATCCTGCAAGAGCAAGAATCGGATGAGGTGCAAGCGAAGCGATTAAATATCCGATTACGCAAAGACCGCAGCTTACGGATATAAATTTCTTGAGGTCGATTTTTTCACTGAATGATGCATAGAAAACTCTTGAGATTCCCATGAATATTGCGAACATACACGGGCCGAGAAGGTCACCCATTGTTTTTGAAACATTTAGACCCGTTTCGGCAAATGCCGATGACCATTGGCTCATTCCTTGTTCCGAAGCGCCTGAGCAAATCATAAGAACAACGAGAAGCCAGAAAAGCTTTGATCTGAAAAGTGTTCCGAAAGGTGTTGTGTTTTCTTCTTCAGTCAGTTTGTTTATTGGCACAAGGCAGAAGTAAAATGCATTGAAGAGGGGAATCAGTGCCCAGAGAAATGCAAGTATACGCCAGTTTTCAATGCCTGCCGCAGAGAAAAATACTGTTGTCAGTATGATAACCGCAACATGTCCCCAGCAATAGAATGAGTGCAGAAGGCTCATTGCAGCTGATTTTTTCTCATTAGGGCACGCCTCAACAATCGGGCTGATAAGAACTTCAATAAGACCTCCGCCGATTGCGTAGCACATAATTGCAAGGATAAGACCGATATACGGATCAGGCAAAATGAACGGAAGAATACCCATAAGAATCAGTCCGCCTGCAGAGAAAACATGCGCAGCAACAATGCAGATTCTGTATCCGATTTTGTCAACAATTTTTGCGGCAATGAAATCAACAATAAGCTGCAAACAGAAATTAACGGTTACAAGATAACCAATTTTCTGAAGCGAAATATCAAATGTATTTTGAAATGTTACGAAAAGCAGCGGTGCAAAATTGTTGACTATCGCCTGAGTTATATATCCGAGATAGCTTGCCGCCATTGTGTGTCTGAAATTATTTCTGATACTCATATTCTGACTTTAAGGGCTCCGCATTAAGCGGAGCCCGTTTGTTATGTTTTATTTTACTTCGTTGAATACCTTGAAGTATGCGTCAACGATTGCGGGAGCAGCATCAATGCCGCAGGAAACGATTTCTTCGTTCTCTGTGAAATATGAATGCCAGTTGCTTGCGGGGAGAAGGTAACCGATCTGGTCATTTGTGATGCCGAAAACAAGCATCTTTTTGCCGTCAGCTTCTTCTTCAAATGAGGGATATGCCCATTCCTTGCCGTTCCAGCTTTCTTCAACGGGAGTAACGCCGCCGTAAACGATTTCGGGAGCGATTTCACCGGGGATGAGCGCAAGGCCGAGATCTGTGCCGAATTCAGCGTAGCCGACTTCTGTTACAACTTCATATGAAAGACCTGCTTTTACAAGCTGGTTTGTAAGAAGACCGCCCTTTGCAGCGAGCTTAAGAATGCTGTTGTCAACGGGAACGAAAGCTTCTGTGTATCTGATATTGAAGATGGGAGCAACCTCTGTTTCTTCAGTGATTGCACATGCTTTCTGACCGATCTTTTCGCCGAAAGCACCGTATCTGTATTCATATTTTTCGAAAAGTTCGGGTTCGTTCTTTTCGATGGGTTCATACTGTGTAGTAATTGCAAGCTCAGCGCCGAGAACATAGAATACGTTTGCGTCTGCGGTTTTGTTGATGTACTGTTCCATAAAGTAGGGATAGTCGCCTGTAACTTCCTGACCGCCTGCGCCGTTACCTACGCAGTGCATGGGTGCATTGAGAATCCATGTTTCATCACTTTCTGCGTTGTCGGGAACGAAACGGAGTCTGTTGAGATTGGGATCGAAAACCTGAGGATCTCTCTTGTCTCTGATGTATTCAGAGATATCAATGCTGCCGTAGTAAAGCTTACCTGTTTCCATATTGTTAACAGCGGTAATCATTGAATTTACAGCAACTTTATAGAGGTTTTCCATATATTCTTCGTTCTGACCGCTGGGAAGCTTGATTCCGAGAAGGTTTTTGATTGAAGAAGTGAAAAGTGCTTTTACAAGGTCGCCGTTAAGACCGAAGGTGTCAATGCAGCTGTGCTGATGAAGAGCTGAAACGGTTACGCTTGTGATGTCAAGGTTTTCTTTTTCTGCATATTCAGCAAAGCGTGCTCTGATTTCACGGACTGCGGTGAGAGGCATGCCGTAGGAGTCAACGCAAACAAAGAGGCTGATTCCTCTGCCGTCTGAAACAGCAATTGTTCTGACCTTCTGGTCATCTCTGATTTCAGTGGGGTTCTTGGGGGTAACAGAAAGGCTGCCACCAACAAAATGGTTGCCGTCAAGCTCATTACCTGTCTGGATTGAAGCATTGGCATAACCGATTTCCCAGGCTGCATTTTCTGCGGGTTCGGAAAGGAATTCGTCAGCGCTGAGACCTTCGTAGAAGTTCTCTGTCTGATAATTAGCCTTTCTCACCCAATCGCGGGGCTCAACAATAAGAGCTGAAATGCCTGAAACAAGAACATCAACAACCTTGTCAAGGAAGATGTTGAGCTTGTTTTCAAAGTTAGCAGAGTCAGCTGCTGAAGCGGGGAGTGCAAATGCCGAAAAAATAACGGTAATTGCAAGTACGATAGATACGATTTTCTTAGTCATAATTAACCTCCGTGTTTTAGTTCATATCTTTAAGCTCCATATCACCGAAGCTTATAAGCTTTTTTCTGCGCATAAATTCTGAAACTGCGAGGGAAATAAGTGCGGGAGCAATGAAATGCATAATAACTATTTCAATCAGCACAATTTTGGAATCAACGCCTGCTTCAACCATTGATGAATAAGTCATAAACTGACCGACAAGTCCCGATGTGCCCATTCCCGAGCCCGATGCGTAGCAGGTCATTTTGAGGATTGCCGTTGAAATGGGGCCAAGTATTGCGCTTGCAACTATGGGCGGTATCCATATCTGCGGGTGCTTTAATATGTTGGGCATCTGAAGCATTGATGTGCCGACTCCCTGAGCAAGAAGTCCGCCGAGTTTGTTTTCTCTGTAGCTTGAAACTGCAAAGCCAATCATCTGTGCGCAGCAACCGACAACTGCCGCACCGCCTGCGATGCCTGAGAGACCGAGGATGATTCCGAGAGCCGCTGAGCTGATGGGGAGAGTGAGGCAGATGCCCATGACAACCGAAACAACAATTCCCATAAGAATCGGCTGACGCTCTGTACCCCAATTTATGATTTCGCCCATCCATGTTGAGAAATTGGTTATCGGTGGACCGAGAAGAAGACCGGCGGCGCTGCCGACAATTATTGAAGCGGCAGGTGTAATCAGTATATCAAGCTTTGTTTTGCCGGAAACGAGCTTTCCGACCTGGATTGCGAAGAATGCACCGATAAATGCACCCATGGGATCGCCCGGACCTGAATAAAGCATGCCTGAGCTTGTCAGCACTGTTCCTGCAAGGATTTTTGAAGAGAATGCGCCGACCATACCTGCAACCGCAGCGGAAACACCGGTGAGCGGCGATGCTTTGTATTTAAAAGCCATTCCCGCGCCGATACCTGCGCCCGTCAGTGATTTTGCGACGGCGGCAACAGCAATGAGATATGTTCCCGCTTCGTGATTTATGAATCCGCCGACCTGCTCGAGAATCGTTCCGATAATAAGCGAGGCAAAAAGTCCGAGTGCCATTCCCGATAAACCGTCGATAAAAATATAATTCAAAATATTTTTTACTGTTTTCATTTTTAACTACCTCTTTTTACCGAATTTATTTTATCATTTCGGTAATTGCGTCGGCATAAATCCTTCCGATGAATTCCGCACCGTTTTTGTTCGGATGAACGCCGTCTTCCGACCAGTGGTATGCGCCCTTATCAATTGCAGCTTTAGCCATAATTCCGTCAAGAGGAATATAATAATCTGCATATTCTCTTGCAAGAGCACGGGTTATATCGATTTTTCCGTTAAGGTCAGCTCTGAAATAAGCTTTGTCATCAACGGGAAGAAGAAACTGTTCAATGATGAGGATTCTGGCATTTGTCTTTTCTTTGATTTCTGAAAGCACCTTGCGGTACTGTGCTTCAAAAAGACTGTTGTCAAGCCAATCACGGTTTTCGGCATGATGCCATGTGTCATTGACGCCGATATGAATTGAAACAATATCAGGATCAATATCAATAAAATCCTCCTGAAGTCTTGCAACAAGGTCTTTTGTCTGGTTTCCGCTGATTCCGAGATCGATGAATTCAAAATCGATATCAGGATGCTCATTTTTTATGAATTCCGCGGCATAAAGAGGGTATCCCTTGCCGAGGTCATGAGGATTGCTGCGATCTCTGTCTGCATCGGTGATTGAATCACCCTGAAAAAGAATTTTCATTGTTTTAACCTCTCAGAACTTATTTCTTACCTGCCTGAGCATATCGATAATTCCGATTTGCTGCGGACAAGCCTTTTCGCATTTGCCGCATTTTTTGCAAAGCGAAGCATTGCTTTCAATGTCGGGGAATAATTCCTTGACAAGTCTTCTTCCGCCGACCGTTATGTTGTTGTAGGCCGAAAATACTTTCGGAATAATAACGCCTTCGGGGCAGGGCATGCAATATTCACAGCCCGTACACGGAACGAGCGTCATCTCGTCAAAAACAGTTTTTGCTTTTCTGAGCATTTCGAGTTCGCCTTCGGAAAGCATGCCGATTTCTGCTTTTTCGGCGTATCTGAGGTTATCTGTTACCATCTGCATTGAACCCATTCCGCTCAGAAGCATTGAGACCTCTTTTCTGTTCCAGAGAAAATCAAACGCCCATTCAACGGGTGTCTTTGATTTGTCAAGAACATCGGCTACATTCTGAACGGGGGAAGCAAGCTTTCCGCCGAGGAGAGGTTCCATAACGATAACGCCCAGACCCTTTGAAGCGGCATATTCAAGCCCTTCAATACCTGCCTGATAGTCAGTGTCTATGTAGTTGAGTTGAATCTGACAGAATTCAAAGCCGTCATATGAATCGATGATTTTTTTGAAAACATCGAGATCATCGTGGAATGAAAATCCGAAATGTCTGATTTTGCCCTGTTCTTTGAGTTTTTCGATTTTGGGGATTATATCAAATTTTAAAACTCTGTTTTCCCAGCTGTCATTGTTTGCTGCATGAAGAAGATAAAAATCAACATAGTCCGTTCCGAGCCTTCGGAGCTGTTCGTTGAACAGAGTTTCAACATCCTCTTCGCAGTTTACGTTTCCGAGAGGAAGCTTGGTTGCTACATAAGTTTTTTCACGGTATCCGTCCTTGATTACCTTGCCGACAAATTCCTCGCTCTTTCCGCTGTGATAGAAATAAGCGGTGTCAAGATAATTTATTCCGCTGTCTATTGCGTGACGCACCATTTCAATCGCTTTTGATTCGTCAATCTGTCCGTCCTGCCCGTCGATTGTCGGGAGCCTCATACAACCGAAACCGAGGACTGAAACTTCTTCTCCGGTTTTACCGAGTTTTCTGTATTTCATTTTTATCCTCCAACCATAATGATGAAATATTATAACATAAGGTTACAGATAAAACAAGTTACTCAGTAATATTTTTAAGCGTATATTTTTTTGAAAGAATTGCATCTGCAACCTCTCTTGAGGTTTTTAGCCTCTCTTCAAACCAAACGCCGCCGTGCTCTTTTTCGGATACATAATGGAAATCTGAGCCCGAGGTCATAAGCTTTGAGAATCTTTCCGCCCATATTTTTGCAACGGGATTTCTTGAATCGTGACCGCCGTGACCGTTGTAAACTTCGAATCCGTCAACAAGGTCGGGGTCTTTGATAGTCATATCTTCTCTGAAAGGATGAGCCTGAATGACAACAAGATTGTTTTCTTTTGCAATCGGCGCAAAATCTTCAAGAGTTTCAATGTTTGCAAGATCTCTGCTGTGAAGAAAGGCTTCGTCAAAACCGAAAACAAGATAGTCATTGTCATTTTCTTTGAAGCGAAGCTCCATCCCGAGAATAACAGTGAAGTTTTCATCCTCCAACGATTTTGCAATGCGGTATCCTTTAAGCCAGTTTTCAACCTGCTCTTCATATGTATCTCCGCCGAGCCAGTTGAATCCGTTTGTGTGAACATGATCCGTTATGCATATTCCGTCATAACCGAGCATTTTGTATCTTGCGACTATGTCTACGGCAGAGGTTTCACCGCATTTGCTGGATTCCTTTGTGTGAACATGTGTATCATAAAGATATCCCATTTTTCAAACGCCTCCGTGTTTTAATCCATAATATTATAAACCTCTTGTCCGTGATATTCAATAGAAAACTTTAGATTTTTTGACCCGAAGCGACAAAAAAATATATCCGATAAGCATATAATTCCGTTTGTGGGGTGATTGCATGAAAACGGTAATCTATGCCGATATCCTGATTGTATTAAACCTGATCGTGAATTATCTTTTGCTCAGGGCAGCATCGATGATTCTCGGTTCAGAAAGAAATGCCGTGCGTTTTCTGATTTCTTCAGCACTTGGCGGATTTTTTTCTCTTATAATTTTCGTTGAAAACATACCGTTCTGGCTTAATATTCCGATTAAAATTGTCTTTTTATCAATCATGGTAACCGTTGCGTTCAAAATAAAAAAGATTTCGGATTTTATGAAGAATTTTGCCGCATTTTTTCTGTGTAATTTTGCTTTTGCGGGAATAATGCTTGCGGTCAATATTTTCTTTTCTCCCGATGCAACCGTATTCAAAAACGGCGTTGTATATTTTGATATCGATATTATAACTCTTGTTTCGGCATCTATGGGATGTTATGTTGTTTTATCTATGATTTCAAAATTTACAAGAAGCCGCATGGTACATAATCTGTTGTACGATATTAGGGTTTCATATGACGGAAGGAGCGTTTCCGGAAAAGCTCTTCTTGATACGGGAAATTCTTTGAGGGACGGCTTTTCAGGCAAGCCGGTAATTATAGCTGAAAAGGACTTCATCGGCAGAATAATTCCCGAAAACCGGGAAATAACGAACCTTCACAATTTCAGGCTTATTCCTTATTCGACAATAAATTCAGGCGGAGCACTTCCGGCGTTTCTTGCGGAAGAAGTTGAGGTGATTTTTGAGGGGAAAACGATTGTCCTCAGAGATATTTATATCGCCGTAACCGATAAAAAGATAGTTTCTTCCGATTATTCGGTTTTGCTCGGCGCTCCGTTTCTGGATGCGGTTTATAAAAAAAGAAAAAATGATGAAAGGAGAAAAAAATCAGATGTCAGGTGTATTCGTGAAACTGGGCGAAATACTCAGAAAAATTAAATCAAGGATTTTTGAAATAGAGGTTGATTATATAAACGGTCCCGACACTTTACCGCCGCCGCTTAGCAAAGAAAAAGAGCAGCATTATCTTGAAAAACATGAGGTCGGTGATAAGGAAGCGAGGGAGGTGCTTATTGTTCATAATCTGCGCCTTGTTGTTTACATAGCAAAAAAATTTGAAAATACGGGGATTCCGATTGAGGACCTGATTTCAATCGGAACACTCGGTCTGATAAAGGCTGTCAACACATTCAGAATTTCAAAAAATATAAAGCTTGCAACTTATGCTTCAAGATGCATTGAAAACGAGATACTGATGTATCTGAGAAAAAGCAGCAATTCATCCAAAACTGAAGTTTCATATTATGAGCCACTTAATGTTGATTGGGACGGAAACGAGCTTCTTCTATCGGATGTTCTCGGCAGCGAGCCTGACGAGGTTTACAGAGACCTTGAAAATGACGATGAAAGATGCAGGCTGTACAGAGCTGTCAATTCTCTGAACAAAAGAGAAAGAATGATAATGACAATGCGTTTCGGAATCGGCGGAGGAAGAGAATACACGCAGAAGGAAGTTGCTGACGCTCTTGGGATTTCTCAAAGCTATATCTCAAGGCTGGAAAAAAGAATAATTGAAAAAATCAAAAAAGAAATCTGAAACGCCACACAACATCTTGCACTTTTCAACTCCGTATCTATTGACAAATCCTCAAATATAGTATAAAATTGTTGTAATTGTAATATATGGTCAAAATATGACTTTTTACAAAATTTGATTGGAGTGGAATAAAAGTGAGTGAGAATATAGTTCAGTATGTGAATGCCGCTGCTGCCGGTGACACCGACGCAATGGCAAAGCTCTACTCAAAAACCCTTAAAGGTTCTTATTTTCTTGCAACAAAGCTTTGCACCGTCGAAGAGCAGGCGGTTAACATAACCAAGGCTGCATATGCCAGAGCATTCAGCAACATTGAAAAGCTCAAAAAACCCGAAGCTTTTGAGATATGGATGAAGCAGAATGTTGCAGCGGTTTATAAAGAAGGCGTCAAATTCGTTTTCGGAGATGCCGATGCAGGCGCTCAGGAATCCTCGTCTGAATTTCTTCCCGAAGATGTTCTCGAAGATGAAGAGAAGATGACTATTGTCGATAAGGCTGTTTCTTCTCTCAAGCCCGAGCTCAAAGCAGCAATCATTCTTCATTATAATAACGGAATGCCTGTTCCCGCTCTTGCAAAGTTTCTCGGTGTTTCCGAGAGCACTGCAAATGCTCTTTTAGGCAAGGCGAGGGCAGAAATCCTTTCTCTTTCAGCTCTTGAGGCATCTCCCTCAGAGCCTTCGGGAAATCTTCCCGTTCTGACAAGAATTTTCCAGAAGCTTGCAGTGGAAACAAAAATCGAAAATTCTGTTGTAAGAGATATTTTTATCTACGCTATGGATGCGTATGAAAACTCCAGACCGGTTCCCGAAACTCCCGCAATAGAGCCCAAGGCAGAGGAAGAACCTGCTGCGGCTGAAGAGGAAATCAAGGAAGAGCAGGTTGAAGAAAAAGCGGAAGAAACTTCGGTTGAGGAAGTTGTTCCCGTTGAGGACTCTGCAATCGCAGAGGAGACCGCTCAGCCCGATAATGTTATTGATTTTAAACAGAGAATTAACGATATTCTCAGCGCACCTGCAGCGCCCATTGTTTCTGAAGAGACAAAAGAAGAGCAGGAAGAAGCTGTTGTGCCCGAGTTCAGACCTCTTCCCGTTTCCGAGCCCGTATATGATAACAGTGAGTATGCGGCACGCAATCACGAAAGTGTTTCAGCTCAGAAATCAGGCAAAAAAACTATTAACACTAAAACAATTGTAATTGCAGTTGCTGCTCTCGCAGTCATTATTGCTCTTATTGCAGGCATCAGTAAGCTTGCTTCAAAAGATGATACCAATAAACCCGATGATCCCGCAGTCAGCACGACTGAGAACGCAGAAAACTCCGCAGCATTCAAGTGGGTTGCGGGCGGTTTTGAGAATTGCGCTGAGATTGAATATCTCGATGAGAACTGTGCATCCTTTAAGTCTGTATCAACCGGAAAATACGGTCTTATTGATTATCAGGGCAATGTTATTCTTCAGCCGAACTATGACGGATTTGTCCGTTGCGGCAACGGTAAGGATTACACTAATAAAGGAAGCTATCACAGCCTTGTTGTTATCGGCAATGAAAACTATGAATTCACCGTTGATAACGGTGTTGTGACAATTTCAGAAACACCTCACGGTTCTCACGGCGTTGATGCAGATCCCCTCGGCAACACTTCATACGAAGAGCGTGACCGTTACTTTAACGGCTATGCTGCTGCAAGAAAAGACGGTCTCTGGGGCTATGTAAGTCAGGATAAAGACAAGAGAGTTATCAAATATCAGTACGAAGCAGTCAATGACCTTGAAAGCTATGAAGCATCCTCAAGCGATTACTGCCGTCCCGTTTCGGATACAGGTCTCATTCCTGTTAAAAAGGACGGAATGATGGGCATTATCAACCTTGATAATGATGTTGTTGCAGATTTCGAATACAGCAACATTCTTCCCGGCAGCAACGGAGTTTTCATTGCATGCAAGGCAGGAACATGGGGCGTAATTCTTACGGGCAATGCAATCAATTCATTTGCAGGAGTAAACATTACCGTTGAAAATGTTCCTTCAGATGTTCCCTCAGCTGATGAGCCTACAGAAGGCAGATTTGTTGTTGTTGATTCTGACGGCGCAAATGTAAGAAGCGATGCAGGTTCTGATTTTGAGCTTCTCGGCGAGCTTCAGGAAGGCGATATCGTTGAAGGCTATGCAAAGAAGAAGGCTGATAACGGTAAATACTGGCTTTGCATCAAATACAACGGCGAATTCGGTTGGGTATCAATGGCAATGCTTGAAGAAGACGGTATTTAATCTTTGATTTTCGTCTTGACAAACCGAATAATATTAAAGTAAAATAAATCAGATATTGAAGCTTTGATGGGGAAGAATTTTCCGTTTGTCTTCAGAGAGACGGTCTTTTTGCTGTGATGACCGTCAGGCAATAAGGCGGTGAAGGGCCGCCCCTGAGCTCCTGCGTGATGAATGCAGGCGTGCCCCGCGTTAAAGGAATTGAGTGGTGCAGTTATGCGCAATTTGGGTGGTACCGCGGTTTTGTCCGTCCCATTTAAGTTGAATAACTGCACCTTTTTTTAGTTCAAACCCGCAAAAAACAAGTAAATCATATCCAATTTAGGAGGAATTTTAATATGAAATGGATGGGACTTAACGAGATCAGAGAAAAATATCTCGCTTTCTTTGAGTCAAAAGAACATTTGAGAATGCCCAGTTTTTCTCTTGTGCCTCAGGGCGACAAGAGCCTGCTTCTCATCAATGCAGGTATGGCGCCTCTCAAAAAATACTTCACAGGTGAGCTTACTCCCCCCAGAAACAGAGTAACAACCTGCCAGAAATGTATCCGTACCCCCGATATCGAAAGCGTTGGTATCACTGCACGCCACGGAACCTATTTTGAAATGCTCGGCAACTTCTCTTTCGGCGATTATTTCAAGAAAGAAGCAACCCGCTGGGCATGGGAATTCTGCACTGAGATTATGGAAATGCCCGCAGACAGAATTTACATCAGCGTTTATGAAGAAGATGATGAAGCTTTTGATATCTGGACAAAGGAAATCGGTATCCCTGAGGACCATATGGTCAGATTCGGAAAAGCGGATAACTTCTGGGAGCATGGCGCAGGTCCCTGCGGTCCCTGCTCAGAGCTCTATTTTGACAGAGGCGAAAAATACGGCTGCGGCTCACCCGACTGTAAGGTAGGCTGCGAGTGTGACAGATTCATTGAATTCTGGAATCTCGTTTTCACACAGTTTGATAATGACGGCAACGGCAACTATTCAAGACTCAAGAGCTGTAACATTGATACAGGTATGGGTCTTGAGCGTCTTGCATGCATTATGCAGGATGTTGACAACATTTTTGAGGTTGATACCGTTCAGAACATCATGAAGCATGTTATTGAAATTTCGGGCATCAACTATCACGAAAACGATAAGAATGATATTTCTCTCAGAGTTATTACTGACCATATCAGAAGCACTACATTTATGATTGGCGACGGTGTTATGCCTTCAAATGAGGGCAGAGGCTATGTTCTTCGCCGCCTTCTCAGAAGAGCTGCACGCCATGGCAGACTTCTCGGAATTGACGGAACATTCCTTTATAAAGTATGCGAAACCGTTATCAACGAAAATGCAAACGCATATCCCAACCTTGTTGAAAAGCATGACCTTATTGTCAAAGTTATCAAATCTGAGGAAGAAAGCTTCAATAAGACTATTGATACGGGTCTCAGTCTTCTTGAAAGCATCATTGCAAACACCGATTCAAAGGTGCTCAGCGGTGCTGATGCTTTCAGACTTCAGGACACCTTCGGTTTCCCCATCGACCTGACAAAAGAGCTTCTTGAAGAGCGCGGAATGACTGTTGATATTGATGAATATAAGAGACTTTATGCTGAAAGCAGAGCAGCTGCAAGAGCAGCAAGAAAAGATGCGGGAGCAGAAGCATGGAAGGGCGGCGCAGCATCGCTCAAGGATATTGAAGCAACCGAATTCCTCGGTTATACCGATTATGCATGCGACGCAACCGTAAAAGCAATTATTGTTGACGGCGAGAGAGCTGAATTTGTCGGCACAGATACCAATGCAGCTGTTGTTCTTGACAGAACTGTTTTCTACGGTGAAAGCGGCGGTCAGGTTGGCGATATCGGTGTTATCAAAGCAAACGGTGCGGCTTTCAGAGTTACTGCAACAACCAAAACCGCTGACGGTAATTTCCTTCATATTGGCAAGCTTGTTGAAGGCGAAATTATTTCCGTAGGCGATGCGGTAAAGGCTGAAATCTGCGTTAAGACACGAGAAGCAACAATGAGAAATCATACTGCAGCTCATCTTCTTCAGGCTGCGCTTCGTGAAACTCTCGGCTCGCATGTTGAGCAGGCGGGTCAGCTTGTCAATGACTCGGCAATGAGATTTGACTTCACTCATTTCTCGGCTCTTACTGCAGAGGAGCTTGCAAAAGTTGAGAACAGAGTTAATGAAATTATTCTTTCTGCAATGCCCGTGACAAGCGTTGAAATGCCCATTGAAGAGGCAAAGAAACTCGGCGCAATGGCTCTCTTCGGAGAGAAATACGGCGATGTTGTCAGAGTTGTCAGAGCAGGTGATTTCTCAACAGAGCTTTGCGGCGGTACTCACGCTGATAATACCGGTAAGCTCGGCTTATTCAAGATTATTTCAGAGTCATCTGTTGCTGCGGGCGTTCGCAGAATTGAAGCAGTAACCGGCAACGGTGTACTTGAGTATATCAAAAAGAACAACTCTCTTATTTTCAATACTGCGGCAGCAATGAAGATTGCGAATGCAAGTGAAATTGATAAGAAAGCAAACTCGCTCATGTCAGATCTCAAGGCAAAGGAAAAGGAAATTGAGCAGCTTCGTGCTGAGCTTTCACAGCTCAAGACAGGCGATCTGATGAGCTCTGCGGTTGAGGTTAACGGCATTAAGATTGTTGCAACAACCGTTGAGGGCGTTAATCCCGGTGACCTTCGTTCAATGTGCGATACCGTTAAGGAAGATGACAGCGCAGTTGCTGTTATCTGCGGTATCAACGGCGCAAGTGCAAACTTCGCATGTGCATGCGGTAAAGAGGCGGTTGCAAAGGGTGCTCACGCAGGTAACATTGTCAAGGCTGTTTCAAAGATTGCAGGCGGCTCAGGCGGCGGCAGACCCGACAGCGCAATGGCTGGCACAAAGGATATTACAAATGTTAATGAAGCTATGGCAGCGGTAAAAGATATTGTTGCCGATATGATTAAATAAGGAAGTGTAATTATGGATTGCATTTTTTGTAAAATAGTCAATGGAGAAATCCCTTCAAACAAGGCTTATGAGGACGATAAGGTTCTTGCTTTTTATGACCTTGAGCCTCAGGCACCCGTTCATATTCTCATTATTCCCAAGGAACATATTGCAAGTGCAGCTGATATAACTCCCGAAAACAGCGCGGTTATTTCGCATATTTTTGAGGTTGCTGCAATAATTGCAAAGGAAAAAGGTCTTGATAACGGCTTCAGAATTGTCAACAATTGCGGCGATTCTGCCGGTCAGACCGTCAAGCATATTCATTTTCACCTGATGGGCGGCCGTGATTTCGGCTGGCCTGCAGGCTGATTTGCGGAGGTAATAACATGGCTGAATATTACAGAGTAAATATTGCGGGTCTTGAAAGAGATCTCGTGCGCTGTGCAATCAGCGATAAGCTTGATATTGCTGCATTTATTCTTTTTGGTGATGTTGAAGTGACTGTTCATTCAGCAACAGAGCTTCTCAAAAAGCTTCCCGAGTTTGATTTTATTGTTACTCCCGAAGCAAAGAGCATTCCTCTTGCGTATGAAATGTCAAGACAGAGCGGGAAAAAGTATTTTGTTGCACGCAAGAAAGCAAAGCTTTATATGAAAGACCCCGTGTCGGTTGAGGTTCGTTCAATAACAACGGATGCTCAGCAGACACTTATTATGGACGGTCTTGAGGGTGAGCAGCTCAGAGGCAAAAAGGTTGTTGTTCTTGATGACGTTATCAGCACGGGCGAATCTCTCAGAGCGGTAGAGTTTCTCTGCTCAAAGTTTGATGCTGAAATCGTTGCGAAAGCTGCCGTCCTTGCAGAGGGAGATGCCGCAAAGCGTGATGATATTGTTTTCCTTGCAGAGATTCCTCTTATTGAAAAATAAAACAACTATTGGAGTGTGTATGCAGTGCCGCGTCCCTTTGCTTTAATCGGATTTACGGTTTTCTTTACACTTTCAATTCTCCATGAACTTCAGACCGGAGCGACTGTAGCGGCTTTTGCCGTGTTTTCAGCCGCTCTGGTTGTTACGCTTTTGATAAGAAAGATAAGAAAAGCGAAAGTTTTTACTGTTGCCGCTGTTTCGGGACTTCTTTCCTGCGTTCTTCTTATCTGTTCAAACAGTTTTATTTATCAGCCGATAGCTTCACTTGAGGGCAGAACCTTCAACTTAACTGCGGTTATAACAAGTGAAGCTGATTTGAATTACGGCAATTATTATTATGATGCAAAGGTATCCGAAGTTGACGGTAAAACGGCTGATTTCGGGATAAGGCTTACCTTTTCGATTCCTCTTGATGCAGAACCATTTGATACGGTAAACGGCAGATTCAATTTTTATCTGCCCGGCTCGTCGAGCTCAGAGCTTTTATCTGCTAACAAAGCCAAAGGGATTTATATTGCGGCTTATCCTTCAGCTGAAGGCTATACCGTAATTGAAAATGAAAACGGTAATTTTATCGGAAGAAAAATAATTGAGCTCAGAAACATAATCAAAGATTCGGTTTACCGTATCTTGCCCAATGAGTACGGCGGTCTTGCCGTTGCTCTTATCCTCGGCGATAAAAGCGGGATTTCCCGGGAAACACTTTCCGATTTCAACGCAATCGGTATAACTCATCTGATTTGTGTGTCGGGTCTCCATTTATCGCTGTGGTCAATGCTTGTTTTGAAAATTTTCAGAAAAACAGGACTCAACGAAAAAATTGCTGCGGTTATATCTGCTGTGTTCGTAATTTTATTTATGCTTGTTGCGGGAATGAGTCATTCGGTGGTCCGTGCAGGTATAATGATGCTTGTTTATCTGTTTTCTATATTGATATCGAGAAAAAGTGACTCACTGAATTCGCTCGGATTTGCAATAACGGTTATCGCTCTTGTTAATCCGTTTTCAATCGGTGCGGTTGGACTTCAGCTTTCCGTACTCTCGTGTCTCGGTCTGATACTGTATGTACAGTTTTTCAGACCGAAAATTGATGAATTACTTAATAAATCCAAAATTCCGAAAAGATTGCTTGAATCGGTTTTGTCTGCTTTCTCCGTAACGGCTGCTGCATCGGCTTTTACTCTTCCCGTTACTCTTCAGCTTTACGGAAGCTTTAATTTTGCGGTTTTTGCGTCGAATTTTCTTTGCGTAACTGCCGCCGGCATCTGTATGGTGCTTTGTATGTTCGGTGCGATTTTTGGAGCGTTATTACCGGGAGTTTTTAACATTTTCGGTTTCCTTGGAGGATTGTTCTGTAAATATATCCTCGCCGTTTCCGATTTTATATCACGATTTGATTTTCTTACATTCAGGATTGAATATGATAAAGCCATTCTGCTTATTTGCGGGATGCTGCTTATTTCCGCTCTTGCGGTTTTGGTTTCATATTTCGGAAAAGCGAAGCCGATACTGTCGGTTGTTCTCGGAGCGGTGATGTTTTGCACGGGGCTGTTTATTTTTTCTTCAGGTGAAAGAAAAGAAACGAAATTAAGAGTTGTTGATGTAGGTAACGGCACTTCGGTGTTGATGGAATATAACGGTGAAACTGTTCTTTTCGGCTGCGGAGGAAGTGTCTACTCGGGCTCTTATGATATCCTGAATGCTGTTGAGAGAGCAGGCAAGTTGGATTATCTTGTGGTTTCCGACGATGATGAAAGCAGTTCTGCATATGCATTGAGCATTCTCAGGAACACCGAACCGAAAGTGATTTGTTACAGCGCTCTTCCGTCGGGAGCAGAGCTTCTTCTTGGCGGAATTGAAACTAACCGTTATGAAAATCCCGACTTTTCGGATAATATTGAAATCTGTTCAACGATTATTGATAGTTCATATTGCATATTGGCGAAAACTGAGGACGTTTCGGCTCTGATCTGTTTTGATCCCGTTAAAAGCTTTTCTGCGCTTCCTGAGAATTTCAGAAACGCAGATATCATCATAACCCGAAACGATTATCCTGCAGATTTGTCGGATTACGATGTATCTTATACTGTTATAAACGCAGAGAATACAAGGGGAATTATTATCCAGAATGAACTTGAATCCAAAGGAATAAAGTGTGCTTCAACCGCAGGCTGCGGTGATTTGATAATAAGAGCCGATAACGGCGATATAAGTGTTTACAGAAACTGAGGGAGGGAAAAGTATGCCTTCTTTGAATGAATCAGCTTTAAAGGATAAAATCAAGACAAATCCGCTCGGGATTTATCTTATCTACGGCGAAGAAAGCTATCTGAAAAAAATATATACGGAAAAAATCATCTCAAAGGTTGTTGATAAATCCTTTGAGGATTTTAACCTGCATGTTTTTGAGGGAAAAGAAACGAATTTTGCGGAGATTTATGACAGCTCGCAGGCTGTGCCGATGATGGCAGAAAGCACCTGCGTTCATGTCAAGGATTTTCCGTTTGACACCCTTGATGACGGCGGATTTGAGCAGCTTGAAATGCTTCTTTCGGATAATCCGGAGGAGTGTGCTCTCATTTTTTCGTTTGTTGCTTATGAACCCAAGGGCGCTAAATGGAATAAAGCTGTTAAAATGTTTGAAAAATTCGGTAACGCCGTAAAGCTTGAGAAAAAAACAGCTTCCGACCTTGTTAAAATGCTTGAAAGCGGAGCAAAAAAGAGAGGCAAAGAATTCGGTAAAGGCGTTGCTTCCTATCTTGTTTCCTGTGTTGGTTCAGATCTTAACACGCTGCTTAACGAAACGGAAAAGGTCTGCGCATATGCTGACGGTGAAATCAAAAAAAGTGATGTTGATGCGGTCTGCATAAAGAGCCTCGATTCAAGAGTTTTTGATATGATAAGAGAGCTTAATGCCGGAAGATTTGACAGTGCATTCAGAAAGCTTTCCAAGCTTTTTGAGCAAAGAGAGGATGAATTTCAGATTCTCGGTGCGCTGACTGCTTCTTATTCGGATATTTACAGAGCCAAGGCCGCCGTTAAATCGGGCAGCAGAGCGGAGCTTATCGCAAAGTATTATAATTATGCGGGCAAGGAATTCAGGCTTAACAACGCTGCAGCTACCAGTGCAAGGCTTTCCTTTGATGCGATTGAAGAATGCATAGAAATTCTTGCTCAGGCTGACATAGCTATGAAAAGCTCAGCTCTCGAAAAAAGACTTATTCTTGAGCAGTCGCTCGTAAAGCTTGCGAGAGCAGCGGGGAGATAGAAATGATAAAAATAAAACAGGCTGTCATCGTTGAAGGAAAGTATGATAAAATCAAGCTTTCGGGGATAATTGATGCTCCCATCATCCAGACTGACGGTTTCGGCATTTTTAAGGATAAAGAGCTTCAGAGAATGATAAAAATGCTTTCGGAAAAAAGAGGGATTCTTGTGCTTACCGACAGCGATTCCGCAGGCTTTAAAATCCGTTCTTTTATCGGCTCAACCGTTAATCAGAAAGATATTATCCATGCTTATATCCCCGATATTTTCGGAAAAGAAAGACGAAAAACCGAGCCCTCCAAGGAAGGAAAGCTCGGCGTTGAAGGTGTTTCCGAAGAAGTGATAATGCAGGCGCTTGCGAATGCGGGAGTGTTTTGTGAAACAACGGAAGAACCCGACAGACCGATAACAAAACTTGATTTATACGAACACGGTTTTACGGGCGGTCCCGACAGCGCAGCTAAGAGAGCGGCTCTGTTGAAATACTATCAGCTTCCCGAGCGTCTTTCCGCAAATTCTCTTGTAAAAGTCCTTAATTGTATTACAACCTACGAGCGTTTATTACTTGATATCGAAGAAATCGAAAAGGAGTGTTTTTGATGCTCAGAATAGGGCAGGGCTATGATGTCCATAAGCTTACGGAAAACAGAAAACTCATAATCGGCGGTGTTGAGATTCCTTATGAAAAAGGGCTTCTCGGTCATTCTGATGCCGATGTACTCCTTCATGCAATCAGCGATGCTCTTCTCGGCGCCGCTGCGCTCGGTGACATCGGATGCATTTTTCCTGATAATGATGAAAAATATAAAGGCGCAGACAGCCTTGTGCTTTTGTCTGAGGTTGTTGAATTGCTTAATAAAAACGGTTTCAGAATCAACAATATTGACTCAATTATTATTGCGCAGAAGCCTAAAATGCGACCTTATATACAGAAAATGAGGGAAAATATCGCTTCTGCCTGCAGGATAGATGTTTCCTGCGTAAGTGTAAAAGCAACAACCGAGGAGGGGCTTGGCTTCACGGGAAACGGTGAAGGCATTTCTTCCCAGGCAGTTTGTCTTATTGAAAGTTAATTTTTTGTTAAATATGTGTATTTGGGTTTGCAACGCAACCTTCTTTATGTTATTATAACATCATAGGAAAACGAAAGGGTTGGTTGAGGCTTATGGCCTTCTTTGATAATATAACGGAATTTTTCACTAAGCTTCCGTCGCTTAAATTCGGAATAGCTGATGTTCTTGACATTGTGCTTGTTGCATTTGTTCTTTATAACGGAATAAAACTGATAAGAGAAACAAGGGCTTTTCAGCTTGTAAAAGGACTTCTGTTTCTCGGAGTTGTATATTTCCTGATTTCTCAGATTGAGATGCAGGCAAGCTCATACATATTCAGAGTTCTTTTCCAGAACATTTTCATTATTCTGATTATTCTTTTTCAGCAAGAAATCAGACAGATTATCGAAAGACTCGGTAAGAGCAAATTCACCTCTCTGAGCAATCTGTTTAAGGGCAACGGTGCGGGCGGAAACGAAACTGTAAGTGATGCGATAATTGAAATTGCAAAGGCCGTTCAGAGAATGGGAGACAGCAAAACCGGCTCTCTCATAGTTATGGAAAAAGAAATGCTCCTTGGAGATGTAATTAAAACCGGAACCGCCATTGATGCTCAGATTACCCATGAGCTTATCGGCAATATTTTCTTCCCGAAATCGCCGCTTCATGACGGTGCGGCTATTGTCAGGGACGGCAGGCTTCTCTGCGCAGGATGTGTGCTTCCGCTGACTAAGAACGAAGAGATTTCAAGTGATCTCGGCACACGCCACAGAGCTGCTCTCGGAATGAGCGAGCAGAGCGATGCAATGGTTGTTGTTACTTCTGAGGAAACAGGTATCATTTCCGTTGCTTTCAAGGGCGAGCTTAAAAGAGGTCTTACCGAAGCGGAGCTTCGTGAAATGCTGATAAATTATCTCCTTGAATCTTCATCGGATTCTGATGATGATTCTCGCTCAATCAAGAAAATATTCAAGGGTTGGAAAAAATGAAAATCAAAAAATTCAGAATAAGTTCATTATTTTATGATAACCGTTTTTTGCTTGTTTTTTCGGTAATTGCGTCGCTGCTTATCTGGCTTTTTGTTGCTGTTGAATTAAGCGAAACAACCAACATCATAAGAAATGTTCCCGTAAAAATCGATTATTCGAGAATTGAAGACAATATGGGTCTTGAGCCATTCGGCGAGACCGATTTCACCGTTGATGTAACAGTCAGCGGCAAAAGACATATCGTTGAAGATGATAATATCATTGACAATCTTGTCGTAACCGCAAATACAGGATATGTTAATTCGGTCGGAACGGCGACGCTGAATATCGATGTCAGCTCATCAAGCCTCAGACCCGAGTACACAATTGATGATATTTCAGTTGATTCGGTTGATGTTTATTTTGATTATCCCAAAGAGGCTGAATTCATAATTGAGGCTGAAATTGAACATGAGGGCAGTCTTGTTCCTGACGGATATTATGTTGACGATCTGATTTTCTCTGATAATAATACAGTCAGAGTTTCGGGTCCCGAAACAGAAGTCAACAAAATTAGCAGGGTTATCGCAAGAACGGAAATAAAGAATCCTCTTCGCCAGAGCACAACGCTTGACGCAAATCTCATTGCTTTAACCAAAGAGGGGGACACTCCGAAATACATTTCGTTCAACAGACAGAGAGATATTGTTAACCTTACTGTTCCCGTTTATAAAAAGGTTGTTCTTCCCGCAGTATGCGCATTCTCCAACAAACCATCTGATTATGTAGGAGAAATTCCGTTTACTGTTTCTGTCAGTCCTTCTTCGGCTGAATTTGCAGTGACTGAAAGCAAAGCTGAAGGACTCGAAAACTTTGAAATTACTTCGATTGATTTTTCGAAACTCAATATCGGTGAAAATATTTTTACTATTCCTGCCGAAGATGTAAGCGGCGGTAAAGTTATAGATTCGACAGAAAACTTTACCATTACCGTAACTGTTGGCGGAATGAACTCAAAAACCGTTGATGTTCCGTCAACTGTTAAATTTATCAATGTCCCTGACGGTATTACTGCTCAGTTTATTGAATTCAATTCCTCGCAGCTTACCGTTATCGGACCCGCTGCATCGCTTGATGCGCTTAACTCGGAGAACATTATTCTCAACGCTGACCTCAGTGTCTTGCCTGATAATACTCTCGGAACGGTTGTTGTTCCCGTTTCGATGGTAGACAATGACTGCTGGTCTTACGGTGAGTATACTGCAACAATAATGATTGACTAAGAATAAAACCGTCTCTTGGGCGACCTTTCATAAGGAAATTCCTTACGAAAGGTCGCCCTTATGAGGCGGTTTTGCTTTTATATAATTAAATATTTATAAATTTTATTTAAAATATAAATATAATATATTGATTTATAGTTTTTATTTGTGCTATAATATCTTGAAAATCTATGTAAAGGAGTGGCTGCGGATGAAAAGAGCATTCAGCGCATTTGTTGCTTTTATTTTAATTGTCTGTTTTCTTTTCAGTTCCTGCAGTTCAATGTCTTTTATTGAGCCCGTAGGATCGCTGCTTACTCCGCCGCTTTATTATCCTGAGTACGAGGAACTTGTTGAAGCATTTAAGCTGACTGCGGGTGCAGATATTCAGTTCTGCATCCCGTATGAAGGAGATTATAATTCGGCTTTTGTTGTTGAAAATATCGATTCGGATGCTGATGATGAAGCGTTGATTTTTTCAAAGGACAGAAAAGACTCTGTTGCTAAAATGCATTATTTCAATTTTGAAAACGGAGAATGGAAGCTTGTCGGGGATTTCAGCGGATACGGAAACTCAGTAAGAAATGTTACCGTAAGCGATCTTGATAACGACGGCGTCAATGAACTGATTGTTGTCTGGAGCACTTCGGGTGTTTCGACTGCGGATATACTTTCTGTTTACAGAAAAAATTCAACTGATGTATTTTTCAAGGAAATAGCAAACGAGGTTTGTCTGATTTCGGCTGTGCTTGATATTGATTCAGATAATTTCAATGAAATATTTTATATCAGTCAGTCAACATCGGGAAACACGGTTCATAAGACTGCAAAAACGCTTAAGCTTTCAGGTAACTCAGTTGTTATCATGGGAGAAACTAAGCTTGATCCGAATATAAGCAGTTATTCTTCGCTGAAGGCTGAAAAACTATCTGAGAATTCACCGATGAGAATATATGTTGATGCTCTTAAGGGTGAACGACAGATGATAACCGAAATGGTTTATTGGGACAGCGGTAAATCTGCTCTTGTTGCACCGTGGCTTGATAAAGATACTCTGACAAACAACTTGACTCTGAGATATGAGCCCGTTGAATGCGCTGACATAAATAATGACGGAAGAATCGATATTCCCGTCCAGGTGGAATTCGGGTTTTCAAATATTGCGCATGAACAGCTTGACAGCGAAAAGCTTTATCTGACTGTTTGGATAAACTACGAAGGCGACAAGGCTTATGCCGTTTCAAATACGCTTATCAACCTTGAAGACGGCTATGCTATTTCTCTGACGGAAGAAGAAGTTGATTCTATCGGTGTCAGAGCATATAAACAGAAGAATTGCTGGGTTGTTTATATCAGAGATGTTCAGAAAGGCAGCGATGAAGCGATATTCTCGGTTATCAAAATAGATAAGAATAATTGGGATGAAGAAAAGTTTGCTTCATATATTCCGATTGCTGAAAAAAATAACGGAGTTGTATGTGTTTACATTACTGAAACGGGAAAAGATCTGGGAATAACCGAAGAAACGATAAAAAACAAGATTACCAGATTACCCTGATTTTGAATGGAGGCAGAAAAATGAAAAAAGTCCTCATAGCGGAAGATGAATTTGCCATCAGAGAATTTGTTGTTATTAACCTCAAGCGCGGCGGCTATGAGGTTGTTGAAGCTCAGGACGGAGTTCAGGCTCTTGAGCAGTACGAAATGAATGACGGTGAAATTGATGTTGCCATTCTTGATGTCATGATGCCTAATATGGACGGGCTTGAGGTCTGCAAAAGACTTCGCAGCAAGAATCCTAATATCGGAATTATAATGCTTACCGCAAAAACTCAGGAAATGGATAAGATCACTGGTCTCATGATGGGAGCAGACGATTATGTTACAAAACCCTTCTCACCCTCAGAGCTGGTCGCAAGAGTTGATGCTATTTACCGCAGAGTTGCAATGAACGGCAAGCAGAAGCAGGACGCCGTAGATGTTATCGAGCTTGGAGAGTTCAAGCTCAATCTTCGCAGCAGAACTCTTAGCAAAAACGGAAAATATATTGAACTGACTCAGGTTGAGTTCCAGATGATGGAGTATTTCTTTGCGAACCCCGGTGCTGCGCTGAGCAGAACAGACATTCTCAATAAGGTCTGGGGTTACGATTGCTTCGGCGAAGAAAAAATTGTTGATGTTAATATAAGAAGACTCAGAATGAAAGTTGAGGATGAGCCCTCAGCCCCCAAGCATCTGACAACAATTTGGGGCGTCGGCTATAAATGGATTGTTTGATTTGAAAGGGGAGTAAGCCGTGAAGTTTATGGGAATAACAAAACGTTGGTTCATCAACGTTGCGCTAATAGTTATTGCCATTATCATATCGGTTTCTCTTGTTCTCATTTTCTCAATGAGAAATTATTATTACGGAGTTGCCTCTATGGCGCTTGATAATTATTCCGCCGATGAAATCTCTTCATCGTTCAGTCTTTACGGCGTCGAGAATGCAGAAGGCTTTGAAAATGCGGGAAGAAATTTCATAGCGAATTTTCAGGATAAGGACATAATGGCTGTATGGATTGTTGATGGTTACGGAAACATAATCCATACCTCAAGCGGTTTTGAAATAACCGATGAAGTTGAAATGCCTGATTTCAATGCTGCAATCAGCGGCGAAACATCGAGCGGAAGATGGACGGGAAAGCTTCCATCGGGTGAAAGAATAATGGCGTCAAGCTGTGTTTATAAATACCCCGACGGTGTTGCTGCGGGCGCAGTAAGATTCATGATTTCTCTCGAAGCCATTGACAGTCAGCTTATTCGCATAGGTGTTATAGTCGCTGTTGTTGCGCTTTTCATGTTTGCACTTTTATTCTTGTCCAGCGTTTTATTTATCCGCTCAATCGTTAACCCCGTTAAAGATATTGGTGAGACCGCAAAAAGAATTGCGGGCGGTGACCTTGAGGCAAGAATTGACCATTATCCCTATAATGACGAAATCGGTGAGCTTTGCGCAACGATAAATGATATGGCGACAACTCTTGCCGCTTCCGACAGAATGAAGAACGATTTCATTTCAACCGTTTCCCACGAACTTCGTACACCGCTTACGGCAATCAAAGGGTGGGGCGAAACACTTCTTCAGCTTGGAGACAGCGACCCGTCAATGACGGAAAGGGGAATGGAAATCATTATTAAAGAAGCTTCGAGACTCAACGGAATGGTTGAAGAGCTTCTTGACTTCTCAAGAATGAGCAGCGGAAGAATGAATCTTCAGAATGAAAAGATAGATGTTCTTGCAGAGCTTGATGAGGTTGTTTTTGCTTTTAAAGAAAGAGCAATCAAAGAGGGCGTTGAGCTTGTTTATAATGTTCCTCATATTCCCGTGCCGTCAATCGGAGATGCATCAAGAATCAAACAGGTTTTTATCAATATTCTTGACAATGCTCTTAAATACAGTGAGCAGGGCGGCAAAATTATTGTCTATGCCGAAAGACCTAATCCAGCCGTTCTGGTTATTTCAATAAGCGATACGGGAGCGGGCATTCCGCCTGATGATCTTCCGCATATTAAAGAAAAGTTTTATAAAGCAAACACTACTGTCAGAGGCTCGGGGATCGGTCTTGCGGTTGCAGATGAAATCGTAAAGCTTCATAACGGCGAGCTTGATATTGACAGTGTTCTGGGCGAAGGCACAACAGTCAGAATAACTCTGCCGGTTCAGCCCTTTGATAAATCATCACCCGATAAGGAAGGAGAAACTCTGAAAGATGAGCAAGAAGAATGAATACGTTGCCGTCGGTGGACAGGCACTTATGGAAGGCATAATGATGAAAGGACCCAAAGGAACTGCGGTTTCGCTTCGTCTGCCTGACGGAACAATTGAAACTGAAATGAAGAATATTGTCTCCGTAAGAAAGAAATATAAATTCCTCAACATACCCATTCTCAGAGGCGTTGTAAGCTTCATTGAATCGATGATAACCGGTTATAAGCTCCTTATGGAGTCCGCAGAAAAAACCTCCCTTGATTTTGAGGAAGAAAGCGAATCCAAGCTTGATAAATGGATTTCCGATCATTTCGGCCCCAAAATGATGGCTGTTATCGGTTTCATTTCGGCGGTTCTCGGTATTGGACTTGCGTTCCTTCTCTTTATGTGGCTTCCCAGCTTTCTGTTTGATGTTGTGAACGGCAAGCTTCTCGGCGGAGAGATTTCAGGCCTCAGAACTATTTTTGAAGGTCTCATCAGAGTTGTCATATTTGTCATTTATATGGCGCTTGCGGCCCGCATGAAAGAGATTAAGCGAGTTTATATGTATCACGGCGCCGAGCATAAAACAATTTTCTGCTTTGAGCACGGTAAAGAGCTTACCGTTGATAACATCAGAGAAGAGCGCCGCTTCCATCCCAGATGCGGAACAAGCTTTATTTTCGTAACAATCATTCTCAGCATTCTCATTTCATCAATTGTCGCTGTTCTGTTTCCCGAACTCACGGAAACAAGAGCAATATGGCTCTGCGTCAAGCTTCTTATGCTTCCCGCAATCATGGGTGTCGGATTTGAGTTTATTCAGCTTGCAGGTAAATATCCAAATAAATTTACTGAATTTCTTTCTGCACCCGGTCTGCTTATGCAGAGAATAACAACTGTTGAGCCTACAGACGATATAATTGAAGTTGCCATCGAGGCAATGAAAGCTTGCCTGAGCGGTGAGGTTCCCGAGAAGAAAACCGAAGAATCCGCTGCAGATGAGGAAGAAACAAAATGACTGTTTCTGAGCTTTTTGAAAATGGAAAAGAACTTCTGAAAGCGGCTGAGGTTGAGAATTTCACCAATGAAGCCCGCTGGATATTTGAATCGGCATTCGGCTGTACAAGTCAGTTTTTGTTCTTTAATTCAGACAGTGAGGCCGATGAAATCAAAGCAGAAGATTTTCTGAATAAAATTACCCTCAGAACATCGGGCACTCCCGTTCAGTATGTAATCGGTGAATGGGATTTCTTCGGAGAAACATTTTCGGTTGGCGAAGGAGTTCTCATTCCGAGACCTGAAACCGAATTGCTGGTCGAATATGCGCTTGATTATCTGAGGCAGAAAGAGGCTCCCGTTGTTTTGGATTTATGCGCAGGCTCGGGATGCATTGGTCTGAGCGTTGCAAAGAATCTGCCTGATTCAAAAGTTTATCTGATTGAAAAATCTGAGGACGCTTTCCGCTATCTGAGCGAAAACAAAGAGAGACTCTCTTGCGGAAATGCTGAAATAATCCAAGGGGATATATTTGACGGCTTCAAAGCTTTTGATTTGCCGTCACCCGATTTGATTCTATCCAATCCGCCTTATATTGAAACGAATGAAATTGAAACTCTTCAGAGTGAAGTTCATAAAGAACCTCTGATGGCGCTTGACGGCGGTGCAGACGGTCTGATATTTTACAGAGCGATTGCCTCTGAATGGCTGCCGCACTGCAAAGGTGCAATTGCGGTTGAATGCGGAGAAAACCAAAGCGATGATATAAAGAAGATTTTTTCCGGTTATTGCTTTAATCCTCAATCCGTTACGGATTTTAATAAAATCGAAAGAGTTGTCTGCGGCACAATCAAAGAAAGGAAATAAAAATGCTTTTTGATTTATTTACCGAAGGCTTCGGAATAAGTACAATAATGAATCTGATGGCGAGAGTGTTTGTTGTTTTCTGCACTCTGCCCATTCATGAATATGCTCATGCACTTGTTGCAACAAAGCTTGGCGATGACACAGCAAGACTTAAAGGGCGTCTGACTCTCAATCCGCTTGCGCATATAGATATTCTCGGTGCGCTGATGATATTTCTTGTTGGGTTCGGTTACGCAAAGCCCGTGCCCGTAAATCCGAGGTATTTCAAAAATCCCCGCAAAGGAATGGCGCTGACTGCTCTTGCGGGACCACTCTCAAACATCATAATGTCTGTTGTTTTTATGCTGCTTGCCAATATTTTCAATGTTGTTTGCATTTATACTGAAGGCGCTCTGGTGGCAGAGATTTCAATGCTTTTCTTTACTTTTGCCGCACAGATAAATGTCAGTCTTGCAATATTCAATCTTATTCCCATTCCGCCTCTTGATGGCTCGAGAATTGCGAATCTTCTTATTCCTTCAAAATATTATTTCAAAATAATGCAGTATGAGAGATATATTATTCTCGGCGTTTTTGCTCTTATTTTCTTCGGAGTTCTTGATATTCCTCTCAGCTTTGCATCAAAAGCGGTTATGAAGCTTATTTCATGGATTACAAGTCTTCCGTTCAGATTTATTCTGGGCTAATCTCAGTTAAGGAGAAATTTTTCGTGGAAAAAATTCAATATAAGCTTGAGGTTTTTGAAGGTCCGATGGATCTGTTGCTTCAGCTTATCAGTAAGAAAAAATTAAGTATAAACGATGTTCCGATAATGGAGATAATTGAGCAGTATCTTGATTATGTCCGTCAGATGCAGGAGGATAATCTTGATGTCTCAAGTGAATTCCTCGAAATGGCGGCTCGTTTACTGTATATAAAAACAATCTCGCTTCTGCCTGTGCATGAAGAAGCTGAGAAGCTTGTTGAAGAGCTTCGCGGAGAGCTTACCGAGTATCAGGATTGCAAAATGGTTGCGGGCAAGCTTCAGAATCAGGCGAAGGGCTTTGAATTCTATCAGAGAGCTCCCGAAGAGTTTCCCGTTGATATGACTTACACAAGAATTCATGAGCCTGCAGAGCTTTTTAAAGCGTATATTGCCGCAGTCGGCAAGGGAAAAAGAAAGCTTCCGCCTCCGTTTGAGGCATTCAGAGGAATTGTTGCTCATAAAATCGTTTCCGTTGCTTCAAGAATCAGTGTTATTATTGACAGATTCAAAAACAACAGAAAGCAGAAGTTTTATTCATTTTTCGAAAATTCGGAATCACGCTCAGAAATGGTCGCAACCTTTCTTGCACTTCTTGCAATGGCAAAGGCAAAAAAGATTACAATTGACGGTCAGGGCGAGAGCGTTGATGTTACCTTAATTCAGGATAGCGGGGAGGGTATTGAAATTGACGAATGAACAGATTCGTGCGGCATGCGAAGCAATTCTTTTTGCTTCGGGAGAGCCGCTTGAAGCTTCAAGGATTTCCGAAGCACTTGAGATAGATGTTGAGACCGTGACTGCTGCCCTCTGGGAGCTTTCAAACAGTCTCGATGAAAGAGGAAGCGGCATATGTCTTCTTCGTCTCGGGAGCAAATATCAGCTATGTTCAAGAATCGAATATGCGCAGCAGGTCAGAAGCGTTCTTGATATAAAGAAGAATGCACCTCTTTCACCTGCAGCTTTTGAGGTGCTTGCGGTTGTTGCATATAACCAGCCGGTAACAAAAGCATATGTTGAACAGATAAGAGGCGTTGACTGCTCAGGCGTTATTTCAACGCTTTGTCAGAAGGGTTTACTTGAAGAAAAGGGAAGACTTGATTTACCCGGCAGACCACTTCTTTACGGAACAACTCCCGATTTCCTGCGTTGTTTCTGTCTGACTTCTCTTGCAGATTTGCCTGAGCTTCCCGAAAAGAACGAAAATCCCGACGAAATCAATGATGATGAAATTAACAATGAACAGGGCGAGCAGATAAGAAACTTCTTCCAGAATGCTGAGGAAGAATAAATAATTTGCACCCTTAAGGAGGTGTTGCAGTGACGGCGTTATACATAATTCTCGGAATTATTGCTTTTTTCGTTATCATTCTTTCAATAAAAGTTGCGGTGACCGTTCATTATGAAGATGATGTCGAGCTTTCTGTCAGATGGCTTTTTCTGAATATAAAGATACTTCCCAAAAAGGAAGACACAGAAAAAAAGAAGAAAAAAAAGCCCGAGAAAGAGAAGAAACCCAAAGAAGAAAGCGAAATAGTCAAAGAGCCCAAGAAGAAAAAGCAGGATAATATGTTTGTCCGATTCTACCGTAACAGAGGCGTTTCAGGTGTTGTTCAGCTTCTTAAAGATGCGGCGAATGCGGTTGGCGGAATGTTTAAAAGAATCGGAAGAGCATTTCTCTTTGAGGAGCTTTATATTTCATTGACTGTCGGCGCAGGTGATTCGGCCGAAACGGCAATCAAATACGGTAAAACCTGTTCTGCGGCATTCCCTGCAATGGGTCTAATCGTAAGCACAATGAGGGTTAAAAAATACAATATTGAAATCAACCCCGATTTTATCAACGGTTCAAACAGCGCAAGACTTCATACACAAATATCGGTGAGACCGATAAAGCTTATAAACGCGGTAATAATTGTTGCGTTTGAGCTTCTGTTTAAGGTTGTAGTTAAGCTGCTTAAGCACAGTAAGGCACCGAAGCCCGATGTGGAAAAGCAGCATAACATATAAATTTTAAAAATTCTGAAAGGTGGAAAACAAAATGAAAGAACAGTCAGCATCAGGAATTCTCGGCACTTCAATTGAAAAGATCAAGGATCTTGTAGATGTAAGCACAATTATCGGAGATCCCATCAAAATCAGCGATACACTTCAGATTATCCCCGTTTCAAAGGTCACATACGGCTTTGCATCGGGCGGCACTGACTTCCCTTCAAAGACAAATGCTGAGCTTTTCGGCGGCGGCGGCGGAGCAGGCATCACAATTTCTCCCGTTGCATTCCTTGTAGTCAATAACGGAAGCGTAAGCGTTAAGTATATCAACGCAGCGGAAGGCTCTGTTGAGCGTGTTATCGGCATGGTGCCCGATATCGTTGATAAGGCAACCGAGGTTATCGGTGCAATGAAGAATAAGAATAACAGCGTTGATGATGCAATTGCAAATTATATGGATCCCAACGCACCTGTTGTTTAATAATTGAATTTTGCCTCGCATATATTCTTTATGAATTGATATAAGCGAGGTAAGGCGATTGAAAAAGAGAATAGCTTCTTTTGCATTGATGTTAATAACAGTTTTCGTTTTTTCTGTTTCAGCATTTGCTCAACCTGAAGTGTCGGCAAAAAGTGCAGTTCTGATGTGCGTTGAGAACGGAAAGATACTGTTTTCAAAAAACGCTGACAGTCAGATGTCAATGGCAAGCACAACAAAAATAATGACTTCTCTGCTTGCAATTGAAGCTGCAATTCCCGACAAGGAAATAACAGTCACGAAAGAAATGATTTCCGTTGAAGGAACTTCAATGGGACTGATTGCAGGTGACAGTGTTTCAATGGAAGAGCTGATTTACGGAATGCTTCTTCAGTCAGGAAATGATGCGGCGCATACGGTTGCGTGCGTTATGGCGGGAAACGAAGAGGAATTTGCAAAGCTTATGAATAAGCGTGCTGCTGAAATCGGCATGAAGAATACTTCATTTGCGACCGCTTCGGGTCTTGACAGAGATAATCATTATTCAACCGCTTATGATATGGCGCTGCTTGCTGCTGAATGTATCAGGAATCCCGTATTTGCCTCAGTTTGTTCCAAAAAAAGCGCGAGGCTGACTTACGGCAATCCGCCTTATTCAAGGACTCTTACAAACCATAACAGACTTCTCTGGAGTTATGAGGGTTGCATTGGAATAAAAACTGGTTTTACCAGGAAAAGCGGAAGATGTCTTGTCAGCGCCGCAAAAAGAAACGGAATTACTCTTGTTGCGGTAACGCTCAATGCGCCGAATGACTGGGATGATCATATCTCAATGTTTGATTACGGTTTTTCTCAGCTTGAAAGCTTCAGTCTGACTTGTGTTATGAATGACGTCAGGGTTGCTGTTTGCGGCGGAAAACAAAGCTTTGTTAAGCTTAGGCAGTCTTATGAATCGGTTTATCCTGCTGACGAAAGCGGTTATTCATGCGAGTTATTGCTTCGCAGATTTGAATATGCACCGATTCAGGAAGGCGACATTCTCGGCAAAGCTGTTTATTATTCTGACGGAAAGATTATTGCCGAAATACCCGTTGAAGCGGCGGAAAGTGTTGAGATAGAAACCGCAGTCAGCGTGCAGCAAGAAGAAAAAGGGATATTCTCGGATTTGATTGAAAAAATCAAAGATTTGTTTAATATTCAGAGGTGAATTCAGATTGGCCGATAATAAAATCAGGCTTCAGAAGTATATGTCCGAGGCGGGAATTGCGTCAAGACGCAAAGCAGAAGATATGATAAGAGACGGCAAAGTCAGAGTCAACGGATATGTCGCTCAGATCGGCGATTGCGTTGACCCAAAGAAAGACACTGTTACCGTCAGCGGTAAAAAAATCAGAAAGCAGAACAGTCTTCGGTATATTCTTCTTAATAAGCCCAGAGGCTATGTAACAACAACCGATGATGATCTGGGCAGGAAGTGTGTTCTTGAGCTTGTTCGTGATGTTAAAGAACGCATTTATCCCGTAGGGAGACTTGACAGAATCTCAGAGGGTGCTCTTATTCTTACAAATGACGGAGAATTTGCAAATGCAATGATGCATCCTTCAAAGCATGTTGCAAAGACATATCGCGTAACAGTTCGTCCCGAAGCAACAAGCGAAAAGATTGATATTCTTTCCGGCGGAATTGAGCTTGACGGAAGAATGACTGCGCCGTGCGATGTCCGTGTTCTTCAGAAAGAAGAGGGCAGGGCGGTTCTTGAGATAATTCTTCGTGAGGGCAGAAACCGTCAGATTCGCCGTATGTGTGAGGCGGTTGACCTTGAGGTTGCAAGGCTCAGAAGAGTTGCAATAGGCTCGGTGAAGCTCGGAATGCTTCAGACGGGCGAGTGGAGAGACCTTACCCAGGATGAAGTTGACTCCCTTTTTACCGCAGCAGGAATGAAGAGAAAGGGAGGTAACTCAAAATGATCAGATTTCTTCCTTTTGAGACCGATTCAATGAAAGCTTTTGACGGAGAAAAAGAAGTCGGTATCTGTTCTTTTTCGATTGACGGATATGTTATGACTTTCAATTCTCTTACGGCAGATAATGATGATCCGATTATAACTGAGGGTCTTATCCGCTCGGCGATGAATTATGCGGCAAACAGAGGCGCATATATCTCGAAAGTAAAAAAAGGAACGGCGCAGAATGTTTTTGAATTTCTCGGATTTAAAGGTGATGATGTTTTGTCTGCAGAAATCCCTGAGGTTTTAACTGCCGGATGCGGCTGTTCACACAATAAATTTTAATGACCGGAGATGTTTAACCGATGATAAAAAGTATGACCGGCTACGGCAGAGCGTTGCAGCTTGTAGACGGTATGAATATAACTGTGGAAATAAAAAGCGTTAATCACAGATATTTTGAATTTTCTTCAAAGCTTCCCAGAAGCTATGGCTTCCTTGACGAAAAGCTCAAAAGCTTTTTCATGGGCAAGCTTACAAGAGGTAAAATGGAATGCTATGTTTCAATTGAAACAGTTGAAGAGCCTGACACAATTATCAGCGTGAATCATCCGCTTGTAAAAGGCTATCTCGACGCATATAAAGAGCTTTCCGAAACATACGGACTTGAGAACAATATCAAAGTTTCCGATATTGCAAGGGTATCCGATGTTTTCAGCATCAGAAAGCAGGCTGCGGATGAAGAAAAAATCTGGGCAGCGGTCAGCGTTGTTGCTCAGGAGGCACTCGACGGATTCATTGCAATGAGAGAAAGAGAAGGCGAAAGACTTAAGGTTGATGTTCTTTCAAGACTTGCAACGATTCTGGAGAATGTTGAATATGTTGAGGCTCGTTCACCTGAGACTGTTAAGGAATATAATGAAAAGCTTCTCGCAAGACTCAGAGAGCTTCTCGAAGATACACATATTGATGAGCAGAGAATTCTGACAGAGGCTGCAATTTTTGCAGATAAAATTGCAGTTGCAGAAGAGACTGTCAGACTCCGCAGCCATATTTCTCAGCTTACCTCTTTCCTTGATTCAAGCGAAGCCGTCGGCAAAAAGATGGATTTCCTTGTTCAGGAGCTTAACAGAGAGGCGAATACCATCGGCTCAAAGGCTCAGGATGTTGAGATTGCCCGCAGAGTTGTTGCTATAAAGGCTGAGATTGAGAAAATCCGTGAACAGATTCAGAATATAGAATAAACGGAGGATGTTTAATGAAACTGATAAATATTGGTTTTGGTAATATGGTTAACGCAAGCCGACTTGTTGCAATTGTAAGCCCTGAATCAGCTCCGATAAAGAGAATTATTCAGGAATGCAAGGAGAAGGGAACCCTGATTGACGCAACTCACGGCAGACGCACAAGAGCGGTTATAATCACCGACAGCGACCATGTTATCCTCACATATCTTCAGAGTGAAACCGTTGCAAACAGACTTAATGACGATATGGACGAGCTTGATGAAGAGGAGGATGAGGAATAATGAACAATAAAGGTGTTCTGATTATTCTCTCGGGTCCTTCCGGATCAGGTAAAGACACCGTGCTCAATGAACTTGTCAAAGCAAGGGACGATGTCAGAATTTCAATATCAATGACAACCAGAAAGCAAAGAGAAGGCGAAATTGACGGCTTTCATTATTATTTCGTAAACAGAGAATATTTTGAAAAAAAGATTTCCGAAAACAAGATGCTCGAATATGCCGAATATGCAGGTAACTTTTACGGAACTCCCAAAGACCCTGTTGATGAAATGCTTTCTTCTGGTAAATCCGTAATCCTCAAAATAGAGGTTCAGGGCGCGGAAAAAATCAGAAAAATCTATCCCGATGTTATCAGCATTTTCTTAATGCCTCCCTCAATGGTTGCTCTTGAAGAGCGACTCAGAGGAAGAAACAGCGAGGATGAAGAAACAATTCAGCACAGACTTGTAATTGCCCGTGAAGAGATCAGAAGAGCTTCCGAGTATGATTACATAGTTATAAATGATACTGTTGAAAACGCAGTTAAAGGTCTTGAAACCGTAATTAACGCCGAAAGGTGTAAAACATCAAGAAATAAAAATATTATAAGTGAGGTAATCAACAATGTTTAATCCCGATTTAAGAGGTCTTCTCAAAAACCATCTCAGCCGTTATTCTCTTGTAACCGCAACAGCAAAGAGAGCAAGAGTTATTGCAGAAAAGGCTGAAGAAGAAAAGAATCCTATGACTGAAAAACCCGTAAGCGTTGCTCTTGATGAGATTCTTAACGGCGATTATGTTATCGTTGAGCCTGAAGAAATCAGAAATATCTGAATTAAACAGCTAATATAAACTGCAGGGGAGTGAAATCAGATGAAAATAGCAAAGGTTGCCGTTGAAGCGGCTGTTTTTACCTTTGATAAAGAGTTTGATTATCTTATCCCCGAGCAGCTTGAAGCATCGGCTCAGAAAGGATGCCGTGTAACGGTTCCATTCGGAAACGGCAATAAAAAGTGTATCGGCTTCATTTTTGATCTTGCGGATAAAAGTGACAGCAAGCGCCTGAAAAAAATTACAGAAGTAATTGATGAAAAACCGCTCTTTTCCGATGAGATGATTCAGCTTGCCCGCTGGATTAAAGACAGAACATTCTGTACTCTCTATGAAGCTGCAAAAGCAATGCTCCCTACAGGCATAAATCACAGAATGGTTGCCTCTTATGCGGCAAACAGAGAGGCTGATCCCGAAAGAATCCGTAAGCTTGACTCTGTAGAAAAAGAGCTTTATGAATATCTTCTTAACAGAGGTGTATTTGTTAAGGCGGATAATGCTTTTAAAGCTATGGGCATTAAAACCGATTTATCAATTTGCGAAAAGCTCGTAAAAAAAGATATTCTTATTGCTAATCTTGACGCTGTCAGGAATCTCGGTGATTTAACGGTGAAAATGGTTCGCCTTTTGCCGGAAGAAACAGAGATTAAATTGACGAAGAAGCAGAAGGAAATCGTTGATGTTCTCAAAGATATCGGTGAAGCAAGTGTGAAGGAACTCTGCTATTTTACGGGTCTTACTCCGGCTGTAGTCAATGCGCTTGTCAGAAACGGTGTTGCCGAGTTTTATGAGCAGCAGGTTATCAATCTTCCCGATTTTACGGATATTGAACCGCAGAAAGAAAAAATAGTGCTCAGCGATGAGCAACAAAAAGCCTATGATAAGCTTATTTCTCTTTCTTCTGCTGATAAAGCATCGGTTTCACTTCTATACGGCGTTACGGGAAGCGGCAAAACCTCAGTTTATATGAGTGTTATTGATTCCGTTATTGAACAAGGCAAATCGGTTATCGTCATGGTGCCGGAAATTGGGTTGACGCCGCAGACGCTTTCGCTTTTCTGCAAACGATACGGTTCTGATGTTGCTGTTTTTCACAGCGCATTATCTGTAAGAGAAAGACTTGACGAATGGCAGAGAGTCAAGAATGGCTCCGCAAAAATTGTTATCGGAACAAGAAGTGCGGTCTTTGCTCCGCTTGATAATATAGGTCTTATCATCATTGATGAGGAGCAGGAGCATACTTATAAATCTGAACAGACTCCGAGATATAATGCAATTGATGTTGCAAAATTCAGAGCAGCATATAATAAATGCCTGCTTCTTCTTGCTTCCGCTACTCCGAGTGTTGAAAGCTATGCTTCCGCACTCAGCGGAAAGTATGAGCTTTGCACATTAACGAAACGGTACGGCAATGCGGATTTGCCCGATGTTGTTACCGTTGATATGAGAACAGAAGAAAAAATGCCTGAAAGTAAGGCAATAAGCAAAACCCTATATAATTATCTTAAAGAAAACCTCGATAACGGTCATCAGTCAATTTTACTGATTAACCGCAGAGGATTTCATACCTTTGCCGCCTGCAATTCGTGCGGAGCGGTTGTATGCTGCCCTTATTGCAGCATTTCAATGACTTATCATTCTGCAAATAACCGACTCATGTGTCACTATTGCGGACATTCTGTGCCGTTTTCGGAGTTATGCCCCGATTGCGGTGAAAGTGCGGTCAGATATTCGGGCTTCGGTACGCAGAAGATTGAGCATGAGCTTGCAGCTCTTCTCCCTGACGCAAGGATAATAAGAATGGACACTGACTCAACCGCCGGAAAAAATTCTCACGAGAGAGTTCTGGATAGCTTTGCAAAAGGTGAATACGATATAATGATCGGTACTCAGATGGTTGCTAAGGGTCTGAATTTTCCGAATGTAACGCTCGTCGGTGTTGTTTCAGTTGATCAGCAGCTTTATAACGACGACTTCAGAAGCCTTGAAAAGACCTTTTCTTTGCTTACTCAGGTTGTAGGAAGGTCTGGAAGAGGTGAGCTTGCCGGCAGTGCTGTTATTCAGACTCTGACTCCCGAAAATGAAATTATCCGTCTTGCCGCAAAGCAGGATTATGACGCTTTCTTTCAGACGGAAATAAGGCTTCGCAAAGGATTGGTATATCCGCCTTACTGCGATTTGTGTGTAATTGGATTTGTCGGTACAGATGAAACCATTGTTAAGTTTGCGGCAAGAGAAGCTCTGGATTTAATCAGAAAACAAACCGATGGCAATTATAAAGGCGAAAAAATAATTGCACTTGGTCCTATGCCTGCAAGAGTTGCAAAGGTTAACAACAAATTCCGTTACAGATTGATTATAAAATGCAGAAATTCAGTGAATTTCAGAAAAATGATTTCGGAAATTATTATCGCTCTCGGGAAGGACAGCAGATTCTTAACTGTCACAACATATGCTGACATCAATCCCGACACAACGATGTAAATATATATAATGTATTATAGTTGAAAGGTGAGTTTATGGCTATAAGAAGTATTGTAAAAATCGGAGACCCCATTCTTGCAAAGAAATCTCGTTCCGTTGAAAAATTTGATAACCGTCTCTGGCAGCTTCTTGATGATATGAAAGAAACAATGTATCAGGCAAACGGTGTCGGTCTTGCCGCGGTTCAGGTCGGAACTCTCAGAAGAGTAGTTGTTATTGACTGCGGTGACGGCTATCTTGAGCTTATAAACCCCGAGATTACAAGCACAGAAGGAGATCAGTTTGAGGAAGAAGGCTGTCTTTCTCTTCCGGGTGAAAGCGGTGTTACCCACAGACCTGCAGTTGTCCGGGTCAAGGCTCAGGACAGAAACGGCAAGTGGTGCGTATATAAAGGCGAAGGACTTAAAGCCCGTTGTTTTTGCCATGAGATAGATCATCTTGACGGAATTGTTTTTACTCAGAGAGTCATTAAGAAGGAGACAACCGTATGAGAGTAGTTTTTATGGGCACTCCCGAATTTGCGGTGCCTTGCCTTCAGAAGCTGATTGACTGCGGTCATAATGTGACGGGCGTTTTCACTCAGCCCGATAAGCCTCAGGGAAGAAAGATGATTTTAACACCGCCACCCGTCAAAAAGCTTGCAATTGAAAATAACATAAAGGTTTATCAGCCCGTTAAAATGCGTGACGGTTCAGCTTTTGAAATGCTTAAAGAAGCAAACCCCGAGCTTGTTATCGTTGTTGCTTATGGTAAAATTCTTCCTAAAGAGATTCTTGAATATCCGGAATACGGATGTATCAATATTCACGCATCTCTTCTTCCTGAGCTCAGAGGAGCAGCGCCTATTCAGTGGTCAGTTATTAACGGATTTGATAAAACCGGTGTAACTTCAATGCAGATGGATGAAGGGCTTGACACGGGTGACATGCTTATCAAAGCAGAAACTGAAATCGGTGAAAACGAGACAGCAGGAGAACTGCATGATAAGCTTTCTGTTCTCGGCGCTCAGGTTCTTGAAAAAACAATCAATGCACTTCTTGCGGGTGATCTGAAGCCCGAAAAACAGGATCATTCAAAGTTCACTTACGCTTCGATGCTTTCAAAGGAATTGTCACCTATTGACTGGAATCAGAGCGCAAAGGAGATTCATAATAAAATAAGAGGACTTTGTCCATGGCCTTCAGCCAATGCCAGGCTCAGCGGCAAAACGGTTAAAATTCATAAAAGCATTCTCAGCGATGCTGTCGGAACAAAAGCGGGCGAAATTGTTCAGGCGGACAAAAAGCTTGTTGTTTCCTGCGGTGATATGAAATGCATTGAAATTCTTGAGTTGCAGGCTGAGGGCAAAAAAGCAATGTCAGCCTCCGATTATCTGAGAGGAAATCCCGTGGAGGTAGGAACATTATTCGAATAATCCGGAAGGAGAAAGATAAATGTACGGTTATTTTATTGATTATTATTATATAATTCTTGTTATTCCCGCAATGCTCATTTCGCTGTGGGCACAGTTCAGAGTCAAATCAACTTACAAGAAGTTTTCGGGAGTAAGAAATACAAGAGGTATCACAGGCGCATATGCTGCTCAGGCTGTGCTTACCCATTACGGAATCCGTGATGTTAGAATTGAGGCTGTTTCAGGTAATCTGACGGACCATTATGACCCCAAGGCAAAGGTTATCAGACTTTCTGAGGGAGTGTATAATGCAACATCGATTGCTGCAATCGGCGTTGCTTGTCATGAAGCGGGTCATGCAGCGCAGCATGCTGAAAACTATATTCCCATTAAGATCAGAAACACTCTTGTTCCCGTCTGCAATATTGGTTCAAGATTAGGTGTCCCTCTTGCAATATTGGGATATTTTCTCGGCTTTGAGCCGCTTGTTTCTTTCGGTCTTATTCTTTATTCAGCAATTACATTGTTTCAGCTCGTAACTCTTCCCGTTGAATTCAATGCAAGCAGAAGAGCAATTAAAGTGATTGACGAAACAGATCTTTTATATGATGATGAAATGGGCGGAGCAAAAAAGGTTCTTAAAGCAGCAGCAATGACTTATGTTGCATCAATGGTCGTTGCTCTTGCAAGCTTGCTCAGACTCACGCTTCAGCTTACGAGAAGAAGAAATAACTAAAATCCGAAAGGACGCATAAAAATGAAAAGTGCCAGACAGGTTGCATTTGAAGCATTGTTAAAAGTTCACCGTGACGGAGCGTATTCCAATTTAGCGGTTGACAGTCTTTTAAAAGAAAATAATGAGCTTGACGAGAGAGATAAAGCGTTTGTTTCCAATCTTGTTTACGGAACTCTTGACCGACTGATTCTGATTGACTATAACCTAAGTCTTTATCTTAATCAGCCCGTAAGAAAGCTTAAGCCTGAGCTTCACACCATTCTCAGAATGGGTACATATCAGCTTTTGTTTATGGACAGAGTGCCCTCAAGAGCGGCAGTTAACGAAAGTGTTAATCTTGCAAAGGTCAATAAATCTTCTTTTGCAGCCTCACTTGTCAATGCAGTGCTTCGCAGAGTTGCGGATAACGGTCTCAGACTTCCCGAAAAGAGCGAAACCGACCCCGATTATCTCGCAATCAAATATTCCTGTCCCGAGTGGCTTATTTCATTATGGATAAAAGCTTACGGCTTTGATAATGCTGTTGCGCTTGCCGAAAAAGCCCTTGAAGCTCCGCCGGTTGTCATAAGAGCGAATACAACAAAGATTTCAGCTGATGAGCTTGTCTGGAAGCTTGCTGAAGAAGGTGTTGTTTCTGAAAAAACTGATATTGCAAAGAATGCACTGATTATCAGTAATACCGGCTCGGTTGATGAGCTTAATGCATATAAAGATGGTCTTTTCCATGCGCAGGATTTAGCTTCTCAGCTTTGCTGTGAGGCTCTTGACCCTCAGGAGGGTGAAACGGTGTTTGACCTTTGCTCAGCGCCGGGCGGAAAGACTTTCACGATAGCAGAAAAAATGAATAATACCGGTGTTGTCAGAGCTTTTGATATTTATCAATCCCGTGTTGAACTTATAAGAAACGGCGCTAAGCGTCTGGGTCTTTCAAATGTTTATTCTTATCTTTCGGATGCAGCAATCTTCAATGAAAACTACGGTGTTGCTGACCGAGTGCTCTGTGATGTTCCGTGTTCAGGTCTTGGTATTATCCGCAGAAAGCCTGAGATAAGATTCAAGAAAACTGCCGATATTGACAATTTACCCGAATTGCAGTATCGTATTCTTTGCAACGCAACAAAATATCTCAAGCAGGGTGGGCGTCTTGTTTATTCAACCTGCACTCTCAATCCTGCGGAGAATTCGGAGGTATGTGACAGATTCCTTGCCGAACATTCCGATTTTAAGAAGGTTGATGTTCTTCCTGATGTTGCGAGGTATTCGCCCGAGGATAAGTATCTGACTCTTATGCCTCATATAAATTCAACAGACGGCTTCTTTGTCGCTGCCTTTGAAAAATGCGGAGGTAATGTATGAACTGCGATATTCTCTCAATGACGTTTGAAGAGATGAGCGCCGCATTCAAGGCTGATGGCATTCAGGGCTTTCGTGCAAAGCAGGTTTATGAATGGCTTCACCGCCATCTTGCATCCTGCTATGATGAAATGACTAATCTGCCTAAAGATTTAAGAAGCAGACTTTCGAAGGATTATCCGATTGTCGGATGCTCAATTGAAAAAAAGCTTGTTTCTCAAATAGACGGAACTGTAAAATATCTTTTCAGACTTCACGACGGCGATTTCATCGAAAGCGTTGTCATGAAATATAAATACGGCTATACAATCTGTGTTTCATCGCAGGTTGGCTGTAAAATGGGTTGTGCATTCTGTGCATCAACTCTCGGAGGCTTTAAGAGAAATCTCTCTGCAGGAGAGATTCTTTCTCAGCTTTACACCGCTCAGAAGGATCTCGGCGAAAGAATATCTCACATTGTCTTGATGGGAATGGGTGAGCCTCTTGATAATTTTGATAATGTTATGAGGTTTATAAATCTTATAACAAACGAAAACGGACTTAATCTTTCAATGCGTAATATTTCGCTCTCAACATGCGGAATTGTTCCTAAGGTTGAAGAACTTCTGAAGAAAAAGCTTCAGCTGACTCTTTCTGTTTCGCTTCATGCTCCGAATAATGAAATCAGAAATAAGATTATGCCCGTAAACAAGAGCTTTTCGGTTGAAGAACTGCTTTCTGTTTGCAGAAAATATGCTTCTGAAACATCAAGACGAATATCATTTGAGTATTCTATGATGTCAGGTATCAATGATACCGATGAATGCGCTGCTCTTCTTGCGAGCAGGCTCAAGGGAATGCTTTGCCATGTTAATCTCATTCCGATTAACGAGGTTGAAGAAAGTCCTTTCAAACCAAGCAGTCCCGAAAGAATAAAAAGATTTATTGATATCCTTGCTAAAAGCGGCGTAACTGCAACAGTTCGCAGAAAGCTCGGCTCGGATATCGAGGCTTCCTGCGGTCAGCTCAGACGCAAGGAAAATAAGAAAAAATCCGAAGGGGGAGATGCAGAATGAAAATAGTTGCCGGAACCGATGTCGGTTTGATGCGTGATAACAATCAAGATTCCTATACAGCTTGCGAATTAGCGGGCGGTGCGGTTCTTGCGGTGGTCTGCGACGGTATGGGTGGCGCTGCGGAAGGCGCACTTGCAAGCTCAACGGCAGTTAAAAAAATCAGAGAAAGAATCACCGGCGGTTACAATGACGGAATGAGCGATTTATCTGTAAAATCTCTGCTTGTTTCTACCCTTGAAAATGCAAATAAAGAAATCTATAATCTGTCTCTGACCGATGAAAAATATGAAGGGATGGGAACAACTGTTGTAGCGGCAATACTTACCGATGAATTTGTTTATATTGCTCATGCAGGTGACAGCAGAGCGTATATGATAACGGGCGGTAATCTTATTCAGCTGACAAGAGATCACTCTGTTGTTCAGAGTATGATAGAAAACGGTGAAATAACCGCCGAAGAAGCTGTTGACCACCCCAAAAAACATATTATCACGAGAGCGCTCGGTGTTGATTCTGAAATCAAAATCGATTTTTGTCAGGAAGAGTTTGATGACGGAGAAATTCTTCTTCTGTGCACAGACGGCTTGACGAATTTCTGTAAGCCCGATGAGATCCTTAATCTTTTGGGCGACGATGCTTATTTTAAATACGCCGGAAGACTTGTCAGTGCAGCAAATCGTAACGGCGGCGGCGATAACATCACTGTTGTTGCCGTAATGAAATAACAGTGATTTTGAAAGGAATGAAATAAAATGGATAATTATACCGGAAAAAGACTTGACGGTCGTTATGAAATTCAGGAAGTAGTCGGCGTAGGCGGAATGGCTGTTGTTTATAAGGCATATGACAATATCGATGACAGAACCGTTGCGGTTAAGATACTTAAGGAAGAATACCTAGCAAATGAAGAATTCCGCCGCAGATTCAAGAATGAATCAAAGGCAATTGCCGTTCTTTCACATCCCAATATCGTTAAGGTTTTCAATGTCAGCTACGGTGACAGACTTCAGTATATTGTAATGGAATATGTTGAGGGTATAACTCTTAAGGAATATATTGAGCAGCAGGGCAGACTCGGCATCAAGGAAACCGTGCATTTCACAATGCAGATTCTCCGTGCGCTTCAGCACGCACATGATAAAGGCATTGTTCACAGAGATATCAAACCTCAGAATATAATGCTGCTTTCAAACGGCAACATAAAGGTAACTGATTTCGGCATCGCAAGATTCAGCTACAGCGATACCAAAACAATGACTGACAGCGCAATCGGTTCGGTTCATTATATCAGCCCTGAACAGGCGAGGGGTGACACAACCGATAATAAGGCTGATATCTATTCAGTCGGTGTTGTTATGTATGAAATGTTGACAGGTCAGCTTCCCTTCCAGTCTGATAACTCAGTTTCGGTTGCTTTAATGCAGCTTCAGACTGACCCGAAAAGCCCCAGAGAGCTTAACGGCAGCATTCCTGTCGGTCTTGAGCAGATTGTTATGCATGCTATGCAGAAGAACACTAAGGACAGATACCAGTCTGCAGCAGAAATGCTTCTTGATATCGAGGAATTCAAGAGAAATCCCACGATTAGATTCCAGAAGTCATATTTTGTTGATACTGACCCCACTAAATTTGTAACCAACAAGCCTGCTGTTGCACCTATAAAGACAAAGCCTGCACAGACACCTGTAAAGACATCTCCCGTTATTGATGAAGATGCTTATGACGATTCTGAGGAATCCGGCAAGAGCAAGAAGAGTCTTATTGCAATCGGTGTCGGAATCGGACTTCTTGTTGTTTCGGTTGTTGTTTTCGGACTTCTCTATTTCTTCACAGATTTGTTCCGCAAGGAATCTCTTGTTGTTCCTAATTTTGTTGATAAGAACTACAGTGAAGATATTGAAGGCAACCCCGATTATTCTCATTTCAATATTAAGGTTGTTGAAATTGCAAACAGCCATTATACTCCCGGCGATGTTTTTGCTCAGAGTCCCAGCAGCGGTCAGGTGCTTAAGAATCCCGACACAGAGATAACTCTTTCAGTTGCAAGCACCGATATCAAGATTGTTGTTACCGACGTTTACGGAATGCAGTATCAGCTTGCGGTTGATACTCTTGAAAGTAAGGGCTTTGTTGTAAATCATCTTCCTATGCTCAGCACAACCGAGGAATTCGGAACTGTTATCAAAACTGAGCCTGAGAGAAACACTGAGGTTGAAGCAGGCAGCGTTATTACTATCTACTATGCAAGCGATGAAGACCTCATAACCGTTCCTAATGTTGTTGACCTTGAGGTTGAAATGGCTCAGGCTCTTATTGAATCCGTAAAGCAGCTTGTCTTTGATACCAATATAACTGAGGAAAATAGCGATAAGCCTGCTGGAACCGTTATTTCGCAGTCTCCTGAGGGTGAAGAAAAGGTTTATCCCGGTACCAAGGTTTCTCTTGTTGTCAGCAATGGTATTCCTGCATCATCAGTTGCCGAAATTCCCATCACTCTTCCCTCGAACGGTTCAAGAGGCAGATTTGAAGTTTTTGTAAATAACGAGATCGTCACCGAAAAGACTCTTCTTTGCGACGGTAATCCGTATACATTCAAGGTTGAGGGCAGCGGCGAAAGTGCTCCCGTTAAGATTTACGTAGATAATAAACAGTATTATTCATGCACTGTTGATTTCACCGCTACTCCTGCGGTTGTATCCGGTGGCTCATATTCTTCCTCAATTATTATTACATCCAGAAAGCAGATTCCCAATGTTCAGGGTCTCTCTCTTGCTGAAGCTGAAAAACGTCTTAATGATCAGGGATTCCGTAACATTGAGATTAAAGGTCAGACAGTTTATACTGCTGCTGAAGACGGAATGGTTCTTTCCCAGTCGCCCGCTCCTTCATCGTCAAGTATAATCGGAATGACAACAACTTACCCCGTTGACACAGAGATTGTTCTTGTTGTCGGACAGAAAGACGGCGTTTGATGAATAAACTTAACGGTATTATAATTAAGGGTATAGGCGGCTTCTACTATGTGGAAGCCGCAGGTGAGATTTATGAATGCAAAGCAAGAGGACTCTTCAGAAAAGAGGGGATAAAGCCACTTGCGGGTGACAGAGTTTCTGTCAGTATCAATGATAAGGCAGAGAATACAATTGATTCTATTGAAGAGAGAAGCAGTGTTTTTCTCAGACCTCCCGTTGCAAATATCGACAGACTGTTTATAGTTTCATCTGTATGTGACCCCGTGCCGAGCCTTCTGATAATCGACAGGCTTACCGCCCTTGCTTTCCATAAAGGAATTGAGCCGATTGTTGTTTTTACAAAGACCGATTTGCAGTCTGCCGATGAATATGTTGATATTTACAGAAAAGCAGGCATTAAATCTTTTTCGGTTTCGTCTGAATCGGGCGAAAATGTTGAATTTATAAAGCAGGAGCTTAGCGGACACATCAGCGCTTTCTGCGGAAACACGGGCGTTGGAAAATCAAGCCTGCTCAATGCAATTGATCCCTCTCTTTGCCTTGAAACGGGCGAAATCAGCAACAAGTTAGGAAGAGGCAGACACACTACCCGTCACAGTGAGCTTTTTAAGGTTGCGGACGGTTATGTTGCAGACACTCCGGGGTTTTCGTCGTTCGATGTTGATGATGAAAATGAACTCATCTTAAAAGATGATCTGCCGTATTCATTCAAGGAATTCCGTCCTTTTCTCGGTGAATGTAAATTTACAACCTGCCTTCACATGAAGGATAAGGGCTGCAGAATAGTTGAAGCGGTTGAAAAGGGAGAAATCCCCTCAAGCCGTCATGAAAGCTACTGCGCTATGATGGAAAAGGCGAAGAATATCAAAGAATGGGAATTGAAGAATTATAAAAAGTAACGAAAAACACCGCTTTTGATTATACTGTATTGAGTGAGGACTCATTACTTGTATATCAGGCGGTGATTTTTATGCGTTACGGTTCAAAAGGTTATGTGTGCATTGCCTTTGCTTTGGGCATGGTGGTGTCGGCGCTTTTTCCGTATACAATAGCGATTCTGATTATAGCTGCCGTTCTGTGTGTGGCAGGTCTGAGCCTTTGCAGATTCTGGTGAAAGGGGCGAGATTGTGAAGGTTGTTGTTGTTCGCAGTCCCAAGGCTTTAAGAGGCATTTTAAGGCTGCTTTTCGGAATAAAAAAGCAGGATAATCTGTAAAAGTGAACATATTATAACGGATACGAAAATTCGTATCCGTTTTTCCTTGTTTTTTATTATATATATGTTACAATGGAAAAAAGAGGGTGATTATATGAAAATAAAGCTTGATAATAATAAAACTTTTCAGACTTATGAAAATATCGGTGCGAGCGGTGCATGGTGGGCACAGATTGTCGGAGGATGGGATCATATTGACCCCGAAAGCGGCATGACAGTCAGAGACCGAATTTCCGAATTACTTTACAGCAAAGAGAACGGAATCGGAATGCAGGTGTACCGATATAATATCGGTGCCGGTTCAAAGCATTCGGGAAAGGGTAGATACAGCGAGCCGGCAAGAAGCACCGAATGTTTTGAAACTGCGCCGAAGAAATATGACTGGAACCGTGACGCAAATGCTGTCTACATGATGAAGCAGGCGGTAAAAGACGGAGCGGATGAGGTTATATTATTTGTTAATTCCCCGATTGAACGCCTCACCAAGAACGGTATGGCGCATGCCGACGAGGGAAAGATATTCCGCGAGAATATAGATGAAAAGAACTACAGAGAATTTGCAGAATACTGTTTTGATGTAACCGAGCATTTTGTTTCTGAAGGATTACCCGTCAAATATCTGTCTCCCGTTAATGAGCCGATATGGATCTGGAACGGTGGGCAGGAAGGATGTCATTACAGACCTTCAAGCGTCAGAAAAGTTTTCAGAGTGTTTGCTGATGAGCTTGAAAGAAGACCTTCGCTGAATAATCTTAGGCTTTCGGGTGCTGAGTCCGGTGATTTAAGATGGTTTAATAAATCTTATACAAGGGAACTGTTAAAAGACAGAAAAGTGCGCTCATATCTTGACGCAGTTGATGTACATTCTTACTGTTTGCCCGCTCCTCTGCCTTTCGTGAATGACAGAACAGCATTTATTAAAAGATTCAGAAAGTGGATGGACAAGCATTATGTGGGGATGTCTGTAAAAATGAGTGAATGGTGTCATATGCAGGGAGGAAGGGATAAATCAATGAATTCTGCTCTTGTAATGGCAAAGACAATGTATGAGGATTTTTCGCTTTTGAATGTTTCTTCATGGCAGCATTGGATTGCAGTTTCCGAAGTTGATTACTGCGACGGATTGATTTATATAAATCTTGAAGAAAAGACTTTTGAAACAACCAAAAGACTCTACGCCACGGGCAATTTTTCAAAATACATTCCTTCGGGTGCAGTCAGAATCAATGCTGAGTGTGATGATAAAGATCTTCTGATTCTCGCTTTCAGAAAAGATGAATCAAATATCATCATTGTTATAAATCCTGCAGATTCTGTTAAAACCGTAACTGTTCCGACAAACAGCAATGTGCTCATGTCAGTAACTGATGAAGATAACAACCTTTCTGAAATTGAGGTTGATCCCGATTCAGTAAAGATCAGCCCCAAATCTGTAAACACAATAATCTTTTGATAAAGGATGATATTTTTTGCGAATTATCAATAAAGCATTGTCATTGTTGAAAATTTTAAAGAATAATTGGAAAACTCCTCCTGAAGGCAGATATATGTCCTTTAAAGAGGTAGTTTCAATGTCTGTCGGCGGTATAGGCGTCAAGTTTATTGTTTATTGCGTAAGCAATATGATTATAACTATCGGTAACTCTCTTATCGGCAATACAATCGGAATTGACCCGAGTGCAATTTATGTAATATACATAATCAGCGTTTTATCAGGATTCCCTCTGACCGCTTTGAGAGCAAGGATGATTGATAACGCCAAAAGCATGAAAGGCAAATACAGACCTTATATTATTTCTATGGGTATACCGACGGTTTTACTTGGAATAGGTTTTATCTGGATGCCTTATGAAAGCATGTCACTGACTGCTAAATGCATTACTGTTTTGCTTTTCAATATTGGATTTCAGTTTTTTTATAATTTTATGACTGATGCATATGACAGCCTTATCAATGTTCTTTCTCCAAACACAATTGAAAGAACCGATGTTTATGCAGTAAAGTCTGTAATTGAAAATCTGTCGCCATCAATTGCAAGCATCTTTCTCCCTATTGTTGCAAAAATGATAACCGGAGATAACACACTTTATGATATGAGAGTTTACAGAACCCTCTATCCGCCTATGTTGATTGTCGGATTTGCAATTTCAGTCCTCGTTTATGTAAACACCGAAGAGCGAATTGTTCAGCCGAAAAACAGAACGATTCAGATCAGCTTTGCGGATGCATTCAGAGCGGTTGCAGGAAACAAATATTTCTGGATTATTTCTTGTGCCGGTTGGCTCGGATTTCTTGAAAGCTCTTTTAATACCATTATGGGATGGATGTATAACTATCAGGCAGCATGCACTGCAGGGCAGTATTCTCTTATTGTTGCAATATCGGGCAACGCTTCTCTATGGCCGAATCTTTTTGCTCCGTTTCTTATCAGAAGATACGGTAAGAAAAAAACGTTGATTATCAGTAATATTCTCAGCGTTGTATTCATTGCGGCAATGCTGCCGATAGTCAGAATGCAGAGAGGCGGAATAATCTGGGTTATGCTTGTATTTACATTTATAAATCAGCTTATAACTTCTCTGGGCCATTTTATGAATCCGAGCCTCAATGCGGATATAAGAGACTATCAGCAATACATTTCAGGTGAAAGAATAGACGGTATGTTTGCTGCTGTCGGTCTAATCGGGAGCGTTATAACAATGGCAACAAGCTCTGTTCTCCCTGCGATTTATGAAAAATCTGGTCTTAATCAAAGCGTTGCAATCTCGCTCGGATACGACGGCTCAAATGTTTATGATGTTCTTTATAATGAAGAATACTTTGTTCATATCTGCAGTGTTCTTATTGTTGCGTCCGTTATTGGTGCGGCGCTTAATGTAATTCCGTTTTTCTTCTATGATTTGACGGAGACAAAGCAGAGGGCAATGATTAAAGTTCTGAAAATAAGGGCTGTATTTGAAGATTATTCAAATGGATTTGTTTCAGAAGAAAAAATAAAAGAAGCTGCAAGAATTATTGAAGAAGCAAATATTTACAAGGATATGATGCCGATTGAGATTTCTTCAACAGAATTGAAGAATGCCCGAAAAACAAAGGACAAGAAGGCACTTGATGTAGCTAAAGATAAGCTGAAGTCTCAAAGAGAAATTAACGAAAACATTGAGATTGCAAGATTTATTACGGATGAGTTGAATTATTATAACACGCCGTGCGGTAAACAAAAGCTTCGTATTTCAAAAGAGATTATTTCGGCAGGAATTAACGGGTTCAGCGAAATCAAAGGTTTTGACAGAACAGAATCCGAATCGGTTTCAGATAAAGAGATTAAAAAACTGCTGAAATTAACAGCAAAGGATATAAAGCTTTCAGCAAAAACAATCAAAAAGCATTTTCCTGACGGCATCACAGAATTTGATAAATCGATATTCAACGGTTTGTTTGATGAAGATGAAAGAATTGATGCATTGCTCGGTAAAGCAATAAAGAATAAGAAAAATGCCGTCCAAAACGGCGATAAGAAGAATGTCCGTCAGTTTGCTGATGAAATTAAAGCATTGAGAAACAAGAAAAATGAAATCAGCATACAGATAAAAAAGGCAAGGCGGGAATACAGTCTTTATTTCAGAGCAATAAAGCCGTTTGTTTCCGCTGAAAAATGTGTTGTTCAATATGAAAATTACCGTAATTATGAATCAGTTCTTAACATATAAAGAATCAGGGTCATCCCACATCGCTGTGAGATGACCCTGAATTATTTAATATTCAACCTGACCTTCAAAAACAAGTTTTGTTGTGCCTGTAAGCAGAACGCCGTCATCGCTGTAATTAACAATGAGGTCGCCGCCTTTAACCTTAACGGTTATATCGGTGTTCTTCTTGCAGTATCCGTTTTCAACTGCTGCAACAACCGCTGCGCAAGCGCCCGTGCCGCAAGCAAGAGTTTCGCCGTTGCCGCGTTCCCAGACTCTCATGTTGAGAGTAGTTTCGTTAACAACTCTGACAAATTCGGTGTTTACTCTGTGAGCAAAAATGCTTGCCTTTTCGAATTTAGGACCGGTCTTTTCAATGTCAAGAAGGTCAATTCTTGGCTCAAATACTACGCAGTGGGGGTTACCCATTGAAACGCAGGTGATTTCATAATCTTTTCCGTCAATTGTAGCGGGATGGTTGACAAGTCTGTTAGTGCCGATAGTGCTTGTTACAGCATTATCAATATCGGGCTGACCCATGTTTGCACAAACCGAACTTACCTTGCCGTTCATAACATAAAGTTCAACGCTTTTAACGCCGCTTGCAGTTTCAATTGTAACTGTTTCGGTGTCAACATAGCCCTTGTCATAAACATATTTTGCAACGCTGCGCACTGCGTTACCGCCCATTCTGCCTTCGCTGCCGTCAAGATTGAATACTCTCATCTTAACCTGAGCGACATCTGATTTTTCAACAACTACAAATCCGTCGCCGCCGATTCCGTGATTTCTGTCGCAGAGGTTTACACAGAGGCTTTCGGGGCAGGTGATTGAATTGTCGAAATTCTCAACAACAATATGGTCGTTGCCTGAAGCGTCCATCTTTGCAAACTTGAGTGACTGTCTCTCTGAACGAAGACTGTTGATATCAACAAGCTCAGTGTTTTCCTGATTGAAATGGCTTGCAATAATGTCTGCAAGAGCATTTGCAGTGTCAAGAGAAGTGATGCAGGCGATTGAAAGCTGAATTGCTCTGCGGTGAAGAGCGGTATAATCGCCGATTGTTGAATTGTTAAGAGTTCCGGTATAAACAATATAATTGATTTTGCCGCTTTCGAGAAGCTCAAAAATATCGTTGCCTTCGCTGATTCCTCTTACATATTCAAAGTCAATGCCGAGATTTGCAATCGCATCGCCGGTTTCTTTTGTTGCATAAATCTTAATCTTGAGATCATCAAGCTTCTTTGCGAGCGAAACTGCCTCAAGAACATCATGCTCGTTAACGCTGAGAAGAATGCCGGTGGGCTTCTCAGCTGTGGGAAGGTGAATATCGAAACCTGCTGATGTAAGACCCTTGAAGAGAGCTTCAGCGGTTGTTTTACCGATACCGAGAACTTCACCGGTTGACTTCATCTCAGGTCCGAGAATTGAGTTTACATCTGAAAGCTTTTCGAATGAGAATACGGGAACCTTAACTGCAAAGTAGGGGGGAGTCTTATAAAGTCCTGTTCCGTATCCGAGCTCCTTGAGTGACTTGCCGACCATAACTTTTGATGCGAGGTCAACCATGGGAACGCCCGTTACCTTGCTGATATAAGGAATTGTTCTTGATGCTCTGGGGTTAACTTCGATAACATAAAGCTGATTATGATAAATAAGATACTGGATGTTAACGAGACCCTTAGTGCCGAGTGAAAGCGCAAGCTTTTCGGAGCATTCAATGATATTCTTGCGCATCTTATCGTTGAGGTTGAAGGGGGGATAAACAGCAATTGAGTCACCGCTGTGAACACCTGCTCTTTCAACATGTTCCATAATGCCGGGAATAAGAACATCCTTGCCGTCTGAAATAACGTCAACTTCAAGCTCTGTTCCCATCATGTATTTATCAACAAGAACGGGGTTTTCGATTTCGCCTGAAAGAATGATGTCCATATACTGGTTGACATCTGCGGGAGTGTGAGCAATTGTCATGTTCTGACCGCCGATAACATATGAAGGACGAAGGAGTACGGGATATCCGAGAGTCTCAGCTGCTTTGAGCGCTTCTTCTTTAGTCATAACGCCCATGCCCTTGGGTCTGAGAATTCCGAATTTCTCGAGCAGAGCATCAAAACGCTCTCTGTCCTCAGCAGTATCAATACCGTCAGCAGAAGTACCGAGAATTCTGATTCCGTTTTCATCAAGGAACTTTGTAAGCTTGATAGCAGTCTGACCGCCGAAAGCAACAACGACTCCGATGGGCTTTTCAACCTTGATGATGTTCATAACATCTTCGGGAGTAAGAGGTTCAAAGTAGAGTCTGTCAGATGTATCGTAGTCTGTTGAAACAGTTTCGGGGTTGTTGTTTATGATTGCAACCTCATAGCCGAGTTCCTTAAGAGTCCATACGCAGTGAACGGATGAATAGTCGAATTCAATACCCTGACCGATTCTGATGGGACCGGAGCCGAGAACAATGATTCTTTCTTTTCCGTCTTCTTTAACAAGAGGTCGTGCTTCACATTCGCCACCGTATGTTGAATAGAAATAAGGAGCGGCAACATTGAAGTTTGATGAGCAGGTGTCAACAATCTTGAAAACAGCGTCCTTATGAGCGGGAAGCTCTTTGACACCGGAAAGTCTCTTGAGTGCTGCATCTGTATAGCCGTAATCTTTACCCTGATAATATTTTTCTTCAGTAAGATTACCGTTTTCGATTGATTTTTCAAAATCAGAAAGATTCTTGAGTTTCTCAAGGAACCACATTGTGATCTTGGTTAATTCATGAACTTTTTCAAGAGGCATACCGCCTTTGATTGCCTCAAAAACTGAGAAGAGACGCATATCGTCAGTGTTTCTGAGTCTGTCTTCAAGCGAATCCTTTGTCTTAGGCTCGGCGTTAAGAGTATCAAGCGAAATCTCTGCGCCTCGAACAGCCTTCATGATAGCCATTTCAAATGTGGGTCCGATTGACATAACTTCGCCCGTTGCCTTCATCTGTGTGCCAAGCTTACGGCTTGCATTAACAAATTTATCAAAAGGCCACTTGGGGAATTTAACAACGATATATTTAACATCGGGCTCAAACTTTTCGCAGTTAAGACCTGTTTCGTCATTCTTGATTTCGTCAAGAGTCATGCCGAGTGAAAGCATTGCAGTTACTTTAGCGATGGGGTATCCCGTTGCCTTACTAGCAAGAGCGGATGAACGGGAAACACGGGGATTAACCTCGATAACAGCATAGTCCATGCTGTTGGGGTCAAGAGCAAACTGGCAGTTGCAGCCGCCGATGATTCCGAGCGCATCAACAATCTTGAGAGATGCCTGACGGAGCATCTGGAATTCCTCATCTGTAAGAGAAAGAGCAGGAGCGGCAACAATACTGTCACCGGTATGAATACCAACGGGGTCAAAGTTTTCCATGCTGCAGACTGCGATGCAGTTACCCTTGCAGTCACGCATTGTTTCAAACTCGATTTCTTTCCAGCCGAAGATATATTTTTCAACAAGAACCTGAGTGATGGGGGAAAGGTCAAGACCGGTTTTTGCAATAACAGCAAGCTCTTCAGGGTTGTTTGCAACACCGCCGCCGCCACCACCGAGGGTGAATGCAGGACGGATAATGATGGGATAACCGATCTTTTCTGCAATTTTAAGAGCGGTTTCAACATCGTTTGCGATTTCTGAAGGAATAACGGGCTGACCGATTTCTTCCATTGTGTCGCGGAACATTTTTCTGTCTTCAGCTTTGTCGATTGCTTCTGCGTTTGTTCCGAGAAGCTTAACACCCATCTTATCCAGATAGCCGTCTTTGCTCAGCTGCATGGCAATTGTAAGACCTGTCTGTCCGCCGAGACCGGCAAGGAGGCTGTCGGGCTTTTCTTTTTCAATAATCCTCTTAACCGTCTGAGCAGTAAGGGGCTCAAGATAGATTTCATCTGCAAGAGCCTGATCTGTCATGATAGTAGCGGGGTTTGAGTTAACAAGAACAACGTCAAGACCGGCATCCTTAAGAACGCGGCAAGCCTGAGTTCCTGCATAGTCAAATTCGGCAGCCTGTCCGATAACGATGGGACCGGAACCGATAACCATTACTTTCTTTATATCTTTATTGATTGGCATTTTTATCTACCCCTTCCTCAATCAATCTTTAAGCAATTTAACAAGAACAGCCTTCTGAGCATGAAGTCTGTTTTCAGCTTCTTCAAAAATTTCCTTTGCATGAGCTTCGAAAACTTTAGCGGTTATCTCTTCCTCACGGTGTGCGGGGAGACAGTGAAGAACCATTGCGTCAGGCTTGGCAACAGCCATAACGCTGTCGTTAATCTGGTATCCGTCAAAAATCTTCTTTCTTTCTTCAGCTTCGCTTTCCTGACCCATTGAAGCCCAGACGTCAGTATAAAGAACATCAGCGTCTTTTGCAGCTTCAAGAATATCAGGTGTGCAGGTGAAATCACCGTTTTCGCTTGCCCATTTGATAATCTCTGCGTCAGGTTTGTAGCCATCGGGGCAGCCGATGCTGACGGACATGCCCATTTTGATGCCGCCGACGATGAGAGAGTTTGCCATGTTGTTTCCGTCGCCGATATAGCAAAGCTTTCTGCCTTTGATGCTGCCTTTGAATTCTCTGATAGTCATAAGATCTGCAAGAACCTGGCAGGGATGACAGTAGTCGGTAAGACCATTTATAATGGGGATGCTGCCGAATTCAGCAAGAGTTTCAACATCACTCTGCTTGAAGGTTCTTATCATGATTCCGTCAAGATATCCCGAAAGAACTCTTGCAGTATCTTCAACGGGCTCGCCTCTGCCAAGCTGAATATCGTGAGAGCTGAGGAAAAGCGCCTGACCGCCGAGATCATACATGCCAACCTCAAAAGAAACTCTTGTTCTGGTTGATGATTTAGCAAAAATCATGCCAAGAGTCTTGCCTTTAAGATGATGATGCTCGATTCCGTTACGCTTTTCATATTTGAGCTGGTCGGCGAGATTGAGAATCTCATTTATTTCATTAGTGCTCAAATCCATAAGCTTTAATAAATGTTTCATATGAACCTCCAAATTGAACAAAAAATGCTTTTCAAATTATTTTACTATATTTAATGTAATAAATCAATAAAAAATCAATAAAAATGTAAAAAAATCGGTGAAGTAAAAACTTCACCGATAAAAATACTATTCAACAGGGCAGTGGTTGGTAGCAACAATGTTGATACCGGTATCGAGAATATTTTCAATAAGAATATCGCCGAGAGCAACGGGAGCGTTGACTTCAGCACTGTTGATGCACTTCATGCATTCCATGATTTTATCTTTGGGGAGAGCGCCTGCTGATTTGCAGGGAACAACATTATGAATACCGCCGTTAACTTTAACTGTTGTAGCAAGGCTTCTGACGGGATTTGTGCATTCTGTTCTTGCATAAGCATCGCCTCTTTTGCAGGTGTTGCCGCTGATAGAAAGAATTTCACCGTTTGCGTCAAAATCAACGGTTATGCCGCAGCCCATAGGGCAGGCTACGCAAATAATATTCTTCTGCATAAATCACACCTCCACCGAAATTTCAATAATGCCGTCTGCAGCGAAATTCTTAAGCATATCATTTTTAATTATAACATTTTCCATTTCGCCGGGAGCAAGTCTGGGTCTCTTCTTTGAAATGATTTCTTCGCCGTTGTATTTTACAACGGTTCTGGCATTTTTGTAGACCTGACCAACTCGGAAATAAAGCTTTACATCGCCATTGTTTTTGATATTAACCTTCTGAGGAACTATGTAACGAACGCCGTTAACGCCCTTTGTAGTTATATATTCGGCTTCCTCACGCTGACCGAGAACATATTTTGCAGCGCCTTCTCCGGCGGTCTGGCTTTCGAGAGTAACATAGTCAACAAGGTCGTGAACATGAAGAACATTGCCGCATGCAAAAACACCTTTGTGTGATGTTTCTCTGTATTCGTCAACAACAGCGCCGCTTGTTATGGGGTCAAGCTCAATGCCAACTGCTCTTGTAAGCTCGTTTTCAGGGATAAGACCAACAGAAAGAAGAAGAGTATCGCATTCGATATACTGCTCAGTTCCGGGGATAGGTCTGCGGTTTTCGTCAACATCTGCGATTGTGACACCTTCAACTCTGTCTTTGCCGTGAATACCGATAACGGTACAGCTAAGACGCAGAGGAATATTGAAATCATCGAGACACTGGACAATATTTCTTGTCAGACCGCTTGAGTAAGGCATAAGCTCGCAGACAACCTTGACCTCTGCGCCCTCAAGTGTCATACGTCGCGCCATAATGAGTCCGATGTCACCCGAGCCGAGAATGACAACCTTTTTGCCGGGCATATAACCGTCAATGTTAACATATTTCTGTGCGGTGCCCGCACTCATAACGCCTGATGCTCTTGTGCCTGCAATGTTGAGGGCGCCTCTGGGTCTTTCACGGCAGCCCATCGCAAGAATAACCGCTTTCGCCTGAATTTCGAGAAGTCCGTCTGTTTTGTTAACGGCAAAAACAACATTGTTTTCGGTTATTTCAAGAGCCATTGTGTCGGTTTTGTATTCGATTTTCTCTTTCTCAACAAGCTCGATGAATCTGTCTGCATATTCGGGTCCCGAAAGCTCTTCGCCAAAATAATGGAGACCGAAGCCGGTGTGAATGCATTGCTCGAGAATACCGCCGAGTGTTTCTGCGCGCTCAAGAATGAGAATGCTGTCTACTCCGCATTCCTTTGCTTTAAGTGCTGCGGCCATACCTGCGGGACCGCCGCCGATAACAACTATATCATAATTAAGCATATCTTCCGCCTCACTTTGTTCTCTCATAAAGAATTCTTGAATTGCCGCCGCACTTGGTAATTTCATTTATTTCAACACCAAGCTCTTTTGCGAGAATTTCAACTACCTTTGAGCCGCAGAAGCCGCCCTGGCATCTGCCCATACCCGCTCTTGTTCTGCGTTTGACACCGTCAACATCTCTTGCACCTGCAGGTGCTTTGATAGCATCAATGATTTCGCCTTCTGTTATTGTTTCGCAGCGGCAGATGATTCGGCCGTATGCGGGATTTTTTTCGATAAGAGCCTTTCTTTCTTCATTGCTCATGTGTCTGAATCTGACAGGCTCTTCTCTTACGGGATTAAAATCAGCTTTTTCTTCAGCATCAAGTTTGCCGAGAATAATGTCTTTAACATAAAGGGCAATTGCGGGAGCTGATGAAAGGCCGGGTGATTCAATTCCGGCAACATTGATGAACTGTGCATTCTTTTCGCTTTCTTCTATTATAAAATCGTTTCTGTCGCAATGGGCTCTGAGGCCTGCAAACGAAGTGATAACCTCTCTTGTTGTCAGGCAGGGAACAGATCTCTTTGCAGCAGTCAGAACATCTGCAAGAGTACCTGCTGTTGTTGAAACATCTGTTTTATCTTCAATGTCAAGTGCACTGGGACCGATAAGAAGGTTTCCGTCAACTGTAGGTGTAACAAGAATTCCCTTACCCATTTTTGAGGGGCACTGGAAAATAGTGTGGTTTGCAAGATGTCCGATGCTCTTGTCGCAGAGCATATATTCACCCTTACGGGGTGTTGTGTGAATTGAGTTATCACCGATAAGAGCCGCAATCTCATCGCAGAAAACGCCTGCAGCGTTGATAACATATTTTGTTTTTATTGTTTTATCACCGCTTGTGAGAGTGAATTCGTTTCCGTCAAAATCGATCTTTTCAACTTCAAAGTTACGGATGAATTCAGCACCGTTAACAACTGCATTTTCAGCAGCTGCGATAGTCAGTTCATAGGGGCAGACAATACCTGCGGAGGGTGCCCAGAGAGCACCTTTTGCTTCATCGCTGATAAAAGGCTCAGCTTCTTTAAGCTTCTCTCTGTCATAAATTTCAAGACCGGGAACACCGTTTACTTTTCCTCTTTCAAGAAGCTCATTGATTGTAGCCATCTCTTCATCAGAAAAAGCAACAACAAGTGAGCCGACAGGTTTGAAGGGAACGCCGAGCGTTCTGCAAAGTTCAGGCATAAGAGCTGTGCCCTCAACATTCATCTTTGCTTTGAGAGAGCCGGGCTTTGCATCAAAACCTGCGTGAACAATCGCGCTGTTGGCTTTTGATGTACCCATTGCCATGTCATTACACTTGTCAATAAGTGCAATTCTGATATTGTAGCGGCTGAGTTCACGGGCGATAAGTGAGCCTATGACGCCTGCACCTACAACAGCAACATCGTAGTTCATTTTGAAAAACCTCCGTCAATTTTTATCCGTTCAAAGTATAGCACAATCAATGTTTTAAAACAATAGTTAAAAGCGATTTTTTAGGCGATATTGAACTTTTTTCTGTTTTTATGCAAATCGCTTGTGATTATCTGCTTTCATTTGTATAAAAAAACAATTCACAGAAATGAAATAACGCAAAATAATGTTTACACTGTTATTGACAAAAACTATATGTTGTGCTAAACTTCAAATATAAAATTTGATGATTTTTTGTGACCGACGGATTAAAGCAGAGCACTGTGAAGAAGCAAAAAATCAGTTTTACGCCGACCGTCTGGGCAGTCTTATCTGATCGGATAGGGCTGCTTTTATTTCATTATTGAAAGGAAGTTGATTGAAATGATGACAGATATCGAAATCGCTCAGTCCGTGGAAATGAAACCTATTACAGAAATTGCAAAAACAGCTGAAATCGAGCCCTGCTATCTTGAACAGTACGGTAACTACAAAGCAAAGGTAGATCTTTCCATTTTTAACAGCGAAAAGGATAAAAAAGGAAAGCTTATTCTTGTTACTGCTATCACACCGACTCCTGCAGGTGAAGGAAAAACAACAACAACAATCGGTCTTGCTGACGGACTCAGAAGAATCGGTAAAAATGTTATGGTTGCTCTTCGCGAACCTTCTCTCGGACCAGTATTCGGCGTTAAGGGCGGCGCAGCGGGCGGCGGATATGCTCAGGTTGTTCCCATGGAGGATATTAACCTTCATTTCACAGGCGACTTCCATGCAATTGGCGCTGCAAACAACCTTCTTGCAGCAATGCTTGATAACCATATTTATCAGGGAAATTCCCTCAATATTGATCCCAGAAGAATAACATGGAAACGCTGCGTTGACATGAATGACCGTCAGCTTCGATTTGTAACAGACGGTCTCGGCGGAAGAGTAAACGGCGTTCCCAGAGAAGACGGATATGATATTACCGTTGCATCTGAAATCATGGCGGTTCTTTGTCTTTCAACATCAATTACCGACCTCAAAGAGCGTCTTTCGAGAATAATTGTCGGCTATACCTATGATGAAAAGCCTGTTACCGCAGGTCAGCTTAATGCTGCAGGCGCAATGACTGCGCTTCTTAAAGACGCTTTGAAGCCGAATCTTGTTCAGACTCTTGAAGGAACTCCCGCTCTTGTTCACGGCGGACCTTTTGCAAATATTGCTCACGGCTGCAACTCGGTTATGGCAACCAAGCTTGCTATGAGACTCGGTGATTATGCCGTTACGGAAGCAGGCTTTGGTGCAGACCTCGGCGCGGAAAAATTCCTTGATATCAAATGCCGTTATGCAGGTCTCACTCCTTCGGCTGTTGTTGTTGTTGCAACCATCAGAGCACTCAAAATGCATGGCGGAGTTCCCAAAACCGAGCTTGCAGGCGAGAATCTTGAAGCTCTTGAAAAGGGTATTCCCAATCTTCTCCGTCATGTTTCAAACATCAAGAATGTTTATAAGCTTCCTTCCGTTGTTGCTGTAAACAGATTCCCCACTGACACTGACGCTGAGGTTAATCTTATCATCGAAAAGTGCAAGGAACTCGGCGTTAATGTTGTTCTTTCAACCGTTTGGGCTGAAGGCGGCAAGGGTGGTGAAGAGCTTGCAAAAGAAGTTGTAAATCTCTGCGAGCAGCCCAATGATTTCACTTATGCATATGAGCTTGGCGGCTCAATTGAAGAAAAGATTGAAGCCGTTGTCAGAAAGGTTTACGGCGGTGACGGAATCAGCGTTCTTCCAGCTGCAAAGAAGCAGATCGCTTCTCTTGAGGCTCTCGGTTACGGCGAGCTTCCCGTTTGTATGGCAAAAACACAGTACAGCTTCTCTGATGACGCAACAAAGCTTGGAGCGCCCGAGAATTTTACCGTTACAATAAAGAATGTCAAGATTTCTGCAGGTGCAGGCTTTATCGTTGTTCTGACCGGTGATATTATGACTATGCCCGGTCTTCCGAAGGTGCCTGCAGCCGAAAAGATTGATGTTGATGAAAACGGAAAAATCAGCGGTCTCTTTTAATTCAATAATTATCACCGCCGGAGTTATTCTTACTCCGGCGGTTTTTTATATATTTATTGAAACAACAAAATGTTTTGTCCATGTGATTTTTTATAACAAAATGTTGAGTTTTTTGTTGCATTGACAGATATATAATGATATAATAATTAAAATCGGTTTTTATGTTTATTTTCTTCTTTTCTGAGGAAAACTATTTTTGTTTACTTCAAAAAGGGGAGAAAATAATGGATAAAATCGGTAATGACAGAGAGAATTTTATTTTGCCTTCGCCACCGTGGCAGAGCCCTGATTCAAATAACGGCTCAGCTCAAAGCGGAAGCGAAGAAATGATCAACGGCATAATTGAAACGGGCTCGATTACCGTTAAAAGAGGCGAGAGCTATATTCATTGCTTGACCGTTATCGGTCAGATTGAGGGACATTACATCCTGCCTGCTCAGAATAAAACGACAAAATATGAGCATGTGATTCCGCAGCTTGTTGCGATTGAAGAAAGCAGTGAGATTGACGGTCTTATTCTGATTCTCAATACGGTTGGTGGCGATATTGAAGCCGGTCTTGCTATTGCTGAACTTGTTGCGGGAATGAAAACGCCTACGGTTTCTCTTGTTCTTGGCGGCGGACACTCAATCGGTGTTCCTCTTGCTGTCTCAGCAGATAAATCGTTTATTACGCCTTCGGCAACAATGACAATTCATCCCGTGCGAATGAACGGTCTTGTCCTCGGCGTTCCGCAGACTCTTTCTTATTTTGAACAGATGCAGGAACGAATTGTCCGTTTTGTGACAGATAACTCAAAAATTTCTGCTGACAGATTCCGAGAAATGATGCTTGCGACAGGCGAGCTTGTTATGGACGTCGGAACAGTTCTCAGCGGTGAAGCGGCAGTGAATGAAGGACTTATCGATTCAATCGGAAGTCTTTCAGATGCACTCAGCTGGCTTTATGAGTCCATTGACGGAAAAAGGAAATCGGATGATGATTCCGAAATTATATTCGAATAAATATCCCGAAAGGATGACATAAATGGCAAATACCCAAAAGAAAAAAAGCACTTCACCCGCTTCAAAGCAAAAGAGTGCGCAGACAAAATCAAAAAGCAGTTCCGCAAAAAAGACTACTCCGAAAAGCGAACCCAAAAAAGAAGTTCCGGTAACCGTAAAGCGTCAGAAATATGCAATTATCCTGACTGCTGCAGCGGTTTTTCTCGGATGTCTGATTTTTGTTGAGGGCGAAAGCTTCTGGCTGAGTATGCATAATGCGATATTCGGCATATTCGGTTTTTGTGCTTATGCATTACCCATACTCCTTGTTTATATGGCTGTTGTTTATGCCAAGGACAAGCCTCTGGGCAGCATTGCAGCAAATTTAACGGGAATCGGAATTCTCGTTGCTCTTCTGAGCGGAACGATACATATTTTTACAAATCCTGCCGAATACCTCAGGGATATTTCACTTTCCGTTCAGATTCCTGACTGCTGGGAAAAAGGCTCGGCATTTGGTAACGGCGGAGTTATCGGTGCTGTTATCGGCGGTCTTGTTGCTAAAGCACTCGGTAAAACGGGCGCCGGTATAACAATTATTATCCTTATCTTTGTTATCGCAATGCTTCTGACCGGTACAACGCTTCTTGAGTTTGTTGCCGCATTGAAAAAGCCGGTCAAGAGGGTCGGAGAACTGACAAATGAAAAGCTTGAACAGAGTGCCCAGAGAAGAGAACAGAGAGAGCTTGAAAAAGATGAAGAGGACGAAGAAAAGCCTCAAAAGAAATCTTTCAACCCTCCGAAAAAGCCTACGGTTGTTGTTGAGAAGTTTGAGGATAATTTTGTTACCGATGAGAGCACATTTGAACCTGTTGCTGAAGTAACACCGGAACCGGCAATTCCCGATATTCCCATTGTTAATCTTTCCGATTCTGAAACTATAGATATCATTGATGAAACTGTAGAAGAGGCAGTTAAAGAAAACAAGAAAAAGAAGAAAAGACCTGCAAATCCCGATAATAATCCTGAGGAGATTGTTGTTGTTGACGATATTCCCGTTGAGATTATTGAAGAGGAAAAACCTGCATATGTTTTCCCGCCGGTTGATTGCCTCAGACTTGCCGAAAAGGAAGCTGCAACCGACAATATGACTGAGATGCAGATGGGCGCAAAGAAGCTTCTTGCTACTCTTGAGAGTTTTAAGATCAAAGCAGAAGTAACCAACATTTGCAGAGGACCCTCGGTAACAAGATATGAGCTTGTTCCCGATGCAGGTGTCAGAATCAATAAAATAACAAATCTTTCGGATGATATTGCGCTTCGTCTCGCAGCGACAAGCGTGCGTATTGAAGCACCGATTCCGGGAAAATCTGCAATCGGCATTGAAGTTCCCAATGCTGCTAAATCAATGGTAACAATGCGTGAAATCATTGATACTCCTCAGTTCCGTGACGCAAAAAGCAAGCTTACGGTTGCTCTCGGTAAAGATATCACCGGCAATATTATTTGCGCCGACCTTGCAAAAATGCCCCATCTTCTTGTTGCGGGTACAACCGGTTCGGGTAAATCGGTATGTCTTAATTCAATGATTGTAAGCATTCTTTATAACGCAACCCCCGATGAAGTGAAGCTTGTTATGATTGACCCCAAAATGGTTGAATTCACAATTTATAACGGCATTGCACATCTTGAGGTTCCTGTTGTTTCAAATCCGAGAAAAGCCGCAGGCGCACTCGGCTGGGCCGTTGGTGAAATGGAAAAGAGATATCAGCTTTTCTCCGAAAACAGTGTCAGAGATATAAAGGGCTTTAACGCTCTTTGCGAATCAAGATCTGATCTGCAGAAAATGTCTCAGATAGTTATTTTTATTGATGAGCTTGCTGACCTTATGATGGTTTCACCAAAAGAGGTTGAAGATTCAATCTGCCGCCTTGCCCAAAAAGCAAGAGCCGCGGGTATACATCTTGTTATTGCGACACAGAGACCGTCTGTTGATGTTATTACCGGTATAATCAAAGCAAACATACCCAGCCGTATTGCGCTTTCTGTTTCGCAGCAGGTTGACTCAAGAACAATTCTTGACGCAAGCGGCGCAGAAAAGCTTCTCGGCAACGGTGATATGCTTTTTGCTCCCGTCGGTTCATCAAAAGCAACCCGAATTCAGGGATGTTTTATTTCCGACAGCGAAGTTGAAAGTGTTGTTAATCATATCAAGACTCAGGTTCAGGGTACATATAACGATGAAGTTATGAAAGAAATCGAAATCAAAGCCGCTGCAACAGAAGACACCAAGAAGAAAGTGGTCAGCGATGAAGATGATGATTACGATCCCGTTCTTAACGATGCAATCGAGGTTGTTCTTAATGCAGGCGGAGCATCAACAACGATGCTCCAGAAGAAGCTCAAGCTCGGTTATGCAAGAGCTTCAAGAGTTATGGATCAGCTTGAAGAAAAAGGAATTGTCGGACCTGCAGAGGGCGCAAAACCAAGAGCTATTCTTATAGATAAACAGCAGTGGTACGAAATGCAGGCTTTAGCAGACGGTGCAGCAAGTGCTGCTCCGGATATTGATGATGTTTTCGCAGATGACGATGATTTTGCTGGAACAGATGATGAATTTTAATTTTCAGAGGTGTTTATGAACGGCTTTTTGCCAGTAACAAAACAAGAAATGACCGACAGGGGATGGGAGCAAGCTGATTTTGTTTATGTCAGCGGTGACGCTTATGTTGACCATCCCAGCTTCGGTGCGTCAATTATTACGAGAGTGCTTGAAAATGCAGGGTATAATATTGCTTTTCTTGCCCAGCCTGATTGGCGCAGTAATGAAGATTTTATGAGATTCGGCAGACCCCGACTCGGTTTTCTTGTCAGCAGCGGCAATATTGATTCTATGGTTGCTCATTATACAGCTGCCAAAAAGCGAAGAAGCACTGATTCTTACAGCCCCGGCGGTAAAATGGGCTTAAGACCTGACCGTGCATTGATTGTTTATTGCAATAAAATCCGTGAAATTTACGGTGATATTCCGATTGTTATAGGCGGCCTTGAAGCTTCTTTGAGACGCTTCGCGCACTATGATTATTGGGATGATAAAATCCGCCGTTCGATTCTTTTTGATTCTCAGGCTGACCTGCTTTCATTCGGAATGGGAGAGCGTTCAATGGTCGAGATTGCTGAAAGACTAAATGAAGGTGTTCCCGTATCGGAAATCCGTGATATCAGAGGCACTTGCTACAGTGTTGATGTCCGTGAAACACCCTATATAGGCGCAGAGTGTCCTTCTTTTGAAAATGTCTGCAAATCAAAAAAAGAATATGCAGTCTCTGCTCGTATACAGCAGGATGAGCAGGACTTTTTCCGTGGCAAACCTATTAAACAGCGCCACGGAAACCGCATGCTTGTTCAGAATCAGCCTGCAATCCCGCTTTCAACAGAGGAGCTTGATGAGGTTTATTCTTTGCCGTATATGCGTACATATCATCCGATGTATGAAAAAGACGGCGGCGTGCCCGGAATAGAAGAGGTTCGTTTTTCTATTTCTCATAACAGAGGCTGTTTCGGTGCATGCAATTTCTGTTCGCTTGCATTCCATCAAGGAAGATATATTACCGTCAGAAGCAAGGAATCGATTATCAATGAAGCCAAGCTTTTGACTCGGCTGCCTGATTTTAAAGGGTATATTCATGATATAGGCGGTCCTACCGCAAATTTCCGCCGTCCTTCGTGTGACGGTCAGGAGAACAGGGGGCTTTGCAAGGGAAAGAAATGCCTTGCTCCCGAACCGTGTCCGAATCTTAAACCTGACCACAGAGAATATCTTGATATTCTGCGCGAGGTGCGTTCCTTGCCGAAGGTGAAAAAAGTCTTTATCCGTTCAGGCATCAGATATGACTATATGCTTCAGGATAAGGACGAAACCTTCTTCCGTGAAATGGTTACTCATCATGTCAGCGGTCAGCTCAAGGTGGCTCCCGAACATTGTTCTGCGGCTGTGCTGGATAAAATGGGCAAGCCGCATATTGAAGCTTATGTGAACTTTTCAAAGAAATATTTTTCATTCAGTGACAAGGCGGGAAAAGAACAGTATCTTGTTCCTTATCTTATGTCTTCTCATCCGGGAAGCACTTTGAAAGACGCTGTTGAACTCGCTTTGTTCCTTAAGAGAATAAAAATCAGACCCGAGCAGGTTCAGGATTTTTATCCGACTCCCGGAACTATTTCTACCTGCATGTTTTATACGGGTCTTGATCCATATACTCTTAAGGAAGTTTATGTTGCAAAAGATCCTCACGAAAAGGCTCTTCAAAGGGCTTTACTTCAATATTTTAATCCCAAAAACAAAGCTTTGGTTAAGGAAGCTTTAATTAAAGCAGGCAGAAGAGATCTGATCGGATTTTCTGATAAATGTCTCATTCAGCCCGACTCGCATATTGACAGATCTAAGAATAATGCTCAGAGAAACGGAGTGCAATATGGCAAGAGAAAGAATAAAAAATAGAAAGCAGCTCTTTATTTTTATTATTGTTATTATAGTAGCTGCTGTTTCTTTATTGGCAGAAAAAGCTGGCTTTCTTGACGGCTTTTTAGATGGACTTGAACAGACAATGGGCGGTTTTGAGACTGTTGCAGATAAAAACGACACCGGATTTTCTGTTCATTATATCGATGTCGGTCAGGGTGATTGTTCGTTGGTTTTATGTGACGGAAAATCAATGCTTATTGATGCAGGTGAAAACGGTCATGAAGAAGATGTTATCAATTATCTTCGCTCAAACAGCATCGAAACGCTTGATTATATCATAGCCACTCATCAGCATTCAGACCACATAGGCGGTCTTGCTGAAGTGATTGAGGAATTCGGTGCAGAAACTCTTATAATGCCGAGACTCACTAAAGCGCAGACACCGACAAACAGCACCTATACCGATTTTCTTAATGCCATAAAGAATTCCGACATGAAAGTCATTTCATCGAAAGTCGGCGATATTTATCAGCTCGGCTCTGCAACATTTGAGATTTACGGTCCCGTAACCAATGACGCAGAAGATATCAATAACATGTCAATCGTCATGAAGTTGACATACGGCGACAATACTTTCATATTTACGGGCGATGCTGAAAAAGAAGAGGAACTTGAAATAATAGGTACAGGCGCAAATCTTGATTGTGATGTTCTGAAAGTCGGTCATCATTGCTCGAAGACATCGTCAAGCAAAGAGTTTTTAGCTGCAGTTACACCCGAAATATGTGTTATTCAGGTTGGTGAAAACAACGATTACGGCCATCCGCACAGTGCGCCGATGAAGCGAATCAAAGGCTATACGGAAGAGATTTACCGTAATGATATCTGCGGCGATATTATTATCAGCAGCGACGGAAGTAATCTGACTGTTGAGTATGAGAATCAGTGAGGTGAGTTATCTTGTATTTAAGCATTGATTTTATTGAAGAAAACATAGCTTACTGTATCAATGACGAAGGAGAAGCCTGTGCTGTGCCGCTCGAACTTATTGATGGTAACCCGAAAGAGGGGAGCGTCCTTTTTGGGGACGAAAATGATAATTATTTCATTGACGAAGAGGAGGAAGAAAAACGAAGAGAAAGCAACTTTACTCTTGCAGAAAGCCTCTTTGACGAATAAAAGATGAATAGAATATAAATAATGCAAAAAAAGCGTCGGAATATTCAATTTATGCTTGAATAATCTGACGCTTTATTATATAATAACAAATATATGCGATATTTTGGAGGCGTTAAGCTTGTCTTTGGATACGGCAAAAGAAAAAGTCTTTGTGTCTGAGCAGGAGCTGCTCAGACAGAATGAATATATTCAGCTCGTCAGCGAGATTGTGAATTCCCGTTTTGAATCAGCGCCTAAAGCTTTTGTTCATACCTATGGCTGTCAGGGAAATGTATCTGATGGCGAAAGACTTGAAGGTATGCTTGAAAAAATGGGTTATGTTTTAACTGATAACATTGAAGAAGCCGATCTTGTTCTTTATAATACCTGCGCTATCCGTGAACATGCTGAGGACAGAGTTTTCGGTAATGTAGGCGCTCTTAAAGGAATGAAAAACGCAAACAGAGAAATGAAGATTCTTCTTTGCGGCTGCATGATGCAGCAGGAGCATGTTGCTCAGAAAATCAAAAAAAGCTATCCTTTTGTTGATATTGTTTTCGGAACTCATGTTATCCACAGACTCCCCGAGTTTCTTTACAGAAATTTCAGCACGGGCAAGAAGATTTATGAACTTCCCGATTCTGACGGAGTAATTGCCGAAGAGCTTCCGACCCACAGAGACAGCTACTTCAAAGCATGGATTCCCATAATGTACGGTTGCAACAATTTCTGCAGCTACTGTGTTGTTCCTTATGTCAGAGGCAGAGAAAGAAGTCGTGACCCTGAGCTTATTATTCAAGAGGCGAAGATGCTTGTTGAGCAGGGTTATAAAGAAATCACACTTCTTGGTCAGAATGTTAACTCATACGGCAAATATCCTGATTTCGGTTGCAACTTCGCAACTCTTCTTCGCAGGATAAATGCAATTGAGGGCGATTTCATAATCAGATTTATGACATCTCACCCTAAAGACTGCACCAAAGAGCTTCTCGACACAATGGCGGATTGTGAAAAAGTTGCAAGGCATCTTCATCTTCCTTTCCAGAGCGGTAATAACAGAGTTCTTGATGAGATGAACAGAAGATACACACGTGAAAAGTATCTTGAGCTTCTTGAATACGCATATTCCGTTATGCCCGATCTTTCGGTTACGAGCGATGTTATCGTAGGTTTCCCCGGTGAAACATACGATGAATTTCTTGACACGGTCTCACTTGTTGAAAGAGCGAAGTTTACCTCTATGTATACTTTTATTTTTTCGTCAAGAGAAGGAACAAAGGCTTCAAAAATGCCTGATCCGGTTTCAAGAGAAGAAAAAGGAAAATGGTTCAAGGAACTTCTTGACGCTCAGGAAAAGATTGCAGCTGAAAGAACCGCATCAATGGTCGGCAAAACTTACCGTGTGCTTTGTGAAAGTGTAAGCAAAGGCGGTTTGATTGAAGGCAGAACTTCGGGGAATATCATTATTGAATTTCCCGCCGATGAAAGTGTTATCGGTTCTTTCAGAAATGTCACCGTTACTGAATCTCTGACATGGATTCTTCGCGGTGAACTTTCAGATTAGTTAATACTTCAAGTATTATATAAAAATTCAAACAGTTAGGAGAAACAAAAATGGACGTAATTGCAAAAGCAAGAGAGCTCGGTGCTCTTCTTCAGCAGGATGAACGCTATGTTAAGCTTATGGAGGCTCAGAAGGCTAATGAAGCTGACACTGAACTCAATGAGCTTATCGCAAGAATTCAGCTTATTCAGATGTCATTCCAGCACGAGGCAAACAAGGAAGACAGAAATGAGCAGAAGCTTGAAGCATACGATAAGGAGTTCGGCGAAATCTACACAAAGATTATGGCAAACCCCAATATGCAGGCTTATGAGGCAGCAAGAGCTGAGATTGATAACCTTATGAACTACATCACAAGCATTTTTGCTCTTTGCCTTCAGGGTGAAGATCCCGCAACATGCGAGCCCAAGACAGAAGAGCACAACTGCAGCGGAGAATGCTCCTCCTGCGGTGGCTGTCACTGATAATTCAGCTGAAATGAGGCCGCCGATAACACGGCGGTCTCGGGATTTTTTGAAAGGTTAGGTAAAGCAATGGCAGAGCTTACTCCGATGATGAAGCAATATTTTCAGGTCAAGGAGAATTATCCCGATACGATTCTCATGTTCCGTCTCGGTGATTTCTATGAAATGTTCTTTGATGATGCAAAGACAGTTTCCGCTGAACTGGATCTTGTTCTGACAGGCAGAGACTGCGGTCAGGAGGAGCGTGCGCCGATGTGCGGCGTTCCGTTCCACAGCGCAGATTCATATATTGCCCGTCTTGTCGCAAAGGGTTATAAGGTTGCTATCTGTGAGCAGCTTGAAGATCCCGCGCTTGCAAAAGGAATTGTTAAGCGTGATGTAACAAGAGTTCTTACTCCGGGAACGGTCATTGAAAGCACAATGCTCGATGAGAGCAAGAATAATTTTCTTGGCTGTATTTTTGCTTCCAAGAAGTTTACGGGACTCTGCTTTGCTGATATTTCCACGGGCAGCGTTCATGTAACGCAGTTTGAAAGCAAAAATTCGCAGAAAAGAGTTATTAACGAGCTGGGAAGATTTATGCCCAGCGAAATAATAATCAATGCAGATGTATTGAAGCTTACTCAGGTTACTGATTTCGTTAAAAGCCGTCTTCATTCATCCTGCGATATTCTTGATGATGATTGCTTTGATCTTTCAAAAGCTTCCGCTTCGATTATGAAGCATTTCGGCGTTTCTTCCTTATCTGATTTATCTTTGGGTGAGGCTGAATCGGCTGTATGCGCTCTCGGCGCATCGATGGATTATCTCAAGAGTGTTCAAAAAACCGAGCTTGAAAATATCAAGGATATTAACTTCTACGGCGAAAGCAGCTTTATGCGACTTGATGTTTCAACTCTTCGCAATCTTGAACTTACCGAAACAATGAGAAACCGTGAAAAGAGAGGTTCTCTTCTTTGGGTTCTTGATAAAACAAAAACATCAATGGGAAAGAGAATGCTCCGAACATGGATTGAGCAACCTCTTCTGAATATGGCAAAGATAATTAAAAGGCATGCCGCTGTCGGCGAGCTTGTTGACAATCCTTTAGTAAGAGAGGATATAATTGATTTATTGACCGGTTGTCAGGACCTCGAGCGTCTTATAACAAGAATTGCCTACTCAACCGCTAATGCAAGAGAGCTTAAAGGCTTATCTTCAACTCTTAACAGACTTCCTCAGATTAAAGAGTGTTTATCGCTTTGCAAAAGTTCAATGCTTTCAGAGCTTGAAAGTGAAATCCTTCCCCTCGAAGAAATTGCGTCTTTGATTGATGATGCAATTGTTGAAGAACCTCCGTTTTCGGTGCGTGAGGGCGGAATGATCAAAGACGGATTCAATTCTGAAATTGATGAGCTTCGAGATATAGTTAACAACGGTAAAGGCTATATTGCTGATATTCAGCTTCGTGAGCAGGAAAAGACCGGCATCAAAAAACTCAAAATCGGATATAACAGAGTTTTCGGATATTATATTGAAGTTTCCAATTCATTCAAAGAGCTTGTGCCTGAGGAATACATAAGAAAGCAGACTCTTGCTAATTGCGAAAGATATATTACTCAGGAACTCAAAGAGCTTGAATCCAAGGTGCTTGGTGCTCAGGAAAGAATTGTGCGTCTTGAATATGAAGTGTTTGATTCCGTAAGAAAGAAGACCGCAGAGCATCTTTATGAAATTCAGAAAACCGCAGCAGCTGTTGCGGCAACGGATGTTATCTGTTCATTTTCAAGAGTCGCATCGGAGAATAACTTCTGTTGCCCGACAATGAACGCAAGTGACAGAATAAATATTATCAACGGAAGACATCCGGTTGTTGAAAAGATGATTGATTTCCCGTTTGTCCCCAACGATACAGTGCTTGATTGCGGCGATAACCGCAGCGCTATTATCACCGGTCCCAACATGGCGGGTAAATCAACATATATGAGGCAGGTTGCTTTGATTTGTCTTATGGCGCAGGCGGGCTCATTTGTTCCTGCTTCAAGTGCTGAGCTTTGTATTCTTGACGGAATATTTACAAGAATCGGTGCTTCCGACGACCTTGCTTCCGGTTCATCAACTTTTATGGTTGAAATGAACGAAGTAGCCGATATTCTTAAAAATGCAACTTCAAAGAGTCTTATAATTTTTGATGAAATCGGCAGAGGTACTTCAACTTTTGATGGAATGAGTATTGCGAGAGCAGTTCTTGAATACGCTGCAGATAAAAAGAAACTCGGTGCAAAAACACTTTTTGCAACTCATTATCACGAGCTTACTGAACTTGAGAATTCAGTTAACGGGGTTAAGAATTATAATATTGCAGTTAAAAAGAGGGGAGACGATATAACCTTCCTTCGCAGAATTGTTTCGGGCTGTGCAGACGGCAGCTACGGTATTGAAGTTGCAAAGCTTGCAGGGGTACCCTCAGCGGTTGTTGAGCGCGCAAAAGTTGTTCTTGCAGAGCTTGAAAACGAAAACGGAAGACCTGTTATGCCCGCTGTGATTAACAATGATGAGCCTCAGATGCAGCTTTCATTCGGTAATTCAAATGCTGAAAGTATTGTTGAAAAGCTGAAAAATATTGATGTAAATACCTTGACTCCCATAGAGGCTATGGGAATTCTTTATGATTTATCCAGACAAGCAAATAACTGATAAAGGAGTGTGTCCTTATGCCGAAAATAAATGTTCTTCCGAAATCGCTTGCGGAGCTTATTGCTGCAGGTGAGGTTGTTGAGCGCCCTGCTTCGGTTGTTAAGGAGCTTCTTGAGAATTCCATTGATGCCGGAGCATCAAACATTACTGTTGAGATTAAGAACGGTGGAATCTCTTATATCAGAATCACAGATGACGGCTGCGGAATTGCAAGAGAAGATGTCCGCAACGCTTTTATAAGTCATGCTACAAGTAAAATCTCAATTCCCGATGATCTCAATTCTATTCTTACTCTCGGCTTCAGAGGTGAAGCACTTGCAAGCGTTTGCGCTGTTGCAAGAGTCGAGATGATGACGAGGACTTCGGATGATTCCGTCGGCACACGATATGTCATTGAAAGCGGAGAAGAAATTCTTCTTGATGACGCAGGATGTCCGTCTGGAACAACGATAATTGTTCGTGATTTATTCTATAAAACTCCCGCAAGAATGAAATTCTTGAAGAAAGATGTTACTGAAGCTAACGCCGTTGCAGGCGTTGTTGACAGAATTGCACTTTCTCACCCTGAAGTTTCAATCCGCTTTATTCGTGACGGTAAACAGACTCTTATAACAAGCGGCAAAGGCGATTTACTTGCTTGCATAAGAGAAATTTTCGGAAAAGAGTTTTCTTCAGCACTTATTCCTGCGGAGTATCACGGTCAGGGCATTGAAGTCAGCGGATATGTTTCGAAGCCGGCAGCTTCAAGACCTAACCGCAATATGCAGTTTTTCTTTCTGAATAACAGACTTATTAAAACGGGGACCGGCAGTGCCGCAGTCAGCGAAGGTTATAAGAATTCAATTATGGTCGGTAAGTTTCCCTCCTGCGTTCTGAATATCAAAATTAACCCGTCGCTTGTTGATGTTAATGTTCATCCTGCAAAAACTGAAGTTCGTTTTTCGGATGAAAGAGTAATATTCAATGCGGTTTTTTATGCATGTAAAAATGCTTTGTCTGTCGGCGACACGCCTTCTCAGGTCAAGCAGACACAGATGAAAACCGATTATTATGCCGCTCCGCCCAAACCTGCAGAGCAGCTTAAGATTGAAACAACCCCGGTAACTCCCGTAAAGGACTTCTGGCAGCATATTCCTAAAAAACAGCCTGAACCGACTCCTTCGGTTACCTTTAAATCCGTTGAAAATAAAATTGTTTCAAATGTTGTAACAACGGTTGCTGTTGCAAAAACACCAGAGATTCCCAAGGAAACAAAAATTGATAATATAGATGATATTCTTCTTAATTCTCAGTCAGCAAAGATTGAGAAACAAAAAGAAAATAAGACAGAAGAAATACTTCCCGATATCAAAACAGAAAAGATTGGCGAAATTATCAAGAAAGAAAATTCCGAAGAGATTGCTCCGCCTGCTTTTGATGAAGAACAGTTTCATCTTGTCGGTGAAGCTTTCAAAACATATATAATTTGTGAATACAAAGGAAAACTCGTAATAATTGATAAGCACGCTGCTCATGAAAGAATAATTTATGAAAAGCTTAAAAATGAAAACGGAGAAAGAACCCCTCAGCTTTTGCTTATGCCGGTAACGGTAACTCTCTCTAAGGAAGAGTATGCGGCTGTTCTTGATAATACGGATATAATAAGCAAAGCGGGGTTTGATGTTGAAGATTTCGGCAACGGCTGTGTAATTGTTCGTGAATGTCCGATGGAGATTAACGCAGATGATGTTGAAGAGATTATATGTGAAATTGCAGGACGCTTTGTTGAAAAAAAGCAGGATGTTTCTTTTGAAAAGCTTGATTGGCTTTTTCATTCGGTTGCCTGCAGAAGTGCAATAAAAGCAGGGAATTTCACTTCACGGCTTGAAATGGAGCGCTTTGCAAAGCAGCTACTATCAATGCCTGATATCAGATACTGCCCGCACGGAAGACCCGTGCTGGTTGAAATGACACAAAGAGAGCTGGAGAAAAGTTTTGGCAGAATCTAAAATACCGCTTATTGCGATAATCGGTCCAACAGCATCGGGAAAAACCTCTCTTGCTGTTGAAATTTGCAAAAGAATTGATGGCGAAGCCGTTTCCTGCGATTCAATGCAGATATATAAGGGAATGGATATTGCAACAGCAAAGCCGACCGCGGAAGAGATGCAGGGGATTCCTCATCACTTGATCGGGTTTGTCGAACCCGATGAACAATTCAGCGTTTATAAGTATTGCGAAAAAGCAAAAGCTATAATTGATGATATTGTTTCAAGAGGAAAGAAAGCTGTTATTGTCGGTGGTACGGGTTTATATTTTAATTCACTTGTTGATAACATTGAATATCTTCCTGATGAAACAGATTTCGATTACAGAGAAGAATTGAAAAAGAGAGCGGAAACAGAGGGTGCTGATGTTCTGCTTTCTGAACTTCGTGAAATTGATCCTCAGGCGGCAGAAAAGCTGCATTTAAACAATGTAGGAAGAATTATCCGTGCTCTTGAAATATACAGAGCAACCGGAAAAACAAAATCCGAACAGAATGAACAGTCAAAAAAGAATCCGTCGCCATTCAAGCTGACCGCTGTTTGCCTTGACGCAAGAGACAGACAGTTTCTTTATAATAGGATCAATAAGCGTGTTGATACTATGCTTGAGTCGGGATTGTTAAAAGAAGCAGAAGGCTTTCTTAATTCTCCGCTTGGTAACACAGCGAAGCAGGCGATCGGCTATAAAGAGCTGACTCCTTATTTCAACGGTGAAAAAACTCTTGAAGAATGCATCGATAATCTTAAAATGCAGACAAGGAGATATGCAAAGCGTCAGCTGACATGGTTCAGGCGTGATGATAGGATGAACTATCTTTACATTGATGAATACGACAGCCTTGATTCTCTTGTTGAGGCGGCATTGAATATCATTGAAAGGAGTGCGGAGAATGAATTATAAAGAAAAACTGTCAAAAATTGTTCCTGTTTTTGCGATTATAATCGTTGTTGTTTTTGCTGTTTCTGAAATCTACAGTTTATCAAGCCGCACCCTTGTAACTCAGATTACTTATGAGCAGACCGTTCTCGAAACTGTTGACGCACAGATGTATGTAATCAAAGATGAAATTATTCTTTCCAACAATGCAAGCGGAGTTGTGGTTCCGGTTGCGGAGAATTCGGAACGAGTAAGCAGAGGCAGCGCGATTGCGGCTGTGTTTTCCAGTGAATCTTCGGCTGAAAACTATTCTAATCTGCAGAATTTAAACGACAAACTCCACAGTTACCGGAAGATAGATAATTCATTAAGACTTGCGGATGTTGATCTTGAAAAGTTAAGTTCTGAAATTGATACTGTTTTTCATAGCATTCTTGATTCGGCATACAGTAACGATTATTCCTCTTTAAGCGAGGATAAAATGACCTTCAGCGAAAAGCTTTCCCGAAAGCAGATTTCCCTGAACAATGATGTTGATGTCTCGGCACACATTTCGCAGGTCCAGAGCGAAATCGCGGCAATTGAGTCGGATGCAGCACCTTCGCAGATAATCTCAGCTGAAACTGCCGGATACTATGTCAGTCATCTTGACGGATATGAGAATATGCTGACAACGCAGGATGTTGATACCCTGACGGCGGACAGACTTATTGATGCATTAAATGCCAAACCGTCAGCCATTCAGTCGGATTCAATCGGAAAAATAATTGACGGCTATAACTGGTATACTGCATGCATTGTTAATTCGGCTGATATTTCTGCTTTTGAAGTCGGTGACAGTGTTAAACTCATATTTGACGATTTCGGTGACGATACTGTTAAAACCGTTGTTCATTCTGTTTCTTCTGTTGATGACGATAACTCACTTGTAGTTTTCAGATGCAACCTGATGAATGAATTCCTTTCGGGTCTCAGAATTGTCAGCGGTAAAATTGTTCTAGAAGAGCATACGGGACTTAAAGTCAGTAAAGATGCTCTGAGAGTAAACGAAGACGGTCGTGAAGGAGTTTATGTTCGCCGAGGCGAACTTATAAGCTTCAGAAGGCTCAACATAGTTTATTCTGAAGAGTCTTTTGTAATTGTTTCTCCTCCGATTATAACCGAAGATGACAAAAAAGAAGGCAATGAAGCGAAACTTGAAGAAAAAGAGTCGATTATTAAGAATCATATAAAGCTTTATGATGAAGTTATCGTTTCAGGAAAGGAGCTCAGCGATGGAATGGTTATCTGATGAAGAACGCTTTCTTGCGATCAGCGAAAATCTCAAAATAATCAGAGATGATATTTCTGAAGCTGCAATGGCGTCGGGAAGAAAACCTGAAGAAATAAATCTTATGGCTGTCACAAAAACCGTTGAGAGCAGATTTATAAATCATGCGATTGACTGCGGTATAAATCTTATCGGCGAAAACAAGGTTCAGGAATTTCTTTCTAAAGAACCTGATTTGAAGCTTGATTTTTGCAGGCCGCATCTTATCGGACATTTGCAGTCAAACAAAGTAAAAAAGATTGTCGGCAAGGTTGACACCATTCAATCGGTTGATTCAATCGGCATTGCTTCTGAAATCGGAAAACGCTCGCTTGAGGCCGGTGTAATTACAAAGATTTTGCTTGAAGTGAATGTCGGAAATGAGGACAGCAAATTCGGATTTTCCATTGATGAAGTTTTTGAGCGTGCCTGTGAAATAAGTGAAATCAAAGGCATTTGCATTGACGGATTGATGTGTGTTGCTCCGATTTGTGAAAAAGAATACGAATTGAGAACAATTTTTTCAAATATGCACTCTATGTTTATTGACATTGGTGCAAAAAAAATGGATAATGTTAATATGAATATTCTCTCGATGGGTATGTCGGGTGATTATAAACTGGCAATTCTTGAAGGCGCTAATCTTGTACGGGTCGGTTCGGCAATTTTCGGCGCAAGGAATTACAGATAATTAAGGAGGATATCAGTAAAATGAATATCAAAAACATGTTAAAGAATTTTATCAACGGAACCGATGATAATTATATCGAGAGTGACGACGCAAGCTTCGAAGACGATTTTGACTTTGCGCCTTCAGCACCTGTTGCTGAAGAGCCTGCGGAGAAGCCTCAGGCTAAATCAAAATTCAATATCAAAAGCGAAAAAACGCAGGCATCAAATGTTGTTAATTTAGCTTCATCAAAGCCTGCAGGAACAGCCCCCAAGCCTCATGTCGTTTTCCAGAAGATTGACAGATTTGAAGAGGTTGCTGAGGTTGCTGATATTCTCAATCAGAAGAGAATTGTTATTCTTAATCTCGAAACCTGCCCCAACGATGTTTCGCAGAGAATTATTGACTTCCTTTACGGCGTTGCTTATGCTAACCACGGTGAGTTCAAAAAGGTTGCCGGCAGGGCATACATAATCACACCCAATAATGTTCCCGTTTCGGGTGAGCTTATCGATGAGCTTGCCGGTATGGGTGAAGCTGAAGAGTATTGATTTCAAAATCTGAAACAGGAAAGGTGATATATCATGCTTAAAACAGAACAGATTGTTAATGCAAAGTTTACTCCCGTAAGCAAGGGAACATACAGCGCAGAAGAGGTGGATTCGTTCCTTAAGACTGTTGCAGAATCATATGAGCAGTCTCTTGGTGAAAATAAAGAACTTATTAAGAAAATCAGCATTCTTGCAGATAAAATTGAAAGTTACCGTAATGACGAAGAAGCAATCAAGCTTTCTCTTCTTGATGCACACAGAATGGCTGAAACAGTTAATAAGAACGCAAAGGAAAAGGCTGAAGGTCTTGTAGCTGAAGCTGAATCCAGATCAAAGATCATTCTTGACGGTGCCAACAGACAGTCATCCCAGATAATCGAAGAAGCAAGAGAAAAGGCAAAGGAAATTGTTGACAATGCAAGAACCGCCGTTGCTTCTCTTACTGAAAGAGCCCAGAAGGAAACAGATCTTGCAATCGCTTCGGCAAGAACAAAATCTGCCGAAATAATCAGCAAAGCAGAGGAGAAGGGCAACGAAATTATCGGCACAAGCAAGCAGTCATATGAATTCTATTCAAGCGAACTTGCAAAAATAAAGGCTGAAACCGAAAAATTTAAGGCTCTTATTTCCGATATTTGCAACAGCCAGCTCAGCCTCATCAACGGCATTCCCGATGTGATTGTTGAATCAACAATTATTGAAAAGGCAGAAGAAATTGTTGATGAAACTGTTGAAAAAGCTGCTGATATTGAAATTTCAGATGCAGAAGAAGTTGCAGAGCCCGAAATCATTTCTGATGTAGAAGATGAAACAGCTCAGGAAATCATTCCTGAAGCAATATTCACTCCCGAAGCCCCTGAAGAAGCAACTGTAGGAGCAGATGAAGATCCCGAAGAAGTTATTGAAGAACCGGTTCAGGAAGTTGAAGCAGCAATTGAAGCTGAAGAAAAGCCTGCAATTGAAGTTTCAGACGACGAGGATGATCTTTTCAGTCTTATTGATGATATGGATTTTGATGATAATTTTATCGCATCAAGCATTGATGAAATCGTTCCTTCGGCAACTGATTCTGCAGCAAAAGATTTGGAAATCAGCTTTGAAGATTCAGATGATATCGACGATGACGAAGAAGATGATGAAGACGATGATATCTTCAGCGGGTTTGATGTTAATCTTGACGAAATAGATAACGATGATGAAGATGAGGATATTTCCTCGCTTTTTGACAGTCTTTTTGACGATTGATTTTGAGAGGTTTTTATGTTTCAGGCAATATCACTGGCGATAATTGTTTTGTTGACTGTTTTAGATCAGTTAACGAAATATATAGCGGTTTCAACAGTTAAAGCTGACGGTCCGAAGGAGTTTCTTTTTGGTCTTATGCAGTTCAGATATGTTGAGAATACGGGTGCTGCATTCAGCTCTTTTTCAAACAGCACTACTATGCTCTCCGTATTCACCGTAATTGTTATCATTGTCGGTCTTGTTGTTCTGATGACAAAAAAGCTGAAACCAATGTTTGTAAACATTTGTCTTTTGCTTATTCTTTCAGGCGGTATCGGTAATGTAATCGACAGAATCCGTCTTGGTTATGTTGTTGATTTTATTGAACCGTTGTTCATTGATTTTGCAGTATTCAATTTTGCTGACTGCTGTATAACTGTCGGGGCTGTTATGTTGATTGGATATGAAATCTATGACCTGATAAAGGATTACAGACAAAAGAAAAAGAAAGATAATGATTGATAAATTAGACACCATAGAATATAACGAAAAAATATCGCTTAAAATAGATGATGAGTGCGCGGGTGACAGGGCTGATAAAATATTGTCCGATGTTCTGAGCAATTACTCGCGTTCATTTATTCAAAGTCTATTTGTTGACGGATTGGTTATATCTAACGGAAAAACCGTTTCAAAAAGCTTTAAACCAAAGAGTGGCGATATAATTGAGTTTTCAGTTCCCGAACCTGTGTCATTGTCGCTGGAGCCTGAGAACATTCCTCTTGATATTGTTTTTGAAGACGATAATCTTCTTGTTGTAAATAAACCTCGAGGAATGGTTGTTCATCCGGCTCCCGGTAATTACAGCGGAACTCTTGTTAATGCACTTTTATGGCACTGCAAAGGAAATCTTTCGGGCATCAATGGCGTTGCAAGACCGGGAATCGTTCACCGTATCGATAAAGATACAAGCGGTTTGCTGCTTGTTGCAAAAAATGATATAGCTCATATTTCTCTTTCAGAACAAATAAAAGCTCATACTCTTGACAGAGAGTATCGTGCTGTTATACACGGACACCTGAAAGAAACTTCGGGAATTGTTGATGCTCCGATAGGCAGAAGTCTGAATGATCGAAAAAAGATGTGCGTTACCGATAAAAATTCAAAGAATGCGGTAACCCATTATGAAGTTCTTGAAGAATATAAGAATTTTTCATTTTTAAAGCTCAGGCTTGAAACCGGAAGAACTCATCAGATTAGAGTTCATATGGCATATCTTGGCCATCCCGTTGCCGGAGATCCTGTTTACGGGCCCAAAAACGGAGTTTTGTCATTGAATGGGCAGTGCCTTCATGCGGGCGTGCTGGGGTTTGTTCATCCTGTAACTAATGAATTTATCAGAGTAGAAGCGCCCTTACCTGAATATTTTGTGAGATTTATTGAAGGAATAAAAAAGTAATGAATTCAAAGAAAGATTTTTCAGATTGGCTTATTGTTTCCGATATTGACGGAACACTGAATAATAAATTCAGAAAATTGCCGAAACGAAATGAAGATGCAATAAGAAGGTTTGTTGCAAATGGAGGAAGATTTACTCTTGCATCGGGCAGAAATCCTCAGTCAATGGAAAAGCATTTCAGGCGTTTGCCGATTGACGGCACACCTGCAGTTGTTATCAACGGTGCGGGTATCTATGATTTCAGCAAGCGTGAAATGATTTACTTCAGCTCAATGAGTATTGAGGCAATAAATCAGGCAATAAAGTGTGCAAAAGAATTCCCAATGGTTGATGTTCTCGTAGTTGCAAAGGACATAATTTATGTTACGGGAATTGGCTGGTTCGGAAAATGCTTTGTTTCATATGATAAACTGGATCATAAATGCATCAGGAATATCGAAGATGTTCCTAAAGAAAACTGGGGTAAGGTGATTTTTTCAGGATTGCCTCATCATATTAAAAAGGTAAAAAATTATTTTAAATCGCTTAGCAGTTCTGAGCTGACACTGATGTCTTCATCGATAGCAAGTTTTGAGGTTCTTGCCGCAAACACGCACAAAGGAGCTGCGGTCATGAAAATTGCGGAGATGCTTGGCATTGATGCTTCGCACACATGCGCAATAGGTGATTACTTTAACGATTACGATATGCTGAAGACCGTCGGTGTTCCCGCTTGTTGCGGTCAGGCCCCGAAAGAATTAAAAGAAATTTCGGAGTTTGTTGCATGTCACTGTAATAACGGTGCTGTAGCAGATTTTATAGAGTATATTGAATCAAAATAAATTAGGAGGTGCCTGCATAATGGATGCAGCAGTCAGAAAACAGTTGAAAATCAAGGCTTGTAAAGCAAGAATGGGAATTATTGAAGGCGTTTTTAACGCTAAATCCGGTCATCCGGGCGGCTCACTTTCATGTGTTGATATTGTAACTTATTTATATTTTAATCATATGAATATCGATCCTCAGAATCCTCAGGATGAAAACAGAGACAGATTTGTTCTTTCAAAAGGTCATGCTGCACCTGCTCTTTACTCTGTTCTTGCTAACAGAGGTTTTTTCCCTGTTGAAGAACTTAAAACACTCCGAAAGAGTGATTCAATGCTTCAGGGTCATCCCAGCATCAAGTATACTCCCGGCGTTGATATGTGTACCGGCTCCCTCGGACAGGGCATTTCAGCTGCTTGTGGTATGGCACTTGGCGGAAAGCTTTCAGGTAAGAGCTTCAGAGTTTTCGCAATTCTCGGAGACGGTGAAATTCAGGAAGGACAGGTCTGGGAAGCTGCAATGTATGCTTCTGCAAAGGGTCTTGATAATCTTGTTGCAGTTGTTGATAACAACGGACTTCAGATTGACGGTACAATTGCTGAGGTTAATTCACCTTATCCCATTGCAGAAAAGTTCAAGTCATTCGGTTGGAATGTAATTGAAATTTGCGCTCACAGCTTTGATGAAATTGAAGCTGCATTCAATGCAGCAGCAGAATTCAAGGGTAAGCCCTCGGTTATCGTTGCAAACAGCGTTAAGGGTAAGGGCGTATCGTTTATGGAGAATCAGGTCAGTTGGCATGGTTCAGCTCCTAACGCAGAGCAGTATGAACAGGCAATGGCAGAACTTAACCAGGCTCTTGCAGAGCTTGAAGCATAATCGGAGAGGTGAACTGAAATGGCAGATGTAATTAAAACCGCAACCCGTGATGCATACGGTAAAGCTCTTGTTGAGCTTGGTGAAAAGAATGATAAGGTTATCGTTTTGGACGCTGACCTTGCAGCGGCAACTAAAACCGGTATGTTCAAAAAAGCGTTCCCTGAAAGATTCTTTGATTCTGGAATTGCAGAGTCAAATATGATGGGCGTTGCTGCAGGTCTTGCAACAACCGGCTATACTGTTTTTGCAAGCACATTTGCGATGTTTGCAGCAGGCAGAGCATATGAGCAGGTCAGAAACTCGATTGCTTATCCTCATCTTAATGTCAAAATCGGCGCAACTCATGCAGGTATTTCCGTTGGTGAAGACGGTGCAAGCCATCAGTGCTGCGAAGATATTGCTCTTATGAGAGCAATTCCCGGAATGGTTATTATCAATCCTGCTGATGACATCGAAGCAAGAGCTGCGGTTCTTGCTGCAGCTGAATATGTAGGTCCCGTTTATATGAGATTCGGCAGACTTGCAGTTCCCAGAGTATTTGATGAAAATTATAAGTTTGAGATTGGCAAGGCTGTTACACTTAAAGAGGGTACAGATGTAACTATCTGCGCAACTGGTCTTATGGTTAATGAAGCTCTTGAGGCTCAGAAGATTCTTGAAGCTGAGGGCATCAGCGCAGAGATTATCAATGTTCATACCATCAAGCCTCTTGATGCGGAAACAATTTGCGCTTCCGCAAAGAAAACAGGTGCTGTTGTTACTGCTGAAGAACACAGTATAATCGGTGGACTCGGCAGCGCTGTTGCTGAAGCTATCTGTGAAAACGGAACCTGTGTTCCGGTCGTTAAACTCGGTGTAAATGATTGCTTCGGAAAATCCGGTCCTGCAGTTGAACTTCTTCATATTTTCGGACTCGATGCACAGAATATAGTTGAGAAGGTAAAGAAAGCTATCTCGATGAAATAATTATATGGCGGCTGTTCTGCCCTTAGCGGAACAACCGCCTGTTTGAGACTTTAAGAGGTGTTATTATTGACTGTTTCTTCAAATAAAACATTGCCTAAAAAGGTTAAAACCGCTCTTTTTATTGCTGCGGCTTTGATTGTTATTGTTTGCGGTGCGGTTATCATCGGTCTCATTGCAGGTAAAAATAACCCCGAAAACGGTAACATCATTGTTTATTCAAAAGGAAATACAAATATTATCAGGATTGATGATAAGGAAATGACGGTTGATCTTGAAGGCTCAGATGGATTTAAATGCGATGAAGAGTCAGGCAGAGTTTTTTTTACTACCGAATCGTCCTATTCAGAAGGGCTTTGTGATTTGTATTATGTTGAAGTAAATAAAGGTGAAATTACTGCTCCGAGGTTGATTGATTACGCAATAGAAAAGAATTTCAGCGTTGTTTCCGGAAATGCTTATTATCTTAAATTCAACAACAAAAACAGCGCAAATGACGGCTGTGTTTGTTATGTAGATAAAAATAAAATTGAAGTTTTTTCTGAAAATGTTGAGAGTATTTATGCTCTTGACGGTGCCGAAACTTTCTATTTTATAAAAATGCACGGTGATAATCAGGTGCTTTATGAATTCAGCGACGGCAATCCTAAGGAAATCAGCAGGGGAATAGTTTCTTTATTCAGCTATAATAATGATGAAAAACCTCATCTATTATTTGAAAAAAATTCAGAAGCTGATATTTCTTCAAAAGAGCTCTGGGTTGTTTATTCCGGAGAATCTCCGCAGCTTATCTGCGACAGTGTAAGCACTGTGCTTTACGATAACTATATTTCAGGCGGTAATCTCTATTATTTCACAACTGCTGAAGAGAGTGTTTCCTGGAGTTATGTTATTTCTGATTCATATGCCGAATCAGACCTGACTGTAAAAAAGCCTGTAAGAAGTGATTTCTTTTCTTTCTTCGGAATATCAACTGAGTATAATGAGAAATTAAGAGAATATCAGGATAAGCTTGTCAGAGACGAAATCAGGGAAACGCTTAATATAATGATGGAAAACGGAGAATTCTCAGCTCCGGTTTTTACTGCATTTGTATATAACAGTGAAGGAACTTTCAAGCTTGCTGACAGTATTGACCCTTCAAGGGTTTACACTGTTTCGGCATTTGGTGAGCCGAAGATTATTTTTGAAAGCACTGAGGTTGAGTCAGCAAAAGCGGACATGGATTCTCTTGTTGCGATTGCTCAGAGAAGCACAATGTCGGAAGTACTTGATTATGCACGCTCTATTGTCAGCGAAAGTGTGACATCAAAAGGAATGGAAGTAACTGTTTATTCTCAGGATTCGGGCGCTGTTGTGTCCTCGCTTGATGAATATGATAAAACAAAAACTCTCTTTTCTTTTTCTGATGACGGAAACAGAATCTTTGCTTTTGAAAGAGGAAGCCAGACCGGTAAACTAACTCTGTATTCAAATTCTATTGGTTCAGATCATAAAGCATCGAAAAGAGCTAATGTTTCTTCCGATGTTTCCAGTTATTGGTTCGAAGATGATAAAGTTTTTTATATGAAGGCGGATATCGGCAAAGATACCGGTGATATTTATTCATTTGACGGAAAACAATCGGTTAAGCTTTCAAATGCGGCAAATGCATTTATGCTCGGCGGAAATGACGGCATTTATGTTTTGAAGAATAACGAAAACAGCGGTTCAGAACCTGTTGCGGATTATTATTTTGCAAGCAAAGATAAAGAAAGCCTGATAGGTAATAAAATTATTGTCTCAACCTTTGTTCATAATAATGACGGTTCTGCTGCATATATTGCAGACAAAGACAGAAAGCTTTATGTATATAACGGTAAAGAAGCAGGATTGATTTCGGATTCAGTTAGTGAGATTTTGCTTTTTAACTGATTCGTTTGTGAAAGGATAAGTTTTATGAGTTCTGAAAAAGTGTTAAAAAAATCCGCGTTCGGAGGATTTAAAAAAGAAGGTGTTCTTGATTATATCGAGCAGCTTCAGTCTGAAATTCTTTCGTTGAAGAAAGAGTTAAACAATAACATGGCATCTGCCGAGGAAAACAAAATTCTTGACGAAAAGAATAAGCGTATGGAGTCTGAACTTGAAGAGTTAAAGAAAGAAAACGCTTTTTTAAAATCAGAAAATGAAAATCTCAGAACTGAAAACAGCGCTTTAAGCGATGATATAAGTAAAGCCAAAGCTGATATCGCAGATTATGAAATCAAAATTGTGATGTGCGAAAATAAAATTGCTGAAATTGAGAGTAAGTTCGATGAAATCGAAGCAGCAAACAAAAAAGCATCTCAGACCGATGAAAAAGCAAACGCAATGATGCTTGATGCAGTTAATTATTCGGAAAAGTTAATTGCAAAGGCAAATAAAAAGGCAAAAACTGCTGTTTCAGAAGCTGAGAATGCTGTAAAATCAGCGCTTAACCTTGTTTCGGAAGCCTCGGAGAGAATAAGAACAGCAAAAACAAATTACGAATGCTCCACTGCGGCGTTAGAAAACAGCGCAGAGAATCTCAAAGGGGTTCTTAGCCAAATATCAAACGAGCTTAATCAGACAAACAGAACTGAGGCTGATTATAATGGCTGAATATTCATTTAACATAAATGAGATAAAGGATTATACGGGTACGCTCAAAGCCGGAGACAGAGTTTTTCTCAGCGGAACAGCTTATACTTCGAGAGATGCTGCTCATAAAAGAATATTTGAACTTCTTGATAATGGCGAACAACTTCCTTTTGACATTTCCGGTTCTTGCATTTATTTTGCTGGTCCCACGCCAACTCCCGAAGGCAGGGTTATAGGAAGCTGCGGACCTACAACATCAGGCAGAATGGATGTTTATTCTCCTCGTCTTCTTGATCTTGGCCTTGCGGCAATGATAGGAAAAGGTGAACGCAATTCTGATGTGTGCGATGCGATTGAGAGAAATAAAGCAGTTTATTTTTGCGCTATCGGTGGCGCAGGAGCTTTATGCAGCAAAAGCATTGTCTCCTGCGAAGAGATTGCGTTCAGAGATTTAGGGTGTGAAAGTGTTAAGAAGCTTGAATTAAAAGATTTTCCCGTTATTGTAGCTATTGATTCCTTTGGAGGTAATCTGTTTAAGTGAAAAAATCCCGTCTGCAACAGACGGGATTTTTTTATATCAGCAACATTAACGCTAACGGTATCAGAAATGAAACTAGTTCTGTCGGAGAGGTGAAAGCTTTTTTTACATTTCTCCATTTAACATTTTCCCATGCAGTAACGATAATTATAACCGCACAGGAGTGGACGGGAACTCTCATAAGTACATCTTTAAATATGAAAATAAGAGCTGCAAGAATTATTGCTCCCGGAATATTTTTTATAATTGTATTACCGATTTTTTTGGGAACAAAGCATATGAACGGGGATAAAAATATATTAACTATGCCGGCAGTAACAAAATCCTTTTTTGAGCATTCTTCTTGTGAAACGGAATAAATCTCAGACAGACCGATAACAAATCCTAAAAGAACAGAAGCTATAAAACCAATAAGAGAGATATTGCTTTTATAATTATAAGCGAATTTACCGGCTTCATTGATTGATGTAATCATATCGGAGGGATTAAGCCAAAAATTAAGAACGACCGTAATAATAAGCGCAATAATCATCGGGCTTACGGTTTTGGTTAATGTTTTAAATTTCCTGGGAAATGTAATCATAATAACCAAAACTATTGTGCCATAAAGAACACCGCGCCAGTTTCCGTGAAATCCGAGAGAAACATAAGAAGAAATCATTTCTCTGACAGTATTTCCGTTTGCACCGATTCCGAAGTAATTTGTTGTTTGTAAAACTGTTGTTGAGATTGCGGTGGCAAGCATAATTCCGCTTATTATTGAGGATTCTCCAAATTTCTTCGAAAATTTATCAGTTTTGTATCCGAAGCAAAGAACGATACCTGCAACAGCAAGCGCAATTGTTGGTGCAATACTTCCGTAGATGTTGAACAGAAAAGTAATAATAAGAAAATTGAAAAGCGAGGGCATGAAAGATTTGCTTTCAAATTTTTCCATGAAAAGTGAAAGAATAACTGCAGAAACAGCTGCTCTTAATGTTCCGATTCCGCTGCATACTCCCATGCTGAAAAGCATCGGAAAAATGAATGTTAACGGAAAAAGAATACTACTGATATATTTATTGTCTTTAATTTTTAACTCACTCAAGTCATAATCCTCTGTTTCGTTTTTGTTTCCTGATATAGTTTACATTAAAATATAAAACTATACAAGCTATTTTTAAAAACTTTTTAATAAAGTATAGTAAAATCCGTTGATTTGTGATAATATAAACAAAATGTCTTTTTCGGAGAATACAATGAATAAGAATAAAGTTAAAAAAATTGCAACATGGATTATTGTTCCGCTTATGGCAGCTATATTTATTCTCGATATAGCAACAGTCGCCATTGGGAATAATTACTGCCGCCGTTTTACTGTTTCTGAGGAATCTTTTGACTTATCAAACGGTGATGACAGAATTCATTTTCTCAACACTGCAAATTCAGATTCTATTTTGATTGAAAGCAACGGTCATTTTGCGCTTATTGACGCAGGTGAAGGAAATAACAACCCGAGAAGAAAAACTGAATATAAGGGCTATGAAAAAGAAGTTACCGATTACATAAAGAAAGTAGCTTTTGACGGTGAGACTGCTCATCTCGATTTTATTCTCGGTACACATTGTCACTATGACCATATCGGCTCTTTTCATGCGGTCATAACTGACTCTCAGATTAAGATTGATAAAGCTTATTTTAAGGTATTTAATCCTCTGACAACAAAAGAATATGAAATTGAACGCTGGAAAATTGACGAAACTTATAATCAGATTATTGATGATCTTAATAAACTTGATGTTCCTGTAATCAGCGATTTGCCTGAAGAGAAATTTGTTTTCGGTGACTTTATTCTCCAATTCTTTAATACAGATACTTCTTCCGACTTTAACGGAAAGGGTGAAAACGCCGCAAGCATCGGTGTAAAAATAATAAAAGGGGATAAATCTGCTTTTCTTGCAGCGGATATAACTGCATCAACAGGTCTTGAGGATGCTATTGCGCCTCAGGTGGGCGATATAGACCTTTTGAAAATAGGACATCACGGATATTACGGTTCCTCTTCAAGGTCATTTTTAGACACTCTGAAGCCTGAAATCGCAATAGTTACAAATCAACTTGGCAAAGTGTATCCCAATGTTAAATGGAATCTGACTATGTCTGCAAAAGTTCCGTTCTTTGCAACCTATGATAATAACGGAATAATTGCAACTTTTGCAGATAACGGTGAAATTATTCTTACGAATAATATACATTGATTTTTGTTAATCTTTTATTAAAAATAGTTGTCATTGATTGACAAAGATTATTCTAATTGTTAATATAGTATCAATAAAAAATGGAATGGTATTGCTTTTATGAATCTTACTTGTTATGACTATTTAAAAGTGCATGCGAACAGACTTGGTGATTTTGATGCTGTTCTTGCTTTCGGAAGCAGAACAAAGCTTTCAAGAATCATCAACGACGCCGATGCTGTTGCTGCATATATTAACTCAATCGGAATAAAAAGCGGAGATGTTGTAACTGTCTTCCTTCCTAATGTAGTTCATGCTTTTGTAACTTTTTATGCGCTGAATAAAATCGGCGTTATTGCCAATATTGTTCATCCTCTTACTTCTCCCGAGGTTCTTGAGGAAAATATTATGACAACAAAGTCAAAAGCAATTTTTATTCTTGATATTCTTGCTGCAAACTACGCTGATATGCTTAATAAAACAGGCATTCCTTGCATTGTTTGTTCAAACTCGGATTATGTTTTAGCCCCGATTGTGCCGGCTTTCAGAGTTTTTGAAAAGGTCAAGGGCAAAGGACTTAATGAGTTTAAAAATTCGATAAGATATCTGAAAGCAATCGCAGCGGGAAAAAATAAACCTACTGTTGACTGCCATGACGGTTCAAAAATTGCAGTTTACCTTCACGGCGGCGGAACAACAGGTAAGAGCAAAACCATTATGCTTTCAAGCAATAATTTCAACAATCTTGCTGAGAAACTTAACACTCTTGACATTCCTCATAAAGCCGGAAATGAGTATTCTCTTTTTGTTCTCCCGATGTTTCATGCTTTTGGTCTCGGAATTGCAATGCATTTTCCTATTACCCATGGCTTCACATCGATTCCGATGCCGCAGTTTAATGCCGAAACAGCTAATAAGCATATGAAAAAGCACAAAGTTACATTTGTTCTCGGCGTTCCTAATATGTTCAAAAAGTTAATGGAAGATAAAGGCTTTGACGGTCCGCATCTTAAAAATCTTCGCCTTGTTTTCTGCGGCGGTGATTTTCTTTCCGAAAGACTTGTTAAAGAGTTTAATGCAACCGTTGCTAAGAACGGCGGAAAGGGAAAGCTTTTCAGAGGTTACGGACTGACTGAAGTATCATCCGTTTGCACCGTTAACACTTATAAAGACTGCAGAGAGGATTCAATCGGTAAGCCTCTCGGAGATTTAACTGTTGAGATCTGGGATGAAATGAAAAATAAGCTTCCTGCTGGTCAGAACGGTGAAATTGTTGTTACCGGTGATACAGTAATGCTCGGATATTTTAATGGCGACAACTCTGTCAGAAATGACGGCGTTTATGTTGACAAGAACGGTACCCGTTGGGTACTTACGGGCGATCTCGGTTATATGGATTCAGACGGTTTTGTTTATTTTACAGGCCGTAAAAAAAGAATGATCATTATTTCGGGATATAATGTTTATCCCTCTGATATTGAAAATGCAGTTCTTAATTTGTCGTTTGTCAATGAAGCATGCGCAGTTCAGGGATATATTAAAAACAAGCCTTGTGTTAAACTTTGCGTAACCCTCAAACATCCGATGAACCATAATGACGCTATTGATCAGATTCAGACTTACTGCAAAAAGAATCTTGCAAGATTCTCTTGCCCGAGAAAGATTGAAATAATGGATGCTTTCCCCAGAACCAAAATGGCAAAGATTGACTTTATGAAGCTTTCCGATAAGTATGAACCTACAAAATAAAAAGGAGATTAAATATATGAGTAAACAGATAAGACCTGTTCAGTCAGGTGATATTGTTGCAACAATGAAAACAACACTCGGCGAAATCAAGATTCTTCTTTTCCCCGAGGCAGCTCCCAAAACAGTTGAAAACTTTACAACACACGCAAATAACGGATATTACAACGGAATTATTTTTCACCGTGTAATTCCCGATTTCATGATTCAGGGCGGCGATCCGACCGGAACGGGAAGAGGCGGTGAAAGCATCTGGGGCAGAAGCTTTGAGGATGAATTCAGCGTTGATTATCATAATATCAGAGGCGCTCTTTCAATGGCTAATGCAGGCCCCTCAACAAACGGCAGTCAGTTCTTTATTGTTCAGGCAAAAGAGGTTGACAGCGGACTTCTTTCTCAGATGGAGCAGCTTTCTGACAGAGGTTTCCCCACTGAATGCGTTGAGGATTATAAAGCGCTCGGCGGAACGCCCTGGCTCGATTTCAAACATACGGTTTTCGGTCAGGTTATTGATGGAATGGATACCGTTGATGCGATCGCAGCCGTAAAAACATCTTACGGTGATAAGCCCGTAGAAGATGTTGTTATTCTTGGTATTGATATTGAAGAAGTATAAAAAAGAGCAACCTTCATTTTGAAGGTTGCTTTTTTACTTATTTATTCAGCAAATTCTTTTTCAATTGCTGCAACAACTTCATCAACGTCAGATTTAACAACGAGCATTGCTATTTCAATTTCTGATGTTGTTATCATTCTGACATCGGCGCCGACACCGGCAGCTGCTTTGAAAACTTTTGCGGAAACACCCGGAGTATTTCTCATTTCTTCGCCACTGACGGTAAGCTTGCAGTTGCCGCTGCTTACACTGATTTTTGTTTTGGGGTTTCTGTTTCTGAGTTCAGATGCAATTGAAAGAACTGAAACGAAATCTCTGTCATTAACTGTAAAAGAAAAGCCTGAGCTTGAGCCGCTGAGTGGGAACTGTGAAATCATGTCAACATCTATTCCTGCATCGGCAATCATTTTGAAAACCTCAGCGATGTGGGAAATATCAGCAGGGGAGTCGTAAAGTGAAAAGAGGGTAACATCTTCAGTTATAAAAATATTATCAACAAGTTTCATTTTTAACCTCCGTATTATTCAAGCATGTCAGACATGCTGTAAAGTCCTGCGTTTTTGCCGCAAAGGAACTTTGCGGCGTTAACTGCACCGGTTGCAAAAAGTGACTTGCTTCTTGCACTGTGAGAAATTTTGATAATTTCATCAAGACCTGCAAATATGATTTCATGTTCGCCTGTTATTGTTCCGCCTCTTACTGCATGAATGCCGATTTCATTTTTCGTGCGTTTCTCTCTTTTTGAGTGGCGGTCATATTCATATTTTGTGTCCTGCGAAAGTTCTTCTTTGATAGCATCAGCAATCATGAGAGCAGTTCCGCTGGGAGCGTCAATTTTCTGGTTGTGGTGCATTTCAACGATTTCAATATCAAATGAATCGCCGAGAACTTTTGCTGCTTTTTTTGCAAGCTCACAGATTAGGTTAACACCTAAAGACATATTTGCGCTGAAGAAAACAGGAATTTTATTTGAAGCGGTTTTTATAAGCGCAGTCTGTGCATCGTTGAGTCCGGTTGTTGAAATAACAGCAGGAAGAGCGTTTTTAACAGCGAATTCGAGCAGACCGCCGAGCGCGGACGGATTTGAAAAATCAATGATAACATCTGATTCTTTAATCAGTTCTTCGCTGATGAGCATAGGTGAAGTGAAAACGGGATAATCATTTGCAGTCTCGGTAAAAAGGTCGATTCCGCAAATTATTTCGCAGTCCTGCATTTCATTTATTAACGCCGTAACAGCTCTGCCCATTTTTCCGTTACAGCCGCTTAAAATAATTCCTGTCATTTATAATACCTCTGAAAAATTTATTTTACGAGTCCGTGCTTAATGAGAGTGTTGCGAAGAGCTTCTCTTGCGGCATCGGTCATTTTGTAAAGGGGGAGTCTGCAATCGCCGACATCCATACCCATCATATTCATTGCTTCTTTAACGGGGATGGGGTTTACATCAATAAAAAGGTTGTTGCAAAGATCAAGATATTCAAGCTGAAGGTCACGGCTGCCTTTGTAATCACCCTCAAGGAATTTTGCGGGGATGTCATGAGCAACTTGGGGGAGAATGTTTGAAAGGACAGAAATGCTTCCCTTGCCGCCTAAAGCCATGAGAGCTGTAACCTGATCGTCGTTGCCTGAATATACAGAGAAATCAGGTCCGCAAAGTGAAATGGTTTTTGCAACTGCCGAAATATCTCCGCTTGCTTCTTTGGTGCCGACTATTCTGGGATGTTTTGAAAGCTCAAGATAAGTTTCGGGAAGGATGTTAACACCTGTTCTTGAAGGAACATTATATGTGATAATGGGAACGCTTACTCTGTCAGCGATATAATTATAATGCTGAATAAGACCTCTCTGTGACGTTTTATTGTAATAGGGAGTTACAGAGAGGAGAGCATCAACGCCCGCTTTTTCAGCTTCGTTTGAAAGCTTGACAGCGTAGTTGGAATCGTTGCTTCCGGTGCCTGCAATAACAGGGATTCTTTTGTTGACAACTTCAACTGTATATCTAATAGCTTCTGAATGCTCTTCGTGATCAAGTGTTGAGCCTTCGCCGGTTGTGCCGCAGATAACGATAGCATCAGTGCCGTTGGCAATCTGGAATTCAAGAAGCTCGGCAAGCTTGTTGTAGTTTACCTTATTGTCGCTGGTGAAGGGAGTTACAATTGCAACGCCTGCACCCGTAAAAACAGTCTGCTTCATAGTTGACTCCTTTCGTCAATTAAGCTTTGGGATTGATGTAACCCTGTGCGCAAAGCTGCTCAGCCATAAGAACTGCGCCGCCGGCTGCGCCTCTGAGAGTATTGTGTGAAAGACAAACAAATTTATAATCAAACTGAGAATCTTCTCTGAGACGTCCTACTGAAACCGCCATACCGTTTTCAAGATTTCTCTGAAGCTTTGTCTGGGGAAGATTATCCTCTTCAAAGTAGTTAAGGAACTGCTTGGGAGCGCTGGGAAGCTCAGCATCTTGAGGATATCCCTTGAATTCTTTCCAGATTTTTTTGATTTCTTCGATTGAAGGCTTGTTTTCAAATCTTACGAATACGGCTGCCATGTGACCGTCAGAAGCGGGAACTCTGAGGCACTGAGCAGTAAAGTTGGGTGAAGTTGCGGGAACAATTTCATCGCCTTCGATTTTACCCCAGATCTTAAGAGGCTCTTTCTCTGATTTTTCTTCTTCGCCACCGATGTAGGGAATTACGTTATCAATCATTTCAGGCCATGTTTCGAATGTTTTTCCTGCACCCGAGATAGCCTGATATGTGCAAACAAGAACATCCTTAACTCCGAATTCATTGAGAGGATAAAGTGCGGGAACATAGCTCTGGAGTGAGCAATTTGATTTAACAGCAATGAATCCTCTTTCTGTTCCGAGACGCTTTTTCTGTGAATCAATAATTTTTGCATGCTCAGTGTTGAGCTCAGGGATAATCATGGGAACATCGGGGGTGTGTCTGTGGGCGCTGTTATTTGAAACAACGGGGCATTCTGCCTTTGCATAAGCTTCTTCAAGAGCTTTGATTTCGTCCTTCTTCATATCAACTGCGCAGAAAATAAAATCAACGGCTGCAGCCATTTTTTCAATATCAGCAGTTGCGTCCATAACAGTGATATTACCGATTCTTTCGGGAATTTCAGTAGCCATGCACCATTTTGAACCTACAGCATCTTTATATGCCTTGCCTGCGGAACGGGGACTTGCTGCAAGAGCAACAACATTGAACCAAGGATGATCTGCAAGAAGAGTGATAAAACGCTGACCAACCATACCGGTTGCGCCGACAACGCCGACATTATACTTTTTCATAAACATTGACCTCTTTTCGGAAATACTGATTAAAATTATGTTTTTGTATGACTCATTTTTGAGTTAATATAAACCTTGACAAAAACCATTTATAATATTATGATTATATAACAGTTTGCAGTATTAAGTCAAATAATATTTATACCAAATATATTATAAAAATTTAAAATAATTTGAGGATTTTTAATGAAAAGAAGCGATTTTTTCTATGATTTGCCGCAGGAGCTGATTGCTCAGACTCCGGTTGAGCCGAGGGACAGTTCAAGAATGCTTGCAATGAACAGGATTAGCGGCGAAATTGAACATAAGATTTTCAGAGATGTTATTGATTATTTCAGACCCGGTGACTGTCTTATATTAAACAACACAAAAGTTCTTCCTGCAAGAATGTACGGAACCAGAATTGACACGGGTTCTGTTGTTGAATTTCTTCTTCTTAACCAGAAAGAATTTGATACATGGGAAGTAATTACCGGCCCCGGAAAGAAAGCGAAAGTCGGTCATAGATTTACATTTGGCGATGGCTCATTGACCGCTGAGGTTATTGAAGTTTTGCCTGACGGAAACAGAATCGCCAAGTTCGGCTTTGAAGGTAATTTCTTTGAGGTTATTGATAAAATCGGTGAAATGCCGCTTCCTCATTATATTACCGAAAGGCTTGAAAATAAGGACAGATATCAGACTGTTTTCGCAAAGGAGCAGGGTAGTGCCGCAGCTCCGACGGCAGGTCTTCACTTTACACCTGAACTTCTTGAAAGAATCAAAAATAAAGGTGTAAAAGTAGGATTTGTCACTCTTCATGTTGGTCTGGGAACATTCCGTCCTGTAAAAGCAGATGATATAAAGGATCATCATATGCATTCCGAGCATTATTATCTGCCTGCTGTAACAGCTCAGATTATTAACGAAACAAAAGCCGGCGGAGGAAGAGTTTTTGCAGTCGGAACAACATGCTGCCGTACACTTGAATCTGTTGCAAATTTCAGAGGCAGGATTTGTGAAGATGAGGGCTGGACAGATATATTTATCTATCCGGGTTATGAATTCAAATGCATTGATTGCCTTATAACAAATTTTCATTTACCTGAAAGCACTCTTATTATGCTTGTCAGTGCATTCTGCGGTTATGAAAAAACAATGAATGCATATAAGATAGCAGTTGAAGAAAAGTACAGATTTTTCAGCTTCGGCGATTCATGCCTTTTCTATTGTTAATAAATGATTTAACGGAGAATTCTATGTATAAACTGATAAAAAAAGACGGAAAAGCAAGAAGAGGAGAATTTGTTACCGTTCACGGAACGGTTCAGACTCCTGCTTTTATGAATGTTGCAACATGCGGTGCAATCAAGGGCGCTTTATCTGCAATTGATTTAAAAGATATCGGCTGTCAAGTGATGCTTTCAAATACTTATCATCTTCATGTAAGACCCGGTGATAATCTTGTTCGTGATATGGGCGGACTTCATAGATTCACCTCGTGGGAAGGTCCTATTCTTACAGACAGCGGCGGTTTTCAGGTTTTTTCTCTCGCTTCATTGAGGAAAATCAAAGAAGAGGGCGTTTATTTTCAATCACATGTTGACGGAAAACATATTTTCATGGGTCCCGAAGAAAGCATGAGAATTCAATCAAACCTCGGTTCAACAATCGCTATGGCTTTTGATGAATGCGTTGAGAACCCGGCAAAATATGATTATTCTAAACAGTCCTGTGAAAGAACAACCCGTTGGCTTGAGCGATGCAAAGCAGAAATGAAGCGTCTTAATTCATTGCCCGATACCGTTAATCCGAATCAGCTTCTTTTCGGAATAAATCAGGGCTGTACTTTCGATGATTTGCGAGTTGCTCATATGAAGGAGATAGCAAAGCTTGATCTTGACGGTTATGCAATCGGCGGGCTTGCCGTCGGAGAGCCTAAAGAAGATATGTACAGAATCATTTCCGCGGTTGAACCTCATATGCCTGCTGATAAGATCCGTTATCTTATGGGTGTCGGCACACCCGGAAACATTATTGAAGCTGTTTACAGAGGCGTTGACCTTTTTGACTGCGTTATGCCCAGCCGAAATGCAAGACACGGACATCTTTTCACTCAGAAAGGTATTATAAACCTTAACAATAAAAAGTACGAGAGAGATTCTCAGCCGATTGACCCTGAATGTGACTGCCCCGCATGCAGAAACTTCTCAAGATCTTATATAAGACATCTGTTTAAAGCTAAAGAAATGCTCGCAATGCGTCTTTGCGTTATGCATAATCTGTATTTCTATAATATGCTGATGCAGAGAATCCGTGAGAATATCGAAAACGGAACTTTTGAAGAGTTCAGGAATAAATATGTTGATATTTATGACACAAGAATATAATTTTTTCAAAAACTATTGCATAATTTTTTTTGTTAATGTATAATAAATCCATTATGTTTTGGAGGTTATCTCAATGAATTTTATTTCCCTTATGTCCATGATGGGCGCAACAGGAGCAAACGGTGGCGCAGCGGGCACAACCGGTAATCCCATGTCTTTTGTATTGATTATGGGTGCAATGATTGCTCTTATGTATTTTACAACCGTAAGACCCCAGAAGAAAAGACAAAAAGAAGAGCAGCAGATGCGTGACAATCTTCAGGTTGGCGATGAAATCACAACTATCGGCGGTATCGTCGGCAGGGTTGTAACTGTTAAAGATGATTCTCTTATCATCGAAACAGGCGCAGACAGAAATAAGATGAAGATTATGCGCTGGGCTATTCAGACCAATAACACTGCTAATGAAAAACTCGAGGCTGAAAGACAGGCTGCTAAGGAAGCTGCTGAAGCTGAGAAGCAGAAGAAGATGGAAGAAGCTGCCGAAAACAGCAAAGCCAAGAGAAAGAAGTCTAAGAAAAAAGACGATACTTTTGATGCTTAATTTTTAGAATATCAATTAAACTCCCTTCATAATATTGAATGATAAATATTATGAGGGGAGTATTTTTATGTCTGATAAAATAAGTAGCGGTATTAAAAAGAATAAAAATGAGAACAGTAAATATTTAAAGATTGCTTTATGCGGTTTTGCAGGGTCAGGAATATTTTTTCTTTTAATTATTCTGTTTTCCTTTATAACTTTAAAATTTGCATTGTCAGACTCTTTGTTTATGCCTTTGGGTTTGCTTTTTGGGGCTGTTTCAGGTTTTTTCAGCGGTTACAGTGCTGTCAGACCCGTTATGCAGAAAGGGCTTTTGTACGGCTCTTCAGCGGGCTTTATTTGCCTTTTGATTTGCGGAATTATAACTTTTGCGCTCAATGGCGGAAAAGCCGGATACGGTCTTATAATTTTTTCAGTTGTTATTCTTTTGTCATCGACGGGCGGTGGTATTGCCGCGGTCAGCAGAAAACCGAAAAGGAAGCGATAAGGTGAAAACTATCAGACTGATTACAGTTTTATTTTTAATAATCATTCTTCCGTCTTGTTCAGTTCAAGAGAAAGTAAGTCCCAATATATTGAAAACAAGAATTGAAAAGCAATATCCTGAGTTTGTTTTTGATAATAAAGGGTTTTATAAAGAGAATAATTATTATAATATTGCTCTATTCAAAGAAGAAACTATTGCATTTAAAATGAATATTGATGAGAGTGATACGGTTAATAAGATTGCTGTATTTTTTTATAATAATGATGAAACAGAAAATATAATAAAACCTGTTATTAAAACTTTCTCTCCGAACGAAGACTGTGAAAGAATAATTTCTGACTTGAAACAGAAAAGAGAAGGATTCTTTTATTCTTACGGAAAAGAGTATTCATATTCACTTGCTGTAAATGATAATAATGTTTATTTTGAGGTTTTTAATAATAAACTATCAGATTACACGATTCCCGATTTAACACTAAAACATAATGACCGATTAACATATTAAAAGAAAACTCTCCGACGATAAAATTCATCGGAGAGTTGTTTGATATTTTATGCCATTTCAGAAAGCTGAACAGGTCTGCCTTCTGCAACTGATTTCTTTGCTGCAAGAGCGACAAGAATTGAGTTGAGACCGTCTGCGCCGGTTGTAGGAGTATCTTTATCTTCAATAACAGCCTCAACAAACTGAAGCATTTCATCTCTGAATGACTGCATGTATCTTTCAAGGAAGAAATAGAGAGGTTTGTCAGCGACAACGCCTTCATCGCCCATAAATACAACATTTGTGGGAGTATCATTTGAAGCAACTGCAGCGCCCTTGCTGCCGAAAACTTCAATTCTCTGGTCATAGCCGTAAGCAGCTCTTCTGCTGTTATCAATAACGCCGATTGCGCCGTTAGCAAATTTGAGGCTGATAACTGCAGTATCGACATCACCGGCTTCGCCGATAGCGGGGTCAACAAGGCAAGTTGCGTTTGCATATACTTCAGTTACTTCGCTGCCTGCGAGGAAACGGGCCATATCAAAATCATGGATTGTCATATCAAGGAACATTCCACCGCTGACTGCGGAATATTCTGCCGGCGGGGGAGCGGGGTCCCTTGAAGTGATTTTAACAATATGAACATCACCGATTTTTCCGTCATTAACCATTGCTTTGACATTAGCAAAGTTATGGTCAAAACGGCGGTTAAAACCAACCTGAAGCTTAACGCCTGCCTTAGTAACTGCGTCAATTACTGCATTAACCTTTTCAGGAGTAAGATCAACAGGTTTCTCGCAGAAAATATGCTTGCCTGCTTCTGCTGCTTCAATAGCGATATCAGCATGTGTATCGGTTGATGAGCAAACAAGAACTGCTTCTACCTCGGGGTCTGCAAGCATCTGCTTGTAATCATCATAGATTTTGGGAATGTTAAGCTCTGCAGCTACCTTTTCTGCATTAGCTTTGAAAACATCGGTGATTCCAACAACAGTAGCAGTCGGAACATTGTATGTTATCGACTTTGCATGAAGGGAACCAATTCTACCGGCACCGATAATGCCGATTTTGAGTTGCTTCATTTTTATCGGTCCTTTCTTTAATTCATCAGGGATTTAACCCCTTATTCTATTTGATTTTATCATATTAGTTTTGTAAATTCAACATCAATTGCTATTATTTTGAATATTTTTCTTTTGTTGCAAGACCGCCTCTGATATGTCTTTCTGCCTTGTTTATATCAAGAACCTCTCTGACATTCATGTACAGAGAAGGGTTCAGTTTCTTAAGTCTGTTTGCGACATCCATATGTACTGTTGATTTTGATACTCCGAATTTTTGTGCTGCAGCTCTGACTGTTGTTTTATTTTCTATTATAAATTCAGCAAGTTCAATTGCACGCTGCTCAACTATTCCCTTCAATGTCAGCCCTCCTAAACTCTATATCAATAGATTTTATGTTCTGAATAAAAGGAATATTACCGAATAATAAAACTCCCTACGCAAAAGCATAGGGAGTCTGAATTGAATGATAATGATTATCTTTCTTCTCTGAAATATGAAAGACCGAGGCTCTGAGGCGGAAGATTTTCACGTTTACGTCTCATGCTGATAACAACAAGAACAATAATTGTTACAACGTAGGGAGCCATTTTGAAGAGCTCCTGAGCGCTTAAGGTGAGATTAGGAATATAATTATGAATAATAAGAAGTCCGCCGAAGAGGAATGAGCCGAGAATGCCGATATTAGGCTTCCATACAGCGAAAATTACAAGTGCGATAGCAAGCCATCCTCTGTCACCGAAGCCGTCATTTGACCAGACACCGTCAGCATAGTCCATAACATAATAGAGACCGCCAAGACCTGCAATAACACTTCCGATTATTGTTGAAACGTATTTGTATGCAGAAACATTTATGCCTGCAGCATCAGCGGTAGCAGGGTTTTCACCAACTGAACGAAGATGAAGTCCGCTTCTTGTTTTCTTAAAATAGAAGGAAGTTACAAGAGCGATTATAATAGCTACATAGGCAAGAAAGCTGTAGGATAAGAAAACCTCACCAAACCATCCGAGCTTGTCGGCAAACGGAAAACCGGTTTTAAAACATTTGCTGGTTGCGCTCAGCGCAATTGACGGAACATCCGTGTCAAGAATTTTGATAAGCGAACCGCCAAAGAAATTTCCGAATCCGACACCGAAAGTAGTAAGTGCAAGACCTGTTACATTCTGATTCGCTCTGAGGGTTACTGTAAGAACCGCATAGATAAGACCCATAAGAGCAGAACCCAGAACAGAAGAAAGAAGGGGAATGAGAACAGCAAGAACGGGGTTAACTGTTTCAACAGAATGCTCATAAAGGAAAGCACCGATAACTCCCGAAATACCGCCAACATACATAACACCAGCAGTGCCAAGATTCAGATTACCGCTTTTTTCAGTAATAATTTCACCGGTTGAGCCGAACAGAAGGGGAATTCCCTGAACTATTGCTCGCTGGATAAAAGCAATTATCATTTACTGTTCGCCTCCTTCTTGCTGCGGAAATTAACCTTATAGTTAATAAAGAATTCGCAACCGATTATAAAGAAAATAATGATTCCGGTAATGATTTCTGAAAAAGAGCTGTTAAGACCGAATGTTGTTGAAATTTCACCGGCGCCTTTTTCAAGGAATACTATGATAAATGCGGTTAAAATCATTGTTATAGGATTGAATTTTGCAAGCCAGGAAACCATAATTGCTGTAAATCCTCTGCCGTCAACTGTGTTGCTTGCAATGGTGTGATTGGTTCCGCTTACAAGAAGGAGACCGGCTATACCGCATATCGCGCCTGAGACAATAAGAGTTCTTATAATTACTTTCTTTACATTGATTCCGATGTATTTAGCTGTATTTTCGCTTTCACCGACAACCGAAATTTCATAGCCGTGCTTGCTGTATTTAAGGTAGATATACATTGCAATTGTGATAAGAGCAACGATGATTATGTTGATAAGATAATCATTGTCAGCAATAACAGGAAGCCAGCTTTCTTTAGGAAGAAGAGGAATCTTACCGGAACCCTTCGGAACTGAATAAACGAAACAGAAATATGAAACAAACTGAATTGCAATATAGTTCATCATCAGAGTGAAGAGTGTTTCGTTAGTGTTCCACTGTGCTTTGAAAATTGCGGGGATAAGAGCCCATATTGCGCCTGCAGCCATTGCAGCAATGAACATAACAGGAATCAGAATAAATGTTGGCATCGATTCACTGAGAAACATTGAGCAAGCAGCCGTTGCAAGTCCGCCTATAAGAACCTGGCCTTCAGCGCCAATGTTCCAGAATTTCATTTTGAAAGCAGGAGTAACGGCTAGTGAAATACAAAGAAGAATTGCAAGATCCTGAATAAGACGCCAGATTCTGCGTTCTGTTCCGATTGCGCCGTCAATCATTGAAGCATAAACACTAAGAGGGTTCTCTCCGGTCAGAAACATCGTCAGAAGTCCGCAGACAATAAGGGCTGCGGCAACGGCAATTATTCTGATAAGCCACGCTTTGAGAGTAGGGATAGAGTCTCTTTTTGTAACATAAAAAAGAGGCTCATGGTTCTTTGATGTTTTTGCGCTCATCAGTTTTCACCTCCGCTGTGTTTGGTCATAAGAAGGCCGATTTCTTCTTTTGTTGCCTTTCTTGCGTCAAGAATACCCGAAATCTCGCCGGATGATATAACCATGATTCTGTCACAAAGTTCAAGTAATACATCAAGGTCTTCACCTACAAAGATAACTGCAACGCCTTTAGCTTTCTGGTTATTGAGGAGATTATAGATAAGATATGAAGAGTTGATGTCAAGTCCTCTTACGGGATACGCCGCCATGAGAACAGTAGGGGATGAGGCTATTTCACGTCCGACAAGAACCTTCTGGACATTACCGCCCGAAAGTCTGCGTACCGGAGTAGTTGCGCTCGGGGTTACAACTCCAAGATCTTCAATGATTTTATTTGCAAGGTCTTTGGGCTGCCTTCTTTCAAGGAAGAAGGATTTACCTTTCTTGTAACTTCTGAGCATTACGTTATCAATAATATCCATATTGCCTACAAGACCCATGCCAAGTCTGTCTTCAGGAACAAATGAGAGCCTGACTCCGAGTTCTCTTATCTGAACGGGAGTTTTGTCTCTGAGATTTTCTGTTTCATTTGATTGCGGATTATGATATATAATTTCTCCGCAGTTTAATTTCTGAAGACCTGCTATTGACTCAAGAAGCTCACGCTGACCGCTGCCGGCAATACCTGCAATGCCGAGAATCTCACCTGAATTAACATTAAAAGAAATGTTTTTAAGCACTGTTACGCCATCACGGTTAATGCAACTGATATCTTTTACTTCGAGTCTCTTCTGAGTATCTTTAGGTTCAGTTCTTTCTATATTGAGCGAAATTTTTTCGCCGACCATCATTTCAGTAAGCTTTGTTTCATCTGTTTCTGAAGTGTTAACTGTTCCGATATATTCGCCTTTTCTGAGAACTGAAACACGGTCAGAAAGAGCCATAACTTCGTTTAGCTTATGTGTGATAATGATAATTGCTTTTCCGTCATTTCTCATCCTTCTGAGAACATCAAAGAGCTTTTGTGTTTCCTGAGGGGTAAGAACAGCAGTAGGTTCGTCAAAGATAAGAATATCATTGTCCCTGTAAAGCATCTTGAGTATCTCTACTCTTTGCTGCATACCGACTGTAATGTCATCGATCTTTGCATCCGGATCTACCTTGAGCTGATACAATTCCGAAAGCGCCAGTACTTTTTCTCTTGCTTCCTTGAGCTGCAGTACACCCATCTTGGTGTCTTCCGCACCGAGTACGATATTTTCGAGTACCGTAAAGTTGCCTACGAGCTTGAAGTGCTGATGTACCATACCGATACCAAGTCTGTTAGCTTCGTTGGGATCTTTGATTTTTACAGTCTTGCCTTCAAGTCTGATTTCTCCTTTATCCGGCTGATACATGCCGAAAAGGATACTCATCAATGTGGATTTCCCTGCACCGTTTTCACCAAGCAATGCGTGAATCTCACCTTTTTTGATGAG
>JAZQEE010000032.1:0-61539 GCA_045538815.1 Acutalibacteraceae bacterium
CCGAATATATCCGCAGCAATGTGGATAACGGCATTTTGCTGGAGATCAGAGAGGTGGCAGAAACCATGCATGCCTTCGGCAACTTCGGCATGGTGCAAAATGCCATGACCAGAGCCGCTGTGGCGCTGGATCGTCTGCCGGAGACTGCCGAAATGATCGAATGGGTCAACCGTGCCGAAAAGGTCAAGCTCATCCATACTCTGGTTGAGCAAAAGAATATCCTTTCCACTCTCAAAAGCCTTGCGACGCGCCGCATTGAGCATACCTATACTTGAATCAACGCCGATAACGTCGAAGCCTCTTTCAGACATCGCAACGGAAATGCTGCCCGTACCGCAGGCAAGGTCAAGCATTATGCCGCCGTTTATGCCGCACATTGAAAGAAGCCTGCAAAAATAATCTGCACGCTTCTCATACTCAACATTATCGGTTAAAAGGTCATAAAAACGGGAGAAATCATCGTAAGACATTATTCTTCCATCCTCTTGAATATCTCTTCGTAGCCGTTGCAGCCATACTGCAATGAGCGGTTAACACGGCTGATTGTTGCAGTGCTTGCACCTGTTTCGGCAACGATATCGCTGTAAACCTTCTTATCTCTGAGCATTTTTGCAACAACAATTCTCTGTGACATAGCCTTGATTTCGGGAACGGTGCAAAGATCCTCAAAAAATGCATAGCATTCTTCCATGGTCTGAAGGCTCAGAATTGCCTCAAACATAAAATCAACATTCTTGTCCTTAATCTTTTCGCTCATATCAAACTTTCCTTTCAAAAAGCTTCTTTAATCGCTTTTACACTTTAACATTTTAACATATGATAATTCAAAAGTAAATATTAAAAAACAAAAATTTTATATGATATAATAATTATAATCAGACTCATGACAACAAAGCTCGGAAAAACCGTTGCCAGAGATGTTTTTGTCAACATTTCTTTTATGCTTTTACCGTGTCTGCCCTGCTTCGACAACATCCAGATAAGCTCTCCCGCAATGTAAGGCACGGTGCCTGCAATGATAATGTCAAAAGCGGAAATGCTTCTATTCATTAAAATCATATAAGCCGCACCACACGCCGCAGCCGCAGCAAGCAGAGTGACGATATTGACCTTTTTGAATCTGTCAAAGAGCAGCTTGTTGATGACAGCAAAAACGAGCATGAATGCACTCATGAATCTTTCTGCAAAGCCATGACCGACCAGAACAAACATCAGCGGAATCACATTGTAAAACGGTCTCTCAACATGGTCGAGCACAAATGAATTAAGATTTATGCCTTTTTTATCGCACACAAACGCAATCAAATTTACCGCAAAAATTCCTGCAAGACAAAACAAACATAACACAGGCACCCAGCCGTCAATATATTCATCGGCAAACCCGACTCCGCCGTAAGAAGCTCTTTCTTTATATATTTCAATATAATCATACCCGAGACAAAACGCAAGTGACAGACCAAATCCGCCGAATGCGCCGAGGATAAACTCCATCAGCTTCCAACCGTCAATCAGCCCCTTATGATAAAGCTTGCCGAAGAGATACTTTCCGTTTTTCATCGGGAATACTGCCGCAACATATGCTCTCATTGCAACGAGCCAGCCTACTGCGCCAAAAATAAAACCGCCTGCTATCATAATAACGGTAAAATGATCGTCTCTCAGCTCCGCCATTATCACCATTGAAATCAGCATGAATAAATTTCCGCCCCACTCTTCGCGGCGTGTTTTTGAGAAATATATTTTCGGATATTTATTCTTTTCCGGTTTATAGGGTCTGTTAAAAATAAGCTGACCGACAATCTGCATAACGGGAATGAGCAGGCAGAAAATGAAGATATCGGAATTCGGATAAACTCCGTAAGAAAGCGAAAGCCCTATAAATCCGCCGCAGACCGCAAACCACAAACCGCCTTTGTACGCAAGACCGATATAGCCCCTGACGGGATTATAATCCTCTCTCCCCCGATGAAGCACCATGCCTATTGTTTCGCCGTAGGTTTCCGTGCCACCGAAGGTCATTCCGATGAGCCCCGCCGCCGCAGTTCCGATACTGCCGAGCCCCGAAAACCTGCCGAGAGTGAGTCCGATGAATGCGCCGGGAAGCATTGCTCCCTTTTCACCGCCGATAAGAGACCCTCTCATTCCCCAGCCGTAGCTTGCGGCAAACGCAGTAAAAAGAATGCATATAATTGCATCACCGTAATTCATAATATCCCTCCTGACAGCTTCATATTATCATAATGAAAATAAAAAATAAATATATTTTAAATAAAATTCAAAGAGACTCTTGCACATAACCAAAGTTAAGTATATAATAACTAATATATATTTGTCGAAAGCAGAGGTTATTTATGACAGATTCATATATCAAAGCACTGATAGACTATGCCGTTGAGCATAAGCTTATCGAAGAGAGCGACAAAGTTTACTGCACAAACTCTGTTCTTGCATTGCTTAAAAAGAACGAATACGATGATTCGGTTGAAGCCGCCCAAGGCAAGGTAAACGAGCTGCTTGACGCACTTTGCAATTATGCAGCCGAAAACGGAATCATTGACGATTCAATAACATACAGAGATTTGTTTGACACCGCAATCATGGGCGCACTCACACCCAGACCGTCGCAGGTTATAAATGAATTCCGTTCGCTCTATGCCGAATCCCCCGAAAAGGCAACGGATTATTATTACACCCTCAGCGGTGACACGAACTATATCCGCCGCGACAGAATTGCAAAAGACCTTAAATGGCAGTATGACGGCGAATACGGCACTATTGACATCACCGTCAATCTCTCAAAGCCCGAAAAAGACCCCAAGGCTATTGCCGCCGCAAAAAACGCTCCGCAGTCAGGTTATCCGAAATGCCAGCTCTGCAGAGAATGCGAGGGCTACGCAGGCAGAGTCGATTTCCCCGCAAGGCAGAACCACAGAATCATCCCCATCACAATCAATAACTCGGGTTGGTTCATGCAGTATTCACCGTATGTTTATTACAATGAACACTGCATTGTTTTCAACGGCAGCCACACTCCGATGAAAATTGATAAATCCGCATTTGCAAAGCTCCTCGAATTCGTAACACTCTTCCCCCATTATTTTGTTGGCTCAAATGCTGATTTGCCGATAGTCGGCGGCTCAATTCTGAGTCACGAGCATTTCCAGGGCGGAAGATATGAATTTGCAATGGAAAGAGCCCCGATTGAAAAAGAGATTTCCTTCGACGGATTTGAAGATGTTGCGGCAGGCATTGTAAGATGGCCCATGTCAACAATCAGACTCCGCTCCGCAAACAAAGAAAGCATTGTTGAGCTTGCCGAAAAAATCCTCACGGCATGGAGGGGATATACAGACAAAGCGGCTTTCATCTTCGCCGAAACAAACGGCACTCCGCACAACACCATCACCCCCATCGCAAGGCGCAGGGGCGATGACTACGAGCTCGACCTTGTTCTCAGAAACAACATAACAACCGACGAACATCCTCTCGGCGTTTATCACCCCCACGCAGAGCTTCACCACATCAAAAAAGAAAACATCGGTCTTATTGAAGTTATGGGTCTTGCAGTTCTTCCTGCAAGGCTGAAAAAAGAGCTTGAGGATCTTGCAAACGCAATTGTCAGCGGCGAAAATCTCCGTGAAAACGAAGCAACCGCTATTCATGCAGAATGGGCTGAAAATATTATCAGCTCTTACCCTGAAATCAACACAGAAAATGTCACTGACATTCTTCACGCCGAGGTCGGAAAAGTTTTCTCAACCGTTCTTGAGCACGCAGGTGTTTTCAAGAGAAACACTGACGGCAACGCAGCATTCATGCGCTTCATAGAAGCCGTTTAAAAATGGACTTAATACCAATAAGGTATTATTATATTAAAAAAGGAGACAAAACCAATGAAAAAAATTCTTGCACTTCTCCTCGCTTGCTCAATGCTCTTTGCATTCGCAGCTTGCGGCGGAAACACAGACAGCGAAACAACCACAGCAGCTCCCGAAACAACAGCAGCTGAAGAAACAACAGTTGCAGAAGAAACAACAGCAGCCGAAGAGACAACAGCAGCTGAAGAAACAACTGTTGCTGGCGAAACAACAACAGCAGGCGAGACAACAACAGCTGTTGCTCCCACAGAAACCGCTGACATCATTGCATATTACAACAATGCAATCAACAAGGCTTATGCCGCAAAAGTAGGCTTTAACAAAGAGCGCTACACAGACAACGAAACCCTTAACGCAGGTTTCCTTCTCAAGACATTCGGCGACCTTATTTATTCATTTATGGGTATCGGCGCTGAAAACAGATACACCATGGATGTTGTCAAGGGCGAATGGACAGAAGACGTTCCCCATCATTATCTCCGCAAGAGCACTCTTTCAGAAGCTGATGTAACAAAGGCAACCTGCACCGACAACAACGGCAAATACACAATCACTCTCAATGTTAAGGGCGGCACCAGCAAGGCTTCAAAATCAGAAAAGTGGACAAAAGCTCCCATCGACAAGTGCGGTATCTGCGTAGGCGATGCAGACAAGAGCTACTTTGACCACAAGACTGCTCCCGTTATCTACAGCGCAATCGGCGAAGTTCTCAGCAGCGCAGTTATTGAAGAAAAATACTCAAACGCAACGGTTGTTGCTGTTATTGACGCTGCAACAGGTAACCTTGTAAGCCTTACTGTTGAATTCGACATCGACGTTGTTATCGATGCAGCAGGCGGCGGCAACGCAACAGGCTCAACTCACATTCTCTACAAGAACTTCAAATATTGATTTAATCAAACATAAAAAGAGGGCGGAATCTCCGGATTCCGCCCTCTCTTTGCATTTTATTCCTTTATTTGACATTTATAACCGTATGCGTTATAATAAACATATTACTGGTAGGAGTGACTACAATGTTCAAAAAAACTATTGCAATTATTTTAACTGTTTTTATTTTAATCCCGGCATTTACCCCCGCATTTGCTGAAGATGATTTTCCTTGCGGCGGTGTCATTGAAAATGTTGATGTTAAAATACTGTACTCTCCGTTAAGAAGCCGAATTGCTTATGGCGATTTCGGATTATCATTTTCAGGAATGGTTCTGAAAATCACCTATCCCAACGGTGAACATGAAATTGTTAAAGTTAAAGAAGACAGCAGCACCTATTATACTGCAGGAGATTTCAGTTTAAATACATGCCACTTGCACAAAGACGAACAAGGCATAGGTGATTACGGATTTGTTCGCTCATACTTTTCACTTTATATGGAATTAAATCACGGCGGCTACAGTTCTTATCCCGAATTCATTTATTTTAATATTCCCACGCTTTATGACATATATAACTCTATTTCTTCGTTGTTTACCTTTGATAAATAACTCAATTCATCTGAACTGGCGATTCGTAAATCTTCCCTATCCTCACATCTCTGAATAAAAATACCGAACAAGGTTCAAAACCCTGCTCGGTATTTTTTATGTCCTCTGTCTTCTTCTCGGATTATCATCTCTGTGGCAGCGACTGACAAGGATTGTGTCATTGCCGATGACCTCGATATCCTCCCAGCAAATGCGTATCCTCTCCCTTTTTCCGCAAAGTCCGAAATATTTCGGTCTGCCGAAAACGATGAGAGCCGCCACTCTTCCGCAGCATTGATCAACCTCGATGTCGCTCACAAGCCCGAGGCGGCATCCGTCAGATTTGTCGATAACCTCTTTACACCGAAGCTCAGTTATACAGCAATTCATGGTAATCCCCCTTTTCCGTATCATTATATTCCGAAAGGGGTAGTTTTAAGCACAGGTTTTCAGTGCACGGCGGCTGCAATCACATCAGAAACAAAAACTGCGCCGTAAGAAATAACCGCAGCAATCATCATGCTGACAACAAATCTTCTGACCGATGGTTTCTTTTTTCGGGTGTCTCTCAGCTCTTCTCTTGAATAGGAGAATTCTTCAGCGTTTTTTCCCGCATCATCCTTCAGCGCTTCGCAAACGCTGCAAAGAACAGTCTGATTACCTCTTAATCTTATTCCGCAATACTTGCAATACATAATAACATACCGTCCTTTTCGTCAAAATTTATGACAAATAACTGTCCCCCGTAATTTGTCCTTTCATAATATAAGTGTCAGAAAAGTCGGTTTTTGTTGCATAAAAAATATTAAGATTTATTTAAGATTATTCATTCAGCCCTGCCTGCCGATTTATAAACGAGCGGATTTTCATAATCCTCATAGCCTTTATCGGCATTTTCTTCTTTGGTGCAATTATCCTTCAGCCACATATAGCGTGTGCCGTCAACATAGACAAGCTCTTCCGTTATTCCGTCTGCGCTCGTTTCGCCCGAATAAGGGTAAGCAGATGAAATGGGAATATCAACAACACCGTCGCCGTCTATAATTTCGATTGATGAGTGCTTTTCTTCCCAGCGTCTGAAATAAAAAGGGTCGCTGAAAATGGGGATATCCATTTTTGAAACTTCGTCTTTCAGCCAGTTTATGAAATCATTATGACCCTTGCTTCCTGTCAGTCTTGTGCCGAAGGAATTCATTTTGTTCATTCCCTCAAGCATTTCTTCTTTTGATATAATAAGATTCATTGTTTTTCTTCCTTTGCTAAATAAATATTCTCTTTTCGCCCGTTTTGCACCTATATGAGTGCAAAGAGATTGTATCATTAACATAAAATAATGTCAAGGAAATTTTGCGCCTATTCAGGTGCAAGAAAGGACATTATATGAATCATGATTATGAAAAAGCCGTCGGCGGCAGAATAAGGGATTTACGAGAAAATGCGGGTCTGACGCAGGAACAGCTTTCAGCCAGGCTTCAGGTGAGCGGCTGCGACATAACGCGAAGCGCACTTGCAAAAATTGAGGTCGGTCAAAGACACCTCTATCCTGACGAAATCAAGCTTATCAAAGAAATTCTCAATGTAAGCTTTGATGAAATTTTAATATAGCTATAAAGTATGGGGAGACCGTTGGGTCTCCCCTTTTACTGTTGTAAATTCAGAAAATAAAGCTGATTATCCCCGAAAGACCTTCAACTATTTTGTAAGCGCCGCCAAGAATGACCGCCTGAATCGGTTCGCCTATCACATCCGGCAGGTATTCGAGCAAAATCAGAAACGGCACAATCGGCAGAAACGGTCCGTAAAACAAAAGCATATTCTTTCTCCTTTCAGTATTCAGCCTATGATATCTCTTATCATCATTCTGAAAAGCTCAGGGATTATACGCAATATAACTCTTACCCAGAATCCGAGGAACATCAGATTATTTGCCGCACCCTGAAAATAATATTTTATATAGTCAATAGCTGTTGGGTTCTTTCCGATATAAAACTCCTGAGATGAAACTATAACATTTCCGTCAGCATCGATGATTTTTGCCTGCAGATAAACTTCGCCTCTCTTATAATCGGGAATTTCAAGCGTTACAACCTCGCTGCTTTTTGAGGAAGTTTCTCCTACCTTTGTTGCTTCGCCTTTGTTGATTGTGTACCACTCTATTTTCGCAGCTTCGGGATCCGAAGCATAATAATGGGTAACAACATCAACCTCTCCGGATGATTTAACCAATTCGCAGAAAGTGTCGGGCTCTTCGCCGTTAAAATAAATGCCGACAAATTTTGAGCCTGAGAATGTGCCCCAGACATTTTTCCATTCTTCCTCACTTCCCGCATAGCAGACAGCAAGATGTTTTCCCGGGATTCTGTTTTCGTCAAATGAAAAATCTTTGAAATATTCAAGGCTCTTCGGCAAGCTTATTTTATAGTACGAAACGGGAGAATAGCCTTTTTCCTTGTCACCCGCAGAGAAAGCATCGGGTCCGATATCCGTGACACCCTCTTCAACGGTTATCACATCAATTCTATCATAATAGCCATGCCATCCGGGCAGCTTACGGTTACGAGCGGAATTCAGCTCGTACCAATCCATCTTGCCCTCGCCGCTGATGACAAGCTCACCGTCATCGTAGAGTGTCCAGCTGACATTTTCACCCTCTGCTCCGCAGAATCCCGAATCGATAACCTTGCGTTCTTCGGCTGCAAATACTGACATCGGAAGAACCGAAAACAGCATGACTGCACAGAGAATAATTGACGTTAACTGTTTGATTTTTCTTCTCATTGTTTTTCCTCACTTTCATTTTATACGTTTGTGTTTTTTGACAGACAGTCTGTCCCCCGATGAGCGGATATTTTATCCTCTCATTAAATAAGTGGAAATTTTTTTCATTTTCTGTTGCAATGAAAAAGTTTAAGATTACTTTATCCTCCCTTCATCTATACAACACACAACCCAAGGCGAAAGAGGACAATATAAAAACACAGTGCCCTGCAAAGACTGAATTCCTTGCAAGGCACCGTGTATCCGATATTTTATTTGATTGCTTCATAAACCCTTTGGCGGCAGTTATCATCTCTGTAAAGGAAGAAATCCTTCATCTTTGAAGCATAGGGCTCTTTGGGTTCAAAACCGTTTTTCGCATACTCCTCAAGAAAGCCAAGAAGCTCATCGGCACTTTGCGCAAACGGACCGAATCCGTTTTCAAGCGGCAAATCAAGCTTTCTGTAGTTATGCGAAACGCCCGCCCTGAACTGCTCATAATCGGGCACGAAGTAGACAACGGGACAATTCATATAAACCGAATCAAACACAATAGAAGAATAGTCCGTTATCATAAGGAGGTATTCGTCCGTATTGGTGTCAAAATTATCGGTGCAGACCCTTTCATTCCTGATATCAAGCAATCCGTTGTAGCATTTAAAAATGGGATGGTTTCTGAAATCAAGATAAAGGTCATTTTCTTCAAGCAGCCTGAAGAGTCTCTCGGAATTGAGAAATTCACTGACTTGCTTGCAGAAATCAGAAGCAAGAAACGCTTCGGGCATTTCCGCTCTTTCATTGTTGACAAGAGGACCTATAAGATTGCTTCTCCATGAGGGAGAGAAAACAATTCTGTTTTTCTTTTTGCCGCCGATCTTCATTGCGTCATATCGGGGCATGCAGGCTTTGATAAGGTCGCTTTCATCATATCCGTAATTCTCTGTAAAGTTCTCAACCTCAAAACCGCTTGAAACAACAACCTTATCTACAACGCACCGTTCCTTTGCATACATATTTTTGAGCGTTGCATGAAGAATTCCGTGCTGCAGATAGATTATTTCGTGCCTTGTAAGGTCGGTATACCATCTGAAGGCAGCCGCACCGAAAGGACAGATATTTGAGAGATTTGAGAATGAAGTAATCAGCTTTTCGCATGAGAAATAAAGCATTCTGTGCTTTACCGAGCCAAACTTCACAACATACTCTCTCTCTTCAGGAGAGAACTTCTCTTCGAGAGTATCCCAATCGCATTCATTGAGAATGTAATAGCGCTTTACGCCGTCACGGATTTTTATATCATGCTTGAACTGGTCATATGCATTGTCAAAAACACCGTAACGGTCAAGATAAATCCATTCTCTGTTCTTGCTCTTTCTTGCAAAAAGACCTATCCATCTGTTAACAAGAATTCTGGGATTGACTTTAAGATAATAGAAAAAGTGATAGATAAGAACCCTCAGCGCAAGGATAATTCCCGACGGAGTCTTGTTCTTTTTTATGCTGAAAACGCCTTTTTTCTCTCGCAGACATTTTCCGTCGGAGAAAAACGCCTTGATTCTCTTATCATGCGAAAACGGCACGGACGCTCCGTAGTAATAATACAGCTTATATGTTTTTCCGCAGATGACAGATTCAAGCTCAAATTTTTCGGTTTCGTCAATGTCAATATCAAGCATGAAACGCCAGAAAACCGCTGTTTCAATTCCCGCATGATATTTTTCACATTCCGAATGGCTGAGTACGAGTTTTTCTCTCTTTCCGTTACTGATAAGATAGAGCTCAGGCTCATCGGAATACATAAATACGGGAGATTTGAGGAAGGCATCGATTTTCAGCCTGCCGCCGGTAATTTTCAGTCTGTTGACAACCGCCGTCACCTTTTCCGATTTATATATTTCCTCTTCGCCCTTAAAAACAAGAGCAAGCCCGTCATCCCTGCACTCAAGCCTGATATTTTTGCTCTCTTTAAGCTGCAGAAGATAATGCTTGTGATACATATCCATTGCGGGGCGGTTGATTATGACTTCATCGTCAATTCTGCGGATAAGAGACACTATCCTCTCAACTGCTTTGTCAAACTCTTCTTTTTCATAATGATACGGAAGAAGAACATCTGAAACACTTTTCCATGATATATCCTGAAGATAGAGCGCCTGAAGATATTTCGGAACTCCGTTTTCGGGATAAAGACCGAAAAAGCTTTCCCACAGAGCCATTGTATCCTCAAAAATATAATATGCCTTGCCGATTGAGCCTGTTGCGCCGCCCGGTCTGCGGAGATACCAATACTCAGGCTCGCTGCAATAACCGAGGGTCAGCTTTTCTTTGAGCGTTGTGAAAACATATTTCTGATCCTCATGGAAACGCAGATTTGTGTCAAACAGAATGTTGTTGCCCTTGCCTCTGTTTTTAACGCAGATATTCATTGTTGACTGCGCTATGTAGCAATTATCGCCCTCATTAAGGTCATAGATTCCCGATTCGCCGAGAATTCTGTATCTGTAGTGCAAGGGCAGCTTTTTGCCGTCGCGGTGAGGAATAATTTTATATGTTACAAGGTCTGTTTCGTCATAATGCTTCTCAAAGAATTCATAGAGCGTTTTAAGAGTGTTTTCGGAAAGAGTGTCATCAGCATCAAGGAAAACAAAATACTTTCCTTCCGCCTCCTCGATACCTCTGTTTCTTGCAGACGAAACACCGCCGTTTTCTTTATCGATAAAAACGATATTTTCATGTTTCTTTGCAAGCTCGGCACATATTTTTCCGCCATCATCCTTCGAGCCGTCATTGACAAAGATTATTTCAAAATCTTTGGGGCTCATCGTCTGGCGGAAGAGGCTTTCCGTGCATTCCTCAAGATATTCTGCGCAATTATAAACAGGTATAATAACCGACACTTTATATTTAAAGTCCATCATTATCCGCAATTCCTTTACAAAATTCTTACATTATATATTACAATACAGCGCAAAAAAAATCAATAGCTGTCATTTCAGACTTACATATTTTTTATTTATAATAAACTTCATTGACAATAACCCAAAACCGTAGTATCATATATAGTTAGCAAAAGTAAATTTCTGCAACGGAGGAAATTTTATGAGCAGATATGAAAGTGCAAAAGAGCTTTATGCCTCCATAGGCATTGACACCGAAGAAGCTGTCAGAAAGCTTTCGGATATCACTATTTCAATCCACTGCTGGCAGGGCGATGATGTTGGCGGCTTCGACAGCGATAATGCTCTTTCGGGCGGTATTCAGACAACGGGCAACTATCCCGGCAAGGCAAGAACTCCCGACGAGCTTATGGCAGATATCGACAAGGCGTTCAGCCTTATCCCCGGCAAAAAGAAGCTCAATCTTCACGCAAGCTATGCAATTTTTGACGGTAACAGAGCTGACAGAGATGCCCTCAGACCCGAGCATTTCAAGAAATGGGTTGATTTTGCAAAGGAAAGAGGAATGGGAATTGATTTTAACCCCACTTTCTTCTCACACCCCATGGTAAAAGACGGCCTCACCCTCTCTTCACCCGATGAGAAAACCCGTTCATTCTGGGTTGAGCACGGCAAACGCTGCGTTGAACTTTCCGATTATTTCGCAAAAGAAACCGGCATTCCCTGCGTAATGAACATCTGGATTCCCGATGGCTACAAGGATATTCCCGCAGACCGTCTTTCTCCCAGACTCCGCTTCAAAAAGTCGCTTGACGAAATTCTTTCCGTGCCCTACGACAAGAGCATGGTTTATGTCACCCTCGAATCCAAGGTTTTCGGCATCGGTCTTGAAAGCTATACAGTCGGCTCAGCTGAATTCTGCCTGAGCTATTCAACAAAGAACGGCATTGTTCCTCTTATGGACAACGGTCACTATCACCCCACTGAGCTTGTTTCAGACAAGATTTCCGCTCTTCTCGCATTCAACGAAAAAATTGCTCTCCATGTCACAAGAGGCGTTCGTTGGGACAGCGACCATGTTGTTCTTCTCGATGACGAAACCAAGGAAATCGCAAAGGAAATCGTCAGAAACGATGCGCTTGACAGAGTGTTCATTGCAACTGACTACTTTGACGCTTCCATCAATCGTATCAGCGCATGGGTAACAGGCGTAAGAAGCGTTCAGAAAGCTCTTCTCAACGCACTTCTTGAGCCCTCGGCAAAAATGAAAGAGCTTCAGGATAATGCGGATTTCACATCGCTCATGGTTTTAAGCGAAGATATGAAAACAATGCCTCTTGGCGATGTTTGGAACGAATATCTTGAAAGACAGAATGTTGAAAGCAATTATCTTAATATAATAAAAGAATATGAAGAAAAGGTTTTGGTGAACAGAATATGAAAAACATAATGGATGCACCCTTTGTTAAGGGCATGATGAAAACAACAGCAAACATGTACCGCATGGGCTGGGACGAAAGAAACGGCGGCAACATCAGCATGATGCTTGAAAATGATGAAGTTGCAGAATATCTTGACATCGATGCTCCCATCAGGACAATTGAAATGGGCTTTGACGCAAGCGTTCTCGTCGGCAAAATCTTCATCGTTACAGGCACAGGCAAATACTTCAAGAATGTTGAAGATGACCCCGAAAACAATCTCGGCATCATCAGAATCGCTGAAAACGGAACAACCGCAAATCTTCTCTGGGGCTACAGCGACGGCGGCAGACCCACCAGCGAGCTTCCCGCTCATCTCATGAGCCACATTTCAAGACTCAGCAAGAATCCCGAAAACAGAGTTATCATGCACAGCCATCCCACAAACACTCTTGCGATGACATATGTTCATGAGCTTGACGAGAAGAAATTCACTCATTCTCTCTGGGAAATGTGTACCGAATGCATGGTTGTTTTCCCTGACGGAATCGGCATTCTTCCCTGGATGGTATGCGGCACAAACGAAATCGGTATTGCAACCGCAGAAAAGATGAAAGAATTCAGACTCGTTGTATGGGGTCAGCACGGCATCTACGGCTGCGGCAAGGACCTTGACGAAGCATTCGGTCTTATCGAAACAGTTGAAAAGGCTGCACAGCTTTATATGATGACAGCACATCTCCCCAGAGTCAACACAATCACAGACCCCGACCTTGTTGAAATCGCAAAGGCATTCAATCTTCTTGATGTTTACAGAAGAGATTTCCTTAATCTTTAATAAAAAAAATTACGGCTGTTACCGTTTGGTAACAGCCATATTTATTTGGTTATTTGCTTTTAACCATTTTCTTATCCCCTACAAACAGCGGGTTTTCGGGTGAACAGATATCAATCGCTCTGGGAAGAACGGAAATTCTGACATCGGTATGATCTCCGCCGTATTCACCGTCAAGAGTCCAGTTGCATGGTTTGTCAAAGGTAAGTTTAATGCTTGATGTTTTGAAATAAAGAAGCTTATCGCCGTCATAATCTCTGCGCTTGATTTTTTCAATCATCGCAAATGCATCAGTCGGTCTTTTGAGTCTTCTGACAAGAATAACCTCAAACACACCGTCATCAAGTCTGACATCATTTTCATCATACTTGAAGAGACCTGCAACAGAGGTTGAATTTGAAATTGCGCCGAAGAAGAAATCATCCTCAATGACGCCCCCGTCATGTTTGATTTTAATGTGTATGGGCTTAATTTCTTTAAGAATAGGAAGCATCTGTCTGAAAATTCCGTCAATATAATATGCGCTTCTGCCGAATTTGTTCTTAAGCTTCTGCGAGGTTGCGTATGAAAGCTTCGCCGCAGGACCGAATGACGCAACATAGGAGAAGAATCTGTTGTTGAAAAGACCGATATCATAGCCGTTGGTGTGACCGTCGATAATCACATCAGTTGCCTCTTTAATATTTCCTGTGGGTATACCGAGAGTTGCCGCAAGGTCATTTGTTGAGCCTGCGGGAATATAACCTACGGGAACTCTTCTTGAAAGCTGCATGATTCCGTTGATGGTCTCGTTGAGAGTTCCGTCGCCGCCGCAGCAAACAACCATATCGTTATCATCAATGTGTTCTTTTACGATGTTGGTTGCATCGCCGGGGCAAGTTGTTGTTTTTATGTCAAACTCATAATTCTCTTTTGAAAATCTGTCAACAATATCAAATGTGCCTGCTCTTGATTTGTTTCTGCCTGCACAAGGGTTAACAACCAATAAAACTTTTCTTTTCTTATCCATATCTTCACCTGCGGTTTATTATTTTTAAAGCATTATAACATTTAAATATGAACAAATCAACACCGATTAAATATATGTTGCTTTTTCGCTTTTGAAGTGATATAGTTTATTTATCAGTAAAACGGTGGTGAATTAAATGATTTTTGATTTGTTCAAGCGCAAGAAGAATAAAGCGGTTGAAACAAGCTCTTTGTCTGAAGCCGAAGAAAAATGGAACAAGATGTGGAGCAAATGGTCTGACGGTGAAATCGATTCTCCTTATAATGAAGTTATGAATTATCAGGGTGAAGTTGCCAACGGCGGACACTATCAGTATTTTCTTAATACCGATAGCAACGGCGATCTCCGCAAAGAGCTTGAAATTCTGTGCAGCATTCTTCCTGACTCTATGAAAAATAACATCCGGGCTGCATTCAACGCCTATCTGGAGCTTGAACAGGACAAAAACATTGATGCCAATGAAGAAATAATGAAAAAATGCGATTGCTTTTTCAGTGACAACGAAAAAACAATAAACGGAATTTTAGAAGATTTCTGTAAAAGCATTGAATTATAACATAAACCCCGTCTGTTGCAGACGGGGTTTTGCTGTATCAGTTTATTCGGTTTTTGCAGATGGCGTTATAGTACCGTCGTCAAGTATGGTCACACCCTGCGGCTCATAGCTTTCAACTCTGTCAAACAAATCTCTTGCATCTTCACCGGTCAGAAGCCTTGTTTCGCAATTCTGCTGCTTGAGAGGAAGAATTGAAATTTTCGGATTCATATCTCTGTCAAGCTCAACAGTGATAACGCAGGAGTCAAGAGTTTTGCTGTTGAACCAGAAATTGCCGACACTGTAAACAATCGGCTTTCCGTTATAGAATTCCATGCCCTGCAGGCAGTGAGTGTGACCGCCGATAACGGCATCAACGCCTGCATCAATATATTCTCTCGCCATTTCCTTCTGCGCAGTTTCAAGCTTCGTGCTGTTTTCAGTTCCCCAGTGGACATAAGCAATCAGATAATCGCACTGACTCTTTGCAAATTTGACTGCTTTAAGGAAGTTTTCACTGTCATAGGTGCCCATAACGCCCGCCTTATTATAGTCTGCAACGGGTGTGAATGAAACTTTTTCAGCCCTGCTTGCGGCAACAATTCCGACCTTGATGCCGTTTATGATGAAATAATATCCCTCAGCGGCTTCGCTGATATTCATGCCGGCACCGACATACGGAATCTCAGCTTCATCAAGCACCGCCATGGTGTCTGCAAATCCGATTTCGCCGTAGTCATAAACATGGTTGTTGGCAAGCGAAACAATATCTGCACCCATATCCTTAAGCAGATTAACAGTTGACGGGGCCGCCTGAAAAGTCCATGTTTTGCCCGTAAGAGGTTTTCCCCTCTCGCCATATGTGAATTCGTTGTTAATCAGAAAAACATCACTTGCTCTCAGATAATTCAGAATTTCATCTTCAATGCAGTTGAGCACGCCGCCTTTGACGCTTGCATGATACATGGGGTTGAAATCGGGGTCAAAAAGAATATCTCCAACAAACGAAAATGTAAAACTGTCTTTTCCGTTATCGCCCCGATACGAAATGTTTTCGGTACTGATATTTCCGCTGAGCAAATCTTTCATAACATTGTAGCTGAAGCCCGCTTTTTCAAGCCATAAATCATCTGTATAGCTGCCATTTTCAATCTCAGCAACAATTTCTTTCGTTTTTTCTTTTCCGATAACAGTCTCAAGAAACGCTGCAGTCATATTGCAGCGGGCAGCAACCGCAACAGTGTAAGCCGCTTTTGCATAGTCATAGGGCGGCTCTTTCAGCGAAGCAAACGCCGAAATAGCCGTTTCATCGCTGATTCTGCAGCCGCTGCACATAAACAGCATAACTGCCGCCATAATTGCGGCAACAATTCTTTTCATTTTAATCCAACAACTCCCGTAATCTGATAATATCCGTCAGCTCTGCGCTGACTTCTTTCATATATTCAAGAATTTTTTCATCTCTTATAATATAGCGTGCCGCTTTCTTCACGCTTTTTATAAACGAAGCGTCAAGTGGCTTTTCACTTCTTGCAAGAGGGCACATTATCGCTCTCGGGTCAAAGACAACCTTGATTCTGATTTTTCCGTCATCTTCAAAAACAAGCGGAAAAAGAGGGAAAATTCTGCACGCAAGCGGTCTTTCCGCTCTGTCGCACTCACCCTGACAAATAACCATTGGATAACCGAAGTTTCCCTCAGTCTCACAGACCTCGAAGCCTTCCTTTTCGGCGAACAATTCTTCCTCATAAGGGTAAAGCCACATACCTTTACAGTCGCCCCTGCAGCATAGTCCGTCACACAGTCTGCCGCAGTTATAGAAACCGAGCGGAGTTTCATGATATAAAAGGGAATACGCCTCTTTCAGGGCTTTATTTTCAGGTAAATTCATCTGCATTTCTCCAATATGTATCATTCGATGTTTTTGTAAAGCTATTCACCTTTACGCGATTGCATTTACTTATACTGTAAATCCGAAGCACTCCTTGCGGAATGAGTGCAGTTTTTTCTGTATATATCAATAATAACCATTATCGCTAAAAATATCAAGTTTTTTTTGAAATCACTTTATTTCCGACACATAATATGGTATAGTAATTATATTATTTTAATCGAGAGGTATTCCCATAATGAAAAGACAAAGCGGCATTCTCATGCATATTTCTTCGCTTTACGGAGATTACTCCATAGGTAACTTCGGAAAAAATGCAATTGAATTCATTGATTATCTTGTTGACCTCGGTTTTTCGGTGTGGCAGGTGCTGCCCTTCACCGTTACCGATGAATACAACTCCCCTTATAAATCATTTTCAGCTTTCGGAGGCAATCCTTGGTTTGTTGACCCCGAGATTCTTTGTGAAAAAGGATATATTTCTACTTCCGACCTCGAATCCTGCAAGCAGGAAACCCCGTATTCCTCCGAATACAAAAGACTCGGCAAGGAAAGAATGGCTCTTCTCAGAAAAGCATATCTCAACTGCAACGAAAAGGAAAAAATCGAGGAATTTATCGGAAGTCACCCCCGCCTCGAATCTTTCTGCCGTTTTATGACTCTGCGCGAGCAAAACGGTCTCAAGCCGTGGCAGGAATGGAAAACAAACGAAATAACCGACAGCGAAACGCTCGGAATGTGGCAATTCATTCAGTATGAATTCTTCACTCAGTGGGCAAAAATCAAGGAATATGCAAATTCAAAAGGTGTCAGCATTATCGGCGATATCCCTATCTATGTTTCGGATGACAGCTGCGATGTCTGGGAAAACAAAGAACTTTTTCAGGTCAACGAAAAAGGCTATCCTTCAAGAGTTGCGGGCGTTCCTCCCGATTATTTTGCTGAAGACGGTCAGCTCTGGGGCAATCCGCTATACGATTGGGATGCTCTTGAAAAAGACGGCTTCAGCTGGTGGAAGGAAAGAATTGACCATGCCCTCGGAATGTTTGACGGCGTAAGAATCGACCATTTCAGAGCGGTTGAATCCTACTGGTCCGTTGATGCAAACGAAAAAACCGCAAAAAACGGTATCTGGGTCAAAGGACCCGGAATGAAGCTTGTTGAAGCAATAAGAAAAGGTCATGAAGATAAGCTGATTATTGCCGAGGATCTGGGTGACATCACCGATGAAGTGCGTGCGCTTGTTGATGAAAGCGGCTTCCCCGGAATGAGAGTTTTTCAGTTCGGTTTTCTTGACGGCGGAAACAGTATCCACATGCCCCATAATTACATAAAGAATTCGGTCGCCTATTCGGGCACTCACGATAACAACACCCTTTTCGGCTATCTGTGGGAAAGCGGCGATGAGGTCAGAAACAGAACGCTTGAATACTGCGGCTTTGGCGGCGGTGACTGGGGAGGCGCATGCCCCGTGCTCCTTCGTTCAATTTTCGCAAGTGTCAGCGACCTTGCAATCATTCCGATTCAGGATTTATTGATGTACGGCTCCGATACCCGCATAAACACCCCCGGTGTTGCCGACGGCAACTGGAGCTACAGAGTTACCAGAGATCAGCTTATGAATGCTGACAGAGAATTTTTCAAATCACTTAACAGAATATATAAAAGATAAGGAAACGGTATGAACGGATTTTTTGATATCAGCGAAAAAATCAAGAAAGCTTCCGATGAAGCTCTTCTCAAAGCAAAAGCAAAGTTTGAAAAAATTGAAGAAATAACTGAATATAATCAGCAGAAGGTGCTTGCTTCATTCATCAGAAACTGCGTAAGCGAAGCGGATTTTTCGGGCACTACAGGCTACGGCTACGGCGACAGAGGCAGAGAAAAGCTTGACCGCATCTATGCCGAAGCTTTCGGTGCCGAGGATGCAATCGTTCGCCACAGCTTCACCTGCGGCACCCACACTCTTGCAGTTGCTCTTTTCGGCGTGCTCCGCCCGGGCGACACAATGCTCTGCGTTACGGGCACACCCTATGACACCATTCACAGCGTTATCGGTCTCAGCGGTGAAGGAATGGGCTCCCTCAAGGATTTCGGCGTAAATTACGCCCAGGTTGACCTTGACGAAAACGGCAGACCCGACCTTGAAGCTATCAGAGCAGCTGCTGAATCAAAGCCGAAAATGGCATATATTCAGCGTTCAAGAGGCTACAGCCTCAGACCCACTCTTTCCGTTGATGAAATAGGCGAAATAGTAAAAGCAGTTAAGTCCGTCAGCCCCGAAATAATCGTAATGGTTGACAACTGCTACGGCGAATTCGTCGAAAAAACTGAACCCACTCAGGTCGGCGCAGACCTTATGGCGGGCTCTCTGATAAAAAATGCAGGCGGCGCAATTGCAAGAACGGGCGGATACATTGCAGGCAAAGCAGAACTTGTTGAGATGTGCGCTTACCGTGCAACAACTCCCGGTCTCGGAAAAGAGGTCGGCTGCTCTCTTGACGAAAACAGAAACATGTTCATGGGCATTTTCAATGCTCCTCATGTTGTCGGTGAGGCTGTCAAAACCGCCGTATACACTGCCGCAATGTTCGAGAATTTCGGCTTTAAGGTTACTCCCTCAAGCAGCGAAAGCCGCCATGATATTATTCAGGCGCTCTGCCTTGAAAAGCCTGAGAGACTGATTGCTTTCTGCAGAGGAATTCAGTCTGGCGCACCCGTTGACTCCCATCTTACACCGGAGCCGTGGGACATGCCGGGATATGACAGCCAGGTCATTATGGCTGCGGGCGCATTTATAATGGGCTCATCAATTGAGCTTTCCGCAGACGCTCCCCTGCGTGAGCCTTTTGCGGTATGGCTTCAGGGCGGAATCAATTTCCACTCCGCAAAAACCGCAGTTATGCTTGCGGCGCAGAAGCTCGAAAAGGACGGTTTGCTTTAATGGAATACAGCGGAATAACAAGAGACTCTCTCTTCATGCTTGCGGATAACAGATTCAGAAATTCAAAAGCATATTATGAAGAGCATAAAGAGCAGATAAAAGCGGGCGTAACCGTCCCCATGCGTCAGATTGCGGGAATCATCGGCGAAGAGCTTCTCTCTCTTGACCCGATGCTAAACACCATTCCCACAAAAATGGTATCACGGGTACGCCGTGACACACGCTACACCAAAGACAAAAGCCTCTACCGTGAAAACATGTGGATTATGTTTATGAGGCCAAAACATGAATGGCTCGGCTATCCCTGCTTCTGGTTTGAGGTAACTCCTTCAAATTACTCAATGGGTATCGGCTTTTACGGCGATGAGCCCGGACTTCTTGAAACATTCAGAAAGAATCTTCGCGAAAGACCCGAAGAATTCAGAAAAGCCGCTGACAAATGCGTAAAAAGCGGCTCGGTATTTTTCAAAAGACAGTATAAACGCCCGTTTGCGGATTGCCCCGACGGATTGGAGGAATACTATAACGCAAAGGATGTAGGATTTATTTCATTTTCAGGTCAGCTTGAAGACCTTGAGAGCGAAAAAATCATTGAAATAATCAGAAAGCAATTCAAAGCGTATTCACCGATGTATGAATTCCTTCTTTCCGTATCCGACGAATATTTTTCAAAGGAGAAATAAAAATGGATTATTCCCGTTTCAAAAGCGGCAGCGACATCAGAGGCTATGCCCTCGGCGATGAATCAAATCCGCTTTATATGAGCGATGAAATGGTGATGAGGGCAAGTGCAGCCTTCGCACAGTGGCTGAAAGAAAAAGCAGGCAAGAAAAAGCTTTATATTTCCGTCGGTCATGACAGCCGTCTTTCCGCCGAAAGAATCAAAAACGCGGTCATCAGAGCTTTAACCTCAAACGGAGTCAGCGTTGCGGACTGCGGATTAAGTTCAACCCCTGCAATGTTCATGACAACTGTTGACATGAGCTGCGACGGTGCAGTGCAGATTACCGCAAGCCATCATCCGAAAGACAGAAACGGACTTAAATTCTTCACCCGTGACGGCGGTCTTGATTCATCCGATATTGCGGATATTCTTACTGCCGCTTCAGAAATAGAAAACCCCATAGGAAATCTTGAGTCGGACTGCGTTAGATGCGATTTCATGAAAAGATATGCCGAAATTCTGCGTGAAATGATTATCGACGGCGTTGATGATAAAAACGACAGACTTCATCCTCTTCACGGAATGAAAATCGTTGTTGACGCAGGCAACGGTGCAGGCGGTTTCTATGCATACGATGTTCTGAAGCCGCTCGGTGCGGACATTGAAGGAAGCATTTATCTTGAGCCTGACGGCAATTTCCCCAACCACGCACCCAACCCCGAAAACGCAGAGGCAATGAAGTGCGTATCAAAAGCAACTGCAGACTCCGGCGCTGATTTCGGCGTTATTTTCGATACAGATGTTGACAGAGCGGCATGTGTCGGCAAGGGCGGATTTGAAATCAACCGCAACAGACTTGTTGCGCTCGCCTCAAAGGTTGCATTGACCTCCTGCCCCGGCGGCACTATAGTTACAGACAGCGTAACCTCTGACGGTCTTGCAGGATTCATAAAAGAAAACGGCGGCACACATCTCCGATTCAGGAGAGGCTACCGCAATGTTATCAATAAACAGATTGAACTTGAAAAAGGCGGCATCCCCTGCCCTCTTGCAATGGAAACCTCGGGGCATGCGGCGTTTGCCGAAAACTACTACCTTGATGACGGTGCATATCTTATCACAAAGCTGATAATTGAAGCTGCCGCACTCGCAAAGGAAGGCAAAACTCTTGATGACCTGATTGCAACGCTTCAGGAGCCCGCCGAAGAAAAAGAACTGAGATTCAGAATTCTCTGCGATAATTTCAAACCCGAAGGCGAAAAAATCATTTCGCTTTTTGAATCAGAATCAGCTTCTCACAAGGGCTGGTGTGCATGCCCTGATAATCATGAAGGAATCAGAATCAATGCAGATGAAAGCTGCGGCAACGGCTGGTTTCTGCTCCGTCTGAGCGTTCATGACCCGATTATTGTTCTTAACGCCGAGAGCAACGAAATCGGCGGAATCATGAAAATGCTCAGAGAAGTTTATGAAGTTATCAAAAAAGCGGAAAACATCGATATTATTGATATTTCCGCATTAAAAAATATTCTGTAAAGGAGAAAATCAAAAATGATTGACAAAATTATCGCTTTTTTCTTTTCAATCGTAACAGCTGTTCTTTCATTATTCTACACTCCCGCACCCATAACCCCTGTCAATCCCGCTGAAATCCCCGAAGCCAAGCTCGAGCAGAGCGTAACCGTTATGACTTACAACATCTATATGGGCGGCACAGGCGAAAAAGCCCCTGAAAACAGAGCTCCGCTCGTAAAGCAGAATGTCGAAAAATACAATCCCGATTCCTTCGGAATGCAGGAGGTTACCGAAAAATGGTATGGTATACTTAAGGAAACTTTCCCTGAGTATGACTGCATCGGTGTCGGCAGAGACAGAGATCTCGGCGGAGAAGCAAGCCCGATTTTTTATAAGAAAGATAAGTATGAGCTTATAGACGGCGGCACATTCTGGCTTTCAAAAACACCCGACAAGCCCTCAAAAGGCTGGGATGCAATGTTCAACAGAGTTTGCACATATGCTGTTCTGAAGAATAAGGAAACCGGCTTTACATATGCTCATTTCAATGCTCATTTTGACCATATCGGAGTTATCGCAAGACAGGAATCCGTTGCCGTTGTAACAAAAAAGATTTCTGAGATCGCCCCCGATATGCCCGTTGTTTTCACAGGTGACCTCAACGAAAATGCAGAGAGCGAAATGTACTCATCCGTTATATCAAGCGGATTTGCCGATTCGAGAGTGCTCTCAGGCTCCGACGATAACGACGGCACCTTCCACGGCTATTCGGATCTTACCGCCAAAGAGCTTCCCATTGATTTTATTTTTGCAAACGGCTTTGTCAAATCCGTCAGCAGCTACGCTGTTGACCGCAACAAGCTCAACGGTATCTATCCGTCAGACCATCACCCCGTTGCTTCAACCCTTGTGCTTTTCAACTGAAAGGAGATAAAAAATGTATTTCAAGCTTATGCAGGCATTGGTTGCCCTTATAACATCAATTATCACCATGATCGTGCCTCAGACCCCCTCGCAGGGCATTACTCCCGACACGCCTCCCGTCAATGTCAATCCCAATCCCATTTCGGAATCCGTTATAACTCAGGATGTTAAGATAATGTCCTATAACCTCAAAATCAGCGGCAGCGGAATCAGAGCCGTTGAAAAAAGAGCAGTTCATATCATAAACACAATAACCGAAAAGATGCCTGACTCCCTCGGCGTTCAGGAAGCCGATAAAAACTGGGTTGACACTCTGGCTGCAGGACTTTCCGACTATGCGCACATTGAAAAATACAGAGATGACGGTGTATCAGAAGGCGAATCAAGCGCAATTTTCTATCTCAAGGATAAATACAACCTCGTTGATTCAGGTCATTTCTGGCTTTCCGAAACACCCGACGAGCCGTCGCTCGGCTGGGATGCAGCATGCAACAGAATCTGCTCATATGCAATTCTTGAAAACAAAGAAAACGGCTTCACTTACGCTCATTTCAATGTTCATTTTGACCATGTCGGAAACAAAGCACGAGCAGAGTCCGTTTCACTTATCACCGCAAAAATCGCCTCAATCGCACCTGATATCCCTGTTGTTTTAACAGGCGATTTCAATGTTGATGAAGGCTCAGACAACTATAACTCTCTCGTTGACTGCGGACTCAAAGACACTAAATATCTCGCCGAAAAAGCAGACAATCATGCAACATATCACGGCTATCATGTTGTTTATCCCTCAACAAAGCCCATTGACTTCATTTTCGTTAACGGCTATGTTTCATCAGTCAAATCAAGCAGAATAGATTCAGGCTTCATTGACCATGTTCTCGCATCCGACCATTTTCCCCTTACCGTGGAAATGACACTTTTTAACGGAGGTGTAAAATAATGTTCCGAATTCTTTCGTTCAATGTTCTTTGCGCAGGCAAGGATCACAGATGGTGGGAAAACAGAGTTCCCCTTGTATGCAGTGTCATCAAGGAATATAAGCCCTCTTCCTTCGGCGTGCAGGAAGCGCACTGGGAATGGATGCAGGCGCTCTGCGCAAACCTTCCCGAATATGACTATGTCGGAGTCGGCAGAGATGACGGCGACAAGGAAGGCGAATTTTCCGCAGTTTTCTATCTTAAGGATGAATTCACCGCAAGCGAAAGCGGCAACTTCTGGCTTTCGGAAACACCCGACAAGCCCTCAAAAGGCTGGGATGCCGCATGCATCAGAAACGCAACATATGTCAAGCTCACCCATAAGGAAAGCGGCAAATCATACATCCATTTCAACACCCATCTTGACCATGTCGGTGTCAATGCGCAGATTAACGGCGTCAAGATGATACAGGAAAAAGCGGCTTCATTCGGCGGACTTCCCGTTGTCTGCACAGGCGACTTCAATGTTTTCCAGGATTCGGAATGCTATAATGTTATGGTCAGTGCAAATATGGGCGACTCGAGAAAAATGGCTCCCGACACCGATGACTGCTACACTTTCCACGGCTTCAGGCCCGAGGAAATCAGGGAAAGAATTGACTTTGTTTTCGTTGATAAGGCAACAGTCAGACCCGTCAGCTTCAAGGTTATCAACAAGCTCATTGACGGCGAATTCTATTCCGACCATAATGCAGTTTATGCGGATATTGAGTTGATATAAGTAAGCATGCAAAAACAGCAGAGACGAAAGTCTCTGCTGTTTTGTTATTTATCGTATTTATGGTTTTTGATAACATTCTTTGCAATGTAAATCGGGCGGTTTTTGGTCTGAATATAGGTTCGGGCAATATATTCGCCGATTATTCCGAGCGCAAGAAGCTGGATTCCGCCAAGCAAGAGAATGAGCGCAACTATTGTTGCGTAGCCCGCAACGGAAATACCGAAGAAAAGCTTCTGAATAACAACAACCACAAGATAAATTATTGAAAGAAACGATGTCAGAAGTCCGACAACGGTTGCCATTCTGAGCGGTGCCGTTGTGAAAGCGAAGATTCCTTCAAGAGCATATTTAAAGAGCTTCATGAATGACCACGAGGAAGTGCCCGTTGCTCTTTCTTCAACTTCATAAGGAATAAACTTTGTGTTGAATCCGACCCATGAGAAAAGCCCTTTTGAGAAACGGAAATATTCGTCCATTGAAAGAACCGCTTCAACCATAGGTCTGCGGAAGGTTCTGAAATCGCTTGCGCCCTGAACAAATTCAGTGTCCGCAAACTTATTGATAAGCTTATAGAAGCTGTTTTTGAAGAAAATGAGCAGCTTGCTTTCTTTTCTTTCCTCCTGATATGCCGCAACGCAGTCATATTCAGGCTCAGCATCAAGCATCCTCACCATATCAAGCGCAATCGAAGGTCTCTGCTGAAGGTCGGCATCAATTATTGTTACATAATCGCCCTCTGTCTCCTTAAGGCCCGCATACATTGCCGATTCCTTGCCGAAGTTTCTTGAAAAGTTAACTATTTTTACGGGAATATCGCCTGCGCAAAGCTTCTGCAGTTCTTTGAATGTTGCGTCCTTACTTCCGTCATTGACAAACACTATCTCATAATCAAAGTCTGCCGATGCGAAATCGTTTTTCACTGCATTGTAGAACAGCGAAACATTTTTTTCTTCGTTATAGCACGGGACAACAAGTGAAAGCTTCATAAGAATCCACCTTTACTTAAATTTTCGCCGCTTTTTTAATATCCTCAATTCTGTCTGTCTTTTCCCAGGGAAGGTCGATATCCGTTCTTCCGATATGACCGAGAGCCGCAACCTGTCTGTAGATAGGTCTTCTCAGGTCAAGGGTTCTGATGATTCCTGCGGGGCTCAGGTCAAACAAATCGTTGACAATTGCAGAAATTTCGGTGTCTGCAATTTTGCCTGTGCCGAAGGTATCAACAAAAACAGAAACGGGCTGCTCAACACCGATTGCATAAGCAAGCTCAACCTCGCACTTTGATGCAAGACCTGCAGCAACAATGTTCTTTGCAACATAGCGGGCAGCATAAGCAGCTGAACGGTCAACCTTTGTGGGGTCCTTGCCGCTGAATGCACCGCCGCCATGACGGGCATATCCGCCGTATGTATCAACAATAATCTTTCTGCCGGTAAGACCGCTGTCACCCTGAGGACCGCCGGTTACGAATCTGCCGGTGGGGTTGATGTGATACTTTGTGTTGTCATCAAGCATATCAGCGGGAAGAGTTGTTTTGATAACTTTTTCGATGATGTCTGCTCTTATCTGCTCAAGCGAAACATCAGCTGAATGCTGAGAAGAGATAACAACCGTATCAATTCTGACGGGTCTGTGGTTTTCGTCATATTCAACGGTAACCTGACTCTTTCCGTCGGGACGGAGATAGCCGAGAACGCCGTTTTTGCGAACTTCCGTAAGCTTTGCACAGAGTTTATGTGCAAGCGAAATGGGGAGAGGCATAAGTTCGGGAGTTTCATCGCATGCGAAGCCGAACATCATACCCTGATCGCCTGCGCCGAGTCTGTCAACGCCCATTGCGATATCGCCTGACTGCTTATCGAGAGCGGTCATAACTGCGCATGTGTTGCAGTCGAAGCCGTACTCTGCATTATTATAACCGATATCGTTAACAACATCCCTTACGATTTTGGGAATATCGAGCTCTGCAGTTGTTGTAATTTCACCCATAACGAGAACCATACCTGTTGTGCAGCAGGTTTCGCAGGCAACTCTGCCCATGGGATCTTTTTCAAGAATCGCATCAAGCACTGCGTCTGAAATCTGATCACAGATTTTGTCGGGATGTCCGCCGGTTACGGATTCCGATGTAAATAAATAGTTTGCCATATCCTTTACCTCTTTGTTTTGAATTATCAATAATCCAGTCCTAAAAAAATAACCCGCTTGAAGGAGTCTTCAGCGGGCGAAAACACCTTATTTTCCGGCTCTACGCCGCAGGATTTAGCACCTTGCATAACACAGGTTGCCGGGCTTCACGGGGCCTGTCCCTCAGCCGCTCTTAATAAGGACATATTCTATTGACAGCTTATTATATAATACTGTGCGGATTTTGTCAACACCTGCACTGACTTCTTTTATTGCCAATTAAATGCAGTCAAAAAGCATTTCAGGCTTATCGATAATGAATTCTGCCTTATGCTCTTCAAGCACACTGCGGTCACGGAAGCCCCATGTTACACCGACGCAGGGAATTCCCGCATTGTGCGCAGTCATGCAGTCAACCTCGGAATCGCCGACATAAACCGCATTCTCCTTTGAAACGCCGAGTTTTTCAAGTGCAAGCCAGACTCCGTCGGGCTCGGGCTTCTGCGCAACGCCGTCAACCTGACCGATGATAACATCAATCTTATCACCAAAAAAGCTGCGTATAATCTCAATTGCAGCATCCTGAATTTTGTTGGTTACAACCGCTGTTTTATATCCTTTTTCTTTAACTGTTGCAAGCATATCACAAATGCCGTCATAGGGTGCTGTTTTGTTGCGTGAGTTGCCTTTATAATGCTCTTTGAATATTTCAAGACATTTCTCGCTTATCTCTTCGCTTGTTCCCTCAGGAACGCTCAGATAAACAAGTCTTTTCACTCCGTTACCAACGAATGAGCGGATTTCATCAAGGCTTCTTGAAGGGAAGCTATACTTTGCAAGAGCAAAATTAACGCTGTCCTTCAGGTCCTCAAGTGTGTCAATCAATGTTCCGTCAAGGTCAAAAACTATTCCGTCAATTTTCATAACAAAACTCCTGAAAAAGCCGTGCCGCATCGGGCAGCACGGCTTTTCTCTTTAATCATTCTTGAATTTATCAAAAAAGCTGGTCTTTTTCTGGTTTGAACCAACAGGTGCGCCTCTCTTGACTCCAAGCTCTTTTTCAAGCTCAACGAGCAAATCTCTTTGCTTCTGAGTAAGGTTTTTGGGAGTGTCAACAACAATGCGAACAAGCTGGTCTCCCCTGCCTCTGCCGTTGAGAATCTGTATACCCTTACCCTTAAGGCTGAAAACTGCGCCTGACTGTGTTCCTGCGGGAATATCAAATCTGACATCGCCGTCAAGGGTCGGAATTCTCAGATTATCGCCGAGCGCCGCCTGAGTGAAGCTGATATGCTGCTCAAGCCATACATTATAGCCGTCTCGCTCAAAATGAGGATGAGGTCTGACAAAAACAGCAACCTTGAGGTCTCCCTTGGGTCCGCCGTTAACACCAGCATTGCCAGCACCGCTGACATTGAAAACCTGTCTGTCATCAATACCCGCAGGTATGTTAACATCAACCGTTGTTTTCGTTGAGACTCTGCCCGTGCCGCGGCACTTCTGGCAGGGATTTTCAATCACGCTGCCCTTGCCCTGACATTTCGGGCAAGATTTCTGCGTTGAGATAACGCCGAAAGCGGTTCTCTGCTGAACATTAACATAGCCTCTGCCTCCGCAGTCGGGGCAGGTTTTGGGTGAAGAGCCCGCCTTTGCGCCGGAGCCGTGGCACTCCGAGCAGGTGTCAACACGGTTAATATCAACCGTGCGTTTGCAGCCCTTCGCCGCATCTTCAAACGAAATGGTAACTCTCGTCTGAATATCCTCGCCTCTTCTGGGTCCGTTGGGATTTGACTGTCTGCCGCCTCCGAAACCTCCGCCGAAGAATGAGCCGAAAATGTCGCCGAGGTCAAAGTCAAAACCGCCTCCGCCGAAACCGCCGCCGTAGCCGCCTGCACCTGCACCGTAATTGGGGTCAACACCCGCATGACCGAACTGATCATAGCGTGCTTTTTTGTCGGCATCGGAAAGCACTTCATAGGCCTCATTGACCTCTTTGAATTTTGCTTCTGCCTCAGCATTGTCGGGATTCAGGTCGGGATGATACTGCTTCGCCTTTTTTCTGTATGCTTTTTTGATTTCATCGTCCCCTGCGCCCTTCTGGACGCCGAGGACCTCATAATAATCTCGCTTATCTGCCACGGGAATACTCCTTTTTTATCGAAAAGAATTACTGATTGTTGTCGTCAACATCGGTGTAGTTTGCTTCTGTGTAGCCCTCTGCACCTGCTGCATCTGCGCCCTGAGCCTGTGCAGCCTCCTGAGCAGCCTTATAAAGCTTCTCTGAAACCTCATAGAACTTCTGGGTAAGCTCTTCCTGCTTTGACTTGATGAGGTTCATATCCTCGCCCTTGAGCGCTTCCTTGAGTGCATCAACTTTCTCGTTGAGTGCAGCTTTTTCGTCATCGCTGAACTTGTCGCCCTCTTCGCTGAGAAGCTTTTCGCACTGATATACCATCTGGTCTGCTGCGTTGCGTGTGTCAACATCTTCACGGCGCTGCTTATCTTCCTGAGCAAAACGCTCTGCCTCTTCAACAGCCTTTTCAATGTCTTCCTTGGACATGTTGGTTGATGAAGTGATGGAGATTGACTGCTCCTTCTGAGTGCCGAGATCCTTAGCGGAAACATGAACGATGCCGTTAGCATCAATATCAAATGTTACTTCAATCTGAGGAACGCCTCTTCTTGCGGGAAGAATTCCGTCAAGATGGAAGATTCCGAGAGTTTTGTTATCCTTTGCGAATTCTCTTTCACCCTGAAGAACATGAACTTCAACTGAGGGCTGGTTGTCAGCTGCAGTTGAGAAAATCTGACTCTTCTTTACGGGGATTGTTGTGTTTCTGTCGATAATCTTTGTGTTGATGCCGCCCATTGTCTCAATACCGAGCGAAAGCGGAGTAACGTCAAGAAGAAGGAGACCCTTTACATCGCCGCCGAGAACGCCTGCCTGAAGAGCTGCGCCCATTGCAACGCACTCGTCGGGATTGATGCCCTTGAAAGGCTCAACGCCCATGAACTTCTTGATTGCTTCCTGAACAGCAGGAATTCTTGAAGAACCGCCGACCATAAGAACCTTATCAATTTCGCTTGTCTTGAGACCTGAGTCACTCATAGCCTGACGAACGGGTGCCATTGTTGCTTCAACGAGGTCGTTTGTGAGCTCGTTGAACTTTGCTCTTGTGAGAGTCATTTCAAGATGCTTGGGACCTGTTGCATCAGCAGTGATGAAGGGAAGGCTGATGTTTGAGGTTGTTACGCCCGAAAGCTCAATCTTTGCCTTTTCTGCAGCTTCCTTGAGTCTCTGCATAGCCATTTTATCGCCGCGAAGGTCGATGCCCTGCTCTGCCTTGAAGCCGTCTACAAGCCAGTCAATAACTCTCTGGTCGAAATCGTCACCGCCGAGACGGTTGTTACCTGCTGTTGCAAGAACTTCCTGAACGCCGTCTCCCATTTCGATGATTGAAACGTCGAATGTGCCGCCGCCGAGGTCATAAACCATAACCTTCTGATCTGTTTCCTTGTCGATGCCGTAAGCGAGAGCTGCCGCTGTAGGCTCGTTGATGATTCTCTTTACTTCAAGACCTGCGATTTTGCCCGCATCCTTGGTTGCCTGTCGCTGTGAGTCGGTGAAATATGCGGGAACAGTGATAACTGCCTCAGTTACTGTATCGCCGAGATATGCTTCTGCATCAGCCTTGAGCTTCTGAAGAATCATAGCCGAGATTTCCTGCGGTGTATACTTCTTATCGTCGATAGCTACTTTATAATCTGTACCCATCTGTCTCTTGATTGAAGCAACGGTCTTGTCGGGATTTGTGATTGCCTGTCTCTTTGCAACCTGACCTACCATTCTCTCGCCTGTCTTGCCGAATGCAACAACAGAGGGAGTTGTTCTTGCGCCTTCTGCGTTAGCAATAACAACGGGCTCGCCGCCTTCGATAACTGCCACGCATGAGTTTGTTGTGCCAAGGTCGATACCAATAATTTTTGCCATTGTTTGTTTCCTCCTGTATTAAAAAGAAATTATTTATGAATTTGCAACTTTGACAACAGCTTCTCTGATTACTCTGTCGCCAAGCTTATAGCCTTTTGAAAAAACATCTGCGATAACGTTTTCGCCGAGAGTGTCATCCTGAACGCTCATTACCGCATTGTGGATATTGGGGTCAAATTCATCGCCGATTTCGCCGAAGCTTTCAACTCCGTTTTTGGTAAGAATATCTTTGAACTGATTGAAGATAAGCTCAATGCCTTTTTTGTAATCTTCAAGATTTACATCAGCGTTGTTTGCCGCTCTGTCAAAATTATCAAGAACGGGAAGCAGTTCTTTATAAACATCAGCCTGCGAAGATGAATAAATATCCTGCTTTTCTTTAATTGAACGCTTGCGGAAATTATCGTATTCAGCGCAGAGTCTCAGAAACTGATCGTTCTTTTCATCGAGTGCCTTCTGAAGCTGCTCTTCTTTTGTTTCAACCGCAGCCTCTTCCTTTACCTCTTCGGTTACGGGTGTCTCTTTTTCCTTTTTCATTCTGACTTCCTTTCTATTCTTCAAGCGCCTGAGTTATCAGACTGCCGACAAGATTTGTAAGATACTTTATGCTGGGAATTATATTTTCATAATCCATTCTGGTCGGTCCGATAACACCTATCATTCCCGAATCGTTACCCCGAACGGAATATTTGGCAACAATAACGCTTGAATTTTCAAGCTGTCTGTATATATTCTCCTTGCCGATTTTAACATTCAGCGGGTCTTTTGCGTCATTCATAACCGCTGAAATCGGCTCTTTTTTGCTCAGAAAATCAAGAAGCTCAATAGCGTCGCTTCCGTAACCTTTATAGCCGAAAAGATTTGAGCTGCCGCCGAGCATTATTTTTGAATCTGCCGTGCTTTTGGCAAGCTCGCAGACCGCCGCCATAAGCGGAAGCATTGCGAATGCATCTCCGTCAACCGAAGCCGCAACCGTCTGCATGGAAACAACATTTATATCTGCAGCAGGCTTGCCGATTATATAAGTCTGAACTATATTGTAAAACTCCTGACAGATCTTTGCGTTAAGCTCGCAATCGAGCCTGCAAAGTCTGCTCTTGAGAATTCCGTTTGAGGTCAGCAGCACAAGCATTGCAGAATGAATGCCTACGGGAACAAGCTCTATTTTTGAAATTGTTACCGTATCTCCGCCCGGCGTACTCGAAACGCAGGCGCATTTTGTCAGATCCGCAAGAAGCTCGCCTGCCTGAACGATTATCTTCTCAGGATCTCCGACTGCGGTTGATATTCCCGCATCAATCAGGCGTTTATTCAGATCATCTATCTCACGGGGCTTCATAAGATAATCAACATAATATCTGTAACCCATCTGAGACGGAACTCTTCCCGCCGAGGTATGAGGCTGCTCAAGGTAGCCGAGAGCGGAAAGCTCGCTCATTTCGTTTCGCACTGTCGCCGATGAAACCGACATGCCCGTTAAGGCAATAAGCTCCTTTGAACCGACAGGCTCACCCGTCTTTATATATTGCTCAACAACTGCGGCAAGAATCTGCTTTTTTCTTTCGCTGAGTCCGGACACCTTTCACACCTGCCTTTCACGGGAGTGCTAATTTTAGCACTCAAACCTTTCGAGTGCTAATCTCTGTTATTACTATACCCAATTTATCCCCGTTTGTCAACATTTTAATTGTAAACACTTTGTTAAAATGTGATTGTTTTCCTGTGAACGCAAACAAAAAGCAGCCTCACGGCTGCTTTTTCCTATTTCTTTATCGGTTTTTTGCTCAAACGCAAAAGAATATCAAGCTTATCCATTGCTCTTTCGAAGATTTCCGCAAACACTATTGTTATTGCGAGGCTTGCCGCTGTAAAAAGAACGGGATTGGAGTTTGCACCGAAATGCGAAAGAACAATCATCGGGATTCTTTGCAGAATATAGATCCCGAAAACTCTTTTTCCGAACCACTGCAAAACTCCGTTATTGACGCTTATTCTCATTGACACGAGAACAATCAGAATCGCAAAAACAAGCGCCATCGGAACAAAAATCTTTCTTGAGCCGTTTGTTGCTTTATATATTTCATTCATTGCGAAGAATATCACTGCTGTTACAGCCGTGCAGGAAAGCCATTTGTTGAAATCGGGAAGAAGTACTTTGTCAATATACGGCTTCGCAAGTGCATACCACATGCCGAGAGGATAGCACATTATTGTGTCCCACCACCAGTATTCATTACCCTTGAATTCACGGATAAGAATAACTGCCGCAAACGAAGCAACCGTCATTATTGCTGTTCCGAGGACCATTCTTTTCTTTGTAAAAATAAAAACAGCAAATGTGAGCAGATAAAGAATGATAATATCAAAAATAAACCACGCACTGTTTCCTACTGCATCGAGACCGACAAAAGAAAGCAAAAGCTTCTCAACGCTGTAGCTCTTGCCCAGAGCGAGACCCGTTATGTAAAAAAGCAGAACTGCAATGTCAAAATGCAAAAGAACTTTCAGCGTTCTCTTCGTGGGAAGGCTTTTTACATATCCCTCTTTGTTTTTCAGACCGAGAAAAACACCGTAGCCCGAATAAAACAGAAAAGCAACTACCATAAGCTGACCCAGAAAGGACATAAGCTCTTTGTACGGCATATTCACGGCTGAATTGTCAAGAGAAATATATTGCCTTGCATGAGACAGAATAACAATAACAACAAAAACGCCTTTGATTGAACCCGTTTTCTGAGGAGACATATAGTCCTCAAATCCGTTTTTGGCGCAGACACGGATTCCCATGAAACACATAATCGCAAGCATTGCAACAAAGATAATCATTATTTTTCACCTCGTTGACAATATAATAGCATTTTAGTCAAATCCCGTCAAGAAAATATCTTGACCTATTAAATATAATTTGGTATTATTATTTAGTATATATATTTAAAAAAGGAGGATTTGCTTTGGGTTTCGGAAACAAAATCAAGGACGCCGTAGGCATTGAAGGCAACACATGGGAATATCTCAGGCCGATTGTCGGATATAACGTTGCAAACATCACCATCGGCGGTGTCACCAACCCCTTAAGTAAATACCATCAGCAATTTTTGAATTATGTTGAAGGTCTCGACACCCGAATGACCGGTACAATCAGCACCATTGCAGGCGTGTTTGATGCGATAACCGACCTTGCAATGGGCTTTATAACCGACAGAACAAAGTCCCGCTTGGGCAAGCACAGAGTCTGGATAATAGCAGCGCTTCCCATTCTTCTTATCGGTTATTTCATGAAATGGTATTCGTTCGGCATTTCAGGTTCGGGCAATATGACAGCGCTCTTTATTTATTATCTCATGGCTTCGTTTATTTACAGCACGGGCTACACCATGATGAACATCCCCCACGCTGCAATGCTGCCTACCATTGCACCAAGATATTTTGAAAGAACTCAATATAAAATAATGGAATATATATTCAATATGTTTGGTATGTTTCCGTCATTTATATTCATGAGTATAATTCTCGGCGGTGTAAGTCTTGACAATCCTTCTGCTGCAGACAGACCCAAATATCTTCTTTGCGGTATTTGCTTTGTGCTTTTCTTCTGCTGGTCGCCGATTGTCACTTTCTTTTCAACAAAAGAAAAAAGTTCGACCGACATGGTTAACCCGCCGCTTAATCTTTCATATTTCTTCAAAGAATACATACAAGTGTTCAAAAATAAGGCTTTCAGACAGTATTTCTTTATCGGCTTGTTCTACAGCTTTGCAAAGAATTTCTACGGCGATGCGGACCAGATATTCATGCGAAGCGTAGCGGATAAATACAGCCACTTTGCAATGCTTCAGACCATCGCAGGCGTCGCTGAGATTGCAGGCGGACCGTTCAACTATTTTCTTTCAAGATATATGGACAAACGCTTCTGCGGTCTTGCGCTCACTCCGTTTATGATTGCAGGTCTGCTTATCAACGGTTTCGCAACTCCCGCAACACCCGTATTCTTTATATATCTTGCATCCATTCTCTACAACTTCGGTTTCTCAGGCCCCGGCTTTGTTGTCAACAACATTCAGCCCGATGTCACCGATGTAGATGAACTTATTACCGGAAGAAGACGCGAAGGCGTTATCTCAACCTTCAATTCATTCCTGAAAAAGACAAGTCTCAGCATTTCTTCCGGCGCACTCGGATATATGCTCTATTATATGGGCTACGATGTCAACAATCCGAGCTATGAAATGCTTTCCGGCACCGCTGAACTCGGTATCCGCCTTGCAGTCAGCTGGCTTCCTGCAATCTTTATGGCAATCTCGCTCTTCCTTACATTCCGCTACAAGATGAAGAAGCATGACCACGAAATCATTCAGGCGGTTATCAAAGAAAAGCACGAAACAGGCACATGCCAGATTTCGGGCAGCGACAAAAAGCGACTTGAAGAGATTGCGGGTCACAAGTGGGAAGATATGTGGATCGGCAGAAGCTCGGTTGACCGCAAGCTTGAAGAATTGGCAAACATTTAATTTTAAATTTAGGAGTACCTATGGCAGTTTCAAAAGAAAACATCAGAAATTTTTGCATAATAGCTCATATTGACCACGGAAAATCAACTCTTGCAGACCGTCTGCTCGAGAAAACAAAATCCGTTGCACTCAGAGATATGACCGCTCAGCTGCTTGACAAAATGGACCTCGAAAGAGAAAGAGGAATCACCATCAAGGCTCACGCAGTCAAGCTTGACTATACCGCTGAGGACGGCAACGACTATGTTCTCAATCTCATTGACACCCCGGGACATGTTGACTTCAACTATGAGGTTTCCCGCTCACTCGCAGCATGCGAAGGCGCAATTCTCATTGTTGATGCATCTCAGGGCGTTGAAGCTCAGACACTTGCAAACACTTATCTTGCTCTTGATCATGACCTTGAGCTTGTTCCCGTTATCAACAAAATTGATCTCCCGTCCGCAGACCCTGACAGAGTTTCCGCTGAGGTTGAAGATGTTATCGGTCTTGACTGCTCGGACGCACCCCGTGTTTCTGCCAAAACAGGCGTAAATGTCGAGCAGGTGCTTGAGCAGATTGTTGCGAAAATCCCCGCCCCCAAAGCAGAGGATGACCTTCCCTGCCGTGCGCTTATTTTCGACTCTGTATATGACAGCTACAAGGGCGTTATCGTTTATGTAAGAGTCAAGGAAGGCAAAATAAAGCCCGGCGACACACTCAGAATGATGGCAACGGGTGCTGAATTCACCGTTGTTGAAACCGGTTATATGAGAGCAACCGAACCTGAGCCCTGCAAGGAACTTACCGCAGGCGAGGTTGGCTATATCACAGCTTCAATCAAGACTGTCGGCGATGCAAGAGTCGGTGACACGGTAACAACCGTTGAAAACCCTGCCTCTGAGCCGCTTCCCGGCTACAGAAAGGTTAATCCGATGGTTTACTGCGGCGTTTATCCCGCAGACGGTGCAGACTACGAGAATCTGCGTGACGCACTCGAAAAGCTTCAGCTCAACGATGCCGCTCTGACCTATGAGCCCGAAACCTCGGGCGCACTCGGCTTCGGCTTCCGCTGCGGTTTCCTTGGTTTGCTTCATCTTGAAATCATTCAGGAGAGACTCGAGAGAGAATATGACCTCGACCTTGTAACAACAATCCCCAGCGTTATTTATAAAATCAACCTCACAGACGGCACGATGGTTGAAATCGACAACCCCACTCATTACCCTGACCCCGCAACCATCGCTTCCTGCGAAGAGCCTTTCACCAACGCTCATATTTATGCGCCCACAGAATATGTCGGCACAATCATGGACCTTTGTCAGGACAGAAGAGGCATTTTCAAAAACATGGATTACATCACACCCGAGCGTGTCGATATTCACTATGAGCTTCCCCTCAATGAAATTATTTATGATTTCTTTGACTCACTCAAATCGAGAACAAGAGGCTACGCTTCATTTGACTATGAGATTTCGGATTACAGAAAATCAAATCTTGTCAAGCTCGATGTTCTTCTCAATGGCGATATCGTTGACGCACTTTCATTCATAATCCATTCCGAAAAAGCTTACGGAAAGGCACGAAAGATTGCCGAGAGACTCAAGGAGCATATTCCCAGACAGATGTTTGAAATTCCCATTCAGATTGGTATCGGCGGAAAGATTATCGCAAGAGAAACCGTTAAAGCAATGCGCAAGGATGTTCTTGCAAAATGCTACGGCGGCGATATCACAAGAAAGAAAAAGCTGCTTGAAAAGCAGAAGGAAGGCAAGAAGAGAATGCGTCACTTCGGTACCGTTGAAGTGCCTCAGGAAGCATTCATGGCAGTCCTTAAGCTTGATGATAACGATTAAACAACAAAATGGCGGCTTAGTGCCGCCATTTTTTGCAGGTGATACAATGAAACCTATCGGATTATATCTTCATATTCCGTTTTGCAACGGTAAATGCCCTTACTGCGATTTTTATTCGGTAACGCCTAAAGGAAATATTATGGAAAATTATGTTTCCGCTCTCTGCCGTGAAATTGACAAAACGGACCGCATATTTGACACCGTTTATTTCGGCGGCGGCACTCCGTCTCATCTCGGTGCAGATAACATTGCAAAAATAATGTCGCATATCCGCCGCACCGATGATTGCGAAGCAACCCTTGAATGCAATCCGTCGGATACAGGCAGAGAAACATCGGTTTTTGATTTTGAAAAGATCGCAGAAAGCGGAATAAACAGAATTTCAATGGGTCTGCAAAGCGCAAACGACTGCGAAAGAGCGTCGCTCGGCAGACGGAGCGGCTGCAAAGAGGTTGAAACCTCAATAAAGCGAATTCACTCTGCGGGAATAGACAATATTTCGCTCGACCTTATGCTCGGCATACCTAATCAGACGGAAGAAAGTCTGAAAAACTCCATCGAATTCTGCAAAAACAGCGGAGCAAAGCATGTCAGCGCATACATTCTCAAAATTGAAGAAGGAACGCCGTTTTTTTCGAGAAAAAATCTTCTCCCCATTCCCGATGAGGACACAACCTGCGATCTCTATTTGCAGACCGTTTCTCAGCTTGCTGAATGCGGATACAATCAATATGAAATATCAAACTTTTCACTTAAGGGATTTGAGAGCAAACACAATCTCAAATACTGGCACTGCGAGGAATACCTCGGTCTCGGTGCTTCGGCGCACTCTTTTGTTGACGGAAAAAGATTCTGTTATGAGCGCAGCATTGATGGCTTCATAAACGGCATTTCTCCCGTTGCCGACGGCGAGGGCGGAGATGAAGAAGAATACATCATGCTTGCACTGAGACTTTCGGAAGGATTGATTTTTGAAAATTTCAAAAAAAGATTCGGTTATTCCTTGCCTGAAAGTATAATAAAAAAAGCGAAAGAGCTTCAAAAACATGGACTTGTTGCAGTCAGTGACAGTGCGATTTCGCTGACTGTTAACGGATTTTTAGTTTCAAATTCGGTCATTGCATCGCTGATTTAAACGAAACTATTGAAAAATCGGATAAAATATGATAAAATTGTAAAAAACTAAGGAGGTTTTTTCAATGAAAAGATTTTTAAGCGCAGCCGTTGCGGCGATCATAATGCTTGTTTCCCTTTTCTCGGTTAACGCATTTGCCGCTGACACACCCAAAGCCGACGCTCTTCTCGATAAAATTGAAACCGCAACAGAGCTTTCGGTAACTCTCCGTTCAGGTCAGACAATGCTTTTCGGCTTCATGCCCGCAACAATCCAGAACACAATTGCTGTTAAGGGAGACACAATTGCATATCAGTACACAGCAGGCTTCCTTAAAGTCAAGGTTATTGTTTCTGACGAAGGCATTTATGCTTACTCACCCACTCTTCCTTTCTTCTATGTAAAGCTTGAAGAAAATCCGCTCAAGGACGCTGATATCTGGACTCTTGTCAAAGAGGGAGCAAACCTCACTCAGAGCTTCATCCAGTACATCGACAGCTATGAAGAGACTGTTGACGGCGTAAAATATTATGTTGAGGAATACAACGACAGAGAATTTGTTACCACAAGATTCTATTTTGAAGGCGAAACCCTCAAGATGCTCAAGGTTACAAATTCACAGACTCTTTCAGTTCAGTATACATACTTTGATGACATCTCATTTGATGTAGACGACAGCTTCTTCAAGGTTCCCTCAGGCGCATTTGACCTTTCACCCATTCTCACAGGTCTCATTCTTTCAATCCTCGCAGCAGCATAATTTATTAAAAACTCAGCGGCAGAGAGTCCAGCTCTCTGCCGCTTTTGTTTTATACGGTTTTCATTTGAAGCTTGAGGTTATCGCTTATCATTGCAATAAACTCACTGTTAGTGGGCTTGCCTCTTTCATTCTGAATGGTATAGCCGAAATATGAGCTGAGAACATCAACATCGCCTCTGTCCCACGCAACCTCAATTGCGTGTCTGATTGCCCTTTCAACTCTTGAAGGAGTTGTTTTGAAGGTCTTTGCAACCGTCGGATAGAGTATTTTGGTTACTGAACTTATCATCTCGTTATCCTTCACCGAAAGAATGATCGCCTCTCTGAGATACTGATATCCTCTGATATGAGCAGGCACTCCTATCTGATGCATTATCTGCGAAACAACAACATCAAGATCTTTTACTCCGTTTTTCGACGAAGAAGAATTGTGAATGCTTGCAAACTGAACGATTCGCTCGGCAAGCATGGAGGGATTATAGGGCTTTAAGAAATAATAATCCGCTCCGCTTGCCAGAACTTCGCTTTCAAAACGCTGATTATCTGTGCTGGAAAGCACCATCACCATGGGACGTTTCTCGAGTCTCAGCGAGTCCAGCTCTCTGAGAACACCGAGAGCATCAAGCCTCGGCATAAATCCGTCCATCAGAATAACATCAGGAATTTCTCCCTGCTGAAGTCTTTCAATTATCTGTGTGCCGTCCTTTTCGACGGTTGAAACCTCACAGTTTTTAGAGCGCAGAATTCCTGCGAGCTCATGCAAGGTTTCGCCGCCATCTTCCGTTAACATTACTTTCAACATTTTTCTCATGATTTTACCTCCGCTTGATTAACCTTGCGGAAATAATACCATATTTTGGCAATTTTGTCAATAATTAACTGTCATTTTTTGGAAATTATTTGCCGCACAATCCGATATCAAAAGCCTTTATTCGACTTTATGCTGCCATATCCGCCTTTCCGTGTTTGAGACCGTCTGCCGTTTTCAACATCGTTTCGGCAAAAATTCCGTATCCCTGAACGGTATCGTTAATAAAAACATGCGTTACGGCTCCGACCAGCATTGAATTCTGAATAATGGGACTGCCGCTGAAACCCTGAAGAATGCCTCCTGTTTTTTCAAGAAGCTCAGGGTCGGTGACTTTGATAATCATATTCCTTGTTGCATAGCCTTCCGATGAATAGAGCTTTGTTATCTCGATATCATAATACTGAGGTCCGTTTTCATCAATAGTTGCAATCATCTGTGCCTTTCCCGTTTTGACCTCGCCTTCAAGCGCAACAGGCATCAGTTTTGCATTTGACGGCTGATTCATCTCGCCGTAAACACCGCTGTCGCCGTTATAGAGAAGCTTTCCCAAAGTGACTGACGAAAAAACGCCGCACAGTTCACCCGGATGACCCGCGGAGCTTTTATAAAAGCCGTTCACTTTCGCTTTAACCGCTTCACCGTCCGATAAAGGCATTATTTTACCGGTATCAACATCGCAAACGCCGTGACCAAGACCGGCGAATATGCCTGCCTTATCGTCATAAAAGGTTATCGTTCCTATGCCTGCGGAGCTGTCACGAACCCATAGACCCGCTTTATATTTGCCGTTAACCGATTTCTGCGGCTTCAACGAAAGCTCAACGCTTTCACCGCTTCGGTCAACCTTAAGCTGCAATGCTTCACCGTTACAGCTTTCGATTGCGTCATTGAGCTGCTGCGCGCTCTCAATTTCGCTTCCGTCAATATGAGTTATTACATCGCCGCATTTGATTCCTGCCGTTCCTGCAGGGTCACTGCTTCCCGCAGAGGTTGTTACACTGTCAACACCTGCAACAATTACCCCTTTTGTATAAAGCTTGATACCGAAAATATCGCCGCCGATTCCGACATAGCGCCTTTTGGTAACGCTGACCTTTATATCCTTAACGGGAAAAATTTTCAGTGCGGTTATCTGCGAAGTGTATTCACCGTCGCTCTTTTCATTTGTTGCCGCCGCAACGGTTTTCCGATTATCCGAAGCGGAATAAAGAAGACCGAAATCCGGCGGCTCGTTCCCGGTAACACTGACCTCATCGGGCAAATTCACCGAGCCGTAAGCCACAGACGAGAAAACGGGAACACAGAAAGCAAGAAGCACCGCACTCAGGGTTCTGAAAAAACTCTTCATCATTCACCTCCATGCTTCAAATTTGCTTTGCGTTTTGCAAAGCACTACTAATTTGCGCAGGAATTCAACAAAAAAACGGCGGAATAATCCGCCGTGATAAATTACCGAATTTTCAATTTTTTATTTGGAATTTTGCCGCTTTGATTGCGGCACTATATAAATCGTATCTGCAATTTTTTATTATTTCATTAAACGGTTTTTCCGTTTCGGTTGCAAAATACATTTCCGAAACACCGCATTTTTTTATTTCTTCTGCGCCGTTTCCTCTGCTTCCGCAGATTGCAATAACCTTTTTGTTAAAAGCTGATGCACGCCTTGCAACGCCCGAAATCACTTTTCCGTTAACGCTCTGGGAATCGAGTCTGCCTTCGCCGGTTATAACGATATCGGCTTTTTTTGCTTTTTCATCAAAACCTGCTTTATCGAGAATGATGTCAATCCCCTTTTTCAGTTCTGCGCCGAGGAACGCAACTGCACCCGCTCCCATTCCGCCTGCTGCGCCCGCTCCTTTTATATAGGATATATTTATTTTCAAATCATTATATATAACATCCGAAATATGGCGCAGTCCGGCATCAAGACGAAGCACCGCATCCTTATCCGCACCCTTCTGAGGCGCAAAAACAAACGCCGCACCGTTTTCTCCGTAAAGCGGATTTTCAACATCGCAGGCAGCAGTTACGGGAATGCTTATCTGCTCTTCGGGCGGAATAATCTTTTTTATTTTTGAAAGATTTTTGCCGACAGGCTCGACGGCTTCTCCGTTTTCATCAGCAAAACGCCATCCGAGAGCCGCTGCCATGCCGATTCCGCAGTCATTCGTTGCGCTGCCGCCAAGACCGAGCAGAACTGACTTTGCGCCTTTTCTCTGAGCATCGGCAATAAGCTCACCGACTCCATAGGTTGATGCTGTTTCAGGATTGGGATTATCCCCCACGAGAGTGAGACCTGCGCAAGCTGCCATTTCGATAACCGCCGTTTTATCATCAAGTATGAGATATTCCGCATTCATTTTTTCGCCGAAAACACCGCTTACAAGCGCTGATATTCTCTCACCTGCGCAGATTTTTTCAAAGCAAGAGCAAAGCCCCTCGCCGCCATCGGCAACGGGGAGCTTTGTTATTTTTGTATCTTCAATTGTTTCGCTGAATGCAGAGCCGATTATATCGCAGACCTCATGAGCGGTCAGCGTGCCTTTAAAGCTGTCGGGTGCAATAAGAATATTCATATTATTCAGCTGAAGCCTTTCTGATATATCTCTTGAAGAATGCAACGGCGGGAGCAACCGCATCAACGGGGATTCTCTCGTTTGTGCCGTGAGTGCAGCGAAGAAGAGCAATGCTTACCTTATAAGGTGCATAGCGGTAGATGTTTTCGCAGATGGGCTCATAATAGCAAGCATCTGTGCCTCCCATAACAAGATAAGGCGCAACAATGCTGCCTTTATTCTCCTGCATGCAGATCTCTTCAATAATCTTGAAAGTTCTTGAATCTGTCGGTGAGAACTTTGAAGCTTCCTTTGCCTTGAGCACCTTAACTTCAATATCCTTGTTTCTGCAAACCTTGCGGATATGAGTTTCAACATCTTTAACGGTTATACCGGGCATCTGTCTGAAATTAACTGTAACACTTGATTTCTGGGGAAGGACATTTGCTGCGGGGCTTCCCTGAGCCATTGTTACTGCAGTTGTTGTTCTTACAAGGCAGGCGGCAACCGGAATCTTCGTCATAACGAATTTAAGAACGGGGTGAAGAAGATTAAGGTTGCACATAACAAGTCTTGCAGGATAGGTGCAGTTTCTTCCGATATTTGAGAAAAGGTCCTTTACGAAAGGAAGAAGCTCAGCCTTGAACTGATTATCTTCAAGGTCCTTGATAACGTTTGCAAGCTCACCGAGACCCGAATGAACGGGAGGCTGGGAGGAATGGCCACCCTTTGAATTGACTGTGATTTCGAAATCGGTGTAGCCCTTTTCTGCAATACCTACGCCGATAAGCTCTTTATTGTTAATAATACCCTTGATGTTAACGGGAATGATTGCGCCGCCCTCGTCAAGTACGGAATCAAGGTGAATTCCTCTTTCTTTGAGGGTTTTCATGATGTTCTTTGCGCCACCGTCTTCGGAAGCAACAACCTCTTCATCCTGACCGAAGAGAAGATAAACATCTCTCTCGGGCTGAAAGCCTTCTTCAAGAAGGGTTTCAACTGCATCCATAACTGCAACAAGATGGTTTTTCATATCAAGAGCACCTCTGCCCCAGATAAATTCGCCGTCATTGTGACCGCTGAAGGGAGCGTGAGTCCAATCCTGCTCTGTGCCTGCAGAAATAGGAACAACATCCTGATGAGCAAGAAGAGCAATGGGCTCAAGGTCATCTCTTGTGCCCTTCCAATGATAAATAAGGCTTGCTTCCTGGATAACCTCTTTTTTGAGTGTCTTGTGAATGAGAGGGAATGCTTCTTCAAGGAAAGCATGGAACTTGTCAAACTGGCTGAAATCAATATCCGCCTTGTCGGGATAGCTGATAGTGGGGATTGAAATGGCCTTTGAGAGATGCTCCTGAGCTTTCTTTGCATCTACCTTTTCCTCGGTAGGTTCTCCGAAATCTTTTTTCTTGGGAACATAGAGCGCCGCCTTGATTGCAGTTGCCGCCGCTGCTGCGCCGATTACTGCGGGAATGATATACTTTTTCACAGAACATCTTCCTTTCTATTCTGAACAAAATATTAAACAAAGAATTTACGGCTTACCCATGCTTTGAGCCTTCTGCTTTTAACAAGAGCAACAAAGAAAATGATAAGCGGGATTGAACAGGCAGTAACAACAAGAGAAATGCCCACCTGTAATTTACCATTATAAAACATGTTTACACAGATTTCAACAACAAAAGTCATAATGTCTGCTGCTATTATGGCTGCAATTGTCTTTGCGTTTTTACCTCTCGGCTTTCTGAGCCAGAAAATAAAAATATTGCATATTGCCCACAGGGTGATAACAACAGGCAGAACCAGCGAATTGAACCAGCCGGGAGAAGTTGTTGTTTTCAGACTGCAGAATTTCAGAAAAGCTATCAGTGCAAGAGCATCAATGCCCAAAAGCACAGCGGGCATCGGCTTCTTCCAGAGAAACGGGAACAAAAACCACAGCCAAGCAACTACGCTTGCACCGATAATAAATGAGGAAACTCCGCTTTGCCAGAAAACCAGATCAAGCACGGCAAGAACGATGTTTGGCAGAAGCATTACCATTGATATGACAAAAACGGTAAATCTTTTCTGCGTTGATTTCGGAATTTTAACAATTTCGGGGTATACGGGAACATCGGGCGGCTTATGTCCTTCACGCGGATTGATGACAGGTGTATCACAAAGCGGGCATGACGGACAGCCCTTTTCAAGCTCGACACCGCAGTTTACGCAATATGACATTATCCTTCGCCTCCCATAATAGAATTTCTGTTGCTTTCAATTTTAACGGGTATACCGAATTTTACAAGCGTTGTAAATATCTCTTTCTGAACAAGAGTACTTTCGTAAATATTGGAAACGCTCATTGCAAATGTTCCGCCCTGAGAAACAGCGATGCATCTTGCAGCGTTCACCATTCCGGGGCCCATCATGAACATGAATTTCTCAATATGCGGCTCCATTTCCTTTGGAACTTTTACAACGCCGACATTTGAAATGATTGCGCTTGTTCCCTTTTCACCTGCAAATTTATAGACAACGCTGATTCCGAAATCCTTGAGAACCGAAGGAAGAATTCTCATTATCGGGTTTCTCTCAATTCCCGTGTTGGAATTCATCATCGCCTGAATTTCCTTTTCATTGTTGATATAACGCAGATATAGCGACACCTGCCTCACAATTTCGGGGAAGGTATATTCACCCATATTCGGATCAATCTGAAAAGAATAGCAAAGCATAAAGTTTCTCAGAGTCTCGCTTCCGAAATACTTTCTGACATTAACGGGAATCTGAACACCGATATTCTTTTCTTTTTTTCGTTTTTCTTCTTTCTGAAGATTGTACATAACCCAGACAAGCACTGCGGCGATATATTCAGTTACGGTTGCGCCGTGCTCCGCCGCTTTTTCTTTGATTTTATCGACGGGAATATAGCCCGTTGTAACATTGAAAAAATGTTTCGGGAGCTTCTTACCTTTGAAATTATAGGTAAATTTCTGAAGTCTTTTTGCCTTTGCCTTTGAATTTACATTCTTTAAATAAGAATCTTCTGTTTCGGTTTTGTGCGGCTCTTCGGTAATATCGAGAACACTCTCGCCGTTCGGAATATCAAGACCCGTCTGTCTCAGATAAACCGCAACAAGAGTCATAAAAAATCTTGACGCTCCGTAGCCGTCGGCAATTGCATGATAAAATTCAACCGCTATTCTTTTTTCGTAATAGAAAACCCTGAAAAGGTAGCCTCTGTTTTCTTTCCATTTGACTCTGAGGCACGGATTTGCGATGTCGGGCATAACGGGCGGTGCGCCGTTGGGATTCTTCTCAAGATAATGCCAGAAAAATCCGTTTCGCATCCTTACATCAAATCCCGGAAAGCGGGGCAAGGTCAGTTCAAGAGCTTTTTCAAGTTTTTGGGGGTCTACTTTTTCTTTAAGAGTAACTGAAATTCTGTAAACACTCGAAAACGAAGAGGTGTTCTGCCCCGGATAAACCTTACCCGCATTGTCAAGCTTATACCATGTCCGCTGGTGCAAGGGAATTTTAGATTTCATAATTAACTCCAATCAAATAAACTGAGCTGAGTTGTTTTGGGAAGTGCTTCAAGTGCGCCGCCCTCTTCAAGCGCGGTTATGATTGATTTTGAAACGCCCGAGCGAAGCTGCAGATCTTCAACGGAAAGGAAATCTCCGTTTCCGTCATTTCTTGCATCTTCAAGTCCCTGAGCTGCTGCGCCGCCGCAGCCCGCAATCGCCGAGAAGGGCAGACGGATTTTTCCGTCCTCAATGACATAACGGTTTGCAGTTGACTTGTAGATATCTATCGGAAGCACTTCAATGCCTCTTGCCATCATCTCATTGATAACCTGAAGCGAGGTATAAGTGCCTTCCTCTTTGGCGGTTGCTGTTTTTATTGCCATTTTCTTTTTGATTTCTTCCATTTTTGCCTTAACGGCTCCCCTGCCCTTGAGAACGGATACGGTGTCAATATCTTCACCGCGCACCGTCATATATGTTGCATAGTATTCAAGCGGTCTGTAAAGCTTGTACCACGCAAGTCGCATTGCCGCACTTACATAAGCCGCAGCATGAGCCTTGGGGAACATGTATTTGATTTTCATACATGAATCGAGATACCACTGAGGAACACCGTGATCAAGCATTTCTTTTTTATGCTCATCAGTCAGCAGGCTTGTTGCCTTGCCCTTTCTGACAATTTCCATGATTTTGAACGCCATGCCTTTTTCAACACCCTTGTTGATAAGGTAAACCATGATATTATCTCGTGTTCCGATAACCTCGGAAATGGTGCAGGTTCCGTTCTTGATAAGATCCTGCGCATTTCCGATCCAAACGTCTGTGCCGTGTGAAAGTCCTGAAATCTGAAGCATATCCGAGAAGTTTTTCGGCTGGGATTCAATAAGCATCTGGCGCACAAACGGCGTGCCGAGCTCGGGGAGCGAAAGAGTTCCCGTTTCACAGTCAATATCCTCTGCGGTAACTCCGAGCGGTTCGGGAGAAGTCAGAAGCTCATAAAGCTTCGGGTCACAGACATCAATTTTCATAACATTCGTGCCCGTCATATCCTCGAGATGCTTATAAAGCGTCGGAACATCATGACCGAGGTTATCGAGCTTCAGAATGGTGTCATGAAGCGAATGGAAATCAAAGTGAGTTGTTCTGTGAACCGAGTCGGCAGCATCTGCGGGATGCTGAATGGGAGTGAAATCCTCCGCATCCATATCGCCCGGAACAACAACCATGCCGCCGGGGTGCTGACCCGTTGTTCGCTTAACGCCGACACAGCCCTGAACAAGCCTGTCCATTTCTGCTCTCGAAACATTGAGTCCCTTTTCTTCGACCCATTTCTTAACAAAACCGAATGCGGTTTTATCGGCAAGAGTGCCGATTGTTCCCGCCTTGAAAACATGTGATTTTCCGAAAAGCTCTTCGGTGTATCTGTGTGCATAAAACTGATATTCACCCGAAAAGTTAAGGTCGATATCGGGCTGCTTATCGCCGTAGAAGCCGAGGAAGGTTTCAAACGGAATATCATGACCGTCACGGTGCATATCGTTGCCGCACACGGGGCAGGCCTTGGGAGGCATATCGTATCCCGAGCCGTATTCGCCCTTATAGAAAAATTCGCTGTGCTTGCATTCCTCGCAGATATAGTGGGGAACAAGCGGATTAACCTCGGATATGCCTGCCGCAAACGCAACAAACGAAGAGCCGACAGAGCCTCTCGAACCGACATAGTAGCCGTTATCCATTGAGTTCCACACAAGCTTCTGCGCAATGATATAGAGAACGGCGAATCCGTTTTTGATGATTGATTCAAGCTCTTTGTCAAGTCTTTCCCTGATATATTCAGGAAGCGGTGAGCCGTAATACGCTTCCATTCTGTCATAGCAGATTTTGCGGAGTTCTTCGTCCGAACCAGGAATTTTGGGCGGATAAGTGCCCTTGGGAATCGGCACAATCTCTTCGCACATATCTGCTATCATATTCGGATTTTTAACAACAACCTCATAAGCGGTGTCTTCGCCCAGATAAGCAAAATCCGCAAGCATCTCATCGGTTGTTTTAAGATAAAGCGGAGCCTGATCCGCAGCATCGCTGAAGCCCTGACCCGTCATAAGGATTTCTCTGTAAACCTTGTCATCCTCATCCATGAAATGAACATCGCCCGTCGCTGCAACGGGGAGTCCGAGGTCATCGGCAAGATGAATAAGCTGACGGTTAACCTCGTTCAGCTCTTCTTCCGAAGAAACAAGACCGTTTCTTATCATGAATTGGTTATTGCCGTTGGGCTGAATTTCAATATAGTCATAGATACTCGCAAGCTCTTTGAGCTTTTTATAGGGCTTGCCCGCAAAAACCGCCTGATAAAGCTGACCTGCTTCGCAGGCACTGCCGACGATGAGACCTTCTCTGTGAGTAAGAAGCTCGCTTTTGGGAACTCTCGGATGGCGGTAGAAATATTCAAGATTTGACTTGGTGATAAGCTGGTAAAGATGCTTCAAACCCACGGTATTTTTCGCAAGAATAATCATATGATGGGTCGGAAGCTTCTTGGGGTCTGCCTTAAGCTTATCGTTTATCTGCGAAACATTTTCTATTCCCTGCTCACGGGCAAGCTCAACAAGCTTTTCGAAAATGCCTGCAAGTGCTCCCGCATCCTCATCGGCTCTGTGGTGGTCAAACTTCGGAAGCTTGAAATGGTTTGAAATGGTGTCAAGCTTATAGTTTTTGATGCCCGAAACAAGGCACTGAGCCATAATGAGAGTATCAATATGAGAATAATTATAATCAATTCCGCTGCGCTGGCAGGCGGACTTAATAACATCCGTATCAAAGGTTGCGTTATGGGCAACGAGCACCGCATCATCTCCGCAGAATTCAAAGAACTTTCTGACAGCCTCATCCTCTTTCGGGGCGCCCGCTACCATGCGGTCATCAATTCCCGTGAGCTCAACAATTTTCTGCGGAATGGGTCTTTCGGGATTAACAAAAGTCTGGAATCTTCCCTTTTCTGCGCCGTCAATATATTTTACCGCACCGATTTCGGTGAGTCTGTCCACTCCCGTGCGCAGTCCCGTTGTTTCAACATCAAAAATAACAAATGTTCCGTTTAAAGGCATGTCCGAATCGCCCGTAAACACCGTTACGGAATCGTCAACATAATATGCTTCCATTCCGTAGATAACCTTGATTCCGTTATCCTTTGCCGCAGCCGCAGCTTCGGGGAACGCCTGAACAACGCCGTGGTCTGTGATGGCGATTGCCTTATGACCCCATTTTGCGGCTCGCTTGACAAGCTTCTTAGCACTTGTCATACCGTCCATTGCAGACATATTGGTATGAAGATGAAGCTCAACACGTTTTTCCTCCGCAGTGTCCTTCTTCTCCAGAACATCAATGAGCATAACGGAATTTGCCTTGATGCACACGCTCTTTATGAAATCGTCATATTCAACATGACCTCTTATCATAACAGCTTTGCCGTCACCGAGATTTTTGACAAGAGCCTCGCTGTTGGCAACAGCTTCAAAAATCTTGACCGCATAGGAATTCGTTTTGTCAGTTATATTAAAGTTGATGATTTTCCATTTTCCGTCCTTGGTGTCGCGGATATCAAGACCGAAAATCGTTCCCCAGACTGTAACATTGCCGTCCTCGATTGAAATTCCGCTGAGGGCAACGGGCTTCGATTTGATTGCATTGCCGTAAAGCACCTTGGCATTAGTCAGAGAAATCGGCAAATCGTCATATTCCTTGACCGCCTTCTTGGGCTTCGGTGCCTCTTCTTTGGGCACTTCAATCTTCAGGTTATCAGCCTGCATCTGAATGTATTCGGGAGAATCAATCTTAACCTCGCTCTCGCCGCTGATTGTAACGGCAGCATTAACGCCGAAGCGTTCATTTATAAATGATGAAAGAATCTTTTCGGTATCGGCTTCTTTAAGAATGACTGCACCGTCAAATACTTTTATATTGAGTTTATCTTTTTCAAAAACGAACTCCGAGTTTTCAAGAAATCCGTTTGCTGCCGCAATGTTTTCTTTAAGCGCTCTGACAAGAAAATCCTTGCATTTTTCAGTAAAAGCTGCAGCAGGATAATATGCATTTATAACAACTTTTCCGAGACCCATAACAGTTTTGACTGCCGTCTGGGCCTCAAGAATAAATCTGTCTTCTATATATGAATCGAACTTTGCCGATATTTCAAGCTTGCTTTCGCTCTCGATAAGCTCTATCTTTGTGACCTTACCGTTGCCGAGCATCTCACAAAGAGTATTGCTGAGGCATTCGCCGATAAAATCAAGGATTGAATTATTCTGCATTTTCTGCACCTCATATGGTTAAATAAAGGGCAGAGAAAGTCTGCCCTGAATTATATGTTATCTATTTCTTTCATGAGTCTGTCAACCGCCTCGTTTTCGGGCACCTTGCAGACTATTTCTCCTTTTTTGAATATAAGCGCACAGCCGTCGCCGCCCGCAATGCCTATATCCGCTTCTCTTGCTTCGCCCGGACCGTTAACTGCGCATCCCATAACGGCAACCTTTATCGGTTTGTTACAGCCTCTGAGTCTGTTTTCAACCTCGGTCGCAAGGGAAATGAGGTCGATTTTTGTTCTGCCGCAGGTCGGACACGAAACAAGATCGGGGCAATCGGTTTTGATTCCCGCCGCTTTAAGAATATCAAATCCCGCCTCAACCTCTCTGACGGGATCGTCTGTCATTGAAACTCTGACAGTGTCGCCGATGCCTCTCATAAGAAGAGAACCGATGCCTATCGAGGATTTTATGAGCGCCATGTTATGAGTGCCCGCTTCCGTAACTCCGAGATGAAGCGGATAGTCACATTTTTCGGCAATAAGCTCATAGGCTTTGAGCATTGTCTGAACATTCGAGGATTTTATTGAAATTACAATATCGTTGAAATCAAATTTTTCAAGAAGCGATGCATGATGAAGAGCGCTCTCAACAAGCGCTTCAGCGGTAGGCGCACCGTACTTAGCAAGAATTTCCCTTTCAAGCGAGCCTGAATTAACGCCTATTCTTATCGGCACACCCTTCTGAAGACAAGCCTTCGCAACTTCTTTTACTCTTTCATCCGAGCCGATATTTCCCGGATTGATACGGATTTTGTCAACACCCGCTTCAAGGCTTCCGAGAGCCAGACGGTAATCAAAATGGATATCCGCAACAACGGGAACCGTCAGATTTTCTTTAAGCTTTTCAATAAGCTTCACGGCTTCCTTGTCGGGCACGGCAGCTCTGATTATTTCACACCCCGCCTTTTCAAGCTCAACCGCCTGCTTAACGCTTGCTTCGATATCCGAAGCGGGTTTATTGAGCATTGACTGAACGGAAATTGCTGAATCTCCGCCAATATAAATATTTCCGACCTTTATTTTCCGGCTGTTGCGTCTTTCCATTTCTTCACCTACTTTTTAATTAAATTCAAAATGTCGCTGAACGAAATAACAACCATCAGCAGCATCAGCAGCACAAGACCTACTGCATGCACCCAGCCCTCATATTTCTTGGGAACGGGCTTTCTGAAAATGATTTCGATAAACAGGAAGAAAAGTCTTCCGCCGTCAAGCGCGGGCAAGGGCAGAAGGTTGAACATACCGATGTTGATGGTTATAAGTGCCATCATCATGAGAAGATATGTGTAATCCATATGCTGAGTTGCGCTCTGCGCAGCATCGGCGATATACGAAACAGTTCCGATGGGACCTGAAAGCTCACTGAGTCCGTACTGGCCCGTCACAAGGTCAAGAAGGCTGACCCACACTACTCTGCCGATTGAAACCGATTCGGCAATCGCATTGGGAACAACTGTTTTAAGCGAAGGTTCAACTCCTCTGATGATGAAATCGTAAACGATAATCAGAGTCTGTTTTCCGTTGACCTCGCTCGTCTTTGTTTCAAACCTGACAGCATCAAGATTCAGCTTTTTGCCGTCTCTTTCAACAACAAAATCGATTGCTCCGTCACCGTCTCTCGCCATAAGAAAGCCTATATCATATTCGGAATAAACATTTTTGCCGTTGATTTTCTTTATCACGTCGCCCGCCTGCAGTCCGTACTGCGAGCTGACTGCATTCTCTTCAAACGAATGAATTTCGGGCAGACCGATAAGGTCGCTCTGGCAAAGCATGATTGCAACGATGATAACACCGAGAATGAGATTGACAACGCCGCCCGCCGCAATGACAATAAATCGCTGCCACGCAGGCTTGTTGCAGAAGGCTCTCTCGTTATCGCTGCTTTCGTCCTCTCCCTCCATACTGACGAAGCCTCCGATGGGGAAAAGACGGATTGCATATTTTGTTTCGCCTCTGGTGAATTTAAAGAGTGTGGGACCCATGCCCATTGCAAACTCGTTCACTTTAACTTTAAAAAGCTTTGCAAAAGTAAAATGTCCGAGTTCATGAAAGAATACAATTAGTCCAAAAAAAAGAATTGCCAGAAGAATCGGCCATACCTTTCCCCAGACCTGAGCCGCACTCATAAGGGTTAAAATCTTCATATAAACAGCCTCTCTGTCTGCTCCCGCATCAAACTGTCGGTTTCAAAGACCTCTGAAAGGGTGAAATCATCCTTCTTCGGTGCATTTTCAAGAGCCGTTTCAACCGCTCTTGCGATATCAAGAAAACCGATTTTTCCGTTTCTGAAAAGCTCATTCGCCTTTTCGTTTGCCGCATTGACCGCAGCAGGATAAAGCCCGCCTTTTTCAAATGCTCTTCTGCATAAGTTTATGCAGGAAAAGGTTTCATAATCCGGCTTTTCAAATGTCAGCGTTGCAGCTGCCGCAAGATCGAGCTGCTTTACGGGACTTTCAAATCTGTCGGGATAAGTCAGCGCATACTGAATCGGAATCCTCATATCGGGGACTCCGAGCTGCGCAATGACTGAATTATCAACATACTCCACCAAAGAATGAACAATGCTCTGACGGTGAACAAGAATATCAATATTCCTTGCTTCAACACCGAAAAGCCATGCCGCTTCGATAAGCTCAAGACCCTTGTTCATCATTGTAGCAGAATCGATGGTTATTTTTGCACCCATGCTCCAGTTGGGATGCTTTAAAGCCTGCTCAACCGTAACATTTTCGAGCTCCGCCCTTGTTTTGCCGAAAAACGGACCGCCCGAAGCTGTCAGAATGAGCCTTTTAATCTGGTTTTTTCCGTTGCAGCCCTGCATTGACTGAAAAATAGCCGAATGCTCGCTGTCAACGGGAAGAATGTCAACCCCCTTGTTTTTTGCAGCTTCAAGCACAAGCTTTCCGCCCGCAACAAGGGTTTCTTTGTTTGCAAGCGCAATTTTGCTGCCTGCATTTATTGCCGCAAGAGTCGGTGCAAGACCCGCTATGCCCACGATGCTGTTAAGCACCGTATCGGCACCGCAGGCGGCGCACTCCTCAACACCCGATTTACCCGAAAGCACCTTTGTTCCGGTATCGGCAACCCTGATTTTTAAATCCGCCGCAGCTTTTTCATCGGCAACGGCAACCGTTTCGGGAGAAAATTTTCTTATCTGCTCCTCAATTATATCGGTTCTTGAATTGGCTGTCAGCGTTTTTACCCTGAAGCCCGAAAGCTCCGCAACTTCAAGAGCCTGAACACCGATTGAGCCTGTTGAACCGAGAACGGCAAGGGTCTGTGTCATCTTAAATCTCCTTTTACTTAGAAATAGCTAAGAATATTTCAACAAAAACATAGAGAGTCGGCATTGTGAAAAGGAAGCTGTCAATTCTGTCGAGCACTCCGCCGTGACCGGGGAAGAGAGTTCCGAAGTCCTTTTCGCCGTAGTTTCTCTTGATAACCGATGCGGAAAGGTCACCGAGCATTCCCATGATGCACATTACAGCCATTCCGATGATAACCGAAAAAACATTCACCGTGTCAAGGTGGAAGAAGAAATGGTCGCAGATAAAATAAGTTATTATCGAAACAACAATGGGACCGATAACACCTGCAACCGCACCCTCAACCGACTTTTTAGGGCTGATTTTGGGCGCAAGCTTATGTTTTCCGAGCTTCCTGCCGAAAAAATAAGCGAAGGTGTCGCAAAGCCATGCGGCATACATTCCGCAAAGAAGCAGGAAAACTATGTGTGAACGCTGGAAAACCTCGGGATTTGCATCGCCTAATCTGACAATTCTGAATATGCTGGACATCGATGCAGGAACCGCTATCGAGCCGAAGAGAGCGAGTGCGACATGTTCAAATTTTGTTTTGTCATACCATTTGAGCATGATAACCAACATTGCTATAACATAAACAGTAATCAATACCGTTGTCGGCACGGGCATAAATCTTCCGATATCGAAAGCGATATAAGGTCCGACAAGCGCTGAAAAAGCCATCGCGCATCCCGTCAGAACTTTGTTCTGACACTTTGAAACCCTCATAACTTCCTGAACAGCTATAGCGGAAAATACCGAAACAATAAGGCTCAGCCAGTTTGCGTAACCCATTCCGATTGCAACAAGAAGTCCGATTGCAAACAATGCGGCGATAACACCTGTTATAATTCGTGTTTTCAAATCATTCACTCTCCTTCGAGTTTAAACTCCGCCGAAGCGTCTGTTACGTTTGCAGTAATCTATAATTGCCTTATCAAGGTCATCTGTTGTAAAATCGGGCCAGAGTATGTCGGAAAACCAGAATTCCGAATACGCCGCCTGCCAGATAAGGAAATTTGAAAGACGGTATTCGCCGCTGGGTCTGATTATCAGGTCGGGGTCAGGCAGACCTGCGGTAAATAAATTATCGTCAATATTTTTCAAGTCAATGTCATCCGCCTTAAGCTCGCCTGCTTCAACTTTTTTTGCAAGGGCTTTAACGGCATGAAGAATTTCGTTTCGTCCGCCGTAATTCACGGCAAGGTTAACAACGGTTGAGCTTTTGTCAGCCGTGTTTTTTTCGAGCGAATCTATAAGCCCGATAATATCCTCCGGAAGACCTTCTCTTTCGCCTATATAGCGGATTCTGAAGCCCTTCCTCTCATTCTCTTCTTCTCTCTCGTGAGCTTCGTTGAGATAATCTCTGAAAAGATTCATTATTGCCGCAACTTCCTGCTCGGGGCGCTTCCAGTTTTCGGTTGAAAAAGCATAAAAGGTTACGCATTCGAGTCCGATTTCAGCGGCATAATCGCAGATTGAACGGAAGGTGTTTGCTCCCGCCTTATGTCCCTCGCTTCTTTCGAGCCCTCTCTGCTTCGCCCAGCGTCCGTTGCCATCCATAATTATTCCTATGTGGCGGGGCAGAGTTATATTTTTGAGCATTTCTTCTGTCATATGAATCTTCTCCTATGCAAGCAGAAGGCGGAAACTCCGCCCTCTGCCAAATAATTATGGTTAGATTTCCATAATATCCTTTTCTTTTGCTTCTGCTGCCTTATCGATTTCCTTGATGTACTTATCGGTGAGGTCCTGAATCTTCTTTTCAGCAACCTTAAGGTCATCCTCTGTTATCTCGGAATCCTTCTGCATCTTCTTCGCCTTGTCAATGCCGTCTCTTCTGATTGAACGGATAGCAACTCTTGAATCCTCAGCCATCTTCTTTACATCCTTGCCGAGCTCTCTGCGGCGCTCTTCTGTAAGCTGGGGGAAAACAAGGCGGATGATTCTGCCGTCATTCTGGGGATTGATGCCGATTTCGGAAGCGAGAATAGCCTTCTCAATAGCCTGAAGAGTTGAGGTGTCCCAGGGCTGGATTGTGAGAATTCTTGCTTCTGCAACAGATACTGCTGCCATCTGATTGACGGGAGTGGGAGTTCCGTAATAATCAACCTTAACCTTATCAAGAACGGATGCATTTGCTCTGCCCGCTCTGAGTGCGCCGTATTCGTTACTGAGAACGCTTACGGTCTTGCCCATTTTTTCTTCAATTGTCTTAAATAATGTCTGCATAGGTTTAACCCTCCTTAACTATTGTGCCTATGTTTTCGCCGAGAACCGCTCTGACTATATTCTGCGGGTCTTCAAGATTGAAAACAAGAATAGGAATATTATTGTCACGGCAAAGAGAAGCTGCCGTTGAATCCATTACCTTGAGGTTCTTTTCAAGCACCTCGCTGTGGGTTACAACATCATATTTGACTGCATCGTCAAACTTGTTGGGGTCCTTATCAAAAACGCCGTCAACATTTGTCGCCTTAAGAATAATATCAGCCTTGATTTCAGCCGCTCTGAGGGCTGCGCAGGTGTCGGTTGAGAAGAAGGGGTTACCCGTTCCGCTGCCGAAAATAACAACTCTGCCCTTTTCAAGATGACGCACTGCCTTGTTTCTGATATAGGTTTCTGCAATCTGTCTCATTTCAATTGCACTCTGAACTCTGACGGGAACACCGTACTGTTCAAGAGAATCAGCAAGAGCAAGAGAATTCATAACAGTTGCAAGCATTCCGATATGGTCTGCACGGGTTCTGTCCATGCTGCCGCCTGAACGGCCTCTCCAGAAGTTGCCGCCGCCTACAACAAGACCGACCTCAACGCCGAGCTTTGTTATTTCGCTGACAGCTTTGCAGACTGAATTGATAGTGTCAAAATCAAAACCGTGACCCTTTTCGCCTGCAAGCACCTCTCCGCTGAGCTTGAGAAGAATGCGTTTGTAAACCGGTTGCATATTAAACACCGCCTTTAAAAATATTTGGATGTTACATAAAATATACTTTTTGAAACAGTAATCAATATTGTTTCGAAAAGTATACGCACTGACTCATATTAGTCTACCGTATATTTTACTTTATTTTTTTCAAACTGTAAAGTATTATTTTATATTTTAACAAAGAATTTCCTTTATAATACACTATTTATGTTAACTCAGCGTTAATAATTTCATTCGGGAATGATTATTATTAAAAATCTCTTGCCTGTTCTTTCATTTTGCTATATAATGCTTGTGTATATATTATTTTGACTGAGGTTTGTTTAATGAAAAATCTTATTTTGAGAAACACCCCCGAAATCGCCGATATGTTTGAACTGCGTGAGATTGAAAGCGCAGACGGCAAGAATACATATGAGGTTTTCTGCGAAAACGAAAAAATCGTTATCTGCGGCGACTGCAAAATCAGTCAGGCGATGGGATATTACGCATATCTCAAGGCTTACTGCGGCGTCAACCTTTCACACTGCGGAAATCGTGAAATTTCAGTTTTCTCCGCTCCTCTTTTTGAAGGCAAGCTCTCAAAAATCATTCCACAGAAGCACAGAGCATATATGAATTACTGCACTCTCGGCTACTCATTCGCTTTCTGGAAATGGGAGGACTGGGAAAAAGAAATTGACTTTATGGCTATGAACGGCATTAACATGCCTCTCAGCGTTGTGGGCAGCGAAGCTGTCTGGTACTACACGATGCGTGATTTCACCTACAGCGAAACGGGCGCACTCTCATACATTTCAGGTCCCGCCTTCTGGCCGTGGCAGCTGATGACAAACATCTCGGGCTATTTTTCCCTTTCGGATGTCAAATATATCGAGAGCAGACTCGAGCTCGGAAAGAAAATCATCGACCGTGAGGTTGAGCTCGGAATGACTCCCATTCAGCAGGGCTTTGCAGGCAGCATTCCCCACACAATAACCAAGCTTTTCAAGAAGGTCAAGCTCCGCATGATTCCTTCATGGTGCAATTTTCCCATCACCTTCCAGCTTGACCCGACTGACCCCGTTTTCAGAAAATTCGGCATGGCGCTCCTTGAAAAACAGCGTCAGCTTTTCGGCGCATATCATTACTATGCCTGTGACCCCTTCCATGAGAATGAGCCTTCAATCAAGACTTCAAACTATCTCTGGAAGGTCGGCAGAGCAATAGACAGCATGTATAAAGACTTCGACCCCGATTCGGTATGGGTTATGCAGAGCTGGTCTCTTCGCGAGCAGATAGTCAAGGCTGTTCCCAAAGAAAGACTTCTCATTCTCGACATTGACGGCAGCAAGCACGGAAAGACAGAAGAATTCTGGGGCTATGATTTCGTGCTCGGCAATCTTCACAATTTCGGCGACAGAAACACCCTTCACGGCAGCATCAAGGCTCTTGCTGACAACGCATATTATCAGTGCGAAGCCGAAAACTGCGTAGGTACGGGTCTGTTTATGGAAGGTATCTTCCAGAATCCGCTTTATTATGACCTTGCATTTCAGGTTATAACTGAGGATAAGCCGATCGAGCTTGAAAACTGGCTGCGCGACTACGCATACCGCCGCTACGGCAGCAAGGAAAAATGCCTTGTTGACGCAATGCTCGCCCTCTATGAAAGCTGTTATAACGAAAACTGTGTCGGCAGAGAAACGGGCTCCGCAATCTGTGCAAGACCCGCAACAGACCTTCGCCACACCGCACCCAATGACCACAGAGAGCTCCGTTATGACAACAAGACTCTTTATAAAGCTGCCCAGCTTCTTTTGAGCTCGGCAGAAGCAACAAAAGACGGCTTTGCGTATGACGCCTGCGACCTTGTGCGTCAGGTGCTCAGCAACTATGCATCAAATCTTTACGATAAGGTTATGTACGGCTACAACAACAAGGATGTCAACATTTTTGAGCGTTCATCAAACGCCTTCCTCAAAATCTGCGAAGAGGTTGACGAGCTTTTGCAGACAAGACCTGAGCTTACTCTCTGGCAACATCTCAAGGAAGCAAGCGACCTCGCTCTCAACGAAAAGGATAAGCAGAATTTTGAGCTCAATCTTCTTACTCAGATTACAGTCTGGGGTCCCATCAAGGATTCAGTCAACTATGACTATGCGTGGAAAGAATGGGGCGGACTCATCAAAACTTACTATGCAAAACGCTGGCAGAGCTTCTTTGAGCGCCTTGCATATGAATTCCCCAAGAGACGCAGATTTTCAACAACCACCAAAAAGCAGCACTGCGAAAGAAATATCTATGCGGGCAACTCATTCTATAAAAGCTATGCGGAATTCGAGAGAAAATGGCTCTCAACCGCAGACCCCGAGCCCCCCACAGACGGCAACACCGTTGAAATCGCCCGCAGACTTCTTGATAAATACAGAAGAGCAATTCTTGAAGATTGATAAAAAACAACCCGCATCGGCTGACCGATGCGGGTTTGCTGTTATACCAGCTTTTCTGCATATTCAAGTGCTTCATCGATATTGGGAAGAAAGTTCTTATCTCCGAGCTCATCGTAGAAGCCTGCTTTTTTCATAACCGAAAGCGGCTGTTCGTTTGTGTGCGAAAGGATGAGAGTTATCCCCGATGCCTTGCAGGTGTTATAAATCTCATAAAGCGAACGCATTGCCGTTGCATCAAGTGCAGGAACATTTCTCATTCTGAGAATAACCGTTGTTATACCCTCTTTAATTACAACTGAGCTGAACTTTTCGGAAGAAGCAAAGAACATAGGTCCTTCAAATTCAATAACCTCGGTGTGTTCAGGAATTTTCTTGAGCCTTTCGCTGTCCTCATCTGCGTTTTTCCATGTTCTGATTCTTGCAACATCCGCCATTCTCTTCATGAAAAGCACAACGGCAATCAGCATGCCGACTTCAATTGCAACAACGAGGTCGAAAACAACTGTGAGAACGAATGTAATAACAAGAACAAGAATATCGCTTTTGGGCGCTGTTTTGCAGATTTTAACAAACTGTCTCCACTCACACATATTATAGGCAACCATAAAGAGAATTGCCGCAATTATCGGCATGGGAATCCACGCCGCATAAGGCATGAGCACAACGAGAATGAGAAGCAGCACCGCCGCATGAACAATGCCTGCAATCGGTGACCTGCCGCCGTTTTTGACATTTGCCGCAGTTCTTGCGATTGCGCCCGTTGCCGGAATTCCGCCGAAAAGACCTGAGCAGATATTGCCGACACCCTGAGCAATAAGCTCGGTGTTTGAATTATGCTTATCGTTAATCATGCCGTCCGAAACAACGCAGGAAAGAAGCGATTCAATGCCCGCAAGGATAGCGATTGTGAATGCGGACGGAATAAGCTGACGAACAGTTTCAAAGCTGAATCCGGGAAGTGAAAATTCAGGGAGTTCTCTTGAAATTGTGTAAAGATCGCCGACGGTGTTAACTTCAAGATTGAACGCCTTGACAATGACAACACCGACAACAACGGCGATAAGCGAGCCGGGAATCTTTTTGCTGATTTTAGGCCATATAATAAGAATTGCCATTCCGATTACGCCGACAAGAAGCGCCCACGGATTAAAGGTTGTTATTGATTTTGCAATAGCCTCAACCTTTTCGGCTGTTTCAACCGTCGGCATGCCTTCGGGAAAAGTCAGTCCCAGGAAATCCTTTATCTGACCGATAACAATTGTCAGCGCAATGCCCGAGGTAAATCCCGTAGTGATTGTATAAGGTATGTATTTTATAAGCGAGCCGAAACGGAGAATGCCCATAAAAACAAGAATGATACCCGCCATGATTGTTGCAATAACAAGTCCGCTCGTTCCGAACTGTGCAACGATTCCCGCAACGATGGTTGCAAATGCCGCAGTGGGTCCCGAAATATTGACTCTGCTGCCTCCGAGAAACGCAATGACAAATCCCGCAACAATAGCGGTGTAAAGACCCTTTTCAGGCGAAACGCCCGAAGCAATTGCAAGCGCAATTGAAAGCGGAAGTGCAATTATCGCAACAATGACGCCCGCAACAAGGTCGCTGACAAGCTGCTTTTTGCCGTAGCCTTTAAGCGAGGTGAACAGCTTGGGCTGAAAAATATTCATTTGAAAATACCCCCGTAATCTTTATTTTTTCCGAGTGTTAATTATACGCTTTTCCCCCTCAATTACAAGGCTTTTTTCTCAATTTATTCATTTTCGGAAATTCTCACAAGCAGGCGACGTTTTTTGTTGGTTGCCGTGGGCAGTTTTTCCTTAAATATTATAAAACATTCTTGAAAAAACATAAAGATAATTGTAGAATATAATCATAAATTAAAAAAGGAGTGTTTTTATGTCAGCAGCTTCAAAGCTCAAGAAACAGGCTGAGCTTGCAAAAAAGCCGACAATCAAGCAGGGCTTTCTCAACTTCATCGATGTCCTTACCGACAACCGCAACTTCTGCATGGGTTGGCTGATTGCAGGCTTTATTTTCTTCACTGTTTACGGATTCATTGATAACCCCGACCTTGCAAAAACCGCAAGCGTTATCGGAAAGACCCATCCGAGACTTTTCATCTGGTGGGCTGTTTTCTCGGGAGTTTCGCTCTATCTCAATCTGCAGTATCTTTATAAGCTCAATTCCTTTAAAAATGAAAAGCTCGCAAAATTCGGAAATGTCTGCACATATCTCGGCTTCATCTGCATTTTTGCCTGCGTAAACATCCCCTCGGTTGAGCCCGAAGACGGAAAGCCGCTTCAGATGGCTGCCCATTGGTCAACTGCACTTCTTTTTGCCGCATTCTTTGCAGCGGCGATAATAGCTTTTCTGATTCATAAAACAACGCAGAAGAGCGTTAAACATCTTGTTATGCTTATCGTACTTGCCGCAACACTCGTTCTCATGGTTGTTCTTCTTCTCATTTTCGGAAAAAGCGGCGGAATCGAAAACATTCCCATGTGGGTCGCATACATAATCATCTTCCTTTTAAACTACACAAAGCCTTTTCAACCCGCAAAGGCATAAAGAAACAGCAAAGAGCTGACCCCAAGGGCGACCTTTCGTAAGGAATTTAAGCCTTAAAAAGGCTATTTTGGCATATAACTGCGTTAAAAATGCTCGAAATCCGTCAAGGATTTCTGCGCTTTTTGCCTTGTTCTATACCCAAAACATCTCTTTTTAAGGTGCAAAGCAGTTTTTATCAGGTTATTTTTCGTTCAGACAAAATGACAAAAATCCCGTAATACTTTGTGTATTGCGGGATTTTTTCGTGAAGTATTAACGGAAAAGAAGCGATAAAAACCTTAACTTC
>JAZQEE010000033.1:0-10760 GCA_045538815.1 Acutalibacteraceae bacterium
CGGCAGAAACTATTTTCACATCAATTCCGAGGGCGATATGGAACCCTGCGTTTTCATTCATTATTCCGATACAAATATCAGGAACAAAACGATTATCGAAGGACTCAAAGGTCCTCTTTTCCAAGCATATTACCGCAATCAGCCGTTCAACGACAATCATCTCAGACCCTGCCCGATGCTTGAAAATCCCGACTGCCTGAGAAAAATCATTGCCGAAACGGGAGCAAAATCGACTGACCTTATCGAACCCGAAAGTGCAGAAACTCTCTGCGCAAAGTGCGATAAGTTTGCGGCGGCATGGAAGCCCGTTGCGGATGAGCTGTGGAATTCAACCTCTCATCCCAATCCCAAAACTCAGTTTTACCGTGATACACCCGAGGGCCGTGCGGAAGCTGAAAAAAACAACAACTGAATTCAACAGGGGTGCTGAATATTCGGCTGAGATTATACCCTCAAACCTGATCCCGGTAATGCGGGCGTAGGAAGCAAACTGTTTCAATTAACGCCCGACGGATTTTCGTCGGGCGCTTTGTTAATTGCTTCCTTTCAGAGAAAGGACGGACAACATGATGAAAAAAATAAACCGAACCCAAGTGCTTGCCGAAAGTGCAATAATGGTTGCTCTCTCAATCGCAATTTTTCTTGTTTCGGATCTGATTCCGTGGCCGTTTGTTTACGGCGGAAGCTGCAGCCTTTTCGGTCAGGTGCCGATTATCATTGTTTCTTACCGTCACGGCATAAAGAACGGTCTTGCCGCTTCGCTTGCGCTTGCGATGTTCGAACTGATAATGGGATATAAGAATTTTGTTCACGTCACGGGCATTGCGGTGTATATAGCGGTTGCTCTTGCAGACTACATTGTTGCATTCGGATGTCTGGGTCTTGGCGGAATGTTTAAAGGAAAAATCGGCGGAAAACAGTCAGTAGAGCTTGCTCTCGGCGGTGCGGTTGTTTGTGTAATCAGATTTATCTGCCACTACATCAGCGGTGTCACAATCTGGACGGGCTATTGCCCCGAGGGTATGGCGGTTGAGCTTTATTCACTCGTCTATAATGGCTCTTACATGGCAGTTGAGATGATTCTGACCGTCATCGGACTTGTTGCAGTCGGTAAATTTATTAATCTCGATAAGAAAAAGCTGATATAGTTCAAAATTAAGGAGTAAAATAATGGGGAGATTTGATTTTATCAAAGACGAAAAACTGCAGAAGCAGATAAAATTTGCAATCGTCATCGACGAAATGAAAAACATATTCCGCCGCAACCTTATAATTGACGGTTCGAGGCGTGAAAACGACGCCGAGCATTCATGGAATCTTGCGATGCTTGCCATGCTTTTTGAAGAATACAGCACCGAAAAGGTTGACCTTGAAAGAGTGCTGAAAATCGCTCTTGTGCATGACCTTGTTGAAGTTTATGCGGGCGACACCTTTGCATATGATGCAAAAGGAAACGAGGATAAGCTTAACCGTGAAATCGAATCGGCAAATAAGCTTTTCGGTATTCTTGACTCTGAGCAGGGAGCTGAAATCCGTGCGTTATGGGATGAATTTGAGGCGAAGGAAACCCCCGAATCAAAGTATGCCAACGCAATCGACCGCATCCAGCCACTCATCAACAACTATATGACGAACGGTCACACCTGGAAAGAGGGCGATGTTCATGCACCGCAGATTTTAAAGCGCATGGATATTATCCGCACAACGACTCCCGCACTCTGGCCGATAGTCGAAGGAATTATCGCCACCTCAATCGAAATCGGAATATTGAAGCCGTAAAAAGATTTTGTTGCATAAACAAACCCCGAAACTTCAGTAAAACTGAAGTTCGGGGTTTCATTTTTTTGGTCGGAGTGCAGAGGTTCGAACTCTGGGCCTCGTGGTCCCAAATTTTGGCGATGGTTATTTTTCTGCGTTTTATAGTGCAGAAATCAAGGAATATCAACAGTTTTTGTTCCAATGATGTCCACAGTTTTCCATAGATGTTTAGTCACTTTTTAGTCACTTGGCAATGTGTACCTATATTATAAAGTTCTGCTTGTGACTTCAACCTGTGTGATTACTTCTTTCAAAGTTTCTCCTGTTGCAAGTTTATAAGTCAGCAATTCATCTACAGTATCATATTCACGGTCGGTTTCGTTGTGTCCGACCTGACATATTCCGACTTTGCCATTAAACCAGGTAATTGTATAATCAATATCTTTCCAGCAAAATTCAACTTCTGCGCCGCCGTTTATACACCATTTAAAATCGCTGATTGTATCAAAATTATCACACGATGTAATGATGTTTATTTTTTCACCCGGATATTTCTTTTCTAATTCCTTTAATAACTCTTCACTTATATAACTCATATCAATATCCTTTCTGAATTTGAATTCAGGAACATCAGTTCCTTCCGGATAGTTTATTATCTGATGCTGAGGGTTAGGTTTTCCGGTAATGGGATCCCATGAGAATATATGGTCATGAGGATTGGTGTGATTTGTCCTATCATGAGTTGTATAGTGCCTTTCTTTTACAGCACGACCATCCTCACCTATTTTTGTTTCAGCAATATATCCGCCTTTTTTACCAGGCATAGAAGTTCTTTTAATTTCTCCGGGTTTTCCTAAAAATCGCTCCGCCAATTCGTTTTTGGGTTGCCATTTTCCGCCATAAGCACTTCCCATGCCCTTAAAGCATTCCGGCATGACAAATCCATAAATTTGCTTCATTTTTAAGTTTTCCGGAACGCTGTCGTTTGTTACAGTTCCGAATTTTTCAACAAACACTGTATTTGCAGATTTACCAATGTCATCACCGTAATGCTGCCAAGAACTCAAATCATAGTCAACAAAAAGAATGTTACCTTCCATTTCGGGGAACGGAGTGTTGTAACAGATAACCAACTCAGGTTCAATGCGTTTGAGCATTTCGTTGTAGCCTTTTAAGAAAAACTCCTTTTGGTCTTTGTGGCTTCCGTGTTCGGATACCATATAGGTTGAAACCGCAACTGTTGAACCTTTTTCAATACCATTAAAACAGAAATCAAATGTGTTTTCAAGTCCCCAACTGACGGTCGGAATAACTTTGATACCTTTATCTGCAAGATGTGCACCGACCCAACGGTTTCTGAATGTGTTATATAACTGCATAACGGGATTCATTTCAATATACATACTGTAGTCGGGTGACAAAACCGCTTTGTACTTTTTGAGCATATCAATATATTTATCGGGTTTTGTCCATATATTCTCAAATTTGTAATCATACAGGAAAAAGTGAACGATTCTTTCGTAATGTTCATCTTTTCCTGTTTTTATTTTGTCAAAGCCAATCAGGCGTTGATCGTCAAAAAGAGTTAATCCCAAATCCACTTTTGAAATAATAGGTATATTCCATTTACCTTCACCTTTAAATTGATTCCGTAAAAACATAGGGCTTGTGCGATAGTTATAGTTCTCTTCTGTCAAGATTTAACCTCCATAAATTAAAAATGTAGCGAACGAATGTTCGCTACAAATGTATTATAGAGAATAAATTCTGTTTTGTCAAGTGTTTTTCAGCATTAGAGGTTATGTTTTGGAAAAATTAGTCACCTATCTGAATTTCAAACAAAAAACTCCTTGCATCAACGGCTGAAACCGTTGATATACAAGGTGTTTTGTAACCGCTGATTAAATTGGGTTGCGATTATTAGCGAGATAGTTTTAATGCCGGAAATGCACGAAAACGCAGGCAATACTTTGTGTATTAACGAGTATTTCGGGCGTTTCCGGCAAAAAATAACCGCTGAGAGTCGTGACAACGATTTAATCAGCGGTTACATTGGTCGGAGTAAAGATGATATATCCAAACCCGCAAAAGCGGTTTCAATCTCTTTGAATGAAACACGCTTTGCGCCTTTTCTGTAATTAAGATTTATGAGAATTTCGTCGTCATAAACGACTACACTGTTTACAAATCTGTCGATTAATGCTTTGCGACCTTCAAGAGTATTTGTGTCGATATTTCTGAAACTCATTATGTAGAACATTATCTGTTCATAAGAGAAAGTCGGCTTTTTGATTTCTTCCTGAATTATGCTCAATTCAAGTTTTCTTTTCGTTTCTTCAAGCTCATCAAGTCTTCGCTTTGCAGAGTCATTTATAATGCCTGCCTGAATGGCATTCAGCATATTTTCTATGCCCTTTTCGGTGTCGGCAAGCTGTTTCCTCATCATCGGCAACTCACCGCATTCCTGTCCCTGTGCTTCATACGCCATTTCCGTAAAGTATTTTACAAAATCATCGTCTGAAATCATTTCTTTGACATACTTGATAACAACATATTCTATCTTATCCTTGCGGATTGATTTGTGCTTTGCATTGCAGGTCTTTTTTCTTTTTGTGTTAGCACATCGGTAATATCTGTATTTTCTACTCTTGTATTTGCTTGTTCCGATTTCACCAACCATAAAAGCACCGCAGGTTCCGCAGAATAATTTTGTTGTCAGCAGATAATCATCTTCGGCTTTACGTTGAGCCGGAGCTTTTTTGTTTTTCTCCATCCGTTCCTGAACTCTGTTAAACAAGTCTTTCGGAACGATGGCGGGGATTCCGTCGGGAATCACAATGTCACGATACTTGTATTCACCCATATATCTTCGGTTGTGAAGAACACCCGAAACAAAGTTAAGGTCAATGTCGCCGCCTTTGTTTGTCTTTGCACCGAGTTCGTTGAGTCGGTCACGGATTTCTTTCATTATCATTCCGTCATCGTACATCTTGAAAATATCAAGAACAACAGGTGCGGTCAACGGATTAATCTGATAATGTTTTTCTTCGTCAATCGTGTAACCGTAAGTCGGAGTGCCGCCGTTGTATTTGCATTTCAGGGCATTCTCCGTATGACCTCGGATTACCTTTACCGCAAGTTCGGCAGAGTAATATTCCGCCATACCTTCAAGCAACGATTCGAGAATAATTCCTTCGGGACCATCTGCAATATTTTCTGTTGCCGATACAACTTTTACGCCGTTTCTTTTAAGCGTTGCTTTGTAGTGAGCACTGTCATATCTGTTACGGGAAAATCTGTCGAGTTTCCAGACGATAACCATATCGAACAAGCCTTTTGCAATTTTTTCTTTGTCTATAACATAATTTTTGGAATTAAGAGGATACTCAACCGTAAATTCGGATTTGACCTTGTGTGATGGACCATTAATTATACCAGTATCTATCTTTTCAAAAAAGAATCCGAAGAATCTGATTATGTATTCTATATCTTCAGAAAATTCAGCATAGATATTAAATTTGACTTTATTGTTTTCAAAAAATCTTTAAAAGCTTTGACTACAAATGCTATTTCTTTCTCAAAGTCAATCCACCCAACATTTTTGTTGAAAGATTTCAGTAGATAGGAAAACAAAATATTGTTTTTTGTTAAAGAAATAATCTCTCGTATTTTGTCATCATTTAACAAAGTTATGTCAAAAGTTTCTTTGTGAGCATTGTAGCAATCTTTTATAAACTCATCCTTACACTGAAGAGTACCAGATGAAAAAATATCACCTATGCTTCTCATTTCATCAGAATAATTTTTAATTAAAAAGTCGACGGTGTTTAAAAAATTTATATATTGTGTAGGGAGTTTGTAATAAATATCAAAACCATTTCCAAGCAAAAGAACATTCATCTTTTCACCTTCAAAAATCTTTTTTCTTAATTATAACAAACCTAAATATTTTGTCAATTTTGATAAATATATATCAATCCAGCATTCATAGAAATTTCGTTTGTTGAGGTGTTTGTGATTTGAGAAAAGGGATAGCAAAGCGCAAGGTTCACCTTATCTGGTAAAATCAGCGGAACTGTGTTCCGAGAATTTTGAAAAAATCGCAATGGCTCCTCACACGGGGTCCCCGAAAAGTTCAAAAAACTTTTTGGGGAAGAGGAAGAACAGCGGAGTGATTGAGTTTTCGGGCAAACAAAGTTTGAAGCACGGAAACGAAAGATACGCAGCTTGTTCTGACGAGGTGTATAATTGCGCACTTTTACAAAGTGGTTATATGATTTTTTGAAAAACTATTGTCTTTTTTAAAATTCGGTTGTATAATACAGTTACAATTTAACAGACGGGAGCTTGTGTTACAGGCTGAGAGGAAGGTAAAACCTTCGACCGATAACCTGATTTGGATAATGCCAACGTAGGGATGCCTGGATATAAAAGTGTTTCGACGTGGCGGAATCAATCTGAAGCTGTTTCAGATTTTTCGTCACTTTTTATTTTTTAAACACATCTTCTCAACGGTAAGTTACCAAATCGGCAGCTTACCGTTTTTGTTATTTCAGGAGGTGTGTTTATGGTAAAAATCAACGGTGAAGAACTGAACGTTGCAGGAAAAACAATCGCAGAATATCTTACAACAACAAATTATGACCCGAAAAGAATTGCAGTTGAGCGTAACGGTGACATTGTTTTTAAATCTCAATACGGTGAAACTTTACTGCAGGACGGTGACATTATTGAAGTTGTAAGCTTTGTGGGAGGTGGTTAAGCTGATACCGTCCAAAGAAGAATGGTATGCCGCCTTATCGGAAAGACACGGTGAAAAGATACAGAATAATTTTGAATCTGCAACCGTTGCAATATGCGGTCTCGGCGGTCTTGGTTCAAACATAGCTTTTGCGCTCGCTCGTGCAGGTATCGGCAAACTGATTCTTATTGATTTTGACAGTGTTGACATCACAAACCTACACCGACAGCAATATAAAGCAAGTCAAATCGGAATGAACAAAACACAGGCACTGAAAGAGAATCTTTTTGAAATTGCTCCGTATGTTGTGATCGAAACTCATTCGGTTCGCATTACCGAAATCAATGCCGAAGAGCTTCTCGAAGAAGCAGACATTATCTGCGAAGCATTCGACGATGCAGAGTGCAAAGCAATGCTTGTGAATCTTGTGCTTGAAAGAATGCCTGAAAAGTATCTGGTCGCCGCATCGGGTATGGCAGGATTCGGCAGCGCCAACACCATTCAAACACGAAGAATATCAAAGCGATTTTATCTCTGCGGTGACGGAACGAGCGACGTGCAATCAGAAGGCAGTCTTGTTGCATCCCGTGTGATGCTCTGTGCGGCACATCAGGCACATACCGTACTCCGAATTCTGACTGAACAATTTGAAACTTAAAGAAAGAAGGAAAAACTATGAACAATGATAAACTCATAATCGGCGGACACGAATTTAACTCCCGTTTTATTCTCGGTTCGGGTAAATACTCAATGAAACTCATTGAAGCGGCTGTAAAGGATGCAGGTGCAGAAATTATTACCCTTGCAGTCCGTCGCGCAAACACAAAAGAACAGGAAAGCATACTTGACTACATTCCTGAAGGTATTACACTTCTCCCCAACACAAGCGGTGCAAGGAATGCAGAAGAAGCTGTGCGTATCGCCCGTCTTGCAAGAGAACTCGGTTGCGGTGATTTTGTAAAAATCGAGATTATGCGCGATTCAAAATATCTGCTTCCCGATAATCAGGAAACAATCAAAGCAACGGATATTCTTGCAAATGAAGGCTTTGTTGTTATGCCGTATATGTATCCCGACCTTAACATTGCCCGTGACCTTGTGAATGCGGGTGCCGCTTCAGTAATGCCGCTCGCTTCACCTATCGGTTCAAACAAAGGTCTTGCAACAAAAGAATTTATACAGATTCTCATTGATGAAATCGATTTACCGATCATTGTAGACGCAGGTATCGGCAGACCGTCTCAGGCTTGTGAAGCAATGGAAATGGGTGCGGCGGCAATCATGGCAAACACCGCCCTTGCAACTGCAGGCGACCTGCCTATGATGGCTTCTGCATTCAAGAACGCAATTGAAGCAGGACGAAAGGCTTACCTTGCAGGACTTGGCAGAGTATTGACACGCGGAGCATCAGCTTCCGACCCTCTGACAGGTTTCCTCAGAGATTAAGGAGAAAATATGGAAAATCAATTTTTTGTAGATTCGGAGCATCTGTCGCCCGAAGCACTTGAGAAAAAGCACAGACTTGAAAATGAGCCGTCATTCCGCAAAAATCATATGGAATATATGAGCGGTATGGAGATAATCGAGTCGGATGTTTGTAAAAACGTTATGGCACAGATGAACTCTTATGATTATTCAGAATATACTGCCGAGGATGTTAAGGCGGCATTGGAACACAATACTTGCACGATTGACGATTTCAAAGCACTTCTTTCACCTGCGGCAGAACCGTTTCTTGAGCAAATGGCTGAACGTGCAAGACTCGAAACAAGCAAACACTTCGGAAACACCGTCTATCTGTTTACACCTCTTTACATAGCAAACTACTGTGAAAATTACTGTGTGTACTGCGGTTTTAACTGCTACAACCATATCAAGCGCATGAAGCTTTCTATGGAGCAGATTGAAAAAGAGATGAAGGTTATTGCAGACAGCGGTATGGAGGAAATTCTGATTCTCACAGGCGAAAGCAGAGGCCAGAGTAACGTTGAATATATCGGTGAAGCGTGTAAACTGGCAAGAAAATATTTCCGCATGGTCGGACTTGAAATTTATCCCGTAAATACCGATGAATACAGGTTTCTTCACGAATGCGGTGCGGACTACGTAACGGTATTTCAGGAAACATACGATGCCGATAAATATGAAAAGCTGCATCTGCTCGGTCACAAGCGTGTGTGGCCTTATCGCTTTGATGCGCAGGAAAGAGCACTTCGAGGCGGCATGAGAGGTGTTGCATTCTCGGCTCTGCTCGGACTTTCCGACTTCCGCAAAGACGCTCTTGCAAGTGCTTTGCACGTCTATTATTTGCAGAGAAAGTATCCTCATGCAGAGATGTCACTTTCCTGCCCGAGACTCCGACCAATCATCAACAATGATAAGATCAATCCTTTGGATGTTCACGAAAAGCAGCTTTGTCAGGTGCTTTGTGCTTACCGCATTTTCTTGCCTTTCGTTGGTATCACAGTATCCTCCCGTGAAAGTGCCGAATTCCGTAACGGCATTGTAAAGATTGCCGCAACAAAGGTTTCGGCAGGTGTTTCAACAGGTATCGGTGACCATGAAAGTAAATATACCGGCAAAGAAACCGACGATGTTCAGGGTGATGAGCAGTTTGAAATCGACGATAACCGCAGTCTTGATAAGATGTATCAGGACATTGCCGATGAAGGTCTGCAACCCGTTCTGAATGATTATCTGTATGTGTGAGGTAATGAATATGAAAAATTTTGACCCGACTTTATATTTTATAACTGACAGCACAAATTACACGGAGGAAGAATTCCTCCGTCGTGTTGAACAAGCACTCAAAGGCGGAGCAACACTTCTTCAGCTTCGTGAAAAAGATAAAAGCACAAGAGAATATATCGAGCTTGCAGAAAAGGTACACGAAATTGCGAAGCGTTACAATGTGCCTTTGATTATTGATGACAGAGTTGACGTTGCTCTTGCAATTGATGCGGAAGGTGTTCACGTCGGTGCAAGCGATATGCCAATCGCTACCGCAAGAAAGCTGATGGGCAATGATAAAATTGTCGGCGCTACAGCCAAAACAGTCCCTTGGGCAAAAGAAGCCTATGAACAAGGTGCAGATTATCTCGGAGTGGGTGCAATTTATCCGACAACCACCAAAGTTGTAACCGTTCTCACTTCAACCGAAACTCTTGATGCAATAACAAAAGCTGTGCCTGTTCCCGTCAATGCAATCGGCGGTCTTAATAAAGATAACCTTGATATTCTTAAAGGCATAGGCATTTCAGGAATCTGTGTTGTTTCGGCAATTATGAAATCTGATGACCCGAAAACCGAAGCCGAAACGTTACTTTCACTTGCAAAGGATTTGATAAAAAATGATTAAAGGTGCAATATTCGACCTTGACGGTACGCTTTTTGACTCAATGTTTGTATGGGACACAATCGGTGAAATTTATCTTCGTTCAATCGGATACGAGCCGAAAGAAAACCTGAATGAAACCTTCAAAACAATGAGTCTTTATAATGCGGCTTGTTATTATAAAAGCGAATACGGTGTTACTCTGTCGGTTGACGAAATAATGGACGGTGTAAACCGTATGGTTGAAAAATATTACATAAATGAGGTTCAGCTGAAAACGGGTGTTTATGATTTTATAAAGCATCTTCACAATATCGGTGTGAAAATGTGCATAGCGACTGCAACTGACAAATATCTTGTTGAAGCGGCACTTGAAAGATGCGGAATAAAAGAATGTTTTTCGGAAATCTTTACTTGCACCTCCGTCGGTCACAGCAAGGATGAACCTGATATATACCGTGAAGCATTAAGGCATCTTGCTACTCCGAAAGAAGATACATTCGTTTTTGAGGATGCAATTTATGCTATAAGAACAGCTAAGAAAGACGGATTTAGAGTGGTTGCGATTTACGATAAATTCGAAGAAAATCAGGCTGAAATAAAATCTCTTTGCGATTATTACATAACAGATTATACGGATATGCAAGGATTCTGGAAATTTGCCGCTCCGATGAAAACCGCACTTTCAATAGCAGGAAGTGATTGCAGCGGCGGTGCAGGAATTCAGGCAGATATTAAAACAATGACTATGAATGGCGTTTATGCAATGAGTGCAATTACCGCCCTGACTGCACAAAACACAATGGGAGTTTTTGCAATATCCGAATCTTCACCCGAATTTTTAAAAGAACAAATTGATGCGGTATTTGAAGATATTTATCCCGATGCAGTTAAAATCGGTATGGTTTCATCGTCGGAACTTATTTC
>JAZQEE010000034.1:0-38131 GCA_045538815.1 Acutalibacteraceae bacterium
ATTTGCTGATGACTCTTTATATGGACTGCGATTCTGATGATTACCAGAGTTTGACGGGTAAAATCGAAAGCATAAACACAGGCATTGACCCTCAGACTTCAGCAGGCTGTTTCAGATTTATTTCACCCAAAAACGGTGTGGCTGTCAGACTTGAAGCGATAATGTGGTCGCCGATTGTTGATGATTTTGAGGTAACTGATACCGTATTCGAAATCTCAACAGAAAAAGACAAAATTTATGAATTTGACTGCTATGTAACCGAAACAATTCCCGATTACAGACTCGTTGCCGAGTACGGAGATATGAAAGCCAAGTATTATCTGGCTATGGACGGCTATGAGGTTGTCACAAAGTTGCTTATGGTTGATGAGGGTAACACACCCGAAGAAATAACCGAAGACTCAGCTTTTTATAATCTCTGCGTTGCCCGTGCAACATCGAAAATCTTTTACGAAGGTATGGTTGAGCATGATGACCCTGCCGTTGTGTGGGATACCGTTGCTTATGCCGTAACGCTCAACCACGCAAAAATGGTAGGCGAAACATATTATGATGTTATCTCCGTGACAACATGGGAACTTGAATCGTATATGGATTCCATGTACCCCGAGTTAAAAGGAAATTATCCTGAAATACCTGAAGAATGCTATGTTGAAGCCAGTATGAAACAGTATTCGGATTATGATGTCACACCGTATCTGTTTGAAAGATTCAGCACCAACGAATTCTACGGTGTTGAGGATAACGGCGACGGAACGTATTCCGTTAAAATCAGAGTTGACGATTACAGATTTGAAGGCTATGAAGAATTCGGTCTTGCGGTAATCGTCAAACCCGATGCAAACAGTCCTTTTGGCTACGTAATCACAGATGTTGTTGATTGCGATTTGCCCAGAGGATGAGAATAAATTTATAAATGAATTTCTGAAAGGAGAAATTTAATATGGGACTTATTAAAGCAGGATTAGGAGCACTCGGCGGAGTACTGGCAGACCAGTGGAAGGAATTTTTCTACTGCGAATCACTCGAAAATGATGTGCTTATGGTGAAGGGACAGAAGCGTATTGGCGGACGTTCATCAAACACCAAGGGTAGCGACAACGTTATCTCCAACGGCTCGGGCATTGCAGTTGCAGACGGTCAGTGCATGATTATCGTTGAGCAGGGCAAGATTGTTGAAGTTTGCGCAGAACCCGGTGAATTCACCTATGATTCATCAACAGAGCCTTCAATCTTCTCAGGCAAGCTCGGCGATACAATCAAGGAAACCTTCAAAACCGTCGGTAAGAGATTTACATACGGCGGCGACACAGGCAAAGACCAGAGAGTTTACTATTTCAACACAAAGGAAATCCTTAATAATAAATTCGGTACACCCAATCCCTTTATGTTTGAGGTTGCTAACAAAAGACTCAATATGTACCGCTCCGTTCAGGTAAGATGCAACGGTATCTATTCCTACAAAATCACAGACCCTCTTCTTTTCTACACAAAGATTGCAGGTAACGTAGGCGATGAATACAGAAGAGAAGAAATCGACAATCAGCTCAAAACAGAGTTCATTTCGGCTCTTCAGCCTGCATTTGCAATGCTTACAGAGCTTGAACTCCGCCCCGCACAGATTCCTGCACACACAACAGAGCTCAAGGATGCGCTCAACAAGGCACTTGCTGTTGAATGGACACAGCGCAGAGGTATTTCCGTTGAATCCATCGCTCTTAATCCGATTACTCTCACTCCCGAAGATATGAAGAAGATCAATCAGATGGAAGATGCTGCAACAATGGGCTCAAATCCGTTTATGATGGCAGGCAGAATGGCTGATGCAAGAGCGAATGCAATGGAAGCTGCAGCAGCAAACGAAAACGGAGCAATGATGGGCTTTATGGGTATGAACATGGCAGCAAATGCAGGCGGAAACTTTGATCCGATGGCACTGTATAATGCAGGTGTTCAGCAACAGCAGATGGCACAGCAGCAGGCTCAGGCAAACACACCTGCACCTGCACAGTCAGCTCCCGCAGCACCCGCAAACGGTTGGAAATGCGCTTGCGGAGCAACTGTAAGCGGCAACTTCTGCACGGAATGCGGAGCAAAGAAGCCCGAAGCAGAAGGCTGGACCTGTTCCTGCGGTGCGGTGAATAAAGGCAAATTCTGCCCCAACTGCGGACAGAAAAAGCCTGAGGGCGCACCTCTTTATCAGTGTGACAAATGCGGCTGGAAACCCGAAGACCCCCACAATCCTCCGAAGTTCTGCCCCGAATGCGGTGACATCTTCAACGAGAGTGATATAAAATAATTTTTAATTAACTTTTTAATGAAGGGGGAGAAGAAGTTGGAGTTAATGACCTATAAGTGCCCGAACTGCGGCGGCTCAATCGTTTTTGAGAGTGAAAAGCAGGAGTTCAAATGTGAAAGCTGTGACACTGTTTTCACAAAAGAGCAGCTTGCTGAATATGATGAAATACTCAGAAACAGCGGTCAGCCTGAGAATACTCAGAAGGTTGAGGATTATAACTGGCAGGATGGCGAAGAAAAAGAAAACCTTGAAAATGTCTGCACATATTCCTGTCAATTCTGCGGTGCGGAGATAATTACCGATGAAACCACCGCTGCAACAGAATGCCCTTATTGCAACAATCCTATTATCGTTGCGCCCATGCTTTCGGGCGGGAACAGACCCGATTTGATTATTCCTTTCAAAATTCAGAAGAAACAGGCTGAAGAGGCTTTAAAAGCTTTCTATAAAGGAAAACCTTTTCTTCCGAAAGAGTTCAAAACTGAGAACAAAGTCAAGGAAATCAAAGGCGTTTATCTGCCTTTCTGGCTTTTTGATTGCAATGTCGGTGCAAACATAACTTATAATGCTGCAAAGGTGCGTGTGTGGCGAGACAAAAATTATGAGTACACAAAAACCGACAGATATAAAATTTTCAGAAAAGGCAGTATTGCTTTTCAACGGATTCCCGCTGACGGCTCATCCAAAATGGATGATGCATATATGGATGCCATTGAACCATTCAATTATGCCGAGCTGATTGATTTTGATGCGGCATATCTTTCGGGTTATCTTGCAGATAAATATGATGTTGATATTGAGAAGAACAAGCCAAGATTAAATGAAAGAATAGAAAACACAACGGTTGAGGCTTTCAGAAACACCGTTTCGGGCTACAGCGGCGTAACTGTTTCTGATAAGAGTATCGGTGTTTATGACGGAAAAGCGAAATACGCACTTTTTCCCGTGTGGCTTCTTAATACAAAATATAAAGATAAAATGTATACTTTTGCAATGAACGGTCAGACCGGCAAGCTTGTAGGCAGCCTCCCGATTGATAAGAAAAAATATTGGGGCTGTCTTGTCGGTATAGCAGCTGCGATTATTGCAATCGGTCAGTTCATTGTGCTTTAAGGAGGTAAGACATGAAAAAACTTATTTCCTTATTAACGGCGCTTTCGGTTTCTCTTATTTTGTCATTGTCCGCATCTGCACTTGAGAGCGATTATCTTATTGACAATGCAGACCTGCTGACAGAGGATGAAGAAATCTTTCTTTTAACAGAAATAGAGGAATTCAGGAATAAAAACGGGATTGATGTTGTCATTCACACAACACCTGATACTGACGGAAAAGAAGTTTATGAATACGCCGATGATTTCTATGATAACGGCAGCTATTCATCAGACGGACTGATTTTTGTTATCAGCATGGAAGAGCGTGATTATTATACGAGCACTTGCGGAAGCCTTGTTGACAGTCTGCCCGCTTATGCGATTGACTCTCTCTGCGAGCCGATAGTTCCGTGTTTGTCTGACGGCGATTATTACAAGGCTTTTTCTCTTTATCTCAGTCAGATTAACAGTTATTTAAACGATGAAATCTATATGGGAAAAGAAGATTCTTTTGTTTTTGCAGGGGATTATTATACCGATGATTATTACTACGAAGACAGTTATGAAAATGATTATCATTACTCAGGCGGTTCATCCTCAACTTCTTCGGGTGTATTCAAAAGAGAAATCATTCTGATTGTTGTTGCAGTTATCATTGCGGTTGTAATCACAAGCATACTCAAAAGCAAAATGAATACTGCCGTTAAAAAGCATGACGCAGATGATTATGTTGTTTCCGACAGTTTCAGACTCGATCTTAAGCGTGATTTGTTTGTAGGCAGCAATGTAACCAGAAGACCGTTACCGAAAAATAACAACAACGGCTCCCGTCCCGGCGGTGGAGGCGGTGTCAGAATGTCTTCCGGCGGTGTAAGACACGGCGGCAGCGGCGGAAAATTCTGATTATAAATATTGACAATTATAATCAGTTATGATAAACTTGATAAGAATTTAATATAAAAGCTTTGAAGGGGAGAGCGGCAAAAAGCAGCTTTCAGAGAGCCGGTGTTTGGTGAAAACCGGCAGCGAGGATTTGCTGACTGTAGCCCCTGAGCTGAAAGGAAGAAAGCGATTTTGCAAGTAGACCCTTTCCGTGAATGCTGCGTTAAAGCAATGGACACTCTGTGTCCGAGAGTGGCGTTTTTGACGCAATTTGAGTGGTACCGCGGGTAAATATTACTCGTCTCATTGATTTTTATAATCTGTGAGACGGGTTTTTTATTTGTCTCACACCGAAAGGATGATTTGTAATGGCAAAGGAGCTTGCAAAGCTCTATGATCCCAAAAATGTTGAGGATCGTATTTATGACTTCTGGCTCAAGGGAAAGTATTTCCATGCAGAAGTTCAGAATGATAAGAAACCCTACACAATTGTTATTCCCCCCCCGAATATTACGGGTCAGCTTCATATGGGTCATGCTCTTGACAATACTCTTCAGGATATTCTTATCCGTTGGAGAAGAATGCAGGGATATGACGCGCTCTGGCTTCCCGGCACCGACCATGCTTCAATTGCAACAGAAGCAAAAATCGTTGAAGCAATGAATAAGGAAGGCGTAACAAAAGAGGATATCGGCAGAGACGGTTTCCTCGAAAGAGCATGGGAATGGAAACGCACCTACGGCGGAAGAATTATTGAACAGCTTAAAAAGCTCGGTTCTTCCTGCGACTGGGACAGGGAGCGTTTCACACTTGATGAAGGCTGCAGCAAGGCTGTTCTTGATGTATTCTGCAGACTTTATGATAAAGGTCTTATTTACAGGGGCGAAAGAATAATCAACTGGTGCCCTCATTGCCTTACTTCAATTTCCGATGCTGAGGTTGAATATGAGGATCAGGCAGGTCATTTCTGGCATCTTCGCTATCCCTTCAAGGATGGCAGCGGATATCTTATGCTTGCGACAACAAGACCTGAAACACTTCTCGGCGATACTGCAGTTGCAGTTAACCCCAATGATGAAAGATATAAGGACATGATAGGTAAGACTCTTATTCTTCCTATTGTTCACAGAGAAATTCCCGTTGTTGCTGACGAATATGTTGAAATGGATTTCGGAACAGGTGTTGTTAAGATCACACCTGCTCACGACCCCAATGACTTTGAAGTCGGTAAGCGCCACAATCTTCCTATCATCAACTGCATGACTGATGATGCAAAGATTACCGATGACTATCCCAAATACGCAGGAATGGACAGATTCGAGGCAAGAAAAGCAATCGTCAAGGACCTCGAAGAGGAAGGCGCACTCGTTAAGATTGAAGATTACAGCCATAATGTCGGCACCTGCTATCGCTGCGGAACAACCGTTGAGCCCAGAGTTTCGCTTCAGTGGTTTGTTAAGATGGAGCCTCTTGCAGGTCCCGCTATTAAAGCGGTTGAAGACGGCGACATCAGATTTATTCCCGAAAGATTCAATAAGAACTATTTCCACTGGATGAGAAATATCCGTGACTGGTGTATTTCCCGTCAGCTCTGGTGGGGTCACAGAATTCCTGCTTATTACTGCGAGGATTGCGGCGAAGTTACTGTTGCCAAAGCAGCTCCTGACTGCTGCCCCAAGTGCGGCGGCAAGGTCGAGCAGGATCCCGATACACTCGATACATGGTTCTCATCAGCTCTCTGGCCGTTCTCAACTCTCGGCTGGCCTGAGGAAACTGAGGAGCTCAAGCATTATTATCCCACAAGCACTCTTGTTACCGGTTATGACATCATCACTTTCTGGGTTTCAAGAATGATTTTCTCAGCTCTTGAATATACAGATAAGATTCCTTTCAGCGATGTTCTTATTCACGGTCTCGTCAGAGACGCTCAGGGCAGAAAAATGTCAAAATCTCTCGGCAACGGTATTGATCCTCTTGAGATTATTGATCAGTACGGTGCTGATGCTCTCCGACTTACTCTTGCAACCGGCAACAGCCCCGGAAATGATATGAGATTCTCCGATGAAAAGGTAAGCTCAAGCCGTAACTTTGCTAACAAGCTCTGGAATGCTGCAAGATATATTCTTATGAATATTGAAAACAGCGAAGTTCCCTGCGAGCTTCCCTCAAAGCTTACTCTTGAAGATAAATGGGTTATAAGCCTCTTTAATGAGTTGATTAAAGAAGTAACAGACAATCTCGAAAAGTTTGAGCTCGGCATTGCTGTTGCAAAGCTTTATGATTTTATCTGGGATATTTTCTGCGACTGGTATATTGAGCTTTCAAAAATCAGACTTCAGCAGGGCGGTGAAGGCGCACAGAATGCAAAGCAGGTTCTTGTTTATATAATGAGCAACACTCTCAAGCTTCTCCATCCCTTTATGCCCTTCATTACCGAAGAAATCTGGCAGACACTTCCTCACGAAGGCGAATCAATCATGATTTCCGCATGGCCTGATTATGATGAGACTCTTTCATTCGGCGCAGAGGTTGCCGAGATGGAGAGAATCATGACTGCAGTACGCGCTATCCGTAACCGCAGAGCTGAAATGAATGTTCCTCCCTCAAAGAAGGCTAAGGTTTATATCGCAACAGCTTATACAGACACTTTTGAGCAGGGTGCAATCTTTATGCAGAGACTTGCAAGCGCCTCAGAAGTTGAGGTTGCAGATTCATTCGAGCTTGACGGTGCTGTATGCATTGTTACTCAGGATGCAAAAATCTATATTCCCATGGGTGAACTTGTTGATTTTGAGGCTGAAAAAGCAAGACTCAACAAGGAACTTGCAGCCGTTCAGAAGGATCTTGATTTTGTTAACAGCAAGCTTTCGAACGAAAACTTTGTTGCAAAGGCTCCTGCAAATATCGTTGCCGCTCAGCGCGAACAGGCAGCAAAATATGAAGAAAAAATCGCTCTGCTTAAAGAAAGCATTGCAAAATTAGGCTAAATTTATCAGAGCCCGAGGTTATTCCTCGGGCTCAAAAAACAGGTGAGAATATGAATTGCAGTCAGGCAATAGAATACATCCATTCGCTCGAAAAATTCGGAATAAAGCCCGGTCTTGAAAGAATAAGGGCTTTGTGCGAACTTCTCGGCAATCCTCAGAACGGTTTAAAAATCATTCATGTTGCAGGTACAAACGGAAAAGGTTCAACTTCAACGATGATTTCAAATATCCTGCAAAAAAGCGGATATAACACGGGGCTTTTCATTTCGCCGTATGTTACCGATTTCCGTGAGAGAATTCAGTATAACGGAAATATGATTGAGCAGCGGGAGCTTGCAGAATGCGTAGAAAAGGTTAAGGCTGCTGCAGATATTCTTGCGGATAAGAACATTTTTCCGACTGAATTTGAAGCTGTAACGGCAGCGGCGTTTGTTTATTTTTCAAAGAAAAAATGTGACTTTGTTGTTCTTGAAGTCGGTCTTGGCGGCAAATATGATTCAACCAATATTATTCTTGCGCCGTATGTAAGCGTTTTGACAAGCATTTCCCTTGACCATACGAATATTCTCGGTGACACGGTTGAAGAAATTGCGGCTGAAAAATGCGGTATTATAAAATTTGGCGGTGCAACCGTTGCTTATCCTTTTCAGGCTGAAGGCGCAATGAGGGTGATTGAAAAAGCCTGCGGTGAAAAGCAGAATAAACTCATTGTTCCTGATATGAATTCACTAAGAGTTGTTTCGGAAAAAGCAGAGGGAACAAATGCCGTATACGAGAATATTGAATTCATTCTTCCTTTGACAGGAAGGCATATGGTTTATAATGCCTGCACGGCGATTGAAGCAGTCAAAGCGCTTTCAAGGCTTGGTATAGAAGTCTCAGATGAATCAATTGTTAAAGGTATTTCAGCCTCTGCTATGCCTGCGAGAATTGAGATAATCCGTAATCATCCGCTGACAGTCCTTGACGGCGGACATAATGAGGGCTGCGCTCTTGCACTTGAAGCTTACATCAAGAAGTTTCTTGCCGACAAGAGGATTATCGCAGTCTGTTCATTGATGAGCGACAAGGATTATGAAACCTATCTCAGAATTGTTGCTCCGTATGCAAGCACTTTTATTGCAACCGAAGCGCCCGTTCCGAGAGCGCTTTCTGCAAATGATCTTGCCGCATGCGCATCCTTATTTTGCAATAATACAAATTCTGTGGCAAATCCACACAAAGCAGTTTCTGCGGCATATAATGTTGCCGAAAAAGATGATGTTGTTCTTATCTGCGGTTCGTTCTATCTTGCAGGTGAAATCAGAGAAGATTTACTTAATTTTTAATAGTGCTCTTATTCAACAATATTTTTACATTCAATCCCTTATCCTTTGTGATAAGGGATTTTTTATATCCAAAGGAGGTAAAAACAATGGCTGTTAGAATTTCTTCAACCCCAGTCCGAGTAACAATAGAAATCAGCGGAGAAATAGACCACCACAATGCAGCTGCATTGAGATATGAAGCCGATGAGGCAATTCAGACTTATCTTGCGCCGAATGTAAGGCTTGATTTCGGCGAGGTGACATTTATGGACAGTTCAGGAATCGGTTTTGTTCTCGGCAGATACAGAATCGTTGAAAGCTACGGCGGAAATGTAGAGGTTGTGAATCTTCCTCAAAGGCTTTATTCAATTATGAAGCTTGCGGGACTTGATAAGCTTGTGAAACTCAGAACAAAATAAAAGGAAGTGAAATTATGAAACCGATAAATGAAATGAGACTTAAAACTGAAAGTCGCTCAGTGAATGAAAGCTTTGCAAGAACTGTCGTTGCAGCTTTTGCAACTCAGCTTGACCCCAATATCGAAGAATTATCTGATATTAAAACTGCTGTTAGCGAAGCTGTGACAAACTGCATTGTTCATGCTTATCCCGATAAAGTCGGAACAATTTACATATGGGCAGGTATTTACGAAAACGGAACAATAAAAATAAAAATCCGTGATAAAGGTTCAGGAATTGCCGATATCAAACAAGCCATGGAACCGCTTTTCACGACCCTTGGCGGAGAAAGAGCGGGTCTCGGATTTGCTGTTATGGAAAGCTTTTGCGATAAGGTAAGTGTCCGCTCAAAACCGGGAAGCGGAACGGTTGTTACGCTTGAAAAAAGAATATTCGGCAGAGAGAACGGCAATGATTGAAGCTAAGGAAGAAAGAAACAGACTCGTTGAAAGCAATCTCGGTCTTGTTCATTCCTGCGCAAACAGATTCAGAGGCAGGGGAGCGGAATATGATGATTTGTTTCAGGCAGGCTGTGTAGGGCTTATTAAAGCCGCTGATAACTTTGAACCTGAGAGAGGATTTTCTTTTTCAACCTATGCTGTACCCGTCATTTTAGGAGAAATCAAGCGTATATTTCGTGACGGAGGTTCAGTTAAAATCGGCAGAGCAATAAAAGAAAAATCGCGTCTTGTTTCAAAGAAAAAAGAGGAGCTTTCGGTTTCTCTCGGACGAGAACCGACGGTCACCGAACTTTCTGATTTGCTCGGAACCGAGCCCGCTGAAACGGCAATGCTGATAAATGCTTCATTGCCCGTTTTGTCTCTTGAACCGACTGAAGATAATGAATCGGGTATCGAAATTCCCGTTTTATCACCCGAAGATGAAATATCGGATTTGCTGGCTTTGAGGCAGGTTGTTTCTGCACTTGATGAGCGTGATAAAGAAATAATTAAACTTAGATATTATAAAGGGTTAACGCAGACAGTTACAGCAAACAAACTCGGCATGACTCAGGTGCAGGTTTCAAGGCGGGAAAAGGTGATTTTAAGCTTTTTGCGTAAAAATTTAACATCATAGCATTGACAAAGAATGCTACAGAGTTTAAACTTAAAGCGGCAGTGATTTGCCGCTTATTTTCTTTTTCAGAGGTGTTTAGTTATGATAAAAAACATTCCCGACGGTGTATACCCGACAATGATAACTCCGTTTACAGCAGATAACAAAATTGATTATGACGGAGTTCTTTCTGTTCTTAACTGGTATTCTGAAAACGGCTGCGACGGTGTTTTTGCAATCTGCCAGTCAAGCGAGATTTTCTTTCTTTCATTTGAAGAAAGACTTGAGCTTCTTAAATTCATAATGAAAAATTCACCCAAGGGCATGAGCATTGTTGCTTCGGGCCACACTGCAGATGACCTTGACAGACAGATTTATGAAGCAAATGCATTCATTGCCGAGGGTATCGATGCATACGTATTTATTGCAAACCGTTTTGCAAAGCAGGATGAGGATGATTCCGTTTTTCTTCGTAATTATGAAAAAATGGTTTCTTCAATTCCTGAAATCGGTCTCGGTGTATATGAATGCCCCTATCCTTACAAGCGTATTATGACACCCGAAACTCTTCGTCAGTGTGCTCTTGACGGCAGACTCAAATTCCTTAAAGACACATGCTGCAGAATTGAGGAAATCAAAGCGAAGCTTGCCGCTGTTGACGGTCTCGGACTGAAAATTTATAACGCAAACTCAGCAACTCTTCTCGAATCGCTTGAAGCAGGCTGCGCAGGCTTCTCAGGTGTTATGGGTAACTTCCATCCCGAAATCTATTCGTGGCTTTGCAAGAACTATAAAAGCGAACCCGAAAAAGCAAAAGAGGTTCAGGCTTTTCTTGCTTTTGCTTCTCTTGCGGAATGTCAGATGTACCCTGTAAATGCAAAATACCATCTCGGTCTTTGCGGTGTTGATATTGGATATAACGCAAGGGTTAAAGACGCTTCGTTATTCAGCGAGAGCAATAAGAAAGAGATTGAACAGATGTATACCGTAGAAAAAATCTTTAAAAAGAATTTTAATATTGTATAATTTTGTTTTAATATGTATTTAATTACAAAAATATGTTGATTTATTATTTTTTGTATGTTAAAATTTTTATTGTAGCAATATGCCTTTTATTATTTATTTTGGAGGAATTTTTAAATGGCTCAGAAAAAGACTGTATTCCTTACCGGTGCTTCGGGCACTATGGGTTGGGAAGGCTTCCAGCAGCTCTACGCAAAGAAATGTTTTAACATTGTTGTTCTTCTTCGTGACAGCGAAAAGAACAGAAAGAAGTTTGCTCCTTATATGAACGATCCTTCTGTTAAGATTGTTTGGGGCGACCTCAAGAAATACGAGAGCGTTCTTGAATGCGTAACAGGTGCAGACTACGTTCTCCATGTAGGCGGCATGGTTTCTCCCTCTGCTGACTATTATCCCATCAACACAATCAAGACAAACGTTGGCGCTGCTAAGAACATCGTTGCCGCTGTTAAGGCTCAGCCCGATCCTGATGCAATCAAGGTTGTTTATATCGGTACTGTTGCTGAAACAGGCGAAAGAGATGACCCCATCCACTGGGCACGTACCGGCGACCCCATCAAAATCAGCGTTTATGACCACTATGCAACATCAAAGGTTCTTGCTGAGCAGGTTTTTGCTGAGTCAGGTCTCAAGCATTGGGTATCACTTCGTCAGTCAGGTATCCTTTATCCTGAAATTGTTAAGAACATGGAACCCATCATGTACCACGTTGTTATCAACGGTGTTCTTGAGTGGGCAACAGTTGAAGATTCAGGCCGTCTTCTCGTAAATGTTTGCGGCGATGACATTCCCGAAGAATTCTGGAGAAGATTCTATAACATCGGTTCAGGTCCCCAGTACAGAATCACAAACTTTGAATTCGAAAAGCTTCTTCTTGGTAAATACGGTCTCGGTCTCGGCGATCCCAGAAAGCTCTTTGATCCCGACTGGTTCATCACAAGAAACTTCCACGGTCAGTGGTATCTCGATTCAGATGTACTTGAAAAGTACTGCCACTTCCGTGCAAATATGCCTATCGAAGATTACTTCAAGAGCGTTATGAACAGAGTTGAATGGTTCTACAAGCTCGCAAAGCTTGCAAAACCCTTCGCTTTTGCTGTTAAGCCCTTCATGAAGAAGATTGCTCAGACACCCGTTTACGGTACTCTTTGGTGGAAGGCAAACAATGTTACTCCCAGAATCAACGCTTATGTTGGCTCAATGGAAAAGTGGAATGCAATCGGCAGCGACTGGAGCAAGGTTAAGGTTTACCGTCCCAATGATGATCCTTCAAAGGCTCTTGTTCTTGATCACGGTTATGATGAGACAAAGGACTTCAACTCACTTACTATTGAAGATCTTCAGAAGGCAGCTGCATTCAGAGGCGGCGAATGCCTTGCAACTGAAATCGTTGATATGTATACTCCCGTTCTCTGGAAGTGTGCTCACGGTCACGAATTCATGATGTCACCCAACCTTGTTCTCAGAGGCGGTCATTGGTGTAATGAAGAGCTTCCCTCAACTCTTGAGAAGTGTGAGCAGAAGAAATTCCGCTGGGCATATGATGACGAAGCAAAGGTTAACCCCTTCTTCGCTCAGGTATGGTATCCTCTTCACGACAAGAGCGAGAACAATGTTTATACAGAAGAAATCTACAAGGATTTCAAGGAATATCAGAAATAATAATAAATCGGAGGAGAGCTTTCGGGCTCTCCGCTTTTTATATAAAATATAATAAATTGTTTTTAATTATATATATTGAATATTAAATGTCTTTATGTTAAAATTTAAATAATTACTTTTAACAGTTTTTCCTTTGAGGAGATTACAGATGAAGAGATTTAATGCAATTTTTGCCTTTATTTTGATAATATCTTTTTTGTTCGGCAGCTGCAAAAGTGTTTCTGATTTTTCCGTTGGCGGCGAAGAGCTTAAAATCGGTGTGGAAAACATTGCCGGTGATTTCAATCCGTTGTATTCGGAAGATGAGACGGATAAAGAGATTATGAAACAGGTTTATCTTTCTGTTTTGCAGCCCACTTCTGATAATACGCTTAAAAACTTCTGCGGCGGAATATCCTATGAGTTTGTTGGTGACAGTCAGGTTAAATATACAATAACAATCAGAGACGATCTTCGTTTTTCAGACGGAAAGTATGTAACAATTCAGGATATAATTTCTTTCTTTTATCTTATTTCTGATGCAACCTATGACGGCGCTTACAGCGACTGGTATCTTAACGATATTGTAGGATTAAAAGAGTTTTATTATGATGATACGGGATATCAGAATTCGGTTGCGGCGATTGAAAATATAATCAGTTCAAATTACACTGTATCAACAATTGAAAAAGAGGATTATGCCGAATATCTTAAAGCTACTTCAATTGAAGGTAAGTTCAGCGGAAATCTTGATTCTGCGGCACCTTCAGGCGAAAGCTGGCGTGATTATTTTATCAGATATCAATACAAAGAGGAGTTAGAGGCACTTGGCTCAAATCCGAGCGATGAAGAAGTGTTGGCACTTGCCGCAAAAGTGGAGGCTGAGCAGAACCCTCATTCATATAACCCGGAAAACTGGTTCAGAGAAAAGTTCTATAAAGAATATATCGAAAAGAATTATTCAAACGGAATATCCGTTGATACAATTGAAGGAATAAAAAAAGTTAATGACTATACCTGCACGGTTCTTTTTAACTCCGGAAATATAAATGCAATTTCTCAGATAAATGTGCCTATTATTTCTGCTGAATATTATTCTTCTCAGTATATTAAAGGCGAAGCAGCTGAGATAAAGAAAATTGAAGGCAATCCTGCCGGTTGCGGTCCATATTACCTTACTGATTCATCCGAAGATGAGGTGTCGCTTGCGGCTAATGAATATTATTTTGAAGGTATTCCTGATTTTATCGGTTTAAAGTTCATTGATTTAAGCGATGAAAAGAAGTCTGCCTCAGAGTGTGTTTCATCGGGCAAGGTAGATGTTGTAACAACGCTTGCCTCTGCTCAGACTATAAGCGAGCTCAATGCAAAGCCGGTGAAGTATTTTGTTAATGATCTTGATGAATATACTTCTGTATTTTTTAATGTATTGACTTTGAACCATCAGCAGAGAAAAGCTCTTATGGGTCTATGTTCGCTTAATAATTCAATCGAGAAACAGATTGGCTCATATTATACCGGTTTGAAAAGACCTCTCAGCATCAGCTTTAATGAATATCCTGCGGATATTTCGGAATTTTATTACAAAGAGAGTGCTTATACTGCCTATACAATTCTTACCGATGATCCGATTCCCGAGCTGACAGCGTGCATAATAAACGGCTCTGATTATCTTCAGTCGGTTTGGCTTGAAGAATATAAAAACATTCTTTCGGCAAAAGGAATAAAGCTGAATATTATTACCGTCGCAAGCGTTAATGAACTCAGGTCAGCGGTTTTGGCTGGATCGGTTGATTTGTGGATTGATAATATTTCCGAAGCGTCAACATGTGACAGCTATGAGAGATTCAATACAAACGGCAAGCTCAATTTTGCAGGTTTTGACAGTCCTGAAATCGATGAATTAACAGCTCAGATTCGCTCAGGAGTCGGCTCATCCGACAGAGCCGAATTGACCTTAAGAATGCTCGAGCTCGTTATGGATCAGGCAATTGAATGCCCTCTCTATCAGCAACAGACGGTTACGGTGTATAATACTGATACCGTAAGTTATGAATCATTTACATCAGATTTTGATTTTGACGGATTTGCTTATGCAATTTCTTCATTTAAAAAGAATAAATAAGGAGTGATACAGATGTCAAAGCTTATTCCGCTCGCTCTTTTCGGAGCGGGGGCTGCGTTAGCGGCAAAGTATTTAAAAGACAATAAAACATCGCCTTCTGCAGCAGCAAAAAGGGCATCAAACCTTGTTAAGCTTACCTATCCCGTTAATTCTCTTTATGATAACGGAGTTGCTCAGACTCCGCCGATGGGCTGGTCAAGCTGGAACCTTTTCAGAAATAAAATTGATGAAAATCTTATTTATGAAATGGGTGTTGCTCTTAAAGAGAGCGGATTGCTTGACTGCGGTTATCAGTATCTGAATATAGATGATTGCTGGCATTCATCAATGAGGGATAAAGACGGAAAACTTCAGGGAGATCTCGTTACTTTTCCGAGCGGTATAAAGAGCCTTGTAGAAAGAGTCAATGCGCTCGGTTTGAAGCTTGGCATTTATACTTCAAACGGAACCCTGACATGTGAGGATTTACCAGCAAGTCTCGGATATGAAGAAATTGATGCTGATACTTTTGCTGAATGGGGAATTGAATATTTCAAATATGATTTTTGTCATAACATTCCTATTTCATCTTCTGCACCCAATATTGAAAAAATAACAATTTCATCAGACGGTTCATCTGAATGTATTGAATATAAAGCAGATGATGCGATTCTGTCGGGAGAAGCAATGATCGTTGCCGATGCATCTCTCCCTGACGGTAAATATATCAGCGGACTTTCTGCAAATGCCGGTTCATGCGAATGGTTGAATGTTTATGCTGAGCAAGAGGGCGAATATAATCTTACTCTTTGCCTTCGAAAAATGACAAACAAAGATAAGTATATTGAAATTTTAGTTAACGGCGACAGAAGGTATAAAACAACAGTTCCCGCAACAAAGAGTTTTACTCCTGAAGGCAGACATCAGATTAAGATTTATCTGAACAAAGGAACTAATACTCTTAAGTTATATAATCCTGTTGCTTCAAGAATTGACAGTGCTGCAATTCAGTATACCGATATGGGGAAAGAGCTTAAGCGCGCAACAAAGGATTATGCTGAAAAAAACGGTGTTCCCGAAAAGCCGATTGTTTATTCAATTTGCGAATGGGGATGGAGACAACCGTGGAAATGGGGCAGACAGGCGGGAAATCTTTGGAGAACAACTCCTGATATCCGTCCCGTCTGGAATTCTGTTCTCGGCATATATGAGCGAAATGTTCTTCTTTATAAATATGCAGGTGTGGGCGGCTGGAACGATCCGGATATGCTTGAAGTCGGCAACGGAAATCTGACGGTAGAAGAGAATAAATCTCATTTTACCCTCTGGTGTATGATGGCTTCACCGCTCATCCTTGGGAATGACATAAGAGCATTTATCAGAGAAGACGGAACAGTTGATAAAGATAATGAGACATATAAGATTCTGTCCAATAAAGAGCTCATAGCAATTGATCAGGATAAGCTAGGCATGCAATGCCGCAGAATAAAAACAAACGGCATTGAAGATATTCTTGTCAAGCCTCTTGAAAACGGTGAATTTGCAATCTGTTTCTTCAATAAAGCTTCAATACCGACGGTTATGCAGCATGGCATCAAGGATATAGTGTTCAGACCGTTTGTTTCAACAATGTATTCAAAGAGCTATATCATAAAGGATTTGTGGAGCGGAGAGGAAGAAGCTGTTGATGATAAAATCAGCGCAATGGTACCTGCTCACGGTGTAAGAATATTCAGAGTAAAGGTGAATGAAAGTGTTTAATAAGCTTTTAAAAATATTCAGATTTAATAACGGAGCGGGGGATTATTCAATTCCGCTTGTCCGACTCGATGTTATGCCTGAAAAAACACCTGATGACCTGAAATATCTTTATGAGCATTCAGTTGTTGATGACGGACTTGACTATATCGGTCATCCTGATGCAATTCTTACTAAAGACGGCGCAATAATTGATGTCTATCCTTCGGGACACGGTAAAGGCGCTGTCAGAAGCAAGATAAGCTATGACGGAGGAATTACCTATCCCGAATCAATAAAAAATCAGCCGAAGTCATGGGATAACTCAAGAGAAACTCCAACTATTTACCGTCTTGAATTCTCTGACGGAACACCTGATAAAATTCTTCTTGTTTCGGGCAACCCTGATTGGCATGACGGTAATGGAACAATCGGAGGATTCAATTTTTCTCTTTCAGATGATGAGTGCAAGACATGGACGGAATTCGAGCTTTGTTTTGCGAAAAAAGATGAAGTAACCGTTATTCCGACTGTTGCTATGGCGTCTCTTACCCGCCTTAAAGAAAACGGAAAATTTGTTGATAAGTGGATGGCTTTCTTCCATGACGCAACATTTATCAATTATAAAACTATTCTTTCTTTTGAAAACGGAAATCCTGTCTGGAGCAATCCCGAACCCTATTTTTCAGCACACAGAAAAATTGAGAAAAAGGCAAAAATGTGTGAGGTTGAAGTTGTGCGTTCCGATTGCGGAAAAGGCGACGAGCTTTGCCTTATTGCCAGAAGCAATAACAAGCGCTATAATTCTCTTGTTTCGTTCTCAAGAGATGAGGGTAAAACATGGTCAAAGCCCGTTTTTGCTCCTTCAGCGCTTAACGGAGAAAGACACAAGGCGGATTATACTCCTGACGGCAGACTTTTCATTACATTCCGTTCAATAGAGAGAGACAGAAAAAAGGTGGAGAAATGCGCTTCAGAGAAGAGTAAGGGCTGGTTCAGCGAGGGCTGGGTTGCTTGGGTCGGAACTTATGAAGACCTCAGAAACGGCACAGAAGGTCAGTACAGAATAAAGCTTGCTCATACATATCTTATGAATCAGAAAGAACCCGAGCTTTCTGCCAATGCAGATACCGGATATTGCGGAAACGTTGTTTTTGATGACGGAATGATTGTAACCTCAACTTACGGCACATTCGGTCAGAAAAAGGCAAACGGTGAATATAAGACATATGTTGTTTCAAAAAGACTCAAGCTCTCTGATGTTGATAAACTTATAAGATGAAAAAAGAGGCGGTTGCATTTGCAACCGCTCTTTTTATTACAGTATTACTTTTTCAGGAGTACCGTTATTTTCTCTTGATTTGTCGGCAAGAAAAACAACGAGATGGCCGGAAAGCGAATCCCTGATATCAGTGCAGGAAACAGACGGATTTTCGCCTCTTGCATATGCAACGAAATCTCTAACCAAATCAAGATCACCGCCGCCGTGCGTATCATTATCGATTCTCAGGTCAAATTCGGTGTCATCATGTTCACAGCCGGGTCTCGGGTCGATTTTTGAAAGAGTGAATTTTCCTTTTTCAAAATCGCCCTTAATAACACCTTTTGTGCCCGTAATATGAATAGTTCTTGTGCCGTAGCTTGTTCCGCCAACCATGTTGTGAGTTCCCGTTGCGCCGTTCTGAAACATAACGCTTACGCTCTGATGGTCAACAACATTATTGTCGCTTTTGTAAGCACAGACACCGTACGGGCTGGTTTTGAGAAGTTCAATCTTATCTTCAATAGTGGGATTATCCTTGCGTTCAAGCGCATCCCACACATAAAATGACCATCTGTCGGGGTGGTCAATATAAAGGCGTTTTGCCGAATATAAACATTCATCAACAAGCGGGCAGTCAACAAGACATCTTGTTCCTGATTCGGCGGGAGCTTTTTCTTTTACAAACTGAATGTTGCTTCCGAAGCTTGAAACGAAAAGGGGACGGTTGTTTCCCATGAGCCACATCATGATATCAAGGTCGTGGCAGCATTTTGCAAGAAGCATTGAACTGTGGCATTTCTCTGAATTATTCCATTTGCCTCTTACATGGCTTGTTGACATATGATGATAGCTGACATATTCGCATGTCTGAATGCTGATTATTTCACCGATTTCTCCCGCAAGAATCAAATCCTTGATTCTTCTGTAGAATGGAGCATAGCGAAGAACAAAGCAAACCATAACCTTTCTTCCGCATCTTTCGGCAGTTTCAACGAGCGCTCTCGCTTCATCTTCGTTAACAGCGAAAGGTTTTTCGAGGAGTACATCATATCCTGCCTCAAGCAAAGGAATAGTGGTTTGTATATGGATATGGTCCATTGTGCCGTTTATAACTGCATCTGCAAATCTCGGAGCAGCGGCAAGCTCTTCAGCTGTTCTGAAGCATTTGTCGGCAGGGATACCGAAACGCTTTGCAATTGAATTTCTTCTGTGTTCATCAGGGTCAGCAACACCGACTATTTCCATTTTGTCACTTTCGAGTTCTGCAAGCTGAGCGTATGTAAGGCTTCTGTGTCCGCCGCCGACTATAATAGTTCTTAAAGGTCTTGTTTCCATAAATGATTAAACGCTTTCTTCTATTTGGATTTTAATATCTGTTTCATTTGTCATTTTGATATTCATATCGTGTCTTCTTTGCATAAGCTCTGTATACATCTGGTCTCTGAGCTTACCCGAAAGGGGATAAAGGAATTTAGGTATAACGGCAAGGATTCCGGTAATCTGAGGAATACCTGTGCATAAAGCGAAAAGCCACCATTTTGTTTTATCAGTTTGTGTTCCTATAGTCAGACCTTGTTCATAACCAATAGCATTAAGAATAAGGCTTTTTACCGAGGTCATAACAATATTCTGAATCTTTGAAATCAGATTTCTTGCAACACCGATGGTTGCTTCAACACGGTAACCGTTTTTCCATTCACAGTAGTCCATCGCCTCGTTATAAAGCTCGGCTTTAACAACTTTTCTTATTCCGAACGCCCATTTGTCAAACCATGCCTGAATGCCGAAAAGAATACACATAAGAAGCCGTTTTTTATAGTTTTTATTGAATGAACCTATAATGAAAAGAAGAATAATCCAGAATCTGGTATATAAGTCTTCAAATACCCAGATTGCCTTTGTTGAGAATCTGGCACGTATCGGTTTTACAAACGCATAGCTTATCGTTCCGTTTGCGCTTGATGGTAGGTTCAGAATTGTCTGAAGCGACGCTGAGCCGAGAACATCAATGAAATAGTTTGTACTGCTTGAACCGATGCTGAATCCGCCAAGAAAATCTGACAGAGTTATCAGAAGAACGGGATAGTTGTTAATAACAGCTCTCAGACCTTGTTTAACACTCGGAGCTTCAATCGACTGCATAACTCTTTCTCTTGAAACAAGGAAAAAATAAAGAGTGCAGGCTGAAGAAATAATGCTTGTTCCCAGACCCATTGCAAGGAAAACATTCTGAAGCTTCCACTTAAGAATGTTGTTATTGATTAGATCAATCAAAACGCCCATTATGTAATTCGGTAAATCTTCACCCATCATTCCCGTCAGGAGTTCAGCCATTGTTATCAGTCGCGCTCGGTCATTCGGGTGAGGAGTAACCGTAGTCATGTAACCCGCTTTTGCAATGTTTGTAAATGTTCCGGCAGTTTCATTGACAACATTGAAAGCAAAATAATATATAAGCTTCGGAATGTGGGTGCCTGATGTTCCGGGGAAAAAGAATGGTATGAACCAATAAAGAGCACCTAAAAGCGTCATCGGAATCTGGAATGCTATGAGATAGGGTCTGAATTTTCCCCATCTAGTTCTGGTTTTGTCAACAATAGCAGCAATAACGGGGTCATTTAATATATCCCATGCTCCGGTAAAAAGATTTACAATTGCGTTGGTGTTGAAATCGATTCTTACAACATCCCAGATGAAACGGTCAGTATAACTGTTTATGTTGAATGCATTGGAGAAATCGTTCAAAAGGTAAGCGAAAGTTTCTTTTGCGCCGACATATCTTCTGTCATAAACTTTGAATTCGCTTATTTTGCGGTTAGTTTTATCTTCCATAAACTTACCTCATTTTGATAGATTGAAAGAAAAGCGTTGCGGTTAATTCCGCAACGCCCGCTTTGAATGAAGTTATGAATATCAAAGACCTTTAACAGCCTCTTTGAGTGCTGCCATTTCGTCCATGCTGAGTGTTACGCCCTTGCCCATTTTTTCATGGTCAGGAGCCCACTCACGGATATCGTATTTGGGATCTCTTCCGTTCCAGCTGATGAGGTTGAGCTCTTTTGTCCAACCCTTGGGGTTTTCGGAAAGAACAGCTACAGATTCAACGATTTCATAAGTAAATTCAGGCATTTTACTTCTCCTTTCAAGTCTTATTATTCATTGATATTATAATATAAAAAAATAATAAAGTAAATATATTTTTAAAAAATTTTTATAATAAAAGCATATTTTTTATCAAAAAATTACAACATCTATGTCATAAAGGTGATTTGAACCGAATATATTGAAATGAAAAGAAAAGACCGATGGAAAAATCGGAGTAAAAGGAGTGCAAAATATGAATTATAATTCAGAAAGTAAAAGGCTCGGTGTCTGCGAAACAGTTTTTGAATCAACAGTTGAGCATTCGCTTGAAGCCGATTTGAATTTACCTGATTACTGTCCCGAAATACAAAGAATTTTAAAATGCTGTGTCAGCGCTCAGATAACCTCATTCCAGAATATTTCGGGCAGAATTACTGCGCAGGGAAACGCAGAAGTGAAAATGATTTATGTTGGTGAAAACGGAAGGATCGCCGCTTTTGAGCAGAATTATCCGATACAGAAATCCTGTGAAAATAATGCTCTTTCTGCGGACTGTGCCGTTTCTGTAAAAGTAAACACTGATTATGTTAACTGCCGTGCCGTCAGCTCAAGAAGAGCTGATGTAAGAGCGATGCTTACATTTATCTTCAAAGCAACAAGAAAGAGGGAAGAGAATGTCCTCTGCGAGGTTAACGGAGCAGGACTTCAGACAATAAATGAAAACTATGAATATGCATCTCTGAGTGGCGTTTGCGAAAAAGCTTTTGGATTAAATGAAGTTATTGAAATAAACGGAAAATCACCAGTATCACAAATTCTGAATGTTTCCGCATGCGCTGTTTCAAGTGATATGAAAGTAATTAACAACAAAGCGCTTTTGAAAGGGGAGTGTCGGGTAAAAATTTATTATATCTCCGAAAGCGAAAATACAATTGAAAATATTGAACACTCAATGCCAATAAGCCAGATTATTGAAATGGAAGGTCTTGTTGAAAATTCTCTGACAGCTTTAAAACTCGGAATCAGTTCTTCTCAGGCAATAACAAAGGTTGATTCTTCGGGAGAGATGAAGCTTATTGATATTTCCGTTAATGTCAACGCAAACCTTACTGCATTTGAAATCAAGCCTATATCATTGATTAAAGACTGTTATTCTACTGATTTTGAAACACGGATTTCACCGAAAAGCTTTGAAATACTTACACTGAATGAATCGTTCAGTACTTCGTTTACCAACAAGGTTGTTCTTGAAAGCATCGGAGTCAGTGTTGACTGCGTGAATGCCGTATGGTGTTCAGACATGAAATATTCATTTATAACCAAGGAAAAAAAGACTTTTCTCATCGGTACATATCTGGCAACAGTAATATATAGGGATGCTGAGGGAAAGACTGATATTATTCAGAAAACCGTTGATTTTGAATATGCCGTCAAGACAAGAGAAGACGCAGAAAGAACTGTTTGCTTCGGCGGTGCGGCAATAATCGGATGTGTATGCACTGTTTCTGCAGACAGCCGACTTGATTTGAAAACAGAAATCGAGTTATCGGGTATAGTTCTTACCAGCACTGTGCAGAAATACATCAGCAGCGTTGAAATCAATGAAACGTCTCCGAAAAAAGCCGATAATTGTGCATTGACGGTTTATTATTGTGAAAGCGGTGAAAAACTTTGGAATATTGCAAAGAAATATAATACAACCGTTTCTGCAATAGCTGCAGAAAATGAAATCGCAGAAGATCATACTGACTCCGCCCGTATGTTGCTTATTCCGGGCGTATAAAAAATTTCCGTACCGTTTTTTCGGTACGGATTTTAATTTTTTCCGTTTGAATTATAGAAGAGTTTTTCGGAAACATATAAAAGAAGAACTTAAATAAACGGAGATGATAAAATGAAAATATATAATGTAACCAACAACAGTTACCCGAAAGAAGTAGAAAAATATAAAGGTACTGTTCTTCTTGATTTTTTTGCCGACTGGTGTACACCGTGTAAAATGCTTTCACCGATTATAGAGGATGTAGCGAAAGATACGGACAAGAAAGTAAAAGTCTGCAAGGTGAATGTTGAGAAAGAAAAGGCTTTAGCGGAAAAATTCGGGATTATGAGTATTCCGACGCTGGTCGTTGTTAAGAATGGCGAGGTCAGAAACCGCAGCATCGGTGTGACCGGTAAACAGACTATAATGGATATGCTGGAATAAAAGAAAACGGGGTAGGTTTCGAAAAATCTACCCCGTTAATAAATTTTATCAATATTTTTTTGAAAGAAGATTCTTTGCCTGAGATTTTGATATTTTACCGATATTGCAATCCGCCATAACCTGAACGTCTTTATCGTTAAGCTTATAGAAACTCCAGATAACCAAAGCGATAACAAGGCCAATTATAGGGACAATGTTATAAGTGAACCACAGACCGTCAAGGGCTTCGGTTGTTTGCTGAGATATAGCGTTGATAGCTTCAAGATCCGCAAAGTTGCTGACTTCCTGCTTTATGCCGTTTAATTCAAATTCCGTCTTGAAGCCAAACAAGCCAAGAAGCGCAAGGCCCATTGAACCGGATATAGCGGCTGCAAGCTTAACTGCAAACGTCTGGATTGCAAATGTGATGCCTTTCGCTTCAGTTCCTGTTGTGTACTGTCCGTATTCTGCGCAATCAGGCGTAAATGTGAATGAAAGAACGCCGACAACGCCCAGAGGAATAGCACGAAGCATATATGTGATAACAAAGAGAATGAAACTGTTTCTCGTTGGAATAATAAGGAATGACAGAACAACCGTTGCAACGGCACTGAGCTTGAAAAGCTTGGTTTTATCGATTTTTCTGATAATCTTAGGAACAAAAAGTGCCATTACAAGCTGTGGTAATGCTGCGACGGTACCCGTAATAAGAGATGCAAGAGAGTTTTCATAAATATAGTAAGCCATAATCATGTGCAAAGCGTTATATGTCTGAGCGCCCGAGAAGAAAATATAGCCAATATAATAAATAAGAAGATACTTATTTCTTACTACATACCTGATCATTTTTCTTAACGTGAATTGTGTTTCATCGGCAGCTCTGTTCCTTTCCTGACAATGCTTGCAAATGGGAAACATCGTTGCCATAGCAACAGCAGCTACAATAACGGAAACAAATCCGTAACCAAGGCCAACGAATTCACTGATAAGAAGAGTTACAAGAACCGTTGTGAGAGCAGAACCGACACCGCCTGTAATGCCCTTGAGAGAAAGAATTGTATTTCTCTCCTCGATATTACTTGTCATTGCGGTGATAATACCAAAAGCAGGTACATCGCAAATTGTATATGCGGTATCCCATAAAATATATGCCAGAGCAAACCAGATAAGCTTGACTGTTTCGCTTGCAGCTGTGGGAATAACGAAGATTGCAACTGTAGCAACGGGAGTAGTTGCACAGGCAATTTTCAGCCAGGGAATAAATTTTTGATTGCTTTTGAATTTGATCTTATCAAAAATTACGCCGAAAACAGCATCGTTAACAGAGTCCCATACTTTTACAACCAGCATAACCGCCGCTGATTTTACGGGGTCAACGCCGATAAGAAGAAGAAACGTTGTCAGATATCCGGCAATCATGTTGTAAATCATATTCTGTCCGAAGAAATATGTGTAATAACTGTTTCTTTCGGGTTTCGTTGTTTGCCACAGAGGATTCTGAGGCTTTGCTTGCTTTTTACTCAAATGAATCTCTCCTTAACTTAATAAATACTATATACATAGTTTAACACAGACAAAAGCAGATTTCAACAGATGCTTTTGATGATATGTTTTGAAAAAAGCGATTATACCTTGGTTTTATATTGATTTATCAAAAATAAGATGTTATACTTATCACATATAAATGAGAGGATGTAAATTCAATGTTACCTATAATAAACAAGATCATTACTCTGTTACTTGTGCCGATTTACTTTTCTGTCTTTTCTCCGACATATCCTATTATTGTTATGTTCAATCAGCCCAAACAGCTCATTTCGCTTTCGGAAAACGGTATCGGCTCGGCTGAAGATCCCGTTTATCTGACGGCTCACAGAGGAGTTAACGGTCTTGCACCCGAAAACTCACTTCCCTCATTTGAAGAGGCTGTTAACAACGGTTATTATTCGGCAGAGTGTGATATCCAGCTGACAAAGGACAATAAGTGGGTTGTTATACACAACGCAGAGGTAGACGGAAGATTCTGCCAGTATGGCAAAATAGCTGACCTCACACTTGACGAGCTCAAAACATTCAGTTATAAATGGGGCCCCAATCTCTGGAAATACAAAGATTCACGCATACCCACACTTGAGGAATATCTTGATGTTTTTGTAGGCACAGACACAAGACCGCAGATTGAAATCGGCATTGAAAACTATGATATGCTTTACAGCATTGTTGATGCAATAAGCGAAAGAGGTCTTGATGATCAGGCTATTGTGCTCACATACAACCTCAAGCAGCTCAAGGCAATCCATGACCTTAATCCCGATATTGAACTGTGGTATATGGTTGATGAAATGACCCCTGAAGCCATTGCCGCAGCGAAGCAACTCGGCGATAATGTATGGCTTTCAGCGAGCTACGATAAAAACACAGAATATAATATAAATCTTGCAATCAGTGAGAATATCAATTTCTCGCTGTTTACCGTTAACACTGTTGAAGAAGCTAAGGCTCTTTATGATATGGGCGTCAGATATATAGAAACAGATATTCTGTGCAACTGATATATTTCAAAATTCAGTTGAATTCATTGTTTGAGACATTCATTCATAACTCTGCAATATGATATTAGAAAAACTCCGGGTAGATTTAAAAGTTACCCGGAGTTTTTTAGATTAAAATATATGACTAAACTTTTTTCAGTGCGATTGAAAGTTTAAATGATTGGTGAAAGGATAATGCTTTTGTAAAATTCATAAACACTTTGTGGTACTGAAATAACACCAAATCCCAAAATAAATTGAATTTCGTAAAAAACGCCCACATTAAAAGTGGGCAAAAAAATATTACTTAGTGTCCGATGGTGGAGATGAGGGGGATCGAACCCCTTACCTCTTGAATGCCATTCAAGCGCTCTCCCAAGTGAGCTACACCCCCATGTTTGAGGACACTAAGTAATTGATTTTTATTAAATTTTTGTAGGGTGCGTTTCTGAGTGCTTTGGGCTCCCAAGTGAGATACACCCCCAAATGTCTGCTCGAATATATTATCATATATTTTTCTGAAAATCAAGACCTAATTTCAAAATACATAGAAAAAACGGTGCAGAATTAACTGCACCGTTTGTGTTATGCTTTTAAAGAAGAGCAGGAATGTTTGCAATGAGTTCTTTGACCATTTCGATGATGCCTGCTGCTTCGCCTTCGTTAAGGAAAGAGAGAAGCTCTTTTACGGTATCGAGAATGCCTTCTGTTCCGCCGCCCTGGAAAGCTGCTATAAAGCCTTTAACGATTTCAACAATACCTGCAGCTTCGCCCTCGTTAAGAAATGCAAGAAGATTCTTTACAAACTCGAGAATAGCAGTAATAAATTCCATCTTTTTTATCCTCCTTGATTTATTTACAGCTTTAACTGTTAACAATATATTAACATATTATAATGAGTTTGTCATTATACAAATTTGAATAATTGTCCAATGATATACATTTCTCATGCAGTCTGACTGAATATTATTTAAGATTGACAATCAAGCAATACTTGTGCTATATTTTATAGTATTCTATTTGAAAGGTCTGACATAAATGGTAAGCATTATCAACAAAATCATTTCAACTGTTCTCGTTCCTGTTTTTATGAGTCCTTTTCTTCCTTGTGTTCATATTGCAAAGCTTTTCAATAAGCCTCAGCAAGTTATTTCTTTGAGCGAGAATAAAATAGGATCTGAAATCGACCCGGTTTATCTTACTGCACACAGAGGCATAACGGCAGTTGCACCCGAAAACAGCATTCCGTCATATGAGGAGTCTGTCAGACTTGGTTTTTACTCGGCTGAATGCGATATCCGTCTTACAAAGGATAATCATTGGGTACTTATCCATAACAGCGATGTCAACGGAAGATTCTGTGAAATCGGTGAAGTTGAAGAACTTACTTTTGAAGAGGTGCGCAGTTTCACCTATAAAAACGGTTCTAACTTCTGGAAGTATAAAGATCTTCCCATGCCCACTCTCGATGAATATCTTGATGTTTTTGTCGGCAGTAAAACAAGGCCTCAGATTGAAATTAAAACCGAAACATACGATATGCTCTACACAGTTGTTGATTCAGTTGTAAACAAGGGGCTTGAAGAAACCGCTATTGTAATTTCTTTTGATCTTGAACAGCTCAGAAAGATTCATGAGCTTAACAGCAACATTGAGCTCTGGTATCTTGTCGATGAAATAACCGAAGAAAACATTGCGGAAGCAAGATCAATTGCAGACAACGTCTGGCTTTCAGCAAATTTTGAAAAGAATGATAAAGAATCAATCCAGCTTGCAATAGATAATAACATCGGTGTTTCTTTCTGGACAGTCAATACTATTGAAGATGCGAAAATGCTCTATGATATGGGTGTTCGTTATTTTGAAACAGATATTCTTTGCAACTGATTAAAAAATTAAGCCTCACCCAACGGTGAGGCTTTTTTGTTTACTTAGAAAGTCTTTCATTGATAATGCTCTGAACGGTTTCGATAACCTTTTCAAGCTCAACCTTGAGGCTGATTTCTTTATCTCTTGTAACAATTTCGCAAACGCCTTCCTTGAGATTTCTTGGGCTTACGATAACTCTTACGGGAACGCCGAGAAGGTCAGCGTCAGAGAACATTGCACCGGGTCTGATGTTTCTGTCATCATAGATAACTTCCATTCTCTTGTCAAGCATATCCTGATAAAGCTTGTCTGAAACACCCTTACATTCTTCGTCATCTGCTCTCAGGCAGCAAATCTGAACATGCCAGGGGGCAATTGACATGGGCCAGATGGGACCGTATTCATCGTGATGAGCTTCGCAAACCGAAGCGGCAAGTCTGCCGACGCCGATGCCGTAGCAGCCCATGATGGGATACTGGAGATTGCCTTCGCTGTCAAGATACTGCATTCCCATCGACTTGGTGTATTTTGTGCCGAGCTGGAAGATGTTGCCGACTTCAATACCTCTTGAAATTGTTATTGTATGCTTTCCGCATTTGGGGCAGATTCCGCCTTCCTTGATTTTGGCAAGGTCAATATATTCAACTTCGCCGATATCTCTGCTGATTTTAAGACCTGTGTAGTGATGGTCAAGCTTATTTGCACCGCAGGAAAGATTGTGAGTGTTTTCAAGTGACTTGTCATAAAGAACAGTGAATTTTTCCTTGTCAAGACCGACGGGACCGATAAAGCCTGCAAAAAGACCGCAATCATCGGTGATTACAGCAGGGTGAACTGCTTCGCCGAGATGGTTTGTGAGTTTTGTTTCGTTGATATCAAGGTCGCCTCTGGTGAAGATAACAACATATTCATCTGTCATGTTCTTCTGATAAACAACTGCCTTGCATGATTCTTCAAGGGGAGTCTTAAGGAAATTGCAGATGTCTTCGATTGTGTGAATATCGGGAGTATAAACAAGCTCAAGCTCCTTGCTTTCGCCGTTCATTTCATTTTTGATGATGCTTTCGGCAGCTTCCATGTTTGCTCTGTAATCGCATTCAGAACAAACTGCGATTGAATCTTCGCCTACGGGTGAGAGAAGCATATATTCATGAGAAACGCTGCCGCCCATCATACCGGAGTCAGAAGCAACGGTGATTACTTCGGGGATGCCTGCTCTTGCAAAAATTCTTTCATATGCCTTGTAGCAGATGTCATAGTATCTTTCAAGATCTTCCTGAGAAGTGTGGAATGAGTAAGCATCTTTCATTGTAAATTCACGCACACGGATAAGACCGCCTCTGGGGCGCGCTTCGTCACGGAATTTTGTCTGTACCTGATAAATCATAAAAGGATATCTTGTGTATGTGTTCGCATATTCACGGACAAGCTGAACTGCAGCCTCTTCGTGCGTCATACCGAGAACCATGGGTGCGTCATTTCTGTCCTTGAAACGCATAAGCTCACTGCCGATGCTTTCGTATCTTCCTGATTCAGCCCAGAGAGAAGCAGGCATAACAACGGGGAACTGAACTTCCTGACCGTCAATTGCATCCATTTCCTCGCGGATAATGTTTTCGATTTTTCTTGTGATTCTTTTTAAAGGCATGAATGAAGAGTATATGCCGTTTGCAACGCCCTTCATGTAGCCGCCTCTGAGCATCAAAGCATGGCTGTCAATGACGCAATCCGAGGGCTTTTCTTTAAATCTTTCGCCTGCAAGTTTGTCAATTTTCATTTGATATTACCTCCAAATAAAAATGCCCCGGAGCCTTAAGGCTCGGGACAAACATAATAGTCTGCGGTACCACCCGAGTTCGGAATATAATTCCGCTCTCAAAATCCTTTAACGGGGATTGACCGTCGGTTCATACTTTATATTTTCCGAACCGAAGCTCAAAGACGGGTTGGGCAAATTTGAATAAGTGCTTTCATCGGCCGCACTCTTTCTGAAATTCATTGATTTGCTTACTGTTTCTTTTCAGCGCTTTTAATATCCTTGATATTTTACAATAAAAAATAATAAATGTCAATCCGTATTTTTGTGTTACATTTTTGTCTAAAATGTTACAGCGAGTATAAAATTGGACAGAAATATCTCAAAATATATAGCTTTTTGATTTTTATTGTTGTATAATAAAGATAAAATATGAAAGGGGGACCATGAAATGAAAAAAAGGATATGTGCAGTAACCGGCGGAAAAGGTTTTGTCGGATATGCTCTTGTTAAAGAACTTAATATGTCGGGGGATAAGATTAAGCTTCTTCTTCGTTCAGATACTCCCATATTTGACGGCATGAATTGTGAAAAGGTTTTCGGAGATTTATGTAATTGTGAGGACCTTGTAAAGACCTTTGATGGTGCAGATATTGTTTTTCACATTGCAGGTCTTGTTGATATCAGCGGCAAAAACACTGAAAAGCTTTGGAAAATCAATTTTGAAGGAACCAAGAATGTTGTTGAAGCCTGCAAGAAATGCGGAGTTAAAAAGCTTGTTTATGTCTCTTCTGTAGATGCTATTCCCGTGCGGAGCGAAACAGAAGAAATTGTTGAAATAAACCATTTTGATCCTGATGCGATAGAAGGGGATTACGGAAAGACAAAAGCTGCTGCTTCTCAGTATGTCCTTGACAGTGCTGATGATAATCTTGAGGTTTTTATTGTACATCCCAGCGCCTGTATAGGACCTGATGATTTTAATGAGACATCCAGCGTTTTGTCAATGATTAAGCTCTACAATAAAGGCGTTTTCTCATTTGATTTTGACTTCGGAGCAACAAATTTTATTGATGTCAGAGATGTTGCCAAGGGCATGATTGCTGCTGCTGAAAAGGGCAGAAGCGGGGAATGTTATATTCTTTCAGGACATACATTGACACTCAGTCAGTTTATGAACACTCTTTCTAAGATACGCAATAAAAAGCCACCAAGAATAACAATTAAAAAAGAATATATCGAAAAAATACTTCCCAGTATCGAAAATATCTTTGAAATGGCGAAGATGCCGCCTGTGCTCAATGAGTACTCGCTTCGTAAACTATGTGAGAATTGTAATTTTTCAAACGAAAAGGCTCGAAATGAGTTAGGCTTTATTCCGAGACCTTTTGAAGCAACACTTATTGATACTATTGAATGGATTAAAACAAGAGAATAAAAATTTGCACCTCTGCGGATGACAGAGGTGCTTTTCTTTTAAACGGTGCCCGTTACTGTAAGAGCAACGGTACCGGGTGTTACAATCCATGCGCCCGTTGCAGGATTACGGGTGTAAGTCGCTGCTGGAAAGGTAATCTGTCCGAGAAGTGTTTCAAATTCACCGGTAGTTTCATTGTAGGCGTAGTTTGTTCCTTCAGTCCGGATTTCACCCTCATAGGTTACTGTAATTGGATTGAGAATTGGGTTGAATGTGTCCGTTACAACCGAATTGTCTGTAGCAACCGCAGGCTGACTTCCGAAATTCTGAATGACAAAAGTATAAGTGAGCTGACCGTTTTCGGCAACGGTTGCAAGGTTGATTCCTTTAGTTATTGAAAGCATTACGTTAATATAATATTTCACAGAATCTTCAACATATTCGATCGGAACATATGCTTTTGGGTGATTGTTGTTAATACAGACAACAAGGTGTAAAATGTTTGTTGACAAAACCTATTTTTAATGATAAACTAATCGAATACAGAAAAGGGGGATTTGCTTTGTCAGGTTTTTTAAATGCTTTTTATGAGGAAGTTGTTCTCGACATTCTTGACAACGATTATATGGTTATAAGAATGCTTGTTGCCTGTTTGTGCGGTGCTTTCATCGGTTTTGAAAGAAGCCGCCGTCAGAAGGATGCAGGTATCCGAACTCATATGATTGTTGCTCTCGGAGCAGCTCTTGCGATGATAGTTTCAAAATACGGCTTTTTTGACCTTCTTGAATATGAAGGACTCAGGGCTGATGCGTCAAGAATTGCTTCTAATGTTATAACCGGTGTCGGTTTCCTTGGCGCAGGCGTAATTTTTGTTAAGGATGTATCAATCAAAGGGCTGACAACTGCAGCGGGTATTTGGGCAACGGCAAGCGTTGGTCTTGCGATAGGTGCAGGAATGTATACAGTCGGAATCTGTGCATCGCTTCTTATGATTATTTTTCAGGTTATTCTTCATAAGTATTTCTCAAAACTTGAAAACACTGCCAATGAGTTTACTGTTACGGTTAATAACTCTCCCGATGCCGTCAAGAAATTCAGAGGAATGCTCAAGGATATGAATATCAGAGTTGAGAATTGCAAGATGACAAGAAATGAGGATTCGACCATCACTCTTGATATAACAATCAAAAAATCAAGAACAACATCAATGGATGAGATTATGCTTCTTGCTGAACAGAATGAAGATGTTGTTTCTGTTGAAATCTGAATAAAAAAATAAGGCTTTCCGTTTTGCGGAAAGCCTTTTTCAGTTATATCAATCTTTCTTTTCTTCTGTTTTGGGCTTTCTTTCAATCATAACAAGAATAAGGCACCAAAGTGCGGAGAGAAGAATGAAGAGAACACATACAAGAATTAAATTTTCCATTGCAAAGTTGAGAAGACCGCCGAGAACGGGGATATAGAAGTTAACAACACCGTAGCAATTGTCGCTTGTTACGGATGATGCATAACCGTATCCGTTGGAAACTGCGGTTGTTTCAATATTGCTTGTGTCAGCTGTAAGCTGTGTGATGCCGGTGACTGAATTGATATCGCAACCGGTTGAGTCGCTTGCAGGAACGGAGATAAGGTCGCCGCTCTGATATTCAAAAGCACCGAGCTTGCTTGAGATAATAAGATCTCCCTTGGATAAGCCAAGATTCTCAATGTCTTGACTCATTGTGTTAAAGCAAATGTTCCCGAGTGAAGTTCCGTTATTATCAAGGAAAATTGAGATAAAGCAACCTAAAACAAATGTAATTACTGTTGCGCAGAGAAGAATGATTGAAATAATCTTTACTGCAAGAGTTCCCTTTGAGCTCTTTACTTTTGCCTCAGGCTCAACATAAACCTCGCCGTAATTTGCATCGGAAAAATCGAGAGATTCACCGGGATCTTTTTCGACTTCCTCGTTTTCGGGAGCAACGGGTGCGTATGAAACGGTGCTCTGTCCGATAGGAGTAAGCGGTCTGGGTTTAACCTCTGTTTCAGCAGGTTTCGGGTTGAACTGAGCTTTTTCTTCTGTTTTATTGAAATATTTTGTCGGCTGAGAATTTGAAAAAATACTTGCGGGTTCTTCTTTGCTGATTTCAGGAATCACACTGTTCTTTTCAGCTGCTTTTTCCGCTCTTATTTTTGCAACAAACTCATTGTCAAACTCTTCAATGCTTTTGAGTTTAAACTGTTCCATAAGGTTATCTGCCTTTCAAAAACTAAATTTATTTTGTGATTTTGCTGCGTAAAGCGGCATTTTCCTTTGCAATCTCATCAGCGAGATCAGCAATTTTTTTCAGGCTTTCAAGAATTGAAGGGTCTGTTTCTGCTGAAATGGGAGCTGTTGCACCGTTTGCCTTGAATGCCTTATTTTCATCAGAAAGAGCACGGCAGATTTTCTTGAGCTTTTCGTTGTTTGCTTCGGTTGCCTTTGCATATTCAAAAACTTTCTTATATTCTGCCTTGAGAACGTTTATGTACTGCTCAACTTCTTCGCAGCTGTATCCCTCAGGAACTTTCTGAAATAAATCTTTGTTTTCCATAAAAAATATCCCTTTCGTCAAAAATATAGAATTACATATAAAATATAACATATATGTAACTAAAATACAATAATGAAATCTAAAAAAATAATTATTTCATCAAATTTTTTTGAAAATATTTCACAACATCGGGTATTGACAATGATTTATCGGTATGATATATTGTAAGTGTGATATGTGAGATAGCACAGCTATACAGAAAGGAGAGTTGCTTTTGATAATTATTGATAAACAAAGCAGAGTACCGGTTTATGAGCAGATAAAAAATCAAATTGTAACACTGATAAGAGTCGGAGTTTTTGAGCCTCATTCAAAGCTTCCGTCAATCCGCAATATATCGGCAGAGACATCGGTTAATGTCAATACGGTAAAAAAAGCGTTTGCTGAGCTGGAGCTGAGCGGAATTATCTATACCGTTCCGGGAACGGGAAGCTTTGTGAGCGAAAACGCTCTGGAAAGCAACAACTATGCTGTTAAAATTATCAGGGAAATAACCGATTCGGTTACTGTTGCAAAATCCATTGGGGTAAGTTTTGAGGAAATGAAGGAAATTATTGAAACAATCTATAAGGAGGATTGAGAATGGTTTTAATTTCAAATGTAACCAAAAAATTCGGAAGCTTCACCGCCATTGATAATTTGTCAATGAAGGTTGATAAAGGTTCAATTTACGGACTTGTCGGTTATAACGGCGCAGGCAAAACAACTTTATTAAAAACTGTTGCAGGTGTTTATAAAGCTGACGGGGGAGAGGTTACCGTTAACGGAGTTAATGTTTATAATTCTGAAGAACAGAGACAGCGAATGTTCTATGTTCCTGATGATATTTATTTTGAACCTTTCAGCTCAATTGAGAAAATGGCTAAGTTTTATAGCGGATACTATCCTGAATTCAGCTTTGAAACTCTTGATAAGCTTTGCGGCGTATTCGGACTTGATAAGAAAGCGAGACTTAATTCATTTTCAAAGGGCATGCAGAGGCAGGCTGAAATGATTCTCGGAATGTCAACCAGACCGAAAATTCTTCTTCTTGACGAAAGCTTTGACGGTCTTGACCCTGCCAAAAGAAACCTTATGAATAATATGCTTATTGAATATGTTACCGAAACTGATTGCAGTATTATTGTTTCGTCGCATAATCTTCATGAGCTGACCGATATATGTGACCATATCGCACTCATCAACGGTAAAAAAATAGTTATGGATTGCTCAGTTGATGATATCAGCGCAAGCCGATGCAAATTCAGACTTGTATTTAACGATGATAAAACCGAATCTGATTTTTCTCAGTTTGAAATCAAGAAATTCTCAAAGGAAGGCAGGATAATAACAGTTTCGATGGTTGGTGATCCTGATGAAAATGAAGCGAAGCTCAATGAAATGAATCCTGTTCTTATTGAAAAATTCCCGCTCAGACTTGAAGAAATATTCCTTGAAGAAATGGAGGGTACAGATTATGACTTTAAAGAAATCTTCGGTTAATCCTTTCGGATTCACTTTCAGAAAAACATTCTCAAAATCTTTCTGGATTCCTCTTGCAATATTACTTTTTAATTCATATCTTGTTTTAGGCGATATTGTATCCTTTATTGTCAACTATAATGAATATCTCATTGAAGATCCCGAAACAGCGGCAAGAATGGTTAAAGACACGGTTTATAAACTCTCGTTGTCAGGCACATCTTCGTTTGTTCAACTGATATGGGGCGCACTGATTATTATTGCTTCAGTTTCAACCGCCGCTTCCGTGTTCAGGTTTATGATGAATAAATCAGCGGTCAATGTCTGGTACAGTCTCGGCATGACCCGCAGCAAACTTTTCTGGTCAAAATATCTTGCAGGCGCAGTTGCGCTGACTGTATCATCTGTTCTGCCTGTAGCAATTTCGGTTATACTCAATATTATTATGCTTGGCAGCAGCGCCGAGCTCTGGCTTGCTGCATTGTATCTTGCACTGTCTTTCTGGACTCTGACATTGATTGCTTACAGTATTGCAGCCTGCACCTTCTGCGGCGTCGGCACAACATTTGAAGGAGTTTTCTTCTCACTTGTTTATTGTGTTATGCCTGCAATTGCAGAGATGTTTATTGAAGAATGCTATTCAAATTTTCTTTACGGTTCACCGGTCTCATCTGAAAGTTGGAGTATTATGGGGCAGGTTTCAATTCTCGGAGTCGGACATCACGCATTCGCCATGAAGAGTCTCGGAATTTTCGCCTTTACATTTTTCCCGGCATCATCCGATCACGTGAAAATATCGTCGCTTAATATCAATGAAACATTTTCGGTCAGTTTCATAACTCCTCTTGTTGCCGTTGCAATTCTTGTGTTTATTGCATTTATCGGCCTTTCAGTTCATAATAAGCGAAAAACGGAAATTGCAGGCTTTCTTGGCGAAAACCCGCTTGCAACCGGTGTAGTTGTTTTTACTTCAGCAATGCTTGTAAACACATTCATGATGCAATATTTTGTTGATGTAAGCGAGAAGAATTATTTTATCTGTGCTCTTATTGCAATACTGGTATTTGCTATTATATATGTCATCGCAGATGCCGTTTCGCTTCGAAGCTTTAAGCTGATAATCAAAAAGCTCTGGAAATTCCCGATTCATCTTGTCGCTTTCTTTGCGGTTATTATTCTTTTTACAAGCGGACTTTTCGGTTATTCTTCAAGAATTCCCGACCTTGCCAATATTGAAAGCGTATCAGTTTCTACAAGCACGGCAGACACCTTTGTTGATTATAAGAATTTAAGCTATAACGGCTCGGAATATTTTTATGAAGATGAAACGATTGATGAGTTCCTTGCAATCGGAAACAGCATCGGTTCAGCGGCGGGCAATTTTACTGACAGAAAGGACATCGAAAGAATTGTTTCAATTCATAAGCAGCTGATTGGCTGCAAAAGACTTGATGTTAATGCTAAAACGGTATGCGCACCGTATGCTGAAAGAGTTGTTCCGACCAATATTGCGGTTATATATAAATTGAAAGACGGAAGAACTTTTGAAAGAGTTTATTATGCTGCAACCGAAGATATCCTCTGTCAGCTTGCAGACTTAACTCTGACTGAGCATTATAAATCACTTGCAGTCAAATCACTTGAATACGGTGGCAGTGAGACAAGTCATGTGGGTGATCAGACATATTCCGATTTGAAAATGTTTATTGTTTCACCGAATATGTCGAATGTCACAGCAGTTCCTTCTTTTGATAAGGCGGATATTCTTCAGCTTCTTGATGCGGTTTCGATGGATGTTGAAAATGACAGCTTACCACTTAATTTCAGAAGCAATTCTGATATAATCGGTTATATTAAAATCTCCGCTGAAGATGAATACACTATTATGTATTCGGAAGATATATCATATGATGATAAGACATTTACTGAAAATGTTTTTGCCGAAGAAATAAACGAAGAATTAAACTCCGAAGAAAGCCTTTTACCGTATAATCTCAACAGAGAATCAGTCGGCATCAGAGCAAGCGGAAGAGGGATATTGATTCCCGTATTTGCTGATATGAAAAATACTATCGCTTTTGCTGAGGGAAATGATTTAACGCAATATTTTAACGATACCGCAAAACCGGTCAAAGCAAAAACATGGAAGCTTGATGAATGTGCAGAGTCCGAATATCTGTGGAGGTATTCTTCAATAACAAGCCTTACTGCGGGTTTCTGGTCAAACGGAAAACCGTGTTCGGTTAATGAGGCAGAAGCGGGAGAAGTAATCGGAGACAATGAATATCTTGATTATTATAATCCTTTGCCGGGGCTTCCCGAAAGCGCAAAAACAGTAACAGACATGACTGAAATAGAAAGGCTTCAGAAAGAAGCAAGAATGCTTGCTCTTACTTGTTATGACGGCGAATATGTTCAGTTTATCTTTGAAGACGGCTCAATGACCTTCGGATATATTCCCGCATGATTCAAAAATTTCAGCTCCGTTCCCGATAAAAAGGGGACGGAGCATTTTTATCTGAAATAAATGTAAAAAAACACTTGATTTTTTTGAACATGTCATATATAATATATAAGCATTTGATTTGCAGATACGGAGAGTTGTCCGAGCTGGTCGAAGGAGCACGATTGGAAATCGTGTAACGGGCTATAACCTGTTCGAGGGTTCGAATCCCTTGCTCTCCGCCAGAAAAAAAGAGGTACCGGTCGGTATCTCTTTTTTTAATAAAATGAAGGAGAAAATATTTATATGAGTTCAATCGTTGCTAAAAAATCAATTGACAGCATTGACTTTTTTAAGGGTGTTGCGATTTTACTTGTAGTACTGGTTCATTCAATTCAAAGATTTTCGGTTCCGTATTGGGTAACAGTCGTTCCGTCTATTGGACAATTGGGTTGTCAGGTGTTTTTTGTTTTATCTTCTTTTTCTCTTTGTCTGGGATATTCTGATAAAGTGATTAAATATTTTGATTTTTTTAAAAGAAGAATTTCAAAAATGATAATCGGATATTGGTCAATGATATTGTTTTATTTGTTTGTAAATTTATTTTTTGCAATCAGAGATAATGAACCGATTCATACATATTTATTAAATCCCGGATTGTTGTTTAACTTTTTGTTTTTACACGGTTTTTCACCTAATAAATCAATAGTTAACGGAATAGTCAGAGGGGGATGGTTTGTAGGAACAATTACAATACTGTATATGCTGTTTCCTCTTCTTTTAAAAGTGTTTACTATAAGAAATCATAAATGGAATAAAATTAAAAACTTTGTTTTCCCGATTTCAGCCTATGTTATATCTTGTACCGTTTTTATTCTGCTTGGCATTTTTAAAAAAGGATATAATTTTGAAAACAATAGTGTATCATATTTTTCTTTTTTAAATCAATTTCCTTGT
>JAZQEE010000035.1:0-2391 GCA_045538815.1 Acutalibacteraceae bacterium
CGTATAAGCCGTGACGGCGGTATAACATATGATGCCGAAATTGAAAATCAACCTAAGTCATGGGATAAATCAAGAGAAACGCCTACTGTTTACCGCCTTGAGTTTTCAGACGGCACACCTGATAAAATTCTTCTTACATCAGGTAACCCTAATTGGCATGACGGCAAAGGAACAATCGGAGGCTTTAATTTCTCGCTTTCAGATGACGAGGGTAAAACCTGGTCAGAGTTTGAACTCTGTTTTGCCAAAAAAGATGAGTTTACTGTTATCCCAACTGTTGCTATGGCTTCTCTTACAAGACTGAAAGAAAACGGAAAGTTTGCCGATAAATGGATGGCTTTCTTTCACAACGCTGATTTTGTCAATTTTAAGACTATTCTTTCATTTGAAAACGGTAAGCCCGTATGGAGCACTCCTGAGCCGTATTTTGCTGAGCACAGAAAAATCGAGAAAAAAGCAAATATGTGTGAAGTTGAGGTTGTCCGCTCCGATTGCGGTAAGGGCGATGAGCTTTGCCTTATAGCACGCAGTAACAATAAAAATTATAATTCACTTATATCTTTTTCGCAGGACGAAGGCAAAACATGGTCTGCACCCGTTTTCGTTCCATCAGCTCTTAACGGCGAAAGACACAAGGCAGATTACACCCCCGACGGCAGACTGTTTATTACTTTCCGTTCTATTGAAAGAGATAAGGCTAAATTCGAAAAATACAAAGGTATTGATACTCCTAAAACGTGGTACAGCGAAGGGTGGATTGCCTGGGTAGGTACTTATGAAGACCTTAAAAACGGCAGAGAAGGTCAATACAGAATTAAGCTTGCGCATACATATTTAAGCAATCAAAAGGAGCCGAGCATCGTTGCCAATGCGGATACAGGATATTGCGGCAATGTTGTTTTTGATGACGGAACAATCGTAACGTCAACTTACGGTTGTTTCGGCGAAAAGAAAAGCGATGGCGGCTACAAAACATATGTTGCATCAAAGAGATTAAAGCTCTCTGATGTTGATAAGTTAGTAAAATAACCGAAAGGGGATATAAATATGGGACTCATTAAAGCGGGCATAGGCGCACTCGGCGGTGTACTCGCAGACCAATGGAAAGAATTTTTCTACTGCGATTCACTCGAAAATGACGTGCTGATGGTGAAGGGACAGAAGCGTATTGGCGGACGTTCATCAAACACCAAGGGCAGCGACAACGTTATCTCAAACGGCTCGGGCATTGCAGTTGCAGATGGTCAGTGCATGATTATCGTTGAGCAGGGCAAGATTGTTGAGGTTTGCGCAGAGCCCGGCGAATTCACCTATGATTCTTCAACAGAGCCTTCAATCTTTTCAGGCAAGCTCGGCGATACAATCAAGGAAACCTTCAAAACCGTCGGTAAGAGATTTACATACGGCGGCGACACAGGTAAAGACCAGAGAGTTTATTATTTCAACACAAAGGAAATAATGGATAACAAATTCGGCACTGCAAATCCGTTTATGTTTGAGGTTGTAAACAAGCGTATCGGTATGAGCAGAACCGTTCAGATAAGATGTAACGGTGTTTACTCTTACAGAATTACAGACCCTCTTCTTTTCTATACAAAGATTGCAGGTAATGTAAGTGATGAATACAGAAGAGAAGAAATTGATATGCAGCTCAAAACAGAGTTTATTTCGGCTCTTCAGCCTGCATTTGCAGCACTTACGGAGCTTGAGCTTCGCCCCGCACAAATTCCTGCACATACAACCGAACTCAAGAATGCCATGAACTCGGCTCTTAAGGTTGAATGGACACAGCGCAGAGGTATTTCGGTTGAATTCATCGCGCTTAATCCGATTACTCTCACTCCCGAAGATATGAAGAAGATTAATCAGATGGAAGATGCCGCAACAATGGGTTCAAATCCGTTTATGATGGCGGGCAGAATGACAGATGCACAGGCTAACGCAATGGAGGCTGCTGCCGCAAACGAAAACGGAGCAATGACCGGCTTTATGGGTTTTAATATGGCTATGGGAGCTAACGGCGGCTTTAATGCGGCGCAGATGTATCAAGCTGGTGTTCAGCAGCAACAGGCACAGCAGCAGGCTGCAGCAGCACCCGCAAACGGCTGGAAATGTGCTTGCGGTGCAACGGTAAGCGGCAACTTCTGCACGGAATGCGGTGCAAAGAAGCCTGCCGAAGAAGGCTGGACCTGTTCCTGCGGTGCAGTGAACAAAGGCAAATTCTGCCCCAACTGCGGCGGCAAGAAACCCGAAGGTGCACCTCTTTATCAGTGCGACAAATGCGGCTGGAAACCCGAAGACCCCCACAATCCTCCCAAGTTCTGCCCCGAATGCGGTGACATCTTCAACGAAAGCGATGCTAAATAATTAAATTGTAATAAATATTTATTT
>JAZQEE010000036.1:0-40312 GCA_045538815.1 Acutalibacteraceae bacterium
CCGGTAAGGTCAAACTGCAGTCCGGCAAGCTGAATGTCCGCAGCGGCGCCGGCACCAATCACTCCGTTGTCGGTTATCTGAATAACGGCGATGCAGTGGAGATCCTGGAAATCAAGCAGGTGGGCGCTGCTGAATGGGGTCGTATTGAAAAGGGCTGGATCTGCATGACTTATGTTGTTCTTGATGAGAAGCCCGAACCCGAACCCGAGCCTGAACCCGAGCCTGAACCCGAGCCCGACCCTGAACCCGAGCCCGAGCCTGAGCCCGAGCCCGACCCTGAACCCGAGCCTCAGGCGAAGTGTGCGTTTATGCGATTCCTGATGTTTATAAAAAAACTCTGTAGTTTTGTTGTCAGAAGTTTAATAATGATTTTTGCATAAATAAAAACCCGATGTGTATTCAAACACATCGGGTAATTTTATGCCTTAATTCAGATTGTGCGGACTCTGATTGCGCCTTCTACACCGCTTGCGTCAAAGGGCTTGTCGGTATCGATTACTGTGTAGCCCATATCCTTCTTGTTTGCGGTGAAGATTGATGAAACGCTTGCGCCCGCTGCCCTTGCGGCCGCTTCTGCCTTGATTGCAAAATCATCTGCATTCTCCTTATGGATAAAGCAGGTGCGGCATTCAAAGCTTTCTGCAAGGCAGGTGTTGGGAAGGTTAACGGAATTGTTGATTACGCCCTTTTCGAGGTAATCCGCAACCTCAACTGCCGCCATAACAGCGCAGTTTTCTTCGCTTTCGGGAGTTGATGCGCCAAGGTGAGGAATTGCTGTCACGCCCTCAACGCCAAGCTGCTCATCGGTCGGGAAGTCAGTCACATAAGCTGCTGCCTTGCCGTTTGCAAGAGCATCAACAATTGACTTTGAATCAACAAGCTCGCCTCTTGCGAAGTTGAGGATTCTGATTCCGTCCTTCATCATTTCAAGAGTGTCTGCGTTAATCATTCCTCTTGTGCCGTCGTTAAGGGGCGAATGAAGAGAAATATAATCGCTTCTCTTATAGATTTCGTTAACATCGGAAACAACCTCAACGCCCTCTTTTGCGGTAACAAAGGGGTCATAGCCGATAACATTCATGCCGAGGGCCTTTGCGCCCTGAGCAACGAGTGCGCCGATTGCACCAAGTCCGATAACGCCGAGAGTTTTGCCGAGAATTTCGGGGCCTGCAAACTGACCCTTGCCCTTTTCAACGAGCTTTCCGACATTTTCGCCCTCGCCCTTGAGAGTCTTGCACCAGTCCATAGCTGCGCCGACCTTTCTTGATGAAAGGAAAAGTGCGCAGAGGACAAGCTCCTTAACCGCATTTGCGTTTGCGCCGGGAGTGTTGAAAACAACAACGCCCTTTTCGCTGCAGTCAGCAACGGGAATGTTGTTGACGCCCGCACCCGCTCTTGCGATTGCAACTGTCTTTTCGGAAAGTGTCATTTCGTGCATTGAAGCTGAGCGCACAAGCACTGCATCGGGAGCCTCGAAGCTGTCTGCACAAGCATATTTTGCTGCATCAAGCTTTGCGAGTCCTGTTTTGGATATCTTATTTAAAGTTAAAATTTCAAACATTGAAAAACACCTCAGTTCTTCTTCTCAAACTCTGTCATGAAATCAACAAGCTTCTCAACGCCTTCAATGGGCATTGCATTATAAATGCTTGCTCTCATGCCGCCGACTGAGCGGTGACCCTTGAGGTTAACGAAGCCTGCTTCGGTTGCCTCTTTAACAAATTTTGCGTTAAGCTCATCGCTTTCTGTTACAAATGTAACATTCATCATTGAGCGGTCGCTCTTCTTGACGGGATTATTGAACATCTTGCTGTTATCGATGAAATCATAAAGAATTGAGCATTTCTTTTCGTTGTGAAGCTTCATAGCTTCAAGACCGCCGAGATTCTTTATCCATTCAAGCACAAGCTTGCACATGTAAATCGAATAGCAGGGAGGTGTGTTATACATTGAATCGTTATCTGCGAGCACCTTATAGTCGAGCATTGTGGGAGTATAATCTCTTGCATTACCGAGAAGGTCTTCACGCACGATAACAACGGTGAGACCTGCGGGAGCAACGTTCTTCTGTGCGCCGCCGTAGATTACGCCGTACTTTGAAACATCCATGGGCTCTGAGAGGAAGCAGGATGAAACATCTGCAACAAGAGGCACATTGCCCGTATCGGGGAGAGTTGTGAATCTTGTTCCGTAAATTGTGTTGTTCTGGCAGATATAGAAATAGTCTGCGTCGGGGGTGAATGTGCTCTTGTCAAGCTCGGGGATACATGAGAAGTTCTGCTCCTTCGACGATCCTACAACCTTGATTTCGCCGTATTTCTGAGCTTCTTTGTATGCCTTGGTTGAGAACTGACCAGAGAGAACATAGTCGGCCTTTCCGCTGCCGTTAAGGAAGTTCAGAGGGATAGCGGCAAACTGGGTTGAAGCTCCGCCCTGGCAGAAGATAACCTTATAATTTTCGGGAATGTTCATAACCTCTTTGAAAAGGTCTCTTGCACCGAAAATGATTTCTTCATAAACCTTTGAGCGGTGTGACATCTCAAGAACAGACTGCCCGCTTCCTTTATAATCCAGCATTTCTGCTGCTGCTCTGTTGAGCACGCTTTCGGGAAGCATTGAGGGACCTGCTGAGAAGTTGTAAACTCTTGCCATTATGAATCTATCCTTTCTGTTTATAGGGAATAAAATAATGCGTAAAAATTATTCTTCAGCTGAAATTGCGATTCCGAGATCGCTGAGCTGAACGCCGTCAACAACTGCGGGGCAGTCTGTCATCGGCTCACTTGCATTCTGCACTTTAGGATATGCGATAACATCTCTGAGTGACTCACAGCCGAGCATCTGCATAACGAGTCTGTCAAGACCGATACCCATTCCGCCGTGGGGCGGTGCGCCGTATTTGAATGCATCGAGAAGATAGCCGAATTTTGCGTGTGCCTCTTCGTCGCTCAAGCCGAGAAGCGAGAAAATTCTTGCCTGAAGGTCGGGGTTTGTGATTCTAATTGAGCCTGAGCAAAGCTCAACGCCGTTAAGAACAAGGTCATATGCCTTTGCTCTCACCTGACCCTTGTCTGTCTCAAGATAATCAAGACATTCATCCATGGGCGAGGTGAACGGATGATGCATTGCAACATACTGCTGAGCATCCTCATCCCAATCGAAGAACGGGAATTCGGTTATCCAAAGAAGATTATATTTATTTTCCGGAATAATGTCAAGCTTTTTCGCAACAATCTGACGAAGAGCACCGAGAACGGAAAGAACAAGAGAATTCTTGCCGTCGCCGATAATGAGCACAACATCGCCGGGCTTTGCATCTGCCTTTTCGAGCACTGCAGCCATCTCTTCCTCGGTAAGGAATTTTGCGAATGACGAACTGAATGTTCCGTCCTCATTCATTCTTACCCAGGCAAGACCCTTTGCGCCGATTCCTCTTGCGGATTCGGTAATCTTGTCGATTTCTTTTCTTGTGAGTATATTAACCGCATTCTTTGCAGTGATACCTCTTACGCTGCCGCCTGCTTCAATTGCGCCTGTGAATACGCCGAAGCCGCAGTTTCTGACGGTATCGGTAAGGTCATAGATTTCCATGCCGTAGCGGGTGTCGGGCTTATCGCTGCCGTAACGCTCCATAGCCTCTTTATAAGTGAGACGGGGAAGCGGAAGCTGAATTTCAACACCGAGCGCCTCTCGGAAAACTCTTTCCATATAGCCTTCACCGATTGCGAGAACATCTTCCATATCAACGAAAGACATTTCAAGGTCAATCTGAGTGAATTCGGGCTGACGGTCTGCTCTTAAGTCCTCATCACGGAAGCAACGGGCAATCTGCATATATCTGTCGAAGCCCGCAACCATTGAAAGCTGCTTGTAAAGCTGGGGTGACTGGGGAAGAGCATAGAATTTGCCCTTATGAATACGGCTGGGAACAAGATAGTCTCTTGCGCCTTCGGGAGTTGACTTGATGAGAATGGGGGTTTCAATCTCGATAAAGCCGTTATCGTCAAAATAGTCTCTCGTGATTTTTGTTATCTTGTGGCGAAGAAGAATATTCTTCTGAAGGTCGGGTCTGCGAAGGTCAAGATAGCGGTATTTGAGTCTTGTAAGCTCCGCTGTCTGGCAATCCTCGATAATTTCAAAAGGAGGTGTCTCGCTCTTTGAAAGCACGCGAAGGTCGGTAACTTCAATTTCAATTTCGCCCGTGGGAATTTCGGTGTTCTTTGAGGAACGCTCACGGACAACACCCTGAGCCATGAGAACATATTCGCTTCTTGCCGATGCAGCCTTCTCAAATATATCCTTTGCGGTTTCTTCGCCGAAAGCAAGCTGAACAATGCCCTCTCTGTCTCTCAGGTCGATGAAAATAAGTGCGCCGAGGTCTCTCTGACGCTGAACCCAGCCTGCAACGGTTACTGTTCTGCCGATATCGGAAGCACGCAGGGTGCCGCAATAATCGGTTCTTTTAAGTCCTGTCATAAAATCCATAATTATTCTTCCTTTGAATTCGATTTTTAAATGCTTCCGATGATTGAAGAAAGGTCAACACCTTCAACATCAAGTGTTTGTGCAAGGGAAAGAGTTGCCTGCTGAACAAGGAAATTCATGAATTCCTCTGCAAGAGTCGGAAGCTCAACCTCGGTGATTTCGCCGTTATCCATATTCTTGAGGTTTGCCTTGCCGTTTTCGATTTCGTTGTCGCCGAGAACAAGTGTGTATTTGGCACCGATTTTGTCGGCATATTTCATCTGCGCCTTGAGCGAGCGTCCGACTACATCGGTCTGGGCACTCACACCGTTTGCACGAAGGTCGGCAACAATCGCCGCCGCTTCATAGGATGCGTTTTCGCCCATGGGGGCAATATAAATGTCGCAGCTGTTGGGCTGAGGAATTTCGATTCCCTGAGCCTGCATGAGCATAAGCAGTCTGCCTGTGCCGAGGCCGAAGCCGAGCGAGGGGATATGAGGTCCGCCGAGCTCTTCAACGAGTCCGTCATATCTTCCGCCGCCGCAAACAGTACCCTGTGCGCCGATATCGGTTGAAACAAACTCAAAAACAGTGCGTGTATAATAGTCAAGTCCTCTTACGATACGGGGATTGACGGTATATTCAATATTCATTTTGTCAAGGTACTTCTTGACGCTCTCAAAATGAGCTGAGCAGTCATCGCAGATATAATCGAGGATTGCAGGTGCGCCCTCGGAAATCTCTTTGCAGATGGGACTCTTGCAGTCAAGAATTCTCATGGGATTCTTGCCGAGTCTTTCAAGGCAGGTCGGGCAAAGATTTTCTTTCTTTGCCTCAAAATACTCCTTGAGAGCGTTATGATAGTTCTTTCTGCATTCGGGGCAGCCGATTGAGTTAAGCTCAAGGCGAAGATTTTCAACGCCGAGGAATGCGAAAATTTCATTTGCAAGAGAAATAACCTCTGCGTCTGCAGCGGGGTGCGCCGCACCGAGCATTTCAACGCCGAACTGCTGGAATTCTCTCCATCTGCCTGCCTGAGGCTTCTCATAGCGGTAGCAGTTGAGAATATAGCAGAATTTCTGGGGCAGAGCCTCGTTGAAGAGACCGTGCTCAAGAAAAGCTCTTACTGCGCCTGCGGTGCCTTCGGGTCTGAGCGTGATTGAACGCTCGCCCTTATCGTTGAAGGTGTACATTTCCTTCTGCACAACGTCGGTTGTTTCGCCGACGCCTCTTTGAAAAAGCTCGGTATGCTCAAAAACGGGAGTACGAACCTCTCTGAAGCCGAATTTATCGGCAATTTCAAGCATAGTGCTTTCAATAAACTGATTTTTATAAACCTCTGAGGGCAGAATATCCTGAGTGCCCTTAATGGCTTTTGTTACAAGTGCCATAACTATTCTTCCTTACTTCTAAAATGAAAAGGACCGTCTTTGATGACGGTCCCGTGAAATCAAATTTCTTTTACTCGGGGCCAACCCCTTATTTCTTTCTTGGCTTGACGATTTCTCTCCAGTCAAGGTCTCCCCTTGCAAGAGAATGAATGAGCGCTTCAGCGGTTGCAATATTTGTTGCAACGGGAACATTATGAACATCGCAAAGTCTGAGAAGCGTTGCTTCGTTAGGCTCATGGGGCTTTGCGGTGAGAGGATCTCTGAAAATAAGCAGGATGTCTATCTCGTTGCAGGCAATACTGGAGGCGACCTGCTGGTCTCCGCCCTGAGCACCGCTTAAAAATCTTGTTATTTCCAGACCCGTGGCTTCGGCAACCATTTTTCCGGTTGTGCCTGTTGCAAAAAGGTTGTGTCTGCTGAGAATTCCGCAATAGGCAATGCAGAATTGGGTCATAAGTTCCTTTTTGGCGTCATGTGCAATCAAAGCAATGTTCATAAAAGTCTCCCTTCTAAATTTTTAAACAAAAAATCGAGTATTTGTCTTATGATATCAAATATTGTTGTATATGGCAAGTACCTGACCGAAAAAATTTTTATTCTTCTGCAGGTGCTTCTTCTGTTTCGGTTACTGCATCCGCTTCGGGATCATCCTCAACGGGTGTTGCAGGCTCGTCCTCATCCTTGGGAACGGAAACTGCGGTAACAAGGCGTTCGCCCTCGTTTATCTTCATAACTCTTACACCCTTTGAGGGTCTTGCGCAGAGTCTGATTCCGTGGTCACCGCCCATGGGAATACGGATGATGATGCCGTCAGAAGAGATAAGCATAAGGTCATCAGCGGGGTCGACAACCTCGATAACGGCAACATCGCCGTTCTTGTCAACATGGTAGTTGGTGAGACCCTTACCGCCTCTGGACTGGATTCTGTAGTTATCAATCTCACTGAGTCTTGCGTTACCCTTTTCGCTGACGGTGAGCACCTTCTTGCCCTCGGAAAGGATGTCCATGCCGACAACGCAGTCGCCTTCCTTAAGCTCGATAGCCTTAACGCCTCTTGCGGTTCTGCCGATAGCTCTTGCGCCCGTTTCTTCAAACGCAATGCTCATGCCCTTCTTTGTTGCAAGGATAAGCTTATCGTGACCTTCAGTGAGTTTTACCCATGCAAGCTCGTCATCATCGTCAAGGTTAATTGCAATAACACCGTTCTTGCGGATATTCTTATATGCATCAAGCTCTGTACGCTTGATAATGCCGTTTTTGGTTGCCATGCAGAGATAATATTCGCCCGTTTCAAACTCGGGAACTCTTATCATTGCCGAAACTCTTTCGCCCTCTTCAAGGGGAAGAAGATTGACAATATTCATGCCCTTGCTCTGGCGTGAGCCTTCGGGAATTTCATAACCCTTGAGTCTGTAAGCTCTGCCTCTTGTTGTGAAGAACATGATATAATCATGAGTTGAGCAGGTGAACATCGTTTTAACAATATCCTCTTCTCTGCGGGTCAGACCCTTGACGCCTCTGCCGCCTCTGTTCTGAGACTTATACTCAACCATGGGAATTCTCTTGATATAGCCCATATTTGTGAGGGTATAAACGCAGGTTTCCTCGGGAATGAGGTCTTCAATATCAACCTCACCCGAAACATTGACGATTTCGGTTTTTCTGTCATCGGCAAACTTGTCCCTGATTGCCATTGCCTCTTCCTTGACAATCTGAAGAGCCTTGGTTTCACTGTTAAGTATTTCCAGAAACTCTGCGATTTTTTCACGGAGAGCGGCAAGCTCGTCCTCAATCTTGATTCTTTCAAGACCTGTCAACTGACCGAGACGCATCTGAACGATAGCCTGCGCCTGAATATCATCAAGGCCGAAGCGGTTCATGAGAGCTTCTTTACCTTCGGCAATGCTCTTTGCCTTCTTGAGGATTTCGATAACCTCATCGATATAATCGAGAGCAGTCATCAATCCTTCGAGGATATGAGCTCTTTCCTGAGCCTTTCTGAGGTCAAATCTTGTTCTGCGGAGAATAACTTCCTCCTGGAACTTGATGTAATGAGTAAGTATTTCTTTGAGCGAAAGCTGCTTGGGCTCGCCGTTGACAAGCGCAATCATGATTGCGCCGAAAGTATCCTGAAGCTGGGTGTAATTGAAAAGCTGATTGAGCACAACCTGCGGGTTTGCGTCTCTCTTCAGGTCAATTGAAATCAGCATGCCCTTCTTTGACGAATAGTCATTGACATCGGAGATGCCTTCAATTCTCTTGTCCTTAACAAGGTTTGCGATGCTCTCGATGAGCCTTGCCTTGTTGACCATATAGGGAATTTCGGTTACCTGAATTTCAAATCTGCCGTTTTTCTTTTCAACGATTTCAGTTTTTGCACGAAGAGTAATCTTGCCTCTGCCCGTGCTGTAAGCGGCTCTTATACCCGCTCTGCCCATAACAACGCCCTTGGTGGGGAAGTCGGGGCCTTTGATATATTCCATGAGTCCGTCAAGGTCAATGTCGGGATTGTCGATAAGAGCACACATGCCGTCAATAACCTCGCCGAGGTTATGAGGCGGAATGTTGGAAGCCATACCGACCGCAATACCGACCGAGCCGTTTACCAGAAGATTGGGGAATCTTGAGGGAAGAACTGAGGGCTCTTTAAGACGGTCATCGTAGTTTGTTGTGAAATCAACGGTGTCCTTATCGATATCGGTGAGCATTCTCAGAGCAATCTTGCTCATTCTTGACTCAGTGTATCGGTAAGCAGCAGGGGGGTCGCCGTCAACGGAGCCGAAGTTGCCGTGACCGTCAACAAGAGTGTATCTCATTGAGAAGGTCTGGGCAAGGCGAACCATTGCGTCATAAACCGATGCGTCACCGTGGGGATGATAACGGCCGAGAACGGAACCGACGGTGTCGGCGCACTTTCTGTATGCCTTGTCGGGAGTCAGTCCGTTTTCGTGCATTGTGTAAAGTATTCTTCTGTGAACGGGCTTCAAGCCGTCTCTTACATCGGGAAGTGCGCGGGAGGTAATAACCGTCATCGAATAATCGAGGAACGATTTGCGCACTTCTTTATTCAAATCGACATTTATAATTTTCTGAGTGTCGCGTGCGTCACCAAAGCTCATAATCTTTTAATCCTTTCTTCGGCTTGCGAATTATATATCAAGATTCTCAACATATTTTGCGTTCTTTTCAATGAATTCACGGCGGGGCTCAACCTTGTCACCCATAAGAATGGAGAAGGTTTCATCCGCTTCCATGGCATCCGCAAGAGTTACTCGGAGCATAACTCTTGTTGCGGGGTCCATAGTGGTTTCCCAGAGCTGCTCGGGGTCCATTTCACCAAGACCTTTATATCTCTGAATATCGCAGCTGCCGCCGAATTCCTCAATTTTCTGATCACGCTCTTCGTCCGAGAAAGCATAAGCGAATTTCTTTCCCTTGCTGACCTTGAACAGAGGAGGCTGAGCAAGATAAACATGACCCTCCTCAATAAGAGGTCTCATATAACGGAAGAAGAATGTAAGAAGCAAAACTCTGATGTGAGCACCGTCAACGTCGGCATCGGCCATGATAACAACTTTTTCGTAGCGGATTTTGCTGATATCAAAATCATCGCCTATGCCCGTGCCGAGTGCGGTAACAACGGGCTGGAGCTTGTCATTGCCGATAACACGGTCAAGTCTTGCCTTTTCAACGTTGAGCATCTTGCCCCAGAGAGGAAGAATTGCCTGATAAGTTCTGTCTCTGCCTTCCTTTGCAGAGCCGCCCGCAGAGTCACCCTCTACGATGTAAATTTCGGTGCCCTCAGCCTGCTTTTCGGTGCAGTCTGCAAGCTTACCGGGAAGCGAGTTACCCTCAAGAACGGATTTTCTTCTTGCAAGGTCTCTCGCCTTTCTTGCAGCCTCTCTTGCTCTTGAAGCATCGAGCGCCTTTGAGAAAATTGCCTTTGCGATTGAGGGGTTCTCTTCGAAATAGGTCATCAGCTTGTCATAGACCATGGCATTGACCATTGTCTGAACATCGGTATTACCGAGCTTGCTCTTGGTCTGTCCTTCAAACTGAGCCTCTGTTATTTTTACTGAAATGATTGCGGTAAGACCTTCACGTACATCGTCACCCGAAAGCTTTTTATCGCCATCCTTGAGAATGCCGTATTTCTTGCCGTAATCGTTGAACACTCTTGTGAGAGCCATTTTGAAGCCCGTTTCGTGAGTACCGCCGTCCTCGGTGCGGACGTTGTTTGCAAACGAAAGAACGAGTTCGTTATAGCTGTCATTATAAAGCAGAGCAACCTCTGCATATTTATCGTCTTTGACTGCAGAGAAATGAACGGGCTTTTCGTGGAGGGGTGCAAGACCTCTGACGCCTGTCAGATAATCCGCAAACGAAGAAAGACCGCCTTCGTAGCAATAAACTCTCTCGATTATGTTTTCGGGGTCTCTGCTGTCGGTCAGCTTGATTGAAAGACCCGCATTGAGAAAAGCCGATTCACGAAGTCTTCTCTCGAGAGTTTCAAAATCATAAACGGTTGTTTCCTGGAATATTTCCGAGTCGGGCTTGAAGCGGATGAGAGTTCCTGTTTCTTCGGTATCGCCGACGATTTCAAGTTCGGTGTCAATGTTACCGCCGTTGACGAAGCGCTGACGGTGAATGTGTCCGTTCTGGCAGACCTCAACCTCGAGCCACTTTGAAAGCGCATTAACAACCGATGAACCAACGCCGTGAAGACCGCCCGAAACTTTATATCCGCCGCCGCCGAACTTGCCGCCTGCGTGAAGCACGGTCAAAACAACGGTTACGGAGGGCAGACCGAGCTTCTCGTTGATGCCGACGGGAATTCCTCGTCCGTTGTCTCTTACGGAAATGATGTCACCCGGCTCAATTTCAACCTCGATGTGGGTACAGTAGCCTGCAAGAGCCTCGTCGATGGAGTTGTCAACTATCTCATAAACCAGATGGTGAAGACCTCTGGGGCCCGTTGAACCGATATACATACCGGGGCGCTTACGGACAGCTTCAAGACCTTCAAGAACCTGAATCTGGCTTGCGTCGTAGTTTTCGGTTACGGCAGTATTGATTTCGGCAAGGTTTGCCGCTTCAAATTCGGAATTTTCTTCCTGAATAGGCTGAACGGCGTTAACCTCTGCGTTATTGATGTTCTGATTATCCATTGTTGCCTCCAAATCACATTCCAAGGCTCGACATCATGCCTTTGTTTTTCTTAGCCTTTGCAGGCTTATATTTGGGCGGATTTTCAAGTCTCATTCTTGCGCTCTTTCCGCTCTTGGACCAGAGAAATCTGTTGACATTGATTACGGGAGCCATCAGGTCTTCTGACATATAATCAACACAGTTTGCAAGCAGCTCCTGATTGTTTTCGAGAGAACCGAGAATTGTTACCGCAATAACGCTCTGGGTTTCGTTTGTTCCGTCCTCATAAATATCGTTGAGGAGGTTGAAAAGCTTCTTCATCTTAACGGGATTGTTTTCTTTGATTGTTGCAAGCACTGCGGCGTTGCCGTGATTGACGAAGAAATCCTCGGGAAGGAACTGACCGTATTTTTCGCAGTTTGCCTTATACTCCTCACGAAGCTCGGGATAAACTGCGGTGAAACGGTTTGCAAGGGTGTTGGGGTCATATGAGACCGAGCCGCTCTTTGCCGCCGCCTTTGAAACGGGGGTGGGGAGCTTCGACTTGACGGGCTTTACGTTCTTTGTTCCGAAATTCTCAATGAGTGTATCTGAGAATTCGTTGACGATATACCTGATATCTTTATCGTTGGCAGTCTCAGCCTCAAGCAGCGAAAGCGAAAGCTGCGAAAAATCGCTTGCAAGAATTTCGCCCTCTTTGTTTGCGCCGAGAAGAGAAACTTTATTGTTGAAATGCTCTATTCTGAAAGCCTTGTTTTCGCCTGTAAAATCAATATGAATTCTTCCTGCGTCATCAACAACGGGAAGCTCGTCCTTTTCTTTTCCTTCGGGAATAACGGGTGCAAATCCGCATTCGTTGATTGTCTGAGCAAGACCCTTGTAAATATCGCCCAGTACAGCGTAGATATCAGCCATAATCCATAGCTCCTTTGACTTGAATATAATAATACACGATGATTATATCACACCATATATATAATATAATTCTAATTTAGCAATATAGGTTAATTTATATTATAAAATCTTAAAAATTTTTAATATAATAGGGCTCGGCAATGCACGTTCTCCGTGTTTCAAACACAATACACCGTTCATTCTCATTTCCGTATTAAATCTGTTGACTATTTTAATCTCTTGTGATAATATAATTTAATTGTGAATATAAATCTTAAAAAATACGAAATCACATTCCGGAGTGATAAATGATGAAGAAAAAAGTTCTTGTGCTTTTCGGAGGCGTTTCAAGCGAGCATGAAGTTTCCCGCACCTCCGCAAGCTCGGTTATCAAAAATATCCCTGCCGATAAATATGAGGTTGTTGCAATGGGCATAACCAAGGACGGCAGAAGCTATGTATACAGCGGCTCACCCGACATGCTTCCCGACGGAAAATGGGAGAGCGACTCCGCCAATCTTACCCCCGCAGTCATCTCACCCGACCGCTCACACCACGGCATTATCCGTCTGGGCGAAAAGGCAGAAATCGAGAGAGTTGACGTTGTTTTCCCCGTGCTTCACGGCAAAAACGGCGAAGACGGCACAATGCAGGGTCTGCTCGAGATTTCGGGTATCCCATATGTCGGCTGCGACACCGCAGCAAGCGCAATATGCATGGATAAAGCCTTCACAAACGCCATGGCGGACTTCAACGGCATTCCTCAGGCAAAGTGGTCAGCCTTCGACAAACACGCTTATTCGCTCAAAAAAGACGAATTGCTGAGGTCTGCTGCCGATAAGCTCGGCTTCCCCATTTTCGTCAAGCCCGCAAACGCAGGTTCGTCTGTCGGCATCAGCAAGGCAAAGAATATTGACGAGCTTGCAAAAGCCTGCGAAAAGGCATTTGAACACGATAAAAAGGTTGTTCTTGAAGAGGGCATCGTCGGCGTTGAGGTTGAGTGCGCCGTTATGGGCAACTCAGAGCCCGTCGCATCGGTTGTCGGAGAGGTTGTTCCCTGCAACGAATTCTATGATTATGAAGCAAAATATCTCGCAAACGAAAGCGAGCTTCACATTCCCGCAAGACTTCCCAAAGAAAAGCTTAAGGAGATTCAGGAAGCCGCAGTCAATGCTTACCGCTCACTCGGCTGCTCAGGCTTTACAAGAGTTGATTTCTTCGTGCGTGAGGGCGACGGAAAAATCATGCTCAACGAACCCAACACAATCCCCGGTTTTACTTCAATCAGCATGTATCCCAAGCTTTTTGCAGCTTCGGGAATCCCCTATGCTGAATTGCTTGACAGACTTATAAATTACGCTCTTGAAAGATAAAAGATTATGAAAGCTTTAATAAAAATTTTTGACAGACACATTTCAGAGGGCGAAGAGGCGTGCGCCGAGCTGACAACAACAGGCACTCTCGAATTCAACGAAAAAGGCTTCGTCATCACTTATAACGAGACCGACGAAGAGCTTTTCGGCTGCACCACAACCCTTCATGTTGACGGTGATGAGCGCATCGCAATGACCCGCTCAGGAACCTTCAACACCGATTTGATAATCGAAAAGGAACGCAGGCATACCTGTTTTTATTCAACGCCTTACGGCGAGCTGATTATGGGAGTTTACGGCAAAAGCATTGTTTCCGACATGACGGAAAACGGCGGCACGCTCAGCTTCAGATATACCCTTGATTTCAACAGCACACCTGCATCGGAAAATGAGTTAAAGATTACCGTTACGGTAAAGGAGAATTAAAATGTCACTTTTGGTTAAACAGGCAGTATCAGAGGCAAGAAAAGCCATTATTGAAGCTGCGGGAAAAGCAGTTGCAAACGGCGATTTCCCCGAAGCACCTCTGAGCGATTTCATCATCGAAGTTCCCGCAAACAAGGAAAACGGCGATTATTCGTCAAATGCGGCTATGGCATGGGCAAGAAACCTGCGCAGCGCACCCCGAAAAATTGCTGAAATTCTCATAAAGGAAATGGAGCTTTCCGACACATTCTTTGACCGCTGCGAGGTTGCGGGTCCCGGTTTCCTCAACTTCTTCCTGCGTGAAAGCTTCAACGCTTGCATAGTTCAGGATATCCTCGAGAAGGGCGCAGAATATGGAAAATCCGATTTCGGCGGCGGACAGAAAATAAATGTTGAATTTGTTTCCGCAAACCCCACAGGTCCCATGCACATGGGCAACGCAAGAGGCGGCGCTCTCGGCGACTGCCTTGCAGCCGTGCTTGATGCTGCAGGATACGAGGTAAGCCGTGAATTCTACATCAATGATGCAGGCAATCAGATTGACAAATTCGGTCTTTCGCTCGATATCAGATATCAGCAGCTTTACAAGGGCGACGATGCTCCCGAGCTTCCCGAGGACAGCTATCACGGCGAGGATATCATTACCAGAGCAAAGGAATTCGCTGAGATAAACGGCGACAAATATATTGACGCCACCGAGGCTGAACGCAGAAAGGCTCTTGTTGAGTTTGCTCTTCCCAAAAACATTGACGCAATGAAGGAAAACCTCGGCAAATACCGTATCACTTATGACACATGGTTCCACGAAAGCACTCTCCACAACAACGGCGAGCTTAAGGAAACCCTTGACATCATGAAAGAAAAGGGTCTCACCTACGAAAAGGACGGCGCTGTATGGTACAAGAATAAAGAAGTGCTCGGCGCAAGACTTCTCAAGGAAGGCAAGACCGCTGAAGAGATTGAAAAGCTCGAGCTCAAGGACGAAGTTCTTATCAGAACAAACGGCAATCCCACCTATTTTGCCGCTGATATCGCTTACCACCGCAACAAGCTTCTTGTCAGAGGCTTTGACAGAGCAATCAACATCTGGGGCGCAGACCACCACGGTCACGTTGCGAGAATGAAGGGCGCTCTTGACGCAATCGGCTGCAACGGCGATGACCTTGATATCATTCTCATGCAGCTTGTCCGCCTCACAAGAGACGGCGAGGTTGTCAGAATGAGCAAGCGTTCAGGCAAGGCAATCACACTCGTTGACCTGCTCGAAGAAATCCCCATTGACGCAGTCCGCTTCCTCTTCAACATGAGAGAGCCCGGCTCGCAGATGGATTTCGACCTTGACCTTGCTGTTGAGCAAAGCTCACAGAATCCCGTTTACTATTGCCAGTATGCGCACGCAAGAATCTGCAGCATTCTCAAAAAGCTCGCTTCAGAGGGCAAGGAAGCAAGAGAATGCACAATTCCCGAGCTTGTTCTTCTCTCGGCACCTGAGGAAAAAGAACTCATCAGACACCTTGCTTCGCTTACTGATGAAATCATCAGCTCCGCAAAGAACTATGACCCCGCAAAAATCACCCGCTATGCGGTTGACCTTGCAACACTCTTCCATAAGTTCTACAACGCATGCAGAGTCAACTGCGAGGATGAATCGCTCATGCAGGCAAGACTCAGCCTCTGCCTTTGCGTAAAGAACGTTCTGAGCAACATTCTCACAATGTTCAACATAACAGTTCCCGAAAGCATGTAAAAAAGCAAGCCGCAAGGCTTGCTTTTTTACATTCGTAATTAAGGGTCTGTCCCGTAAATCTTTACGGGCGACCTGCGGTCGCCCGTACTCAATTCCGCAGTACGGATTGCAAATTGAAAAAGCCGCCGAAGCGATATGCTTCGGCGGCTGATTTTATGTAATTAAAGGATTTCGCCCATCATGCCGGGAACGCAGCCTGCTGCGTTTGACTCGTCGGTGTCGATATGCATTGCAAGAGCGTAGCTGGGGTTAACTCTTACGATAACATCGTCAAAAATGAGCTTTCTGCCGTTTGACTCAACCTTAACGCAAACAATCTGCTTGTCCTCAAGACCGTATTTCTCTGCGTCTGCGGGAGTTGCATGGATGTGTCTCTTTGCGGAGATAACACCGCAATCAATTTCAACCTCACCCTTGGGGCCTACAAGCTTGCACTTACCGCTGCCTGCAATGTCGCCGCTCTCTCTTACGGGAGCGTCAACGCCGATGCTGCGTGCGTCTGTGAGTGAAAGCTCAACCTGAGTTGCGGGACGAACGGGTCCGAGAATTGAAACTGCGGGGAAGCTTGACTTTGAGCCGATAACAGCAACTCTCTCTTCGCATGCGAACTGGCCGGGCTGGGAGAGGTCTTTCTTATGAGTAAGCTCATAGCCTGCACCAAAGAGAATGTCAAGATCCTCACGGCTTACATGTACGTGGCGTGCTGAAGTTTCAACAAGAACTTCCTTTTTCATAGTAAATCACCTTTTATCCAAAATTTATTTATAACAGAATAATGGTGACCGCCGCAATGACGGTCACCTTTTTAATTACCAGTTGATTACGTAATCGTTCTCAGTTGAGAAGGGAAGAACAACAACGCCGTCACCGAGAGGAATGTTGATTGTCCAGTAAAGCATATAGTTAGCGGTAAGAACGCGGCCTGTTGCAACGTCAACCTTAACAACTACTGTGCTTGAAGGATAGTTCATTTCAACTGTACCGATGCTGAAAACCTTTGCAACTGCACCGGGGATGTTTTCATCGATAACTGCGGGAAGAACAACGTTGAATGCCTTGGGAACATTGCCGTCACCGTGCTTTACTGTTGATGACTTGCCGTCTGCCTTTGTTGTGATTTTGATTGTGTATGTTTTGCCGTCAGCTGAAGGAGTGCAGGAAGCGCTCTTAACGTTTGCTGCGGTAAGCTTGCTTGCCCATGTTTCACCTTCAACGGGGAAGAAAGCGTTCTTGTCCTCTGCTGAAGTCCATGTTACGTTTGCCTTATTCTTATCTTCGCCCATAAAGCCGCTGATGAAGTTGCCTGTGCCGCCGAGAAGCTTGTCAACAAGGCCGGGAACACCTGTTACTTCGCCTGCAACTGCATGCTTCATGTAGTTTGAATGAATGCTCTTTGAGTCTTTCTTTGCGCTGTTGATAGCGGTGTTGAAATATGCAACGATTTCTTCTGTTGTTGCGGGAGCTGCATTTGCTGCGGTTGTTGTTTCGCCTGCAACTGTTGTTTCTTCAGCTGCAGTTGTTGTTTCGTCAGCAACTGTTGTTTCTTCAGCTGCGGTTGTTTCTTCTGCTGCAGTTGTTTCTTCAACAGCCTCTGTTGTTGTTTCGGGAGCTGCTGTGGTTGTTTCGTTGTCTGTGTTTCCGCCGCAAGCTGCGAATGCGAAGAGCATTGAGCAAGCGAGGAGAAGTGCAAGAATCTTTTTCATTGGTTTCTTCCTCCTGATATTGCTTTAAATTTTAGCATATTTCCCCATGACACATCCGTGTTAACGGGGCCGTATGTAGTAATTATATTATATATTCACTGTAAATGCAAGACAATTTTAAAAATATGTAACAGAAAAACGGCGGGATTGACTCCCGCCGTAAAAATTATGCGCCGTAATAGAAATCGTCTGCAGGTGCTGCGCCCTTGATGATTTCAGAGTCAACCGAAACAAGCGCTTCAATATTTTTCTTTGCAAGCTCTTTCATTTCTGTACCTGTGACAAATCTGAGGTTACTGTTTGAAATAACTGCCTTTGCAAGATCAGAGCTCTGGAAGAACTTGTTTTCGGAAAGGAAGAACGCCGCTCCCGTTAAATTCTTTTCGAGATAGTTGATTGAAACTTCGTAAAAGCTGAGGAATTCTTCAATTAACTCAGCGTTTTTCGCAACATAATCCTTCTTTGCAACAATGCAGCCCTGCGCAAGGTCAAAGCCTGCTTTTCCGTTCCACAGATTTGCAAGAACTATGGGTGTGTTTGCTCCTTCAATTCTTGAGATTGTGCCTGTTGCCTTGTATCCGGGAAGTACGCAGTGTTCGATTGTTCCGTCAATCATTCCGCTGCGGATTTCATCCGCTGTCTTATACTGAATGTCAACGCCCGAAACGCCGTGCATTTCGAGTGACTTTGCAAAAATCGCATTTACCGCCGCGTCCTCCGCGGGGCAGTAAACGGTCTTGCCTGCCAGCGCATCAAGCGTTTTTATCTCCGCATCGTTTGAAAGCACATAAGTCATTCCGAGAGTGTTTATCGCAAGCATCTGAATGCTTGCACCGCTTTCATTATAAAGCTTTGCGGCAGTATCAAGAGAAACTGAAAGCACATCCGCTTTTCCCGAATTGAAAAGCTCAATTGCTTCTTCGGGAGTTGCGCAGAATTCAACATCATAAGCATACGCACGATCAACCGAAAGCTTTGCAAAGCCGAGACCCATGGGGTCATTTGCCGCTGCAATCCTTATCTTGTTTTCTCTGTCCTCAACGGCAGAGGTTTCGGGCGGATTTGTGTTGAGCTCAACCAAATCTTCGCCTGTTTTTCCCGCACACGCCGCAAAGGAAAAGAGCATTGCAAATATAAGCAGTAATGCTGATAATTTTTTCATAACATTCACCTTATTCCAATTCAAACTGTCCTGTGTAGAGCTGATAGTATTTGCCCTTCTGAGCAATAAGGTCATCATGGTCGCCACGCTCGATTATTTCGCCATGCTCAAGCACCATGATTGCATCTGAATTGCGCACCGTTGAAAGTCTGTGAGCAATAACAAAAACCGTTCTGCCCTCCATAAGCTTATCCATACCCGTTTCGATAAGGCGCTCCGTTCGTGTGTCAATCGAGCTTGTTGCCTCGTCAAGAATAAGCACGGGCGGGTTTGCAACAGCCGCTCTCGCAATTGCAAGAAGCTGTCTCTGACCCTGCGAAAGATTTGCTCCGTCGCCCGTAATCAAGGTGTCATAGCCGTCCGGCAAGCGGGTGATGAACGAATGGGCATTTGCAAGCTTTGCCGCATTCACGATTTCCTCATCGGTTGCATCAAGCTTGCCGTATGCAATGTTGTCTCTGACAGTGCCCGTGAAAAGGTGGGTATCCTGCAGAACCATTGCCATCGAGCGGCGAAGCTCAGCTTTTTTGATTTTCTTGATATTTATTCCGTCATAGGTTATCTTGCCCTCATCAACATCATAAAAACGGTTGATAAGGTTTGTTATTGTTGTTTTACCCGCACCCGTCGAGCCGACAAAAGCAATTTTCTGACCGGGCATTGCGTAAAGCGAAACATTTTTGAGAACGGTCTTTTTGCCGTCATAGCTGAAGGTTACATCATGGAAACGCACATCGCCCTTCCATTCGGTGTAAGTCGTTGTTCCGTCACCGTGGGGATGCTTCCAAGCCCACATTCCCGTTCTTTCCTCGCATTCGGCAATGCTGCCGTCGGGATTTTTCTTTGCATTGACAAGGGTGACATAGCCGTCATCCTCTTCAACGGGAGTGTCGATTATTTCAAAAATTCTCTCGGCACCCGCAAGCGCCATGATAATAGTATTGAACTGCTGCGAAATCTGGGTTATCGGCTGGAAAAACTGCCTTGTATAGAGCAGGAAAGCCGAAAGGCCGCCGACGGTTATCGCAAAAAACGAATCCTTCGGAAGCAGAATGATGAGCATTGTTCCGATTGTTGTTGCCGCCGCATAGGTAAGGTATGAAATATTACCCATGATAGGCATGAGGATGCTCGCATAGGTATGCGCATTGGTTGCCGCCTTGCGGAGATTCTGGTTGATGACATCGAACTGAGCCTTCGCCTTATCCTCATGGCAGAAAACCTTGACAACCTTCTGACCCTCGATAAATTCTTCGATATATCCGTTGACCTCGCCGACACATTTCTGCTGAGCACGGAAATACTTTGCGCTCTTGCCGCCGAGGAATTTTATGATGAAAAACGAAAGCGCAAGCATAACGCCGACAAGCAGGGTAAGCACGGGGCTGTAATAAAGCATCATTGCGAATGTTCCGACAACCGAGATAACTGACGAAACGAGCTGAACGAAGCTTTGGCTGATGCATTCTCTGAGAGTGTCAACATCGCTTGTGTAGCGGCTCATAAGCTCGCCGTGAGTGTGGCTGTCGAAAAACTTTATCGGCAGATCCTGCATTTTGTTGAAGAGGTCTTTTCTTATCAGATTCAGCGTTTTATGCGCAACCTGCAGCATGATTCTTGAATAGCTGTAGGAAGAAACGATGCCGAAAACATAGACAATTCCAAGCGTCACAAGGATTTTCACAAGCGGCGCAAGGGTCTGAGCGTTAAGCGGTGAGCCGACAAGCGGCAGAAGAATCTCATCAATTACGGTTTCAACAAAAGAAGTGCCGATTATTGCTGCAAGAGAGCTGAATGCAACGAAGATGAAAACAAGAGCCAGAAGCGATTTTGACCTGCCGAGATAACCGATAAGTCTTTTAAAGGTTGCCTTTGTGTTTGCAGGCTTCTGAAATTTATTCTTTTCGCCCGGTCCGCCGGAGCGTTTCATCGGAGGTGCCATTATCCAACACTCCCTTCCTGCTGAGATTTATAAACCTCGGTGTAGATTTCATTCGTACCGAGAAGCTCCTCATGAGAGCCGATTGCGTTTATTTTTCCGTCATCGAGAACGATGATTCTGTCCGCATGCTCAACGGAGCTGATTCTCTGGGCAACGATAAGAGTTGTTACATCGCCGTGATTGGTTTTAAAGCCTTCACGGATTTTCGCATCCGTGGCGGTATCAACAGCGCTCGTGCTGTCATCGAGAATGAGCACCTTCGGTGACTTGAGCAGGGCTCTTGCAATGCAGAGACGCTGCTTCTGACCGCCCGAAAGGTTAACGCCGCCCTGACCGAGATTGGTCTTGTAGCCGTCGGGGAAGGATTCAACGAAATCGTGAGCCTGAGCGATTTTGCAGGCGTTTACTATTTCTTCCATGGTTGCATTCTCGTTGCCCCAGCGAAGATTATCTTCAATCGTACCCGAGAAAAGAAGATTCACCTGAAGCACCATTGCAACCGAATTACGCAGATTTCTCAGCGTGTAATCAGCAACGGGTCTGCCGCCGACTTTAACAACGCCTTCCGTGACATCGTAGAGCCTCGGAATCATCTGAACAAGAGTTGTTTTTGCCGAGCCCGTGCCGCCGATAATGCCTATCGTTTCACCCGACTTTATATGAAGATTGATATTATCGATAACATTCTTCTTGCCGTTTTTCTTATACTTGAAGCAGACATTTTCCATGTCGATATCGCCGTTTGCAACCTCGAGAGTGGGGTCTGCGCTGTCATCGTTGATTTCGGGCTTCTCCGCAATAACCTCAGCAACACGGGTAAGAGATGCTCTTGACATGATTGCCATAACAAAAATCATCGAAATCATCATCAGCGACATGAGAATCTGATTGATGTATGTTATGAATGCGGAAAGGTCACCCGCAAGCATGCCTTCGCCGATAACGAGCTTGCCGCCGAACCAGAGGATTGCAATGATGCAGGAATAAGTTGTGAGCTGCATTATGGGGTTTGAAAGAATAAGAATTTTCTCTGCCGCAATTGAAGCATCACGAAGCTCATCATTCGAAAGCTGAAATTTCTTTTTTTCGTGTACTGCTCTGACAAAAGCCTTGATAACCCTGATGCTGATAAGAGTTTCCTGAACGGAGGAGTTGAGTCCGTCAACTTTTTTCATGAGTTTTTTGAATCTCGGCATTGCGAAAAACGCCATTATTCCGAGTGCAATAACAAGGAACGGCGCCGCAACAACAAAAACCGTCGCAAGCGATGAATTGATTTTTATTGCCTGAGAAAACGCCATTGCAAACATCAGGGGCGATCTGATAACCGTACGGATAATCATTGTGTACGCCATCTGGATTGTGTTTGTATCCGATGTCATTCGTGTGATGAGTGACGGTGTTGAAAAGCGGTCAATATTTGAAAACGAAAAATCCTGAATTTTCGCAAAAACCGCATTTCTAAGGTTTGAGCCGAAGCCCATACCCGCCTGAGCGGCAAATCTGGCTGCACCCGCACCGCTCAGCAGAGAAACGAATGCCATTACAATCATTTTCAATCCCTGCGTAAGAACAAAATTCATGTTTGCATCCGCACCGTTAACGATAACCTCGTTAACCATCTCGCCCATCATAAACGGAATCCGCACTTCAAGCACAACCTCTGCCAGAATAAGCAGAGGGGAGAGCAGAGACGGAATGCGGTATCCCTTGGTCTGTTTAAGAAGGGTTATAATCATTTTTATCATCTCCGTTTCTGTTGATATCATCCTTACGGATATAGTCCATAACCTCACGCTCGCTCACTCCGCTGGGCGAAAGATTATCGATAATTCTTGAAAGCATACTGCTGAACTGACCGATTTCTTCTTCCGAAAAGCCGTCAAAAACAAGAGCATCGGTTTTGTCGAATTCATTCTTTCCGATATTATATATTCTTTTTCCTTCTTCGGTTATGCGGATTCGGTTCATTCTTCTGTCATCCGGGTCAACCGCTCTGTCAACAAAGCCCGCCTTGCTCATACGCTTTATGCTTGTTGCAATCGAAGCCGGCGAAACGCCGAGGCTTTCCGCAATTTCTCTCTGAGGGCAGTCGCCGTGGCTGAGAAGATATTCAAGTATCTCAGGCTGTCCGCGGTAAATCCTCAGCCCCGAAAGCGAGGTTGAAATCCTGTAGCGGTGAAGCAGAGTGACTCTGCACAGCTTATGCACCGTTTCCCTGTATAAACTCTTCAATTCGCTTCTCCCTTCTTATTAAATAATATACTCCGTTAGCGTATGATGTCTTGCTGCGCAACATTAAAGACGGGCTTCGTCTGTACCCATTTATATAATCGGTCATAGGCGGAACCTATCCGAAATTATTCATCATTCACTATTCATTTAAATTGCGGCGCAGCCCCTTCGTTCTGCACTCATCACTCTGCATTCTGCACTTGAAACTGCGTCGCAATCCCTTAATTCCAAATTTAAAAAATTAACCGTTTAATTGTTAATCGGTTAACTAACCTCTTAATTTTAATGCCCCTTAACATAATTGTCAAGGAGCAATACAAAATATTCACAAATTGTTAAATCCTATCTGCTCACTTCGCCCGTTATTGCGTTGATAATGTTCTGATAAACCGCAACATGCGAGTTGGAGATGTATTTATCAAGATGCATTGAGCCGAAGAACCAGCGTCTGAAAACGCAGACCTCGGAGAGCTCTTCAAGATAGGTGTTGAGACCCGTCACGCTCGCCGTCTCACTGTCTTTAAGCATAAGGAAGCCCTTGATTTTAACGGGCGGCTCGTGAGTAATTACATAATCGACACGGCAGTTGATTTTTTCAAGATTCTCTGCGCCCTCAAGAAGCTCCTCACGGCTCGGAAATTCATATTTCGACCACGCATTTTCTTCAAATCTGATATCAATGTCGGGGCTTTCGCCGCCGCCCATGGTGAAGAATGTCATGTTATCAATTTTGAAAACCTGACCTCTCATGAGATGATAGAGGTTGCCGCCGATATGGTGAACCTTGCCGCCGTTCCACATTGATACGGGGTAAGCGTTGAGAAGCTCAAAATTTTCGTGCGTTCCGTCAACAAAGCAGATGTTATATTTTTTATTTCCGAGTTTTTTCAGTATTTTCTGCTCGATTTTGCTGTTATCCCAGACAAAGCCGAAATCTCCGCAGACAATGAGGGTATCTCCCTTTTTAAGACGCTTGAGGGTGGGCGAATCAAAGCGGGCAATATCCCCGTGCATATCTCCGGTAACGTAAACCATAAATCCGCACATCCTTTCTTTTATTCTTCCATTATTTTAACCTCTATAATATACTCCCAAACGCAAAAAAAATCAAGTGGAGTATTTATTTTTTAATATTTATATGTTATACTTTCTATACTTTTGATTAAACGGTGTGATAAGATGAAAAAATTATTAAGCATATTATTTGTTTCGGCAATTCTTATTTCAACGGTATTCTGCGTGCCTTCAGACGCCGCATACAACGAATATCTCGATGAAAAAACATATTCCGACTGTCTCTTTCTCATGAGCGCAGACAACAATGAGGTTATTTTTGACAAGAACTCGGGCAAGCAGACCGCTCCCGCAAGCCTCACAAAAATCGTGACGGCAATCGTCGTTCTTGAAAACTGCCCTGACCTCAATGTTAAGGTTACCGTTCCCGAATCGTGCATCCGTGAGCTTGACGGCACGGGAAGCTCGCTCGGCGGCCTTAAAATCGGCGAACAGATTTCAATCTATGACCTTCTTTGCTGCCTCATGCTTGCCAGCGCAAACGAAGCGGCAACCACTCTTGCTCATCACGTCTCAAACGGTGACAGAGAAAAATTCATCAGCATGATGAATGAAACGGCAAAAAAACTCGGCTGCATCAACAGCCATTTTATGAACCCGCACGGACTTGACCACGAAGACCAGTATGTAACTGCCCGGGATGTTGCGGTTTTCCTTCTTCACGCAATGGAATTCCCCGCATTTGCGGAAATCGTCGGCAAAACAAAATACACTCTTCCCGAAACGAATCTTCAGAAAGAGCGAACCATACATAACACAAACAATCTGCTCAACAGGGCATATTCCGACTACTACTGCGAATACGCAAAGGGCGGAAAGACGGGCACAACCAAAAACGCAGGCTACTGTGTTGCTGCAGTTGCTTCAAAGGACGGCTATAACTATGTTGCCGTCTGCCTCAAATCCGAAATGGTTAATATCGACAAGGATTCCGCAACGGAAAACGGCGCTTTTCTTGACGCAAAAACCATGTTTGAATGGGCATTCAGAAACATCCGCCTCGTTGCGATTGCAGACCCCGAAAGAATCGTCAGCGAGGTTGAGGTCAAATATGCAAAATCCGTTGACCATGTGACCCTTGCTCCCGCAGAAAAGATTTTCGGTCTTGTTCCCACGGGAATTGATGCAGACAGCCTGCTTATTGAACCCGTTGAAGGAACAATCCCCGAATTTGTCAAGGCTCCCGTTAAAAAAGGTGATGTTCTCGGTAAGGCAAAGGTGCTCTATGCAGGTCAGGTGCTTAAGGAAATCGACCTTGTTGCAACGAATGATGTAAGGCGCAGCTTTTTTGCTTTTATCGGTTCGGTTGCAAAAGCGGTTTTCAATTCATGGCCTTTCAGAATAATTGTCGTCATTGTTGCTGTCGCTCTGATTCTCATGTTCCGTCAGAGAAAGCAGAGAGCAAAGGTCAACCCCAAAGCAGGCAAGGACTACAAGGTTCTTAACTACAAAGATTTCATGAGGCTTAAATAAGGAGAAAATAAGATGAATATTCATAAAGGTAAAGTAAGTCCCGAAGAAAGAGAGCAGCTTCTTGCAATGCTTGACGATGTTTTCTTTATCGATGATGATCCCGAAACCAGAAGAAATTTTCTTGAGCTTCTTCCAAAGCTCTATAAGGAAGAATATGACCCCTGCGGTAACAATTTCACGGTTTCCGAGGACGGCGAAATCAAGGCTGCCGTCGGTCTTTACTATGACGATGCCGTTGCGGCAGGCAGAAAGCTTAAGGCAGCAGGCATCGGAAATGTTGCGGTTACCCGCGACTGCAGAGGCAAGGGATATATGATTGACTGCCTAAACAGAGCAATTGATGACATCAAAAACAGCGGTGCAGATTATTCCGTGCTCGGCGGACACCGTCAGAGATACGGTTATTTCGGCTATGAGCCTGCGGGTCTTTCTTATAATTTCACAATCGACAAGAAAAACATCGGTCATCTTATCGGCAAGGATGCCGCACCGAAATACAGTGTACGCAGGGTTGAAAAGAATGACACCGATATTCTTGGAAAAATCAATGCTCTTTATGAAAAATTGCCTTTCCGTTTCATAAGAGAGACCGACCGTCAGTATGATATTCTCTGCTCATGGAGAGCCGCTCCTTACGCAGTTTTTGACGGCGATGAATTCAAGGGCTATTTCGTTGCTCAGAAATTCGGCGGAATTCAGGAAATCCGACCTGTTGATATCAGCGATATGTATGAACTGCTTATGCTTGCAATGCAGGTTACGGGCAAGGATTCAATTTCCTTCTCCGTTGCGGCTTACGATGTCGAGCTTTGCGAGTTCATGTCGCAGGTTTTCGGCGGCCTGAGCACTTATCATTCCGAGATGATAAGCATTATGAATTACAGAAATTTCACCGAAGCATTTCTTGCCGTCAAGGCAGGAAGAATGCCTCTTTGCAACGGTTCGGTGGTTATGCTTATTCACGGCGACAAGGGCGATGAAAAATTCGAACTCAGCGTTTGCGACGGCAAGGTTTCGGCTGAATATACCGACAAGCTGCCCGACATTGAGCTTGAGCACAGAGAAGCAATCAGACTCATTGCCGCTCAGTATTCTGCCCGCAGAGCCGAGCTCCCCGCATTTGCTCAGTCATGGTTCCCCGTTGACTTCCACTGCTATGCTCAGGACAATGTTTAAGTGAGGATAAAAACATGGAAATGAAAAGAATTATAAGCCTTTTGCTCGCTGTTATTCTTCTTTTTTCAGCAGCAGCGTGCTCAAAAAATGACAAAGTGACACCTGACAACGGCGAAACAACAACTCAATATGTTCCCACTCCTCCCGTTATTGAAAACGATAACCGTCACCATGAATATGAGGCGGCCGACGGCACCGTTTCATATGTTCTCGATGTGACAATTCCCAAAATTACAGAAAACATGACCGATGATATCGTTCAGCTTCTTGATTATTATTTTGCAGATATTTACAGAGAAGCGGTCCGTTCCGCAACCGAAAACATCGAAAATGCCCGCAACTTTATGCTCGGCATGAGCGACAGCAAAACTCCGTGGCAGAGAACAATCAGCTTTGAAACAACCTACTGCACCGAGGATTTTGTTTCATTTAGATTTACAGACCATTTCTCGATGCTCGGCGGTCAGACCACTCCCAAGGTTTATGCAAAAATGTATAATGTCAGGACCGGCGCACTCGTCACCCTTACAGACATTGCGATTGACGGCGACGAAAAAATTATGTTAGAGCTTCTTCTTCCCGAGATTATCAGAAAGGCCGACAAGGAGTTTTATGCCGGCGTCAGAGGTCTCTCCGATGAGCAGAAGCAGCGTATTTCCGATGAATTCAAAACATATGATTTCTGCCTCGGCGAAGACAACACGATAACATTCTTTATTAACAAGGCCATGCTTGATCAGACATATTCGGGCACCTACTGCTGCGAATTCGCTTTTTCAGATCTCAGCCATATATTTGTTAATCCCGAAGATACATTAAATAAATAAAAACAAGGCAGGTTGGGCGACCTGCCTTGTTTTTTTATTTCTGAACATATTCCGTATTCATCTGAGCCTTTGCAATTCTTGCAAGCTCTTCTGCGTCCTTTGCGCTTTCAACCGCATTGCGCATGGCCTCTCTTCTTGCGAAAAGCTCGCGGTACATTCTGTCACGAGTTTCGCCGTTGAGGTTATGGAAGAATTTCGGAATGATTCCGAGAGCTCCCGTGATAACGGGAATGCCCGTGCCCATTGCAAATATCCACCATTTGGTTGAATCAGCCTGAGTACCGATTGCAAGACCCTGAACATAACCGATTCTCTTCATAATGAAATTCTGAATTGAACCCATAACGATGCCCTGAAGCTTCTTGACAAGGTCTCTTGCAACGCCCGTCATTGCCTCTGCTCGGTAACCGTTTTTCCATTCGCAATAGTCCATCGCTTCGTTAAGAATTTCATCCGGAATAACGTTTCTTAATCCGTAAACGCACATTTCAAGAACCTCTTCAATCGCCATAACGGGAAGCATTACCCATTTATTCTTATACAAACCCTTTGACATTCCGCCGATTGAGCCTATGCCGAAAACAGCAAGCCAGCAGGCGTCAGTCCAAACATCTTCAAGAATCCAGATAGCCTTTGTTGACAGCTTCTTTCTCAGCGGTGCGATAAACGCATAGCTGATTGTTGAAACGGGGGATGCGGGAATACCTACAAGAGTCTGATATGTAGCCGAACCGAGAACGTCGATATAATAATTGATTCTGCTCTTGCCGACTGCGAAGCCCGCAAGGAATTCGGAAAGAGTGTAAAGAAGAATAGGTCTGTTATTCAGAATTGCTTTCAAGCCCTGCATAATGCTCGGTTTTTCGATTGACTGCGTTACTCTTTCTCTTGTTACGCAGATGAAATAGAAAGACATTGCGCAGCTCGCCAATGCAGTGAAAATACCGAAGCCGAGGAAAAGATGTGTTCTGTTCCACTCGAGAACCTGATTGTTTACAAGGTCAAGCAAGAGACCGAAAGCAAGCTCGGGAAGCTTTTCGCCCACAAAGCCCGAAACAAGTTTCGCCATTGTTATAAGATTCGTTCTTTCAAGCGGATCAGGCGTTATGGTAGACATGAAGCCCGTGCTCGCAATAGCGGTGAATGTTCCCGCAGTTTCGCATATTACCGTAAATATTCCGTAAAAAATGAGTTTAGGCACAAATGCAGCATCTGTGTTTGCGAAAACAAGCGGCATAAACCAATACCATAAGCCTATAATTGTGAGCGGAATTTTACCAAGTAGAATGTAGGGCTTAAATTTACCCCATCTTGTTCGGGTACGGTCAACGAGAACTCCGATGACCGTATCGTTAAGCACATCCCATAAGCCGGAAAACAGACCGAAAACCGCAAGGAAATCAAAATCAAGCTTAACAATATCGTAAATAAATCTGTCCTTATATTTATCTATATTGAAACTTCCTGAAACGTCGTTGAGCAGGTAACCGATTTTTTCCTTTCTGCCAACATATCTTCTGGTTTTCAAAAGCGGGTTTTTGACGCCCTTTTCATAGTCAATAATTATACCCTGATTCTCTTCACTGTAATCTGTCCTTTTTATTTCCTCCAAACAAACACCTCCCAAAAAATTTATATAATTATAACATATTATTTTATTATATTCAATATCTTTTGGACAAAATGCTTGTTTTGTAAGATATATTCTTCTTATAACGCTCCACAGCACTGATGCTTTTTCATTTTCACAAAATAAAGCAAAGACTCCCCGTCGGATGACGGGGAGTCTCTTTATTATTGGTTATCTTATAATCAGACAAGCTCGATGATGCACATCTCAGCTGCGTCGCCTCTACGGGGACCAGTCTTGATTATGCGGCAGTAACCGCCGTTAACTTCTTTATATTTGGGGGCAATCTCATCAAAGAGCTTCTTAACAACGTCCTCTTTGGTAACGTATGCAAGAACCTTACGCTTTGAGTGAAGAGAGTCGTCCTTAGCAATGGTGATCATTTTCTCAGCCATTGAACGAACTTCCTGAGCCCTTGTAACGGTGGTCTCAATTCTGCCGTTCTCCAAAAGATAGGTAACAAGGCCTCTGAGCATCGACTTGCGATGATCGCTTGCGCGGCCAAGCTTTCTGGTACCGGGCATTAAGTTCACACTCCTTTACAATCATTCCTCGTCTCTGCGAAGGTCAAAGCCAAGTGAATTAAGCTTTGCAACAACTTCGTCAAGAGACTTCCTGCCGAGGTTACGGACTTTCATCATATCTTCCTCGGTTCTGTTGATCAAATCTTCAACCGTGTTAATCTGAGCTCTCTTCAAGCAATTGAAGGAACGAACAGACAGGTCAAGTTCCTCAATGGTCATCTCAAGGACCTTTTCTTTTCCGCTGTCGCTCTTAACGACCATAACCTCTGTGTCGTATGCCTCACCTGAGAGGTCACCGAACAGATTGAGATGCTCGTTGAGGATCTTGGCTCCAAGAGAAACGGCTTCCATTGCGTTGATGGTTCCGTTGGTCCACACTTCAAGTGTCAGCTTATCGTAGTCGGTAATCTGACCTACACGTGTGTTCTCGACTGTGTAGTTAACCTTTAACACGGGTGTGTAGATAGAGTCAATTGCAATAACGCCGATAATGGGCTGCATAAGCTGCTTGTTTCTCTCTGCGGAAACATAACCTCTGCCCTTGTCGCAGGTAAGCTCCATGCTGACATGTGCGTCGGAATTAAGAGTAGCGATGTGCAGCTCAGGGTTGAGAATTTCAACCTCTGAATCGGTCTTTATGCTGCCGGCTGTTATCTCATCGTCACCGTTGGCATCAATATAGATTGTTTTGGGGCCGTCGCCGTGAATCTTAAGGATAACATTCTTGAGGTTGAGAACAATCTCAGTAACATCTTCCTTGACACCGGGAATGGTGCTGAACTCATGAAGAACGCCGTCAATCTTAACGGAAGTGATTGCATAACCGGGGAGTGAGGAAAGAAGAACTCTTCTGAGGCTGTTGCCCAAGGTTGTTCCGTAACCTCTCTCAAGGGGTTCAACAACAAACTTTCCGTATTTGCCGTCGGGGGAAATTTCGGCAGTATCTATTCTGGGCTTTTCGATACCAATCATTTAAAAACCCTCCTTTAAATGGGCAGGATGTTCTCCTGCTTAATGCATTCAAAAACGCTGTCAAATAAAACCAGCATTCGTGTCAACGGAGACTGCCCTTTCGGGCAATCTTCCATAGCCACTGTTTCAACAATCCTGAAAAATCGCATAAAACGGCAATATAAGCACCGCCGAAGTAATGCAGACTTCGTTTGGATTATTTTGAATAAAGCTCGACGATAAGATGCTCTTCAACGGGAACCATGATCTGCTCACGGGTGGGCAGAGCAAGAATCTTTGCTGTGAGAGCTTCTTTGTTGAGGTCAAGCCACTGGGGAACAGGGCGAGCTCCGTTTGTTTCGAGAACTGCCTTGATCTTGTCGCTGTCCTTGCTCTTATCCTTGATAGCAACTTCGTCGCCAGCCTTGATAAGGTATGAAGGAACGTTGACCTTCTTGCCGTTTACTTTATAGTGACCGTGGGTAACAAGCTGTCTTGCTTCTGCTCTGGAGTTTGCCCAGCCGAGAAGATAAACAACATTGTCAAGGCGGCTTTCACAGATGCGAAGAAGGTTTTCACCTGTTACGCCCTGCTTACGCTCAGCCATAAGGAAATACTTATAGAACTGGCCTTCCTGAATACCATAGTAACGCTTAGCCTGCTGCTTTGCACGAAGCTGAAGACCGTATTCAGTTGCCTTCTTGCGGCTCTGACCGTGCTGGCCGGGAGCATATGCTCTACGCTCTACAGCGCACTTGCCTGTGTAGCAACGCTCACCCTTAAGGTAAAGCTTCTTGCCTTCACGGCGGCACAGTTTACATACCGCACCGGTATATCTTGCCATATTGTGTTACACCTCCAAAAATAATGGTTACACGCGTCTTCTCTTGGGCGGGCGGCATCCGTTGTGAGGAATGGGGGTAACATCCTTAATCATATTAACCTCCAAGCCTGCAGTCTGCAGAGCTCTGATTGCCGCTTCACGACCCTGACCGGGGCCCTTAACATATACTTCAACAGTCTTCATGCCGTGCTCGATAGCTGCCTTAGCTGCTGTCTCTGCTGCGGTCTGAGCTGCGAAGGGAGTTGATTTCTTGGAGCCGCGGAAGCCCATCTCACCGGCACTTGCCCATGATACGGCATTACCCTGAGTGTCGGTAATTGTAACGATCGTGTTGTTAAAGGTGGATTGGATATGGGCTGCACCGCGTTCGATATTCTTACGCTCGCGGCGTCTGCGGGTGCCTGTTGTCTTTTTAGCTGCTTTAGCCATAATATCCCTCCTGAACTTACTTCTTCTTGTTTGCAATGGTCTTCTTGGGACCCTTGCGTGTACGTGCGTTTGTCTTTGATCTCTGACCTCTTACGGGCAGACCTTTACGATGACGAACGCCACGGTAGCATCCGATTTCGATAAGTCTCTTGATATCGAATGCAGTTTCACGGCGAAGATCACCTTCAACCTTGAGGTTGTGGTCAATGTACTCACGAAGCTTTGAAACTTCGTCTTCAGTCATATCCTTAACTCTCATATCGGGATCTATGCCGGTTGCTGCGATAATGTCGCTTGCAGTTTTACGACCAATGCCATAGATATAAGTAAGAGCAATTTCAATTCTCTTCTCTCTGGGCAGGTCAACACCTGAAATACGCGCCATGTGTCAGTTGCACCTCCAAATAATTGGTTTGAGCAGGGGATTAACCCTGACGCTGCTTGTGCTTGGGATTTTCACAGATAACCATTACTTTTCCCTTGCGCTTAATTATTTTGCATTTTTCGCAAATTTTCTTGACAGAAGGTCTGACTTTCATATTAGAATACCTCCTTGAATTTACTTAGAACGCCATGTTATGCGGCCCTTAGTCAGGTCGTATGGCGACATTTCGACCGTAACCTTATCTCCGGGGAGAATCTTGATATAATTCATTCTCAGCTTACCGGAAATGTGAGCCAATATTCTGTGTCCGTTTTCCAATTCAACCTGAAAGGTTGCGTTGGGTAAAGACTCTACTACCGTACCTTCAATCTCGATCATGTCCTGCTTAGACATAAAAACCTCCTAAGTGTTGCCGTTAATTTCTGCATTTAATCGCCTGAGTGCTTTTCTCAAAGCTCTGTTTGTTTCAAGCTCTTCTTCGCTGAGCGAAAGACCGACGCTTTCAACATGGCGAAAATTCTTGCTTTTGGGTCTATCTGCGGGACGCTCTTTGCCGTCGCACAGGAGAACCACGCCTTCGCCGACCTGCATTACTGCAAGCAGGCTGCCTTTGTCTCTGCCTGCGAGTGAGCGGACAACCATTCCTCTTTCCAGCATAATTATCACCTTAAATCTGAGTCATAATTACGGGACCGTTGGAGGTGATGGCTATTGTATGCTCGAAGTGAGCGGATAATGAGCCGTCTCTCGTTTTGATAGTCCAACCGTCAGGCAACTGCCTGATGCCTGCGCCCCCTGCGTTTATCATAGGCTCTATAGCGAGCGTCATTCCGGGGAGCAGACGCACACCTCGTCCGGGTGTGCCGAAATTCGGTACGCTGGGGTCTTCATGCATTTGCTTTCCTACGCCGTGGCCTGTGAATTCACGCACCACCGAAAAGCCTCGTTCCTCACAATACCTCTGGATTGTTGAGCCGATGTCGCCTAATCTGCCGCCTGCGACCGCTGCCCTGATGCCTTCGTAAAGGCTCTCTCGGGTAACGTCGCACAGCCGCTGAGCTTCGGGTGAAATATCACCCGCCGCAAAAGTGGCGGCATTGTCGCCGACATAGCCGTTAAAGGTTGCGCCTACATCAATGCTGACTATATCGCCTGCTCTGATTATGCGCTTCTTGCTCGGAATGCCGTGAATGACCTCATCGTTTATGGAAATGCATGCAGCAGCGGGGTAACCCTGATAACCCTTGAAGGTCGGAATTGCTCCGTTCTTCTTAATGAAGTTTTCGGCGATTCTGTTGATTTCCTCGGTTGAAACACCGGGTTCAACTGCTTCGCCCGCTGCTTTTAATGCTCCGGCAGATATAACGCAAGCCTCTTTCATCAGGCTGAGTTCTCTGGTTGTTTTGAGCACTATCATGCTGATCCTCCGTTAAAAGGGCTTAATCAAGGAAGCCCTTGTAGTGACGCATCATCATCTGGCTCTCGAGCTGCTTAACTGTTTCAAGTGCAACACCTACAAGAATGATGATTGATGTGCCGCCCATTGAAATGTTCATTGATGCGCCTTCCTGCCACATGTTGAGGAAGAAGGTTGTTACCTGTGAGAAGATAATCGGGAAGAGAGCTACTACGCTGAGAAGAAGAGCACCGAGAAGGGTGATTCTGCTGATAATCTTGCCGATGTATCTTGAGGTGGGTTCGCCGGGACGAATGCCGGGGATTGAGCCGCCGTTGTCACGGATGTTCTTTGACATTTCGATGGGATTGTACTGAATGCTTGAATAGAAGTATGCAAAAGCAATGATGAACACAAAGTAGATGATCGAATATGACCAGTGAGTTGCTTCGAAGATGCTGAAAAATCCGTTCCAGAAGCCACTCTTAATGTCACCGATGAACATCTTGATTGTGGGGGGAAGTGAGAGAATTGATGAAGCGAAGATAACGGGCATAACACCTGACATATTAACCTTGATGGGCATATGAGTGCTCTGTCCGCCGTACATCTTGCGGCCAACAACTCTCTTTGCATACTGAACAGGAATTCTTCTCTCTGCATTATCCATCCATACGATGAAGGCAATCATAAGAATAAGAATGATTGCTACAAGGGGAGACAGTGCATAGTACGGACCGCCCTTGAAGAAGTAACCGTATTCGGGGTGGAAAAGTGAGAATAAGAGAGTGGGAATTCTTGAAACGATACCGGCGAAGAGGATAATTGAAATACCGTTGCCGATACCCTTTTCGTTAATTCTTTCACCGAGCCACATGATAAGTGCGGTACCTGCGGTGAAGCAAAGAATGATAACGATTGCCTGGAAAACTGCAGCGAAGCCTGTGAAGTCTGCGCCTGATGCAGTCTTGATGAGGAAGCCCTGGCTTCTGAGATAGAAGTAGTAAGCTGTACTCTGGAGAAGACCGAGAGCAATTGTTACGAAACGAGTGATGGAAGCAATCTTCTTGCGGCCTTCCTCGCCTTCCTTCTGAAGTCTCTCAAGTGCAGGGATAGCAACTGCGAGCAGCTGCATGATAATCGAGCTGTTGATGTAGGGGGTGATTGACATTGCAAAAATGGTACCATAGTTGAATGCGTCACCTGTCATCATGCTCAGATAGTTCATGAATGTACCTGCGTTGGGGTCAGCAATGATGCCGGCCTCGCCGATATCTGTGAACGGAACGGGAATTGCCGAACCGATTCTGTAGATGAGAACGATAAGTGCGGTGAAAAGCAGCTTCTTTCTCAAGTCGGCGATTTTCCATGCATTAACAATCGTCTGGAGCATGTTAGATCACCTCTGCCTTTCCTCCGGCAGCTTCGATCTTGGATTTTGCGCTATCTGAAAAAGCATTTGCCTGAACGGTGAGCTTCTTCGTTAATTCGCCATTACCCAAAATCTTAACGCCGTCCAAAGTCTTTTTGATAATGCCTTTCTCAATAAGAGCATCGATTGTAACGGTTGCACCGTCTTCGAAATACTTATCAAGAGTAGCAACATTTGCTATTGCCATCTCTGTTGCAAAGATGTTGTTGAATCCTCTCTTGGGGATTCTTCTCTGAAGGGGCATCTGTCCGCCTTCAAAGCCGGCACGCATACCTCTGCCTGCACGTGCCTTCTGACCTTTATGACCCTTACCGGCTGTTTTGCCCTGACCTGATGCGGGGCCTCTACCGATACGCTTACGCTCTTTTGTTGAGCCTGCTGCGGGTGAGAGATCGTGCAACTTCATTAGTTTGCACCTCCTTGCTCGCTGGTCTCAACAAGGTGAGAAATCTTTCTTACCTTGCCCTGAGTAGCAGCGTTGTCCGGCTGAACTGTTACGTCGCCGATTTTGTGAAGACCAAGTGCATGGGCGGTTGCGATCTGAGGCTTGGTGCTTCCAATAAGGCTCTTAACGAGCTTTACCTGAATATCTGCCATTTTTTCCGCCCTCCTTAACCTAAAATTTCTTTTGCAGACTTGCCGCGGATAGCAGCAACTTCTTCTACATTGCGAAGTTTTGAAAGTCCGTCAATTGTAGCTCTTACAACGTTAGTAGGATTGTTTGAACGAAGAGCCTTTGTACGGATATCCTTGATACCTACTGTTTCAACAACCGCACGAACGGGGCCGCCTGCGATAACGCCGGTACCGGGTGCAGCGGGCTTAAGAAGAACAACGCCTGCTCCGAACTTACCGATAATTTCGTGAGGGATTGTTGAACCCTTAAGAGCAACCTTCATAAGGTTCTTCTTAGCGTCCTCAATACCCTTACGGATTGCGTCAGGAACTTCGCCTGACTTGCCAAGTCCGAAACCGATAATGCCGTTGCCGTCGCCGACTACTACGATAGCCGCAAACTTGAAGATACGACCGCCCTTTACGGTTTTGGAAACACGGTTAATGGCTACTACGCGCTCTGTGAGCTCATATGCCGATGCATCAATCTTAGCCAAAAGTATTCCTCCCCTTCTTAGAACTTGAGGCCACCCTCGCGGGCGCCGTCGGCCAGTTCCTTAACACGGCCGTGATAGATATAGCCGCCACGGTCGAAAACGCAGTTTTCGATACCCTTTTCAGCGGCACGCTTTGCCAATAATTCGCCCACCTTGTGAGCTGCAGACTTATTTCCGCCGTATTCCACGAAATCCTTCTCAACAGTTGATGCGGACACAAGGGTTTCACCCTTAACGTCGTCTATTAACTGAGCGTAGATATTCTGGAGGGAGCGGAATACATTAAGGCGAGGACATTCAGCTGTGCCTGAAATCTTGGCACGGACTCTCTTATGGCGAGTCTGTCTGGCCTTATTGCTGTCCGGTCTGTTAACCATAATTTTTCACTCCTTAATTAGACTTAAGCAGCCTGCGGTTTAAACCGCAGTTGCTTACTTACCGCCCTTACCGGCCTTGCCTTCCTTGCGGCGGATGTGTTCGTCAACATACTTGATGCCCTTGCCCTTGTAGGGTTCGGGAGGTCTCTTTTCACGAACGTTAGCGGCAAACTGTCCGACCTTCTGCTTGTCGGGGCCTGAAATAACGACCTTATTGGGGTTAGGAACTTCAACTGTGATACCTTCGGGAGCAGTCATTACAACGTCGTGTGAATAACCGATCTTGAGGGTAAGTACCTGACCCTTAACTTCGCAACGGTAACCAACGCCGTTAACCTCAAGTTCCTTCTTGAAGGTTTCGTTAACGCCTGTAACCATGTTGCTGATAAGTGTTCTTGTAAGACCATGAAGTGATCTGTTTTCTTTGTTGTCATTGGGGCGGCTTACGTTGATTGTGCTGCCTTCAATTTCAACTGTGATGTTGGGATGAAGCTCTCTTGTGAGAGTGCCCTTGGGGCCTTTAACGGTAATTGTTGTGCCGTCAAGCTTCACTTCCACACCAGCGGGGATTTCAATAGGTTTCTTACCTATACGTGACATTTACGGCACCTCCTTACCAGATAAATGCAAGAACTTCGCCGCCAACGTTGGCCTTGCGTGCGTCCTTGTCAGTCATAATGCCTTTTGATGTTGAGAGGATGGCAATGCCGATGCCCTTCATAACTCTGGGCATATCCTCACAGTTTGTGTAAATTCTCAGACCGGGCTTTGAAACTCTGCGAAGGCCGGTGATTACCTGAGACTTATTGGGACCGTACTTAAGGGCGATTTCAATCATGCCCTGCTTACCGTCGTCCTCAACTTTGAATCCTTTAATATATCCCTCATCAAGAAGAATCTGAGCAATCGCCTTCTTCATGTTAGATGCGGGAACCTTCACTGTGTCGTGCTTAGCCGCATTCGCATTGCGGATACGGGTGAGCATATCAGCGATGGAATCAGTAATCTGCATACTGTTTACCTCCTTTGCAATTGCTCAATTACCAACTTGCTTTCTTAACGCCGGGAATCTGACCTGCGTGTGCCAGCTCTCTGAAGCAGATACGGCATACACCGTACTTGCGAAGATAAGCATGGGGTCTTCCGCAGATCTTACATCTGTTGTAGGCTCTGGTTGAATACTTTGCGGGACGAGCCTGCTTAACTTTCATTGATGTTTTTGCCACGGTAATCCCTCCTTACTTTGAGAACGGAGCGCCCATAAGAGTGAGCAGCTCACGAGCTTCTTCGTCTGTATTAGCTGTTGTAACAAAGCAGATGTCCATACCTCTTACCTTGTCGATCTTATCGTAATCTATTTCAGGGAAAATAAGCTGTTCCTTAATACCCATTGAATAGTTACCTCTGCCGTCGAAGGAGTTGGGGTTGATTCCTCTGAAGTCACGAACTCTGGGAAGAGCGAGATTGAAGAGTCTGTCGATGAACTCATACATTCTGTCTCCTCTGAGAGTAACTTTTGCACCGATAACCATGCCTTCACGGAGCTTGAAGTTAGCAACGGACTTCTTAGCCTTGCAGAGAACGGGTGCCTGACCTGTGATCTGCTTAAGATCTGAGCAGATAGCGTCGAGCATCTTTGAGTTATCTCTTGCTTCGCCGCAGCCTACGTTGATAACAACCTTTTCGAGCTTCGGGATCTGCATAACGCTCTTATATTCAAACTTCTTCATAAGAGCAGGTGCAACGTCTTTAGCATACATTTCTTTTAACCTTGCTGCCATTTGTTATGTCCTCCCTTATTATTCAAACTCTGCAAGGCAGTCGCTCTTCTTGCAAGTGCGAACCTTCTTGCCGTTTGCATCGATTTTGTGACCGGTTCTTGTGGGTCTGCCGCACTTGGGGCAGATGAGCTGAACCTTGTCTGCATAGAGTGCGCTCTCAGCCTTGATAAGACCGCCGGGCTCACCCATCTTGCGGGGTTTTACGTGCTTGGTTACGATGTTAACGCCTTCAACGATAACCTTGCCTTCAGCAGGGCTGACCTGAACAACCTTGCCTCTCTTGCCTCTGTACTTACCGTTGATAACTACTACTTCGTCACCTTTTTTTACATGAACCTTATTCATCTTCGCACCTCCGATTAAAGTACTTCGGGAGCGAGTGAAAGAATCTTTGTGTAATCCTTTTCACGAAGCTCTCTGGCCACAGGCCCAAAGATACGGGTGCCTCTGGGGTTCTTGTCTTCTTTAATGATAACGGCTGCATTCTCATCAAAACGAATGTATGTGCCGTCTTCACGGCGAAGTCCGCTTGCAGTACGAACAACTACTGCCTTAACTACATCGCCCTTTTTAACTACGCCGCCGGGTGTTGCCTTTTTAACAGAAGCAACGACGACATCGCCAATATTGGCATACCTCCTGCCGGAACCACCGAGAACGCGAATGCACATAAGCTCTTTCGCACCGGTGTTATCGGCAACCTTGAGGTAACTCTGCTGCTGTATCACAGTGTTTTCCTCCTTACTTATGGGCTAAATTATTTAGCCTTCTCAATGATTTCAACTACACGCCATCTCTTGTCTTTTGAAAGAGGACGGGTTTCCATAACAAGTACCTTATCGCCCATTCCGCACTCGTTGTTTTCATCGTGTGCCTTAAGCTTGTAGGTGTTGTTAACGATCTTCTTATAGAGAGGATGCTTGACCTTATCCTTAACGGAAACAACAACGGTCTTATCCATCTTATCGCTGGTTACGATACCAACACGGGTCTTTCTGAGGTTTCTTTCCATTGTTTTTTAACCTCCCTTTCCTTACGAGTTCGAACCGTGAAGTTCGATATCTCTCTGAACAGTCTTGATACGAGCGATATCTTTCTTTACGGCGCTGATTCGCATCGGGTTGTCGAGCTGGTTAACAGCTTGCTGGAAGCGCAGTTTGAACAGCTCATCCTTCAGCTCAAGAAGCTTAGCATCCAGCTCACCGGCGGAAAGTTTTCTGATTTCACTGGCTTTCATTATTGCTCACCACCCAATTCTTCTTTAGTAACAAATTTACATTTAATAGGAAGCTTGTTAGCTGCAAGACGCATAGCTTCTGCAGCAAGCTCTCTGTCAACACCGGCGATTTCGAACATTACTCTGCCGGGCTTAACAACTGCAACCCAATATTCGGGAGAACCTTTACCTGAACCCATTCGTGTTTCAGCGGGCTTCTCTGTGATGGGCTTGTCGGGGAAAATCTTGATCCAAACCTTACCGCCTCTCTTGATGTATCTTGTCATCGCGATACGGGCTGCTTCGATCTGGTTTGAGGTAATCCAAGCGGGTTCAAGAGCTACAAGACCGAAATCACCGTAAGTGACCTTGTTGCCTCTGGTAGCCTTACCCTTAAGTCTGCCTCTCTGTACTCTGCGGTACTTAACGCGCTTAGGTAAAAGCATTACTGGTTACCTCCTTCTCTGCGTCTTCTGGGGCGTGAATTTGTTCTTCTGCTTTCGTGAAGAACCTCGCCCTTATAAAGCCAAACCTTTACGCCGATGCGGCCGTAGGTTGTCTTTGCCTCTGCAAAGCCGTAGTCAATGTCGGCTCTGATTGTCTGGAGGGGAATTGTACCCTCGTGGTAGCTTTCGCTACGTGCGATTTCAGCACCGCCGAGACGGCCTGATGCCTGAATCTTGATACCTCTTGCGCCAAGCTTCATTGCGCGGCCGATAGCCTGCTTGAGAGCGCGGCGATAAGAAACACGTCTTTCGAGCTGAGCAGCGATGCTCTCAGCAACAAGCTGTGCAACAAGGTCGGGCTGCTTGATCTCGATGATGTTCAGCGAAACTTCTTTGCCGCCGAGCTTCTTCTCGCAGATCTTCTTGAGCTTTTCAATCTCTGCGCCCTGTCTGCCGATAACCATACCGGGCTTTGCACAGTGGATGTTAACGTATACACGCTTTGCATCACGCTCGATCTCAACCTTGGGAACGCCTGCAGGAGCAAGCTTCTCAAGAAGGTACTCACGAAGTTCGTAGTCTTCAACGAGAGTATCACCGAACTTATTGGGAGCTGCATACCAGCGAGATTCCCAGTTCTTAATAACACCGATTCTTAAACCGGTAGGATTAATTTTCTGTCCCATTGTTTAACCTCCTCCTTCGCTTATTCCATTTCCTTGAGAACAAGGGTGATATGAGATGTCTTCTTGTT